>CAXBLA010000008.1:0-111329 GCA_963976625.1 uncultured bacterium
CGATTCGTCGTTGATTCGTTCGACCAGATGCGTAATCCGATCGCGGATCCATTCCCGGTAGCGCGTCCGGTTGAGCTGCCCAACCGTCGCCCGATCGCCCACCTGCTTGGCATACAGCGAGAGGCTCTTGGCATCGCCCGGATACAGCTTCTCGCGTCCGAGCTCATCGGTCAGGAATCGGATGTAGTCCAGATGCACGCCGTCGATGTCGTAGCGGTCGGCGATGTCCTTGACCACCCGGACGATGTAGCTCTGCACCTCGTCAAGCACCGGGTTAACGACGATATAGCCATCGCCGAGCTCCTGAGCCTTGCCGGTCTCGTCATGAAGACGCCACTCGGGGTGGGTGTAATACATATGGTTCTGGTCCATCGGCGGCGTCTTCCCCCGCCACATGGGCATTACATTGACCCACGCGTGCACGCGGATCCCGTGATGGTGGGCCGCCGCGATGGCGACCGCCAGCGGGTCAAACCCCGGATCGAGCGATCGGTTCTTGGCGGCCGGTGTATCTTTCTGATCACCCACAGGAGCCGTCAACTCCTCGCCCCACGGCTCGATGCGCGAGCGATAGTACGCGTCGCCCTGCCCACGCGCCTGCCAGTACAAATCTGTGATCCCCATCGCCTGGGCATCGCGGACGATCGTGTGGACATCCGACTCAGTCTTGAAGTCCCAACGCGTCACCCAGAGCCCGAACGCGTTGGCGTCCAGGCGTGCGTCCTCAAGAGCATCAGCCCGAGGTGTGTTGCGTTCGATCACGCACCCGGGCACCGCCAGCCCGCAGACGATCGCAAGAACGCCAAACGCACACCAGACCAACACGCTTGTGCGCACACGCCCGCCCATCAACTCAAAGACACCCATGCCGACCTCCAGAATATGCTATGAATCCATCAGATCATACTTCATCATGCCCGATCGTGCCTCATAATGGGCAGCCCGACAGCGATAGCATCGGCAAGTTCATGCGATCTTGATGCAAAGTTGTGGGCCGGTCAGTTTAAACCAGCTGCTTAAACCCGCTGCAGGAACCGGACATCGTTCTCGAAGAGCATACGGATATCCGGGATCCCGTACTTGCCCATCGCGATGCGTTCGATCCCGAACCCAAACGCGAACCCGGACCATTCCTCCGGATCGATCCCGCACGCTCGGAGTACATTCGGATCAACCATGCCGCACCCGCCGAGCTCGACCCATTGGGCGGGCTCGCCGGGCTTGAGGGCGATCATCATGTCGAACTCAGCGCTCGGCTCGGTGAACGGGAAGAAGCTCGGACGCAGACGCACCTCGGCCTCCTCGCCAAAGTACGCCCGGGCGAACTGCAGCAGCGTGCTCATCAGGTCCGACATCGACACATTCCGATCGATGTACAGCCCCTCGATCTGATGGAACATAAAACTATGCGTCGCATCGACCGTGTCCGGGCGATACACACGACCCGGCGAAACAATTTTAATCGGCGGGCCCCACTGCTTGTCTACGGCATCGACCATCGTGCGGATCTGCACGGTCGAGGTCTGGCTCCGCAGCATGCGGGGCGTATCGACCTTGCGTGGATCATCGACATAGAAGTTATCGATCGGGTCGCGTGCCGGGTGGGCATCGGGGATATTGAGCTTGACGAAGTTGTGCTCCTCGTCCTCGAGCTCAGGGCCCTGAGCGACCTCAAAGCCCAAGCGGGCGAAGATTTCGACGAGCTCGCCGCGGACGCGGGTGATGATGTGCTCGCGTCCCATGGATTCGGTCTTGATCACCCCGGGCTCGGTCATGTCGATCATCGGGCCCGAAGCGGCGCCAGAACCACCAGTGCCGCCGAGCTGGCTTTGCTTGACCTGGAAACCAGACTCAAGGGCGGTCTTGACCTCGTTGAGGCGCTTGCCCACGAGCCCCTTGTCCTCCTTGGCGACATCCTTCATCATGGGCATCACCGAGCGGATCTTGCCCTTGGTGCCCACATACGCCACGCGCCAGGCCTCGAGCTGTTCGGGGGTGCTGGCGGCTTGCAGGGCGGCGAGCCCGGTCGTTTCGATCTCGTTGAGTGCGTTGAGCATGGGCGATCATAGTTCCCTGAGCATCATCGGTACATATCCGATGATTGAAGTTCATAAAAATCAGTTCACAAAAAACCCCGCCCAAGAGTGGACGGGGCATGCTTGTACAACTCATCGGATGCGGACGCATCCGGTCAGGTGAATCACTCGTCGCCCGAAGCGTCTTCGGATGCTTCCGGTGCAGACTCAGCTGCTGGAGCCGCGGCTACCGGTGCGTCCTTGCGGAGCTTGGCAGCGAACGCGGTACGCTTGTCGGCGGTGCGACGACGACCAGATGGCGAGCCGCCGATCTCTGGGCCTTCTTCGTTCCCGACAAACTGGATCACGCACAGCTCGGCCGCGTCACCAAGACGGTGACGACCGATGCGGACGATGCGGGTGTAGCCACCGGCGCGGTCCTCGAAGCGTGGAGCCACATTCTCAAAGATGTGGCGGACCAGCTTGGGAGCCTTGCGGAGCTCGCCGTAGCGGTTGCGCTCGATCTGGTCGGTCTCGGGGATATCAAAGAACCCCTTGACAAACTCGCGCTGCTCTTCGACCTTCTCGCGCTGCTCTTCGGTCGCGTTGCTGGCGACGAAGGACCACGCGAAGGCGTTGCGATCGCGACCGAGCATCGAGATCACACGACGGCGTGCGTGCATATCGCCACGCTTGGCCTTGGTGACGATCTTCTCGACGAACGGCTGGAGGGCCTTGGCCTTGGGCACGGTGGTGGTGATCTGACCATGCTCGAACAGGCTCGCGGCCATGTTACGAAGCATCGCTTCGCGGTGAGCGGTGGTTCTACCTAACTTAAAGCCGGCTTTACGATGACGCATGGCTTTTTCCTCTACTTTCAAGACGCGTCGCCGCGTCAGAGTCCATTACTGATCGATACAGGTCCACAACGGGCACCCGATCGCTTAAAGCATTCCACCAGAAGCGTTGTACCCTTCGGGGAGTTCAACACCAAGGTCCAAATCGATATCAAGAAGCTTCCGCTTCACTTCACGCAGCGAGGTCCGTCCGAACGAACGGAGCTTGAGCAGTTCCGGCTCGCTCTTGGTCACCAGCTGGGCGACCGTGTCGATGCGAGCGGATTCCAGGCAGTTCGATGCACGCACGGACAGGTCAAGCTGTTCGATCGGCATGTTGAGCTTGCGGATGAGTTCTTCGTCCACGCCAGCCGCGGCTGCTGCATTCTCAGAGACGCGCTCTTCGCCGACATTGAAGTACTGGACGAACGGGTTGAGGTGCTTGCGCATGATCTTGGCGGCTTCCACAAGCGCCATCTCTGGGGTGACGGTGCCGTCGGTCCAGATCTCCATCGTCAGCTTGTCAAAGTTCGTCTTCATGCCCACGCGGGTGTCTTCGACATTGTACCGGACACGCTGGACGGGCGAGTAGATCGCGTCGACCGGGATAATCCCGATTTCCTGATCCTCGTTGCGACCGAACTGTTCTGCAGCCGGTACATACCCGCGACCCTTGCCGACATGGATTTCCATCTCGAACGGGATCTCTTCGGTGAGTGTCGCGATGACCAGGTCCTTGTTGACGATGGTCACATTGGTGTCGGCTTCGATGAGATCCGCGGTGACTTCGCCGGGGCCTTGGGCCGCCAGCTTCATCACGCGTGGTTCGTCACCCTCGAGCTTGACGATGAGGTTCTTGATGTTGAGAACGATATCGGTTGTATCCTCGAGCACGCCCGGGAGGCTGGTGAACTCGTGCTCGACACCCTTGATCTTGATCGCGGTGACGGATGCACCCTCAAGCGAGGAAAGGAGGATACGACGGAGGGAGTTGCCGATGGTGGTGCCCATGCCGCGCTCGAATGGCTCGACAGACAACCGCCCGAAGGTCTCTCCGGTGAACTTTGGATCGGGGACTACCTGTGAAGGCAACTCTAGACCACGCCAGCGTACTCGCATGACATTTCTCCTCAGCAAGGCGGTCGGGCTCGTTTGAGCCCACTGCCGGTTCGTTCATTCACCCCTGCCCGGTTCACAGACCACATCCTGCTGTCGATGCGCTCTTTCTTTCCGAAAAGGGAACTTCAATCGTTTGGACTCGCGAGAAACACACGAGCCCACAAAAAACACCCCTGCACCGTTGGATGCTGGGGTGATAAGTGTTGTATCAGACGCGGCGCTTCTTGGAAGGGCGGCAGCCGTTGTGCGGGACCGGTGTGTGGTCTTCAATCGCGGTGACGCGGAGCCCGGTCGAAGCCAGACCCGAAACCGCGTTCTCACGACCGGCGCCAGCACCGGTGATCTTGACCTCGATCTCGTTCATGCCCATCTTGCGGACCTTCTGGCCGCACTGCTCACCGGCGCGGGTCGCGGCGAACGGGGTGGACTTGCGTGCACCCTTGAAACCGATGGTGCCCGCGGAGTCCCATGCAAGGGTCTCGCCGCTGACATCGGTAACGGTGATGAGGGTGTTGTTGTGAGTCGCCTTGATGTGGGCAATCCCGCGTACGACACCTTTACGGATCTTCTTCTGCTTCTTAACAGCCTTGGCCATGGTCTTTCGCTCCTATCGGTTCCACTTATGATCCATACGCCTTGTCGGCATCTGGCTGGAACCTTGCGATGTAGTCTGAAATGTCTTGTACTCTTCAAACGCCGGCCAGAGACCAACGCATTAAACTGAAATACTGGTCCCGATGCGAACTTGGCCAAAGACCAAAGCCCACCACCGGCAGGTGCCAGAGGCTGTTTAGCCCTTGACGCCCTTCTTGCCTGCCACGGTCTTCGCACGGCCCTTACGGGTGCGAGCGTTGCAGCGGGTGCGTTGCCCACGAGTTGGGAGCCCGGCGCGGTGACGGGCACCACGGTACGAGCGGATCTCACGCAGGCGTTGGATGTTCTGCTGCACCTGGCGACGCAGGGCACCCTCGACCAAGTAGCCACCGTCAACGACGGTGTTGAGCAGCGACACATCGGTCTCGCTCAACTCGTTGGCACGGGTCTCGGGGTTGATCTTTGCTTCGGCAAGGATCGCCGCTGCAAACTTGGGACCGATCCCATGGATGTACTGCAACGAGTAGTAGATCTTCTTACGATCTGGAATGTCAACACCTGCGATACGGGGCATTGGTTGCTCCTGTTACCGGGATTATCCCGGGCATTCTGTCAGAGCACGATCGCTTTGATCGTGCATGATGTACTCTGTATAACTGTTCAAACACACATGCCGAGACGACATGTGAAACAAGTTAGCCCTGGCGCTGCTTAAAGCGTGGGTTCTTCTTGTTGATGACAAACACCTTCCCCTTGCGGCGAACGATCTGACAATCCTTTGAGCGGCGCTTTACGCTGGATGAAACCTTCATCACAACTCCCTTGCCGCTATTGCGGCGTTCCTTGCACCCATCACTGGGCCCAAATCTTTCAAATACTGACCCACAAACACCTCGTTACAAGGTATTAGGGGGCGAGGATGATAGGCACCATCCTCTCTAAAATCATCCCGATCCGCTCTTTGAACCGTATCAAGGAACGGATTTGTTCGTTTCTGGGCTCGATCGGGGATCAAACCTTGAGAAAAACGAACAACTTTTTGTCTTTTCTGACCATCTGACCATTTACATGGTGAGGTCAGCTCTTCTCCGCCGAGTTCCCCAAGAACCCGTCGTAGTTTCTCATGAGCAAGTTGGCCTCGACCCGCTGGAGGAAATCCAGCGCGACAGACACCACAATCAGCAGCCCCGTCCCCCCAAGGAACTGAGACACCGTAAAGTCAATCCCGAGCTTCGCACTAGCGACCATCGGGAGCACCGCGATCACCGCGAGGAAGGCCGCACCGACATAAGTAATGCGTTCCATCACCGCTTCAAGATACTCGGCGGTTCGAGGACCGGGGCGGAGCCCAGGGATAAACGAGCCGTGATCGCGCAGCTGCTTGCTCATCTCTTCCGGGTTGAACTGGACCGTGATCCAGAAGTAGCTAAAGAAGTAGACCATCCCGATGTAGAGCATGATGTAGGGGAACTGCCCGGTCTGCAGGTTGGTGTTGATCCAGTTGATGATGCTGTAGTACGCCCCCGTGCCGCCCGTGCTGGCCGCGGCGGTGTCCGAGAGGTATCCGAGGATCACCGAAGGAAAGATCATCAGCGAACTCGCGAAGATAATCGGCATCACACCGCCATGATTCACACGCAGCGGGAGGTAGCTCTTCTGCCCGCCAAAGACCCGCTTGCCGCGCGAGTGTTTGGCTTGCTGCACCGGAACCCGCCGCTGGGCGACCGTCAACAACACCGACCCCGCAACGACCATGATGAAGAGCCCGATGAGGATGATCAATCCCATCCAGCCCATCTTCGTCGCATCTTCAGGATCAAACCCGACGATGAGTTTCTGGATCGCTCCGGGCATGCCCGTGAGAATACCACCCATGATGATCAGCGAGACGCCGTTGCCGATGCCGAAGCGATCGATCTGCTCGCCGAGCCACATGAGGAAGATGGTGCCCGCGGTCAGCGTCGCAATACCCATCACCCACCAGAGCGGGTTATCCGCCCACTGTTCGTACACAAGGCGCTGCTTAGAGATGTAGGTCAACCAACCGACCGCCTGCACAAGACAGAGCCCCACCGTGACATAGCGTGTCCATTCCTGGAGTTTCGCCTGACCGGTCGGCCCTTCGTCCTTGAGCTTCTTGAGCTGCGGCGAGACCGAGCCGAAGAGCTGGAAAACGATCGACGCCGTAATGTACGGCATAATCCCGAGCCCGAAGATGGTCGATTGACCAAATGAACCGCCCGAGAACATCGAGACATACTGGGCAACCTTGCCCGCGGTGCTGCCCGAAGCCGCCGAGGCCTGGAACGCTTCGGCGAGCGCAGTCTGGTTCACGCCAGGAACTGGAATCCAGAACCCGATGCGATACACCGCAAGCATCCCCAAGGTAAAGAGGATTTTGTTGCGGAGCTCTTCGATCCGAAATACATTGGCGATCGTCTTAAAAAGCATCGCATACTCCGTTGGGGCTGAGGACCACTGCACGGGTCCTCCTCGGTTTCGACTCACCGCGATCAAGCAGTGTATTCGAGAAACGCCGTGACCGATTTCTTATCCCTGGCCTTTGATGTCCAGTGTCAAGCGATCAGTCACGGCGTCTGGTTTCTCACAAGATCGTTGGAACAACGATATGGTTATTTCTTCTTGAGAACCTCACCCTTGGCGAAAGCCTCGGAGCGCTTGCGGTGCCACTCCTGGTTTTTCAGCTTCTTGGTCAGGTTCTTGGGCGTGCGATCGTCTGAGTTGCGATCAACACCACGGACCCGGTCGCGGCGTGTCCCGGTCTCGGTGACCGAACCACCCGCATCGGTGACCAACTTGCGGGCTGAATCAGTCACGCGGTTGGAGTTGATGGTCAGCTTGACAGAGATGCTGTCCTGGCCGTCCTCGAGACCACCGAGGATCTTGAGGTTGCGTGAGGTGTCACGCACGAGACCCGCTTTGATGAGGGTTTCGTGGTTCACTTCGCCGCCGCTCTTGAAGTCAGGATGAGCAACAATGTCGCCCAGGTTGACCGTCCAGAACAGGGTCTTGAAGTTCGCGTTGGTGAAACCGAACTTGGGCATGCGGCGGAAGAATGGCATCTGGCCACCCTCGAACTGGTAGAGCTTGGAATGACCGGTACGAGCACCGGCACCCTTCATACCACGACCAGCGGTCTTGCCGTTGCCCGAGCCCACGCCTCGTCCGATGCGCTTGCGTTGTTTGTACTTGCCCGCGATTGCGGTGACTTCGTGAATCATCATGGCCGGTTACTCCCGGGGAACTGTTGTTCTTGTGTGTTTAGCTGTTGGATTCTGGTGCTGCAGGTGCAGCCGGTGCCGCTGCTGGCGCGTCGCCCGCAGGAGCACCCTGTGGTCCGCCGCGTCCGCCTCGATCATTGCCGCCACGACCACGGTCGTTGCCGCCGCGTCCGCCACGACCGCCGCCGCGTCCACCGCGACCACGGTCCTGACCGATGGTGTTGACCGGAGCGGCCATCTTCTCGGCGCCCTCTTTCAAGGTCGGCATAAACTTGTTGCCTCGCTTGATGCGTTCTTCGATGTCGGTGGTCTCGATCTCGACGCCGCGGAGTTCGGCGATACCTTCGCGGGTACGAAGACGGCTGAGCCCGTCAATCACGGCCTTCACAGTGTTGAGCTTGCTCGTCGAGCCGGTGCACTTGGTCAGGCAGTCGGTGACGCCCGCAATCTCAAGGACCGCACGGACGGTGCCGCCAGCCACAACACCGGTACCCGGTGAAGCAGGCATCAGGCGGACCTTGGATGCACACGCTTTGCCTTCGATCTCGTGGGGCAGCGTAGTGCCGGCCATCGGGACGCTGGTGAGGGTGCGCTTCGCGTACTTCTGAGCCTTCTCGATCGCTGTCGGGACTTCGGTCGACTTGGCGTAGCCGTAGCCGACCTTGCCCTTGCGGTCACCGATCACGACAAGAGCGCCGAAGCTAAAGCGTCGACCACCCTTGACGGTGGCAGCCGTGCGGTAGATTCCGACGGTATGGGATTCGAGGTTCTTACTTTCGTCAAGCATTTCAGCCATGGTTGCTGTCTCTTTCAGTTGGGGCCTTAGAAGTCAAGACCACCCTTGCGGGCTGCGTCGGCAAACGCCTGGATGCGTCCGTGGAACTTGAATCCGCCGCGATCGAAGACCACCTGAGTGACTCCGGCCGCCTTGGCCCGCTCGGCGAGCAAAGCACCGACCGATTCGGCGGCCTTCGCGTTGCCTGATGTACCATCAATCTTCGCATCCTTGTCGCGGCTCGAAGCGCTCACCAAGGTCACGCCCGCCAGGTCGTCAATTACCTGAGCGTACATGTGGTTGAGCGAGCGGTAGATCGCGAGGCGCGGACGGGTTGGGGTACCCGCGATACGCTTGCGGATACCGATCCGGCGGCGTGCTCTGCGAACATCTTTTTGTTTGTTCTTGTTCATCGTGCTTACCTCTCATGATGCACTGCCCTAGGCAGCCATACGAGTTAAATCATTGTTTCGATCGATCTGCTTACTTACCGAACGCCTTGCCCTGCTTACGCTGGATGACCTCATCGAGGTACTTGATGCCCTTGCCATTGTATGGCTCTGGCTTGCGCTTGGCACGGGTCGATGCGGCGAAGTGCCCCACCGCTTGCTTGTCAGCACCGTTAATCGTGATCACCTGCTTCTCAGCAGTGACGGTCAGACCAGTTGGGATCGGCATCAGGATGGTGTTTGCGTACCCGACCTTGAGGGCCAAGTTGCTGCCGTTGACTGTGGCGGTCCAACCGACACCGACGACCTGCAGACGCTTTTCGTAACCCTTTTCAACGCCCTCGATCATGTTGTTGATCAAGGCGCGAGTCGTGCCCCAGTAGGCGCCGTTGGAACGCTTCTTGGCGATCAGTGCCTCGTCCATGCTCACGGAGATGCTCTTGTCACCCTCGTCGTAGCTGACCTGCACCTCCGGGCGGAAGTCGTAGGACAACGAGCCCTTTGGGCCTTCGATCGAGATCGTGTTGCCCGACAGGTTAACCTTGACTTTGCTCGGGACCGAGATTGATTTTTTACCGATTCGCGACATTTCGCGTTCCTTTCAGATTGTGTGTCTCGTCCGACCAGTGAAGCGGTGTTCAGGTGGCCGGGGATTCCAATCTTCGTTATGTGCCCCGAGCACGCAGCTCATCGACACGGTTCTTCATGCATAAAGCGTTCGTATTAGAGGACGGTGCAGAGGAGTTCGCCGCCGACGCGTTCATCGCGGCACTGACGATCCGAGAGCACACCCTTGTTCGTCGAGACGATCGAGATGCCCAGACCCTGCATAGGTGACGGGATGTTGTCGACCTGGCGGTAGACACGACAGCCCGGCTTGGACATGCGCTTGATCTCGTGGATCAGCACTTCGCCGCGGGGGCCGTACTTGAGCTCCACATGGATGGTGCCCTGCTTGTTATCCTCGACCACTTCGTAGCCGTTGATGTAGCCCTCGGCCAGCAGCGCCTTGGCGACACCCTGGCAGACTTTGTTGTTGAGACAGACGACGCTCTTGGAGCGGTTACGCGTAGCGTTGCGGATACGGGTAAGCATGTCTGCGACTGGATCACTGATTGACATAGGTTGTTCCCTTTGCCCTATTCTGGAGTTCCCATCGACTGCGTCGTCAACTGGGAGCGTTGGTCATTTCGTACTTCAATGGCGTACTTGATTGCGATTCTTCGGCTGATTGATTTACCAGCTTGCCTTCCGCATCCCGGGGATCTTGCCCTCAAGCGCGAGCTTGCGGAGCATGATGCGGCTGATGCGGAACTTGCGGTATACGCCTCGTGCACGCCCGGTCAACTCGCAGCGACGCACGGTGCGTGACGAGTACTTGGGTGTTCTTTTACTCTTTGCGACTTGAGCTTTGGTGGCCATGGGTCTTTTCCTTCAACCTGATAACAGGCGTGTCTGTATCAGTTCTTCTTCTTGGACTTGGCTGGTTTCTTGAACGGCATCCCGAGTTCGGCGAGCACAAAGCGGCTGACCTTCTGGTTCGAGTTGCTGAAACTGAAGTTGATGTTCATGCCGTGCGTGAAGTTCTGCTCGGCCATATTGATCTCTGGGAACACGCCCTGCTCGTTGAGCCCGACCGAGTAGCTGCCCTGGCGATCGAACGCCTTGTCACTCAGACCGCGGAAGTCCTTGATACGGGGGGTGGTCAGGTTCATGAAGCGATCAGCGAAGTGCCACATACGCTCGCGACGGAGGGTCACCTTATAAGCAGTGACATAGCCCTCTCGCACCTTAAAGTTCGACACACTCTTCTTGGCCAGGATCATCTGAGGCTTCTGCCCAGAAATCGTGGTCAGGGTGTGGATCACCGCATCGGTGATGTTCGCAGGAACCTTGGTGCCGTCGATGTGACGACCAACATTCACATTGATCGTGATCTTCTCGAGCTTGGGCATCTCCATCTTGTTCTTGAGACCAAACTCGGCTTCGAGCTTGGGACAGATGGTGTCCTCGAACAGCGCTTTGAGGCGCGGCTTCTGAGGCTTCAATGCCTCTTCGATCGTTGCCTCGTCGTATTGAACTTTCTTCGCCATGATATCGTCTTTCCACTTCGCCCGTCCGGGCTGGTTTTAGCGTGCTCGGTTTCCATCCGAGCACAACCTATGTGATTATGCTGATTAGCCCTTGGGTCCTGAGACCGGGCCGAGCACCTGGCCGCCACGAACGGCGACACGGTTCTTGCTGCCGTCGGATTCGGTGACGAACCGCACGCGTGTCGCCTTGCCGTCCACGACCGGGCTGACCTTCGAGATATGAAGCGGTGCTTCTACCTGGACGATCCCACCCTGCGGGTTGAGCTGCGTTGGCTTGATGTGCTTGGTCCGCAGGTTCACGCCCTTGACGATGACCGAGTCGGACTTGTTGATCACTTCAGTGACTTCGCCGGTGACACCTTTGTGGTCGCCGGATGTGACGATGACTTGATCGCCTTTTCTTACATGCTTAGGCATTACACAACCTCCGGTGCAAGCGAGACGATCTTCATGTACTTCTTCTCGCGGAGTTCACGGGCGACAGGGCCGAAGATGCGTGTGCCCTTCGGGTTGCCGTCATCATTGATGAGGACCACGGCTGACGAGTCAAACTTGACATACGAGCCGTCCTTACGACGGATGTTGCGGGCGACGCGAACGACGACAGCCTTGTACATCTCACCGGTCTTGACATCAGAACCCGGAAGGGCCTTCTTGATCGAGACCATGACCTTGTCACCGATATGTGCTTGCTTGCGAGTTAAGCCGTCGCGACGGGTTGAGCCGCCGTAGACACGGATAACATAAGCGATTTTACCGCCCGAGTTATCTGCGACTTCACATCTTGATTCTTGTTGGAGCATAGCTTGCGCTGCCTTATTTCACTCGGGCAATATCACCCGTGAGTTTCCGTTCGTATCTTTCAACCGACGATCACCGAATCTGCGTGCCTCAGAGGCTGCGCTTCTCAACGATGCGTGTGAGGGTCCAGCTTTTGGTCTTGGAGACCGGCTTGCACTGGGCAATCTCAACGACATCACCGATGTGCGATTCGTTCTTCTCGTCATGAACATGCAGAACCGTCCGCTTGCTCACATACTTGCCGTACTTGGGGTGCTTTGACTTGTACTGGATCACGACCTTGCGGGACTTGTCCCGTGCGTCTGTTTCCACTACGCCGATCTTGGCGCCCTTGCTGTCAGCATTTGTTTCGTTGTTGCTCATCGTTTTCTCCTGGCTTTTCCGTTCGGGGCATTCCCGTCCGGGCAACGCCAATCGTATTAGCTCGCGGCCCGTGCGGTCTGCTCGGTGAGCAACCTGGCGATATCCTTGCGGAAGTTGCCGAACTGGGTCGTGTCTTCGATCTTCTCGCTCACGCTCTTGTTCTTGAGAGCGAGCAACTTGCCACGCAGGTTTCCGAGCTCGACTGAGATCTCTTCATCACTGAGTTTGCGTACTTCTGTTCCGGTCATCACTTACTCCTTGGACCTTCTGATCAACTCAAGGCCAACCAAAGGCTCAATGCCTTAAACCTCTACCCGTCGACCGATCATCCGACACCGGATAGGCATCTTCATCGCGATCCGGAAGAACGCCCCGCGGGCACGCACTTCGCTCACACCCGCGAGCTCGAAGAGCACCGTGCCGGGCTTGACGCGAGCGGCCCAGTAATCGACCTCCGCCTTCCCCTTACCCATGCGGGTTTCGAGTGGCTTCTTGGAGATCGGCTTGTCCGGGAACACGCGGATGAACAGCTTGCCCTCACGCTTGAGGTAGTGCTGACAGGTCACACGCCCGGCTTCGATACAGTTGCTCTTGAGCCAGCAGGGCTCGAGGGCCTGGAGTCCGAACTCACCAAACGCAACATAGTTGCCCTTGGTTGCCTTGCGATCCCGCACTCGGCGGAACTCTTTGCGGTGCTTGACGCGCTTGGGAATTTTATATGGAGGCATACATGCATTCCTTCCAAATCAGCCCGATCGGCTGACCATCAATGTTCATTTACCGACGACCACGGGCACGAGCTTGTGCGCCTGCTGCGTTGGACTGGTTCTCTTCTGCTTCGCTCGAGTACGGGCCCTTGTAGATCCATACCTTCACGCCGAGGATGCCGTAAGTCGTGAGACTCTCAGCGAATCCGTAGTTGATGTTCGCCTGGAGGGTCGAGAGGGGCAGTGCACCCAAACGGACATCCATGCGACGCGACATTTCCGCACCGCCAAGGCGACCGGCGATCTGGATCTTGACACCCAGCGCACCCGCCTGCATCACGGCTTCCGAACGCATCTTCACCAAGCGACGGAAACCCATACGCTTCTTGAGTTGCTCAGCGACATTCTCTGCCACAAGCTGTGCGTCCATGTCGGGCTCGCGGATCTCGATGATCGAGATCGACACCTTACGCCCGGTCATGTACTGGAGCTCTTCGGTCATGCGATCGACCTCAGCACCCTTGGGGCCGATGACGAGCCCAGGACGTGCGGTCCGGACAATGATCTTGAGCTCTTCGCGTGTCCGCTCGATATGAATATCGGAGACCATCGCGTTCGGCGGGACTCGGTTGAGCCGGTTATCGAGGTAGTTACGGATCTTCTCGTCCTCGACCAGCAGCTCGCCGTAGAGCGCCTTGGGGGCGTACCAGCGTGAGCGGTGAGTTTCGGTGATCCCGAGTCTAAATCCGTATGGATGTGATTTCTGTCCCATTAGCTTCGCTCCTGAACAGACACGGTGATGTGGCTGGTACGTTTGAGGATCGGATGGGCACGCCCACGATCCTTTGGACGGAACCGCTTGATGTGCTGTCCGCGATCAACAGTGACCTCGCTGACAAACATTTCGCCGCGGTCTGCACCGAACTGCTCACCATCGGAGGTCGCAGCGTTGAGTGCCTTCTGGATGTTGACCGAAGCACGCTTGGTCGAGAACGCGAGCATGTTGTTCGCGTCTTCGAAGCTCTTGCCACGGATCATGTCCGCGACGAGCTTGGCCTTCTTCGGGCTCCCGCGGTGATTACGCACCTCGGAAGTGAACTTGGCGATGTCCTTGGAGAGACAGCCGACCGCAGTCGCCATCGCCTCAATGTCACCCTTGGTGCACTTTGGATAGCCCTTGCCACCCATCCAGTTTCTCACTGCTGACACAGCTTTTTCGCCAGTCAGCCCATCACGAGCGACCGCATCGGCGAGCTGTTCAACGCTCACTCCTGCTTCTGCTGCTCGTGTTTTTAGTTCTTTAGCTCGTAGTCGCACGGCGTATTCCTTCCCTGATGCGATCGTGTTTGAATAATCAACGATTATTTCTTAGCGACCGGCCTTCAGGCCTTCCTTCTTATTCGTATGACCTCGGAATGTACGGGTGATCGAGAACTCGCCGAGCTTGTGCCCAACCATATCCTCTGTCACATACACATCCAAGAACGCTCTCCCGTTGTGGACCTGGAATGTGAAACCCACAAACTCAGGAACGATGGTGCACGAGCGTGCCCAGGTCTTGATTGGCTTGTTCTCGCCCGCCTCTGTCTGCTTCATGACCTTGCGGTACACGCTCTCGACAACATACGGACCCTTTTTCAGACTGCGTCCCATAGGGTATTTCCTCGCCTTACTTCAGTTGCCCGTACCGCTTACTCTTGCGGCGACGGAGGATCAAATCTTGTGATGGCTTCTTACGATCACGCGTGCCGCCACCCTTGGCCAAGGTACCCGACTTGCTCACTGGAGCACGACCACCCTTACTGCGACCATCACCACCACCCATCGGGTGAGCATGGTGACTCATCGCCACACCACGAGTCTTGGGACGACGCCCCAAGTGACGGCTGATACCAGCCTTACCAAGACGACGGTTCTGGTGATCGGTGTTGCCGACCTGACCAACTGTCGCCCGGCAATCGATCAGCACACGACGGGTTTCGCCAGATGGCATCACCAATGTGGCGTACTTGCCTTCCTTGTTCGTCAGGCGAGCCGACGCACCGGCCGAGCGGCAAAGCTTGCCGCCAGCACCAGGAAGAAGTTCGATGCAGTGCACATTCATGCCCGAAGGGATGTAACGCAGCGACATCTGTGATCCAACAGTTGGCTCGATCGCTTCGGTGGCCGAGGACATCACCTTGTCGCCGTCGGTCAGACCGACAGGAGCCAGGATGTATCGTCTCACGCCATCGGCGTACTCGATCAGGGCGATGTGGCAGGTGCGGTTTGGATCGTATTCGATCCCGACCACGGTGCCTTCGACCCCATCACGGTCACGACGCTTGAAGTCGATCTGGCGGTACATGCGCTTAGCGCCTCCACCACGACCACGAACGGTGATCTTGCCCTGATGGTTACGCCCACCACGACGAGGACGCGGGGAGAGCAGGCTCTTCTCAGAAGTCTTCTTGGTCACCTCTTCGTTGAGGTTGACCGAAGCGTTTCTGCGGCCCGCACTGGTTGGTTTGTAGATACGAATAGCCATATCTAAATCCTTTCTTTACGAACCGGCTCAGAAGAGCTCGATTGATTGACCTTCAGCGACCTTGACGGCCGCACGCTTCCAGCTGTTCTCAGCGACCGTGCCGTAGCGGAAGCGGCGTGAGCCACCCTTGCGCACCTGCGTGGTCACCTTAACAACCTTGACCCCGTACGCCTTTTCAACAGCAGCCTTCACATCGTCCTTACCGGCACGACGATCGACTTCAAAGGTGTACACATTATCGCTTTCCATCTGTGCGGTGCTCTTTTCAGTCAGCAGCGGCTTACGCAGAATGTAGTGTGCTTCAAGTTTCACTTCGCACCTCCAGTTTTACCGGTTTGCGAACTTGGACCCGCGAGCCACGCTTCGAGATCAGCCTTGTCAATCACCAAGTAGCGATTGTTGAGCATCTCGAACGCGTTGAGCTGATCCGCACGACAGAGCGTGACGCCATCGACATTGCGAGCACTCAGGCGGGCGTTCTTGCTCTTCTCACCATCGCCCGAGAGCGCGACGAGCGAAGCACGATCGACCTTGATCGCATCGAGGAAGGACACGAAGTCCTTGGTGCGAGCGGTCTCGAAGTTGAGCCCGTCGATGACGCGCACTTCGTTGTCGAGGAGCTTGCAGAGCAGCGCATTGCGGTTGGCTTTGCGACGCATCTTCTTAGGCATGCTCTGGTGGTAATCTTCACGCACGCGTGTCTTCTGATGGGCATGCCCACCACCACGCATGGTGTTTGATTTCTTATCACCATGACGGGCACGGCCAGTGCCCTTCTGCTTGTAAATCTTCGCACGCGAGTACGCGAGAAGAGCACGGTTTTTCGAGCGTGCAGAACCCTGGCGGCGGTTAGCGTGATACATCACGAACGCCTGCTTGAGCAGATCTGCATTGATTGTTTCGCCGAGCGCGATCTCGTCCACAGACATTGTGCCTGCAGCCTTACCACTCATTGAATAAACGGGGACATCCATCGGTCTATACCTCGTCGAACGCCTGTCGGACCACCCGGCACCATCTCGCCCAGCACACGCTGAGCAGGCTACCGGCCCAATACGCCTCGCCCGGCCATGAATATCGCCTTTCGGCCACCATCGTTTGCTTCCAAACAACAGTGTTCAGTGACTCAAGCTTGACTCGGCATTGCGCCCAGCTTCCGCTGGGACAATGACTAAATTCATACAAGCGGTTTCGCTAGTGCGACCTACTCATCTTTGAGCGGAGATTATTGACCGCTCAAATACAAAGATCAACTATTTGATCATCCCTTCGCAACAATTGCTGCCTTTGGACGATAAAGTCTGGTTGCTGGGCGGATTTCCACCCAAGCGTTGTTGTGCCCAGGGACCGGGCCTTTGACCAGCAAGATGCCGTTCTCGGCATCCACGCGGACCACATCGAGCGAACGGGTCGTAATCCGGCGTGAACCGGTGTGCCCCGCCATCTTCTTGCCCTTCTTGATGCGGCCGGACTTACCAGCGTTGTTGCCGTGACCACCGATCGAACCCGGCGAACGATGCTTACGCTCAACACCGTGCGAAGCCAGCTGGCCCTTAAAGCCCCACCGCTTCATACCACCAGCAAAGCCCTTACCCTTACTGGTACCGATCACATCGACGAACTTGATGTCGTCGAAGGTGCTCACGGTCAGAACCTGGCCGAGTTCCCACTCGCCCTCGGCCCCGTCCTCAACGCGGAACTCAGCGTGCTTTCTCAGCGGCCCAGCACCAGCCTTGGCATCGTGCCCGATCATGGGCATGGTCGAGTTACGAGCCTTCATCTCGCCGGCACCGATCTGAACAGCGCTGTAGCCGTCATTTTCGATCGTGCGGACCTGGGTCACGGTGTTGGGATCGACCTTGATCACGGTGACAGGGCTCGAAACGCCCTTATCGTCGTAAACGCGGGTCATACCGATTTTTTTACCCAGCATGTGGGCCGATTTACTTGGTGCGGTCATTGTTCTGTCCTTCATCCCCGCGTCGGGCGGGAACCGCTTCATGCCGATGGCGTGAACCTAGCAGAGGAAGTCTCGTTGTTGGCGCCCCGCTCATGCAAGGCGTACTGGTGTATACATACAAACACAGGCTCACCCGAATGGGCAAGCCTGCAGAGTTAAGCCTTGATCTTCACGAACACACCCGCTGGAACGACGAGGCGGTTGAGCGCTTCGACGGTTCGGCTGTTTGGTTCGTGGATATCGATGATCCTTTTATGGGTGCGGATCTCGAACTGTTCGCGTGATTTCTTGTCCACGAAGGGGCCGCGGAGCACGGTGTAGCGCTCGACGCGGGTCGGCAAAGGAACAGGGCCCTTCACTTTGGCGTTGGTGCGTTTGGCATGATCCACGATCTCGCGTGCGGACGAGTCCAGCGCGATGTGGTCATAAGCTTCGAGACGGATACGGATTTTGTTGATCGACATGTCGATCCTTTCTGCGTTTTTGAGCTATAAACAGCTCTTTTTATCTACCCGAAGGCACCAACAACCCGCGATGGTTCGATGCGAGACCCTTCTCGCATTCAACTTCGCCACCGCGAACAAGTCATTGAAATCCCGATCATAAACGCACTGGTGTTCCAGCCACTCAAAGTCGGGAAGAGAAGCGTAGACCCGCCCCCGTCCGAGTCAATCCTCGGCGTGAACATTGCGTAAATCTTCACGCCCGGATCACCCACAAAGCCTCCGCTACCATACCAAATCTACGGCTTGCTCCTTGCCCAGTACATACCTCCCCGATTCTCCCCAAATCCCCGCCATTTGACCGATCAAGAGTGTGCAAAGCTTCATCTACCCAGGAACCCATCCAATGTACGACGCTCCACACCCCAAAGCCACCGGCAACCCCCAACCACGCAGCCTCAGGACAGTTCTTATCGGAACCACCCTTGCGGCCCTCACGCTGCTGACATCGCAGTCCTTCGCCCAGGGCACCACGACCACCCCGCCTCAGACCCCCAAATCAGCCCCAAACCCAACAGTCACCACCACACCCGAGCCCATCGAGCTTGAAAACAGCCCGATGCGCATCGACGCGATGAACCTCAACATCTACCTCCCCAAGGGCTCGATCACCGAGACCACCAGCTTCGGCAACAACTCCACCATGGGCATCGGGCTGCCCAACAAAATCGGTGTCATGCTCATCAAGGAGCAAAGAACCACCGACCCCGACCTCACCCTCGCCCAAGTCGCTGACAACATCATCACCCAACTCACCCGCTTCGCCAGCTCGCGCACCGGCAAGGTCCTCTCGCGTGATCCGAGCCTCAAGATCGGGCTCCGCACCGGCGAACGCTTCTACATCCGCATCCCGGGCACCGACGGCAAAGCCGACGCCGTCCGAGGCATGACCATCTTCCAGTCCGAGCCACGCCGATTCGTCATCTTCGACCTCACCACCACCTACGCCGACTTCGACAAAGCCCGCGCCTACTACGAGACCTCGCTGGCCACCATGGATCTGGGCAACCCGAGCAAGGACGATGTCCGCCGATCCGCAGCCATCAAAAAGATGTTCGCCTTCCTCGATGTCCGATCCGTCGAACACTACCAGCAAGCACTCACCGGCAAGAAAGACCGCTGGGAACGCCTCTACCTCCCCTCGCCCACCGGCGACGAGATGGACGCCACCGAGTTCGGCTACCGCAAGATCAAATCCTGGGGCGGCTTCAAGGGCGAGCTCTCCGAGAAGCCCAAACGCTCCTGGAACGACGACGACCGCTCCATCGGCTACTTCGTCCAAATCGACGCGATGGCCCTCGAAGACGATATCCGCGTCGACACCCGCGCCACCTTCTACATGTCCGAGGACACCGACGAAGAATCCTGGACCATCAAAATGTCCCTGCGACGCGACGGTGAGCAGACCACCTCGATCATCACCGGCGCCCGCTCGAAGAAGAGCATGGTCATCGTGCTCGACCAGAAGGGCGAAACACCCGTCAAGACCCACCCGATGATCCAGGGCGAGGGCTACCTCTCACAGGTCCAGTCCTACCTCATCGGCACCATGCTCGCCAAGAACGCCGACCCGGGCGAATACGCCTCCTACGCCTACAACAGCGCCCAGGGCACCATCACCCTCCGCTGGGACATCGTCGAGCAGCCCGAAGACACCCCGGACCTCACCCGCATCACCACCAAGGTCTCCGACGACACCCCCCCCACCGTCACCCTCTACGACACCCACGGCGACCTGCTCCGCGTCCGCCTGGCCAACGGTCGCATCTGGGAACCCATCGAGCTCGATCGCCTGATCAAGCTCTGGAAGAAGAAAGGTCTACCACTCGAGTAATCGAGCGTAGATCACACACCAATCCCACAGACGCGCGAGTCTCTGCTAGCATGTCAACACCGCCCGATCGTGTGCAACGCATCCGATCGGTGTTGGTATAGATACCCAACGCTCACTCGAGCACACAAAGCCCCCACGATCGCTCGATCCATCCGATCCGCTGATCTACACCACCACGGAGAAACCCGATGCGCACCCCCGCTCGATTTATTGTCCTCGCCCTCGCCGGCTCCTGCCTCTCGCTGACCGCCTGCCAGAGCACCACAGTTGTCGAGAACAACGCCGCCCTCGATGCAGAGATTTCCGCCCCCGGCACTTACGCCGTCATCGATGGTATTGCGACACCTGTCCCACAAATCGAAATGGGCGATCCCGTCACCATCGCCAGGATCATCGAACAAGGCAAAGACAACTCCCATGTCCTCGCCACCCTCACCGAGATGTGCAACACGTTCGGGCCACGCCTCACCGGCTCATCGAGCCTTGAAAACGCACAGCGCTGGGCACGCAGCAACTTCGAATCCTTCGGCATGTCCAACGCCCACCTGAACAAATGGGGCGAGGTCGAGACCCGCTTCGATCGTGGACCATCGACCGGGCGCGTGCTGCTCGCCTCAGGTCGTCGCAACAGCACACCCAAAGAAGTCCGCGAGCTCGAGTTCTCCACACTCGCCTGGTCCAAGGGTACCGACGGCCCCACCACCGGCTCGGTCATGCAGCTCCCCACCACCATGGACGAGTACGAAGCCAACAAGGGCAGCTACAGCGACGCATGGGTGCTGCTCGCCCCAAACTACGCCGGCCGCGGCGGGATCCGCTCGACCGGATTCCTGATGCGCGAACGCATGGACCAACGCCACGAACTCCGCATGGAGCTCGACAAGCCCGCGGATGAAGCACCAGCCGTCGCCAGCGATTCCAACACCTGGAAGGGCAGCTTCGATTACCACGGCTCCCCGGTCCCCGCGACCTTCGTGCTCGATGAAAACAATGATGATTCAGGCGATGAAGTATCTGGCTCAATGGACATCAGCAACTTCTCCAGTGGCCCGATCTCCGACTTCACCCGCGATGGCAACACCGTCACCTTCCAGTGGAAGCACGACATGGGCACCTCGAACATCGAGCTGACCTTCGACGGCGACACCGCCGAGGGCGTGTCACGCTCCGCATCGGGCAACGAGTTCCCGCTTGAGTTCACCCGCGCCAGCATCGCTGAAGCCCAAGAAAAATCAGAGTCCGAGACCAAGGACGCGGTCCTCTCCGCCGTCCTGAGCGAAAACCCCAACGGGTTCATCTCCAGCTCCAAGGACGAACGCGTCTGGACCACCTCGTCGAACAACTGGCGCGAGCGCAAGCTCGCCGACTACCCCGAGGACATCGAGATCAATGTCCGCCAGAGCGACTACGACTACCTCGCCGCCCGCGTCAATGAAGGTGTAGATATCCAGGTCGAGTTCGACCTCGAGCACAACCTCCAGGCCGGTCCATTCCCGGTGTACAATGTCATCGCCGAGATCCCGGGCACCGAGTTCCCCGAGCAGGTCATCATCATCTCGGGTCACATGGACTCATGGGACGGCCCGGGCTCACAAGGCACCACCGACAACGGCACAGGCACCGCCGTCACCATCGAAGCCGCACGGATCTTGATGGATGCTGGTGTGCAACCCAAGCGCACCATCCGCTTCGCCCTCTGGGGCGGCGAGGAGCAGGGCCTGCTGGGTTCCAAGGGCTACATCGAAAGCCTGAGCGAAGACGAACTCGCCAACATCTCCGCCGCCTTCGTCGATGACGGCGGCACCAATTACCAGGGCGGGGTCCCGGCCGCGGACTTTATGATTGACTACTTCGCCGCCGCCACCGCCCCGATCAACGGCGTGTTCTTCTCCGAAACCGACAATGAGCACCTCAATGTCAACATCCGCCCGACCGGGCCCAAGATCGAGACCCACGGCGGCTCGGACCACGCGTCCTTCAACAAGATCGGCGTCCCCGGGTTCTTCTGGGACGAGATCGGACGCGCCGAGTACGGCTACGGCTGGCACACCCAGAACGACACCCTCGATTTGGCGATCGAGGAGTACCTGATGCAGTCGGCGACCAACGCCGCGATCGTGGCCTACAACCTCGCCAACGCCCCCGACTTGCTCCCACGCGAAGGCGAGCCCAGCGAAGCAGAAGCCGTCGAAGAAGCAGTCGAAGAAGCCACCCCGGCCCACTAATCACGCAAGCCCGAGCAACCAAACACACCAGCAGGGAAGCACACGCTTCCCTGTTTTTCTGCGCACAATCGGGCACGACCTCACCGAGAATCATCGAGAAACACGATCATTTCACGCCATACCCGATCAATACCCGATACACTCCAGACATGGCCACCGATCGAATCATCGCACCCACCGCTACCCCCGTCGAGGAGCACGCCAACTGGGCGCTGCGTCCCCAGACCATCGACGAATACATCGGGCAGCCCGAGCTCATCGAGCGCCTGCTCATCGCGATCGAAGCCGTCAAAGCCCGCCAGAAGAACGCGACCGACCTCGACGCCGCCGAGCACCTCGAGCACATCCTCCTCCACGGCCCCCCAGGGCTGGGCAAGACCACCCTCGCCCATGTCATCGGCACCGAGCTGGGCACCAAGGTCCACACGACCTCCGGGCCCGCCCTTGCCCGTGGGACCGACCTCGTCGCCGTGCTCACGCGCCTGCAACCAGGCGATGTGCTGTTCATCGACGAGATCCACCGCCTGCCGATCGCTGTCGAGGAGTTCATCTATCCGGCGATGGAGGATTTCCGCATCGATGTCTGCCTCGACACCGGGCTCAACGCCCGCACCGTGCAGATCAAGTGCGCCCCCTTCACGCTCATCGGCGCGACCACCCGGGCCGGGCTGCTTTCGTCGCCCATGCGATCCCGCTTCGGGATCACCCACCACCTCAAATACTATGGTGAGGACGAGCTCGTCCACATCCTCAACCGCTCGTCTTCGCTGCTGAGCATGGGCACCCCAGAGCCCAACGCCATGAGCTCGATCGCCTCACGATCCCGCGGCACCCCCCGCATCGCCAACCGCCTGCTCCGGCGCGTCCGCGACTACGCCGCCGTCCGCGCTGAGGGGCTCACAGACAACTCGGTCGTCAACGACGCCCT
The DNA here is from genome assembly GCA_963976625.1 of uncultured bacterium. Lineage (GTDB taxonomy): Bacteria > Planctomycetota > Phycisphaerae > Phycisphaerales > UBA1924 > UBA1924. Next base: position 22,972 of record CAXBLA010000008.1, read on the forward strand.
CAAGCTCGAAGGCATCGATGCACTCGGGCTCGACGAGCTCGACCGGACCTACCTCAAGACCATCCGCACCATCTACGCCGGCGGGCCCGTCGGGCTCGAAGCGGTGGCCGCCACCCTCAACGAGGACACGGGCACCCTCGAAGATGTCGTCGAGCCCTACCTCCTGCAGATCGGCTTCCTCGCCCGCACCAAACGCGGGCGGATGCTCACCAACCGAGCCTGCAAGCACCTCGGGCTCCCGCTGATGGCCGAGGATTCGGTCCAGACCATCAGCAGCGAGATGATCGAAGAAAAACCGCAGACCCAACCAGTCCGCGGCTTCTAAACATGCTTTGATTGTTCGTCAGCTTTCCAGTCAGCCTGTACCCGCGTTCACTTCTTGAACGCTTTGGACAGCTCTTCCTCGACCTCTTCGGTCAGGTACAAGATGCACCCGTCGTTTGGCGAGGTGGTCAGCTTGCCCTGCATCAGCGACGCGGCGACTTCCATCGGAACCGACATCATCGACGACCCGCACACATACTCGTGGCGTTTGCGATCGACAACCTCCATCGGGGCCATCGCGTCTTCGCCGCGGGTGTCGAGGAGTTCTTGGTAGACCGCCATCGCGGCCTTGGGCACATCCGCCGCCAGCTCGTCACGCTTGGTGCGCAGCTCGGCGAGCTTCTCGGCGATCTCATCGGCCCGCTGCTGGCGATCGGTCTCGGCCACGCCGCGGACCTTGTCACGCTCGGCCTTTGATTCGTGCAGCTCCGCGAGCCGCGTGTTGAGCTGTTCGATCTTCTCGAGCCCCTCGATCGCCTGCTCATCGTGCCCGGTGCGTTGCTCCTTGAGGTTGTTGACCTCTGAGAGGAACGCCTTGTATTCTTTGTTCGTGCTCGCGTTGTTCATCTTCTCGCGGAGCTCGTCGATGTGCACCTTGATCCGCTCGCTTTCGCCCTCGGCGTTGGCGGTCGTCGCTTTGAGCTGGCGGATCTGGGATTCGAGCGATTCGGTTTGTGCCCCGATATCAGCGAGCTTCTTGGTCTGTTCTCCGAGGAATCGCTCGGCTCCCTGGAGCCGGTCCTGCAAACCTCGCAGTTCAATATCAACACGGAACAGACAAAGCAACTGATTCGTCACGGACATGCATCTCTCCTGAGCGGGCGTCTCGATCATGTAAAGATACTAGCCCGCTCTTAGCCCAGTGTGGAAAATCCGCCCACATCTTGTGTCACTTGCAGCACCCAATACGCAACGGGCGCGACCAGAATCGGCGAATCAATAATATCGAGCACGCCCCCAAATCCGGGCAGACTCGAACCCGAATCCTTCACCCCGCCATCACGCTTGAGCAAGCTCGCGGCCAGATCCCCGCACTGACCCAGCCCACCGATCACCACGCCCATCACCCCAGAGACCAGCAGCGAAGGCGCATCAATCCCCGACCGGTGCAGCAGCCACGCCCCGCCAACACCGACCAAACCAGAGGTGATCATCCCGCCCGCGAGCCCCTCCCAGGTCTTCTTGGGGCTCAGCCACGGGATCATCTTGTGCTTGCCGATCGTCACGCCCGTAAAGAACGCCCCGATATCGCACGACTTCACAGTCGCCAAAACCCAGATCATCACCCAGACCGAATGCTCCCTGCGGATCAGCACGAACAGTCCGAGCATCAGCCCCATATACACATGGATCAAGAGCACCCCGGACCCGATCGCGATCGCGCCATCAACCTGTCGCGCTCGGATCGCGTACAGCATCCCGATCACAAACGCCACCACCACCGAGGTAATCCCGGCTGCGAACCCGCTCGTACCCATCGCGTCCTCAGGGGTAAACCCCACAGCCAATAGCCCGAGCAGGGCCGCAAAAATCGCGATCCCCGTACCAATTTCTACGCCCTTTGCCCGGAAGATCCGCGCGACCTCGCGGGCACCCATCGCGCTCAAGAGCCCGAAGACCGGGAAGACGACCATCCCGGGCGGGAAAGTCGGATTCGGAAAACTCGACGGAGCCGACAGCCCGTCGATCCACTGATCGAGCCAGGCGAGCACGCCGATCAGCACGATCAGCAGGGGTCCAAATGTGAGTCTGTACTTCAACACGGGCAAAGGATAGGACCCAAGAGCCCCATCGGCCCGGTTTAGACGATGCCATCGCCATCGAGCCCACCGAACCGGCGCTTGCGGGCCGCGAATGCACGCACCGCAGTCAGCCACGACTGCTCGTCGAAGTCCGGCCAGTACTGATCCACGACATACAACTCGGCGTAGCTGATCTGCCAGAGCAGGTAGTTGCTGATCCGGAAATCGCCTCCAGTCCGGATTAGCAGATCCGGGTCCGGGATGCCACGGGTGTAGAGGGCATCGTCGATCACGCCGTGATCGATCGCGTCGCTGGAGAGCTCGCCGCTGGCGACCCGCTCCGCGATCGAACGCACCGCGTCCACGATCTCATCGCGCGAGCCGTAGTTGATCGCCAGGCACAGCGTAAGCCCGGTGCATTCCTTGGTCGCAGTTTCGAGCCGATCGAGCGCCCCGACAACCTCGCCTGGTAGCCCCGTCCGCCGACCGATGATCCGCACACAGATATTGTGACGCACAAAGTGCTCGCGCTCGCCATCGCAGTACGCGATGCACAGCTCCATCAATGCCTTGATCTCGTCGTCCGGGCGTGACCAGTTCTCCGAGCTAAACGAATAGAGCGTGAGGGCCTCGATGCCGATCTTGGCGCAGGTCTCGATCGAGGTGCGGACGCTGGCCGTTCCGTTCTTGTGCCCGAATATCCGCGGGAACCCGCGTTCCTCGGCCCATCTTCCATTCCCATCCATAATCACCGCGACATGACGCGGGATCTTCGTTGGGTGCACATCGGGCAAGAGCGTTTCGGGCGAAGCCTCGACCGGATACTTCGCATGGATCCGCGCGTACGCCGCGATCGCTTCCGGGTCCGTGAATGCGCTCGCTGCCGTCTCGCTCATGTGCTTGTCCTCTTCTGGCCCGACTCTGGCTCGATTCATCTCTCAATCGCGGATGATCGTCTGCTCGCGATCAGGGCCCACCGACACAATCCCGACGCGCACCCCCACAAAGTCTTCGATGCGTTTGATATACGCCTTGGCCTCAGCCGGGAGTTCGTCGAAAGTCCGCGCCCCGGTGATATCTTGGGAAAAACCGTGCATGGTTTCATAGACCGGTTTGGCGTCGGCCAACGCGTACCCATCAGCCGTGAACCGATCCGTCCGCCCCTCGGGCATGTCGTAGGCCACCGCGAGCTTGAGTTCGTCCTCGCCCGAGAGCACATCGAGCAGCGTGATGCACAGCTCGGTGACGCCCGAGATCATCGCCGCGTACTTCACCGCGACCAGATCGAGCCAGCCCACCCGGCGCGGGCGCCCGGTCGTCGTGCCGAACTCGCGTCCGCGCTCGCGGATCTCATCACCCACGGTGTCAAACAACTCGGTCGGCATCGGGCCCCCGCCCACGCGCGTCGAGTAGGCCTTGACCACCCCGATAATCCGCCCAATATACTGCGGCGGCATCCCCGTCCCCGCGCCCATACCAAGGGCCGACGAGTTCGAGCTCGTCACATACGGGTAGGTCCCGTGATCCACATCAAGCATCGTCGCGTTCGCACCCTCGAAGAGGATCGTGCCCCCATCCTTACGGATATCGTCGAGCAGGTACGCGGTGTCTTGGATCATCGGGCGCAGTTGCTCGCCCAGCGCGATCATCTCATCAGCAATCGCACTTGCATCGAGTGGCGTGTGCACCCCAGATCGCAGCGCCGAAAACGCCGTGTTCTTCATCGAGCAGATCATGTCGAGCTTCTCACGCAGGATCGCCGGACGCAGCAGATCCCCCACACGCACGGCCGTGGCCCGCTGGACCTTGTCGGCGTACGCCGGGCCGATCCCACGCTTGGTGGTCCCGATCGCGGCAATCACGCCCGAGCTCTGGGTCGCATCTTTGCCTACAGAGCCGCTGAGCAGCTCTTCACGCAGGGCATCTTCTTCTTTGTGGTACGGCATCACCACATGGGCATGGTCAGAGACGACCAGCTTGGAGGTATCCACCCCGCGATCGGCGAGGGTCTTCATCTCTTCGAGCAGGCGGGCCGGATCGATCACGACCCCGTTGCCCACGATCGCGTACACACCCTTGGACAGGATCCCCGACGGCACCAGGTGCAACGCGTAGCGTTCGCCCCCGACGACCACCGAATGCCCCGCGTTGGCCCCGCCGTTGTACCGGACGACGGCGTCGAACTCGCCGGCGAGCAGGTCCACCAGCTTGCCCTTGCCCTCGTCGCCCCATTGGAGCCCTACAACCGCCGACGCATTCTTGTTACACGCTTCCATGATGTGTCCATCTCCACAGATCAGGTGAGTCAAAGATTATCGGTACAACCATAGACCCCGCGCCGATCATCTCCCAGACGAGCACGGCACATCGGGTCGGTTTGTGCAGATAAATCGGATCACCAGCACAACCCTGTCCGATCTGAGGGTCGAGTCCGCCCGGGTTCTGTCCGATCAACCCCAGTACACCAACGAGGAGATGGATATGGCCGACCAAAAAATGGTCCGAATTATGTGCCCGAATCTGACATGCCGAAAGGTCCTGTCAATCCCGGAGCTTGCACGCGGGAAAACCGTCCGCTGCAAATCCTGTGGCACCAACATCCGTGTCCCCGACGCCAAGCCGACCGAGCCCGCCACCGATACGCAGGCCTGATCTCCACGCCCAGAGCACCGACCAGCTTGACGAACCAGAAAGAAAGCACCATCGCAGGATGGTGCTTTTTCATATTCAATCTTGCTCTATCCAGCTTGAGGGCCAACTTGCTCAAAGCGGCGGCTGGTCGTCGTCGTCATCGAAGTCGAACTCGAAGTCCATCATGCTCGATTCGTCATTGTCGAGCACGCTCGCGGGCACCTTGACCGGGGCGTCCTGGGCAGGCTTGGCGGCAGCGGGTTCAACAAGCTCTTCGAGCTCACAGATCCCGTCCTCGAACATCATCGCGGCATCAATATCCCCAGGCTCGCCGTTTACGCTCACCAAGAAAACCAGCCCGCCAAACGAGATCAGATCGCCCGCGCTCAACGGGGTCGCCCCCGAAACGCGCTCTTGATTGACAAATGTCCCGTTGCTCGAGCCCAGATCGTTGATCTGGATCGAGCCGTCGCTGATCGTGATCTCGCAGTGCTTGCGTGACATGCCCGCGATCGGAACCCGGATCTGACAATCGTCGTGACGCCCGATCAGTGTCCGCTCGTGCGAGAGCGGGACCGGGGTGGATTGACCATTCTTTGTGACACGAACAAGGATGACTTCCAAAACCGCCCTACCCTTCTAACAACTTAGTATCACTCAGCGTGCACACTCAGTGTTCTGACTCTGCGATCCAACTCGCACACAAGACCTATCCCGGAGGATCGCTCTATGGCGGACAATACCGCCTTTTCGCTCTCGAAGCAACGCTCGATCGGGACTTCGGCCATGGTATTTACAGACCAGCCAGCCCCCCGAGCATCAGTTTCACACGCCGAAAAAGCGCGTTCGCTCTATATACACATACCATTTTGTGCGCACAAATGCCACTATTGCGACTTCTATTCCATCGTTGATCAGCAGGATCGACAGCAGGCATTCACCGATCGGCTCGTCCGAGAACTGCGTGCACAGGCCCCTTTCGCCGACGATCGCCCCCTCGAAACTATCTTCGTCGGCGGCGGCACCCCATCGCTTCTGGCCCCCAAACTCTGGAAAACGATCCTCCAAGAACTCGATCGGCTCTTCGATCTCTCGGCCATCCGCGAGGGCACGGGAGAGTTCAGCATCGAGAACAATCCAGAGTCTGTCAGCCCGCAACTCGCACAGGTCTATGCACAAGGCGGCGTCAATCGCATCTCCATGGGCGCCCAGTCCTTCAACCCGATCCAGCTCAAAGCCCTCGATCGCACCCATGATCCTGAAAAAGTCCCCGGCGCGATCGAAGCCTTCCAACGCGCCGGGATCCATCGCGTCTCGCTCGATCTGATCTTCGCCGTCCCCGATCAAACCATGGACCAGTGGGACACAGACCTCCGCACCGCCCTGGCCCTGCCCATCGAGCATTTGTCCGCGTACGGGCTGACCTACGAGCCCGGCACCGCGATGACCGCACGCCTGAGCCGGGGCGAGTTCACCCAGATGCCCGACGATATCGAAGCCGAGATGTACCTCCACACCATCAAGACCCTCCGCGCCCACGGCTACGAACGCTACGAGGTCTCCAACCACGCCAAACCCGGCGCGGCTTGCCGACACAACCTCAACTACTGGACCAGCAAGGACTGGCTGGCCGTGGGCCCGAGCGCCTCAGGGCACTTCCGCGGCGCCCGCTGGAAGAACACCCCCAGACTCGACGACTACCTCAAGCTCGACGATAACGGATTCGCCCCGATCTGCGACTACGAAACCCCCGACGAACGCCGAGAGCTGATGGACCTGCTGATGACCTCGATCCGCCTGACCCAGGGCTGCGATGCCAAATCCGCCCTCACCCGGGCCCAGACGCTCGGCTGCGAAGATCAGCTCATGCTCGCGGCTGTCATGTGCCAAGATCAGGGCTGGGTCATCGACGCCGATGCCGATTTCTGGCAGCTCAACGACGACGGGTTCCTCTTCGCCGATCGCGTCGCCCGCGAACTCATCGGGGCACTGATCGTGGACGATTGAATCCGGCTCAAAGTGCCCTATAGCCGTTCGATCTTGACCATGTCCCTCCTCACCATTCCGTGCGTCAGACGCACTAGCGGGGGCTATAGTTAGCCGTGCCCGAGGGCACCGAAAGCAACACACCGACCTTCATCTGAGATAGGCTGATAGATAATGGAACGATCTGAAATCTTCGACAAAATCCAAGAGATCCTCGTAGACGCGCTGGCCGTGGACGACGACGAGGTGACCAACGAAGCCACCCTGATCGGGGACCTGGGCGCCGAGTCCATCGACATCCTCGATATCTCCTTTAAGCTCGAGCAAGAGTTCGGATTCAAGATCGCCCAGGGCGAGCTCTTCCCCGAGGGCATCACCCAAGACCCCGAATATGTCGAAGACGGCAAGGTCACCCCCAAGGGCTTGGCCCTGCTCAAAGAGCGCGTCCCCCACTTCAACTTCGCCCAGCTCGAAGCCGATCCATCGGTCGAGAATGTCGCCAAGATCTTCACCGTTGATGCGCTCGTCACCTTCTGTGACCAGAAGCTCCAGGCCGCCTAAGCCTACACGAACAGAGCAATACCTAAACATCATCACGGGGAGCCAACATGCGCTGGATGTGGATTGATCGGATCGTCGAGCTGGTGCCCAAAGAGCGCATGGTCGCGATCAAGCAGATCTCAATGGCCGAGGAACACCTCCACGACCACTTCCCATCGACCGACACCCGCCGGGCGATGCCCGTGATGCCCATGTCGCTGATCGTCGAGGGCATGGCCCAGACCGCCGGTGTGCTCGTTGGGCACGCCGAAGGATTCAAAGAAAAGGTCGTCCTCGCCAAGGTCTCCAAGGCCCAGCTCACCCGCGACGCGACGCCGGGCTGCACACTCCGCTACACCGCCACGATCGAGCAGTTCACCGGCGCTGGGGCTTCGACCAAGGGCATCGTCGAGCTCATCGAACCGACCGCGTCGGGCGAATCCACGCCCGAAGTTATCGGACACATCGACCTGCTCTTCAGCCACCTGGACCAAAACATGGGCGGCGTTGAGTACCCCAAAGACAACTTCGTCTTCAGCGAGTCATTCAAAACGCTGATGCAGACGAGCGGGATCGAGGCGAATTTTTAATCCGCACGCCGCGATTATGCCGTATACTCAACAGATGCCCAAGCGGGCCATACACAGATGATTGATCGAACGAAAGCTCATAGAACAGCTTTACGGAGAATAGTGATGCCGACCAAAAGAACATGGAAATCCGCAGTGTGCCCAATCCTCGGGCTGACGCTCGCCTGCACCCTGCTCGTCGGCTGCTCCACCCCACCAGAAATCGACCGCACCGAGCGCCGCGTCCATACCGCGATGCGTGGGCCCGCCTTCAAGACCCTCGTGCTGACCTACAACGAGGCCAACAACCTCGCCTACCGCACCGATCGCTACGCCAAGGCCCTGCGTGACGCGGGCACCGTCGATGGCGACACGCTGCTGCAAGCTCAGGAGCTGGCCGAGGATGTCGCCCAGTTCGCCGACGATGTCGAGTGGTCATTGGCCAACAACCAACGCATCGGTTGGCACAAGTCGATCATGAACAAGTTCTGGGATCGCTTCCTCGATCTCTACCCCGAGGACGAAGCCTTCCGCGACGCGTACGCCAGCAAAGAGATGCGCAAGGTCACCCGCAAGATCGATCTCAAGAACCAGGCCGAGTACGCGGAGCTCCATGAGTACGAGCACCACGACGCGAACTGGGGCCCGCTCTTCAAGCCAACCGGACGCGCCATCTACGATCGTCAGATCGAAAAACAGGACTGATCAACGCAGCCCATTGCCAGACCACACACCAAAGCTCCCAATCGGGAGCTTTTTTATGTCGACAACTTGTTCCGCACCAGCGAATCGAACAACCCCGCTGGCGCATTCTTCCCAGTCCAATGCTGGAACTGCATCTCCGCCTGCCTGACGAACATCTCCACTCCGTCGATCGTGCGATACCCACGCTCCTTGGCGGCCTTAATCATCGGCGTCTCAATCGGGCTGTACACCGTGTCGAAGAAGATCGTATCTGGCCCAAGCTTGTCCATATCGGGGATCGGGATCGAGAGTCCGTCAGGGTCCGGGCCGTCCTTCATTCCTACAGGTGTGCAGTTGATATAGGCATCTGCAGACTGCTCAGCAAGTTCGGAAACATCGACCGCTTTGATTGTCCCGAAGTACCCATCGACACTGCTCTCCATGAGCTGTTCTACAAGCTGCTCTGCGCGAGACGGAGTTCGATTCAGTACAGAAACATAAGCCCCAACTCGCATCAATCCAGATGCCGCGGCCTTTGCAGCTCCTCCTGCACCAACCACCGCAATCTTCTTGGCCGCGAGATCGCCAAGTGAACTACGGAAAAGTTCCTGGATTGATTCGGAATCGAAATTCTCAAGGTATACCCCATCCGTTGCCCCACCACCAGGCCAGTTCACAGACCATCCTTGTGTAATCGTATTGGCCGCACCAATTCGGGTGACATTGTCGAAGTAGTCAGGCGGATCAATCTTTGGAATTGTTGTAACGGCCCGTTCCTTGTGGGGAATAGTCACGCTTGCCCCTGAAAAATGGAGCCTTTGCTCGTCGAGGAACTGGATCACCGTTGCCTTGAAACTGGCATCTGAGCCCTCGATATCTGTAGGATCAGCCGCGATCGGCATCGGCACATACACCCCATCAAAACCGATCGCCTCGAATCCAGCGTTGTGCACCATCGGCGACATCGATTGCGTCACCGGCCACCCGATGATGCCATAGACTTTGGTCGTCGATTTGATCTTCCGGAACCGATACAGATTCAGTAGCTCATCGAGCGTCGGCTGCCCCGGAGCCGTGTTCGCCTCCTCGCGCAAACTCGCGAAGGTCAAGAACCCGCCGAACTTGGGCGCCAGCACCCGGCTCATCAGCCCAAACTCCCCCATCCCCAGCGCGATCGTCGGCTTGCTCCGATCCGCCAAGATATCGAACAACTCCAGATTATCCCGGATCGAACGCGCCCGATACGCGATCTTCACCACGCTGCACGCATCCTCTTCCTGCATCGCGATGATCTTGCGGGTCAGATCCGACGGCCGCCCAGAAAAATCGTGCGTCGATAGAATCAAGCGTGTACTCGGGGAGCCCTCACCCTTGGATTGAACCGCCTTCACGATCCGCTCGCGGATCGCCGGCGTGTGCGTGAAGGTCGCCAGTTCGACATCGATGTACGCGGGCGGCTTCTCGCATGCCGCGAGTGCTTCGTAGAGCGCGACGCGATCGAGATCATCGCCGTGGTACTCGCCGCCCTCCCAGTGCGGTCGGCAGGTCACAATGCACGCCACCGGCATCACCTCGACCAGATCCAGCACCCGATCAATCCGCGTCTCGAGCATGTCAACGACGGGCGATTCTCCTGTCTCGTTGCTCGTCTCGTCATCGGGCTCCGTCGTCCGATCTTCAAAGAACACATCCACGCGCAGCTCGACCATATCCGCCCCGTGCTCAGCCGCGAAAATCGCATCGCGGAGGGCGTCGGCGTGATTCTCAACCATCAGGGGTACGCAGATCTGTGTCATACAATCCAATCTCTGTGTGCACTTCAGTAGCTTGTTAGACGCTCGCAGGAACCAGCAACGGGCGGAGCGTGATCCGCCCCGAGCACGCGACCGGCAGGTTCTCCGGATCGCTGTCGTGCTCAATCAGCCGCACATCGCCCTTGAAATCCACCGACCCGTCCTCGTTGTCCTTGTGCTTGGTCATCGTCACACGGATCGATGCCCCCGGTCGCACGAAAGCCCCGTACTTGAGCGCCCGCGCCTGCCCGAGCACCCACGGCAGCTCGGCCGCATTGTCCGGATCAAGAAACGAACGCCCGGCCTGCGTCATCGCTTCGAGCATCATCACCCCGGGCAGCACCGGGAAACTCGGGAAGTGATCCTGGAGATACTCCTCGGCACTCGATACATGCTTGAGCGTGACGATCTGCGTGTCGGTGCGTTCGAGCACCCGGTCGATGAGGTTGAAATGCATGCCCAAGGATAGGGCACACGATCGATCTGGGCAGGCATCTGCCATGCTCCGATGCGATCAGGAAGCTATCCTTGCTCGTGCCCACGATCCAGGATCATGCCGTGTGTGTCCGCCATTGGGATTGGTCCGAGACCTCCCAGACGGTATCGCTGATGACCCGCGAGCACGGGATGATCCGCTGTCTGGCCAAGGGCTCCAAACGCGAGCGATCCGCCTTCTCGGGCGGGCTCGAGATCGCCACGATGGGGCACATGGTCGCGATCATCAAGCCCAGCTCCGAGCTCGCGCTCCTCACCGCGTGGGACCTGATCGAGCCGATGTACCTGATCCGCCAGTCGCTCGATCGCTACCACGCGAGCATGTTTGTGATCGATCTGGTCCCCCGCCTGATCAACGATCATGATCCCCACCCGCTGATCTACGACGCGCTCATCGAGACACTCAATGCGATCGCCTCGCCCGATGACTGTGCTGATCAACAATCAATCCACGCCCGGCTCGCGTGGTACCAGTGGCAGCTGCTCGAACACACTGGCGCACGCCCGGAGCTGATGAATGATGTCTCGACGGGCGAAGAACTCAATGAGGACGCGCCCGTCTTTGGGTTCAGTTCCACGCTCGGCGGGCTGACCAACGATCCCAAAGGACAAGCCGCCCACCGATCCCATGTCGGCTTGGACTTATCGGACACCTGGCGCGTCCGCCGATCCACAGTTGACCTCATGCGCCAGCTCCGCACCGGAGCCACGCCCACAGAACTCTCCACCACGCCCGAGGACCAACTTGTTCGGCTCGGCGGGCTTCTTTCCTCCTACATCCGATCGATGATCGGATCGCAGGTGCATTCGAGCGGTCATTTCTACCCTCAAATCTGAGTCGGATTCAGCCCAATCCCTTTTGTTCGGCGATGATTCGATGAACTGGGGACGATATCTCGCCGATATCCGTGCTGAGCGTCTCTCAGCGACGGATCGCTGACACACTCAAAAACACAAGAACTGATCGTAGATGGACACCCAACTCCTCGACAAAATCTTGAACTGCCCGTCCCTGCCCTCGCTGCCGGCCGTCGCTATCCGTGTGCTCGAACTCACCTCCGATCCTGATGTCAAAATGGATCAGCTCGCCAAAGAGATCCAGATCGATCAAGGGATCGCGGCCAAAATTCTCCGCACCGTCAACTCCAGCTTCTACGGGCTCCGCAAGCGCTGCTCATCGATCGAACAAGCACTCATCATGCTCGGGCTCGTCCCGGTCAAATCGCTCGTTCTCGGCTTCTCATTGGTCTCCTCAGTCGACGGCGTCGAGAACGACGAGTTCAACTATGTCAGCTACTGGGAGCGCGGACTCACCACCGCGGTGGGCGCCAAGTTCGCCGCCGAACTCACCAAGAACCGCGACATCATCGACGAGGCCTTCCTCTCTGGGCTCTTCCAGGACATCGGGATGGTCGCGATGCACCGGACGATCGGCGAAGAGTACCTCGCCGCGATCAAGAGCACCGAGGGCGTGCACACCAAGCTCTCCAAGATCGAGCTCGATTCCTTCGAGATGGAGCACGCCGTCGTGGGCGCGATGATGTGCGAGAACTGGAAGATTCCCCACGAGATCGTGATCCCAGTCCGCTACCACGACCGCCCCACCGCCTGCCCCAAGGAGTTCGCCCAGATCACACGCTGCGTCGCCCTTGGCAACATGATCCACGATGTGCTCAAGTCCGACGACCCGACCGAATCACTCCGCCAGGCGTACGCCAAGGGCGCGAGCTGGCTTGGGTTTACCAACGAGCAGATCGACGAGCTGATCACCAAGACCTCCGAGACCACCAAAGAACTCGGCAATGTCTTCTCGATCGATGTCAGCTCGATGCCGAATCCTGAAGAAGTGCTCGCCAAAGCGGATCGTCAGCTCATCGAGCTCTCCAAAAACCAACAGATCGAAAGCCTCGCCGCCAAGCAGTTCGCCGATCTCATCCAAGGCGACGACGGCACGGACCCCTTCACCGGGGCTCTCTTGCGAGAAGGCTTTACGATTGCAGCGAGAAAAGCCTTCGAGGATGCCCACGCCGGCATGTACTCCCTGAGCATTGTCCAGCTCCTGATCGACGGCTACGACGAGTTGGGCACCTCCATCGGCACCAGCGCCCAAGACGAAGTCGTCATCGGGACCTCTGTGCTCCTGCGTCGCCACTTCGAGCCCATGGGCGGGGTGATCTGTCGGCTCAGCGATTCGGTCTTCGCCGTCATCCTCCCGAGCATCACACGGGCCGAAGCATCGAACGAAGCCGACGCGTGCTGTCGCGAGTTCATTGAACGATTGCCGTCGTGGGTGCCCGACAGCGAAGGCATCGAGACAAGCGTCCAGCTCGCCCTCGGCGTCGCCACGCTCGACGACGAAACCCGCCCGATGATCAAGTCCGCCGACCTGCTCGTCAAAGCCGCCAGCCAAGCCGTGCTCGCGGCCAAGGCGCACCAAGGCTCCGCCGTGCGGGTATTCATCCCACGAGCCGCGGCCTAAAAACCCATCTTCAACACGAGAAAACCAGCGATTACGATTCTTCAGGAATCAAACGCCCGAGCGTGCACCGATCGATCGGATACGCATCGCACACCGCCTTGAGATCATCGACCGTCACCGCACCGATCTTGGCCAGTTCCTCATCGAGCGGCTGGTACTCCCCGGTCATCGTCCACACGCGCCCTAGGCGCTGCATCCGATCCCCCGGACGCTCCGAGCCGATCATCGCGGCCGTCGCCATCTTGGAGCGCAGCCCGATCAGATCGTCCTCCGTGATCGTGTCCTTGAGCGAACGGATCTCCTTGGAGATCACCGCCCAGATGTCATCGAGCTTGCTGGGATCGCCCGACGCGTACACAAAGTAATCGCCCGTCCCGTCGAGCCCGTCGTACCCGGCCTGGGCTTCTTCGGCGATCCCGGTCTCGATCAATGCCCAGTGGAGCTTCGAGTTGTCCACGCCCCCGAGTACTTGCGCCAGCAAAGCCGCGGCGTACCGCTGATCGTCGTCGGTCGCTGGGGCCTGAGCCACGCCGATCAGGTACCCACGGTTGACCCGCTCGTCCTTGATCGTGAACTCCGATGGGCCGACGCTTGGGACGCTGGTATCGCGCTCCCCGACGCTCTTCTGCCAGCCCTTGCACAGCGATTCGATCTGCGCGACCGACGCATCAAAGTCCACCTTGCCCGCCAATGCGACGACGGTCTTGTCCGCCGAGTATCGCTCGTTAAAGTACCCAGCCATCTGATCGCGAGTCATCGCCGAGACGGATTCCTTCGTCCCCAGCACCCGGTGGGCGAGTGTGTGCTTGCCGTAGTGGCGAGCAATCGCTTCTTCGTAGAGCACCCAGAACGGGTTGTCCTGGTACATCGCGATCTCTTCAAGGATGACTTGTTTTTCGGTATCGAAGTCGCTGTTGCGCAGCGCCGGACGCATCATCTTGGCGAGCAGCTCGGTCGCCGAAGGGAGATTTTCGGGGATCACATGGGCATAGAAACAGGTCATCTCGCGCGAGGTGAACGCGTTATTGCTCGCGCCCAGATTGTCGAAGCCCTGATTGATCGCCTCGGCATCGAGCTCATCGGTCCCCTTGAACATCATGTGCTCGAGGAAATGCGAGACCCCCATGATCGGGGTCAGCTCATCGCGGGCCCCCGCTTTGACAAAGAACCCCGCGGCCGACGAATGGGCCTGCGGATCGGTCTCGGCGATAATGGTCATCCCGGTATCAAGAACGGCTTTTTTAAACTCAATGCTCATGGGCACATTGTAGCTTCGCCTTCGTTGAGCGTGCTCGATCGCCCCGCTTCAACTGCGTCAACAAGCCGTCGGCACACCGCCGCCGGATCATCGCTGGTGCACACACAGCTCGAGACCGCGACACCGGGGCATCCGAGAGTCGCGAGCTGATCGACATTGCCCGGCTCGATCCCCGAGATCGCCAGCATCGGGGTGCGATTGGTCTTGGGCGAGTTCAGATACGATTCGACCAGCCCCAGCCCCGCCAGCGTTGGATTCGGCTTCGTGCCCGAAGCAAACACCGGCCCGAGCCCACAGGTATCCGCGCCTTGCTCGACGGCTTCGATCGCGTGCTCGTGAGTTCGACATGTCCGCCCGATCCACTTCCCATGCCCGAGCAGCTTTCTCGCTTCAGCGATCGGCAGATCCCCCTGCCCCAGATGCACCCCATCAGCCCCGACGAGCCCGGCGATGTGCGCACGATCGTTGATCATGACATCGAGCCCTTCATCGTGGGCGACGCGGGTAAGCAACGCGCTGTGTTCGAGCAGTTCGCCATCCCCCATGTGCTTCTCTCGGATCTGGATGCACTGGGCGCCGCCTTGGGCGATTCGTTTGATCAGCTCGCTGGGGGCGAAGTGCGTGCACAGATCAGCCGTAATCAGCACACACAGCGACCACTGCGGGCATAGTGGCTGCAGAGCCAAGATCACCCGCTGTTCGATGGTGTAGAGCCGATAGCGGATCGACTCGAATGCCCCGCTGCTGCTGGCTCCTCCGATTGCTTTGGCCGATTCTTCGATCACCCGCAGGGCTTCCGTCGCTCGCTTGGCCGCGGCTTGCACCAGATCGGGCATGCCTTGGCCGCGATCAGACTCGCCAGCGGTGTTGATCGCAGTCCCGACATCGTTGAGCGTGTCCCGGCTGGCGATCAGATCAGTCGAATCCAGCCCGGCCCCAGTGATCAAGCCGTCGATGGCTGTTCGCAGGTCATGGCGGGCATCCTTGCACGCCCGGCTGATATCCCCATCGTCGAGGACAAACCGAGCGCAATCCTCGATCACACGCAGCCCCTCGCGCGTCCGGTTCAGGTTCGCGTCGATCATGCGGAGGATGGAGTGGGTGTCTCGGTTCATGGGCATCGGTCATCTGGAGACTTCCGGGCCGAGAATCTGGCTCTGAAAATCGTGCGTATGTTGTTTATCGACAAGTGCATGCACACAATACACGGTGCAAGACCCCGACACCCAATCATACGACATCGAACCGGCAAAGTCGGCCCCGGCTCTGCCAGGTTCTGTCCGTATGGGCGAGGACATCGAAGAAACCCTCGACCTGCTCGCGGCCGACCTCTTCGTCCAATCGACGAGCTGCGTGAATCAGTTCGGGGACTTCCACCTCGCCCTCTCTCACGGCCAACTCCAAGAACGCCTGCTCATCAAGCTGATGATCGACCCCAAATACCGCTCCATGCCCTGGACACGCACGCACCTGTGGTCCATCGACGAAGCCATCGTCGAGCCCGGGCACCCCGAACACTCGATGACCCACTGGTCGCAGATCGTCCACGAAGCCGGCGGCATCCCCAGCGAACAGCTCCATCCGATCCCGGCCCACCTTCCTACAGGGGCATCCGACTACCACCTCGAGCTCATCGAGCACCTCGAATGGCGCGAGCGCGGGCACGATCGGCTCGACTTTGTGCTCATCGGCGACGATCGAGCCTTGATCCGGGGATTCGATGACCGGGCCGATCAGCTCGTGAGCTTCACGCCGTGCCAGAGTCGGATCGTCATGACCCGCAGGCTGCTCAATGCGTCACGGTTCATCGGGATCGTGAGCACGGGCGACACCGGGCGATCACTGGTCGATGAACTCACTCAATCCCCCACTGATTCTGCCCAGATCGGGCTTTGCCCCCCGGGCGGCGTCCTGCGGTGGTATCTCGATGACTACGCTTGCCGACACACCAACGACCCCCATATCAACGAAGAACCTATAAACGAAGAATGCCCGGAGCCCCGCTAGTGAACCGACCATCTGGATACATCCAATCAAACGAGCGCGTCACCTTCTCGATCAAGTACGAGGACAACGATCTGCTCGTCGTCGAGAAGCCTACCCGCGTCGTCACCCAGCCGGGCGTCGGGCACGAGCACGACACGCTGCTCAACGGGCTCTTTGTTAAGTATGGCAAGCAACTCCAGCAGCTCGGGCAAGCCCGCGACTACGGGCTCGTTCATCGCCTCGATCGCGAGACCTCGGGCGTGATGCTCGTGGCGCTCTCCGCCGAGGCCTACGACGGGCTGCGCGCCCAGTTTGAATCGCGCAAGATCAACAAGTACTACTGGGCGTTGTGCCACAAAGCACCCAAAGAACCCGACGGCGTGATCCGCCGACCGATCCTCGAACAGCTCAAACGCACCAGCCGATACACCTCGATCCGCAAGGCATCGATCTCCAACGCCGGCAAGCCCGCGCTCACCGCCTATCGCGTCGTCTCGCAGAGCCACAAGGCCGCCCTGATCGAGGCTCGCCCGGTGACGGGTCGCTTGCATCAGGTTCGTATCCACATGGACCTCATCGGCTCCGCGGTCCTCGGCGACAAGCTCTACGGCCCGCACATCGTCAAGCACGCCGCGCCGCGATTGGCCCTGCACGCGCACCGGATCGTGTTCGACCACCCGATCAAAGAAGAACGCATGGACATCCGCACCAAGTGGCCAAAGGACCTGCGAACAACACTCAACCGGCTCGATATCCCACGCCCTGATCTCGATGAGAACCAAGGTCAGCAAGGAAAGCCGGAGACACCCACAGCCGACACGATGAACATCGATGCAGACCCCGGGTCATAAACGGGTCATAAAAGTGAAACGATTAAAGCTCGGAAAGCCTGCGGGCGGTTTCCTGCTCGATGAGCGCATCGAACAGCGGGCCCAGATCGGCCTCGTCGATGATCTTGTTCTTGGCGAACTTCTGATCCAGCCGTTGGTCCGCGACGATGTTGTCTTGGTACCGGTACACGCGGATTTTTTCGGATCGCCCGCCGGTCCCGATCTGCGTGTTTCGGCTCTGGGCACGCTCGGCTTCAATTTTCTGGCGTTCGATCTCATACACCCGCGCGGTGAGCAACCGTTTGGCCTTTTCGCGGTTTTGCGCCTGGCTCTTAGTCTCCTGCATCCGCACTTCGACCCCAGTCGGCTTGTGGATCATGTGCACAGCCGTCGCGACCTTGTTGACATTCTGCCCGCCGGGCCCCTGGGCCGTCGTGATGTGCTCCTCGACATCGCTGCTCCAGTCGATGTTGACCTCGACATCTTCGGGCTCGGGCAGCACGGCCACGGTGCAGGTGCTCGTGTGCACCCGCCCCTGGGTCTCGGTCTCGGGGACGCGTTTGACCGAGTGCACGCCGGCTTCGAACGAGAGCTGCTGCCAGACGCCATCGCCCTGGAAGTTGATCACCGCGTGGCGGATCCCGCCGAACCCCGGATCGGTGGTCATGTCGAGCTCTTCGAGTTTCCAGCCCTGGGTCGACGCGTACTTTGTATACGCCGCGAGCAGATCGCGGGCCCACAGCGCCGCCTCGTCGCCCCCGGTGCCGGCCCGGATCTCGAGCATCACCGACCCGATGGCCCGATCATCGGTCGTCACCAGCGTCTGCTTGATCTGTTCGATCATCGCGCCCGCGCTGTCTTCGACTTTGGGCAGCTCGTCCTTGGCCATCTCGGCGAGTTCTTCGTCCTCGCTGGCGATCGCGCTATTGAGTTCGTCGGCTTCGTCAACGAGCGCACAGAACGCGTTGTACCCCTCGACCACATCGGCGAGAGCCGCTCGCTTGATCGAGATCGCCGCGACTTGTTTGTGATCGACGAGTACTTTGGGGTCTTCGAGTTCTTGCCCCAGCGCATCGTACTGTTCACGCAGCTCGTCGAGCTTGCGTTGGAGACCGGGATCAATCTGCGGGATCGGCATGGAGCAACGGTAGACCCGGCATATCCGAAAATTGGCACCGACATGCGGGAATCAGGGTTTTCATACCCAAGGCCTGCAACCCAGCACGCCACAACCCCAATACGCATACACTCCAACCGACTCAGCCAGCCAACTCAACGAAGGGGTCCGTATGACGAATGGTGCAGATTTAGCTGTCTCGATGCAGGGCGTGCGAAAAACATTTGGAAAAAAAGTTGCCGTCGAGGGCATCGACCTGGCGATCCCCGAGGGCTCGATCTACGGCTTCATCGGGCCCAACGGCGCGGGCAAGACCACGACCATCCGCATGATCATGTCGATCCTCTTCCCCGATCACGGCGAACTGTCGGTGCTGGGCAAGAAGTCAGCCGTAGACTCCAAGGACCGCATCGGGTACCTCCCCGAGGAACGCGGGATCTACAAAAAGATGAAGGTCGGGGCGTTCCTCAAGCACATGGGTCGGCTCAAGGGGCTCGACTCACGCGGGCTGGGCTCTGCGGTGATGGAATGGCTCGATCGGGTCGAGCTCGCAGATGTCCACAAGAAGAAATGCGAAGAGCTCTCCAAGGGCATGCAGCAGAAGGTCCAGTTCATCGCGTCGGTCTTGCACGACCCGGACCTGATTATCCTCGACGAACCATTCTCGGGGCTCGACCCGGTGAACATGCGGCTGCTCCGCCATCTGATCGACGAGCAGCACCGCGCGGGCAAAACCGTGATCTTCTCGACCCATGTGATGTACCAGGCCGAGCAGATCTGCGATCATATTGTCATGATCCACGAAGGCTCCAAGGTCCTCGACGACACACTCGATGACATCCGTGCCCGGTTCGATCCCCGGGCGATCCACGCCGACCCAGTCGGCGGTCACGCGATGCTCGAACAAATAACTCAAGTCCCGGGCGTTGCCCATGTGACCCCGGTCGACAGCGCCCTCGAGATCGTGCTCGATCAGGGCGTTGAGCCGCAGGACGCGATGAGGAAACTGCTCAATGCATACCCGATGAACCGGATCGAGATTAAACGCCCGACGCTCGAAGATGTGTTCATCGAGATCGTCACCGGCGGCGAGCGTGGCGCCGACGCCGCCCAGCTGCGGGCGGACCTGCTCGCGGGCAATTCAGAAGATATACAGGAGGCAGCGTCATGAACCTATCCAAAGTCATGCGGGTCGCGGCCCGAGAGTTCGCCTCCACCGCCCTGACCAAGGGCTTCATCATCGGCGCGCTTGTGCTGCCCGTGGTCATGGTCGGCGTGATCTTTGTGGTGGTGGTCATCGCATCGACACAGCAACCACCAGCCGACACCGGCACGGTCTACTTGGTCGATCGCTCCAAAGAAGTCAGCCCTGTTGCCTCCGATCGATTGTCGCCCGAGCAGGTCGAAGAGCGATGGAAAGCACGAGCCGAACGCGTCAAGGATGTCGCCTCGGGCTTTATGGGCGGCCTGATGGGCAAAAAAGCCGAGCAGGCCATCGATTCCTCGGCTCAGATGATTAAGTTCCCCGAGTTCAAGGTCGTGGTCACCGAACCCGATGCTGATCTGGATCCGCTCAAGGCACAGCTGCGCGACCAGGTCGCCGGCGATCCATCCAACGACAAGAACCTCGACACCGTCATCGCGATCGTCGAGATCGACGCCGACGCGACCCGCAAAGCCGACGGCGAGGAAGATTTCGGCGTCTACCAAGCCTTCTTCCGACCCAAGCTCAACGACGAGACCATCGGCGAGATCGAGAGCTCGGTCCGCTGGTCGATCCGCGAGCTGCGCTATGAGAACGCCGGGATCGATCGCGGCACCGTCAACGAGCTCGACAGCGTCCGTGCTCGCGATAGCCAAGAAATCACCGAAGAGGGCGAACGAAATGAATCCTCGGGGCTCTCGAACTTTATGATCCCGTTCGCGTCGCTCATGCTGCTGCTGATGGCCTCGATGACCGGGGGGCAGTACCTGCTCACCACCACGGTCGAGGAGAAATCCAATCGTGTGGTCGAGGTGTTGCTCTCGGCCGTCTCGCCGTTGGAACTCATGACCGGCAAGATCGTCGGGCAGATGGGCGTCGGGCTCTCGCTCTTGACGATTTATAACGGGGTCGGTATCGGAGCGTTGGTCTTAGTCAACCGGGGCGATCTGGTCTCCCCGATTACTTATCTGTACATCTTCGTGTTCTTCATCCTGGCGTACTTCATGTTCGCCTCGCTGATGGCCGCGATCGGATCGGCCGTCAACGATCTGCGCGAAGCCCAGTCGCTCATGACCCCAGTCATGATGATGATGATCCTCCCATACATCTTCTTCATGCCGGTGATCCGCTCGCCGAACTCGATGTTCTCGACGATCACCAGTTTCGTCCCGCCGATCTCGCCGTTTATTATGATCATGCGTGTGGCATCCAACGACCCGCCGCCGGTCTGGCAGGTGCTCCTTGCGATCGGGCTCAACGCGATCGCGGTCGTCCTGTTCCTCTGGTTCGCGGCCAAGGTCTTCCGCGTCGGGCTGCTGATGTTCGGCAAGCCGCCGAACATCCGGACGCTGATCAAATGGGTGCGGATGGCGTGAGACGCCCGCCCCCCCACACACTGGGTCCATTAGATCATAAACGACATCAGGTACTGGAAGCCGTACACCGGGTACTGCACGCGGAAGCGGTAGGTCCGGAAGTCCTCGATGGCGTATCCTGATCGCTCGCAGAGATGGCCGATCAGCTCCGGATAGCGTTCCAGATCCTGGTGGATCGCCAGCTTCTTGTCCCCGTAGCCGAGCTCCTCGACCCGCTCGCTGGTCTCGATGACATCCGATGCGCGGTCTGGGTCGTTGAGCTTCGATGGGCCTTTGCCCATGGTTCGATACAGGCCCAGCTGGGGCTCGGCGCCCTGGAACAGGTCTTTGTGGATGACTTGATCGATGACCAGCTCTTGAGTCGGGAAATCGGGGATCACCGATCGACCGCGGGCCGTCCGCCCGTCGGGCTGGATGGAGTTTCTCGCGCCGGGCAGGTCGCTGGGTTGATCGGGGGTCGCGTATCCATTGACCTTGATCGTGTTGGCGAAGAGCAGGTCGTAGCGGTCTTCCTTGCCGTTGATCGGCGGGGCGAAGGTGAGCAACGACTGGCCGTCGACCGTAAACTCGCTGAGCGGAGCCGGCGGGTGCGTATAAAACGCCCTGAGATCGATCGGCCCACCAGTCGTGGGCAGCTCGCCGTGGTACATGTGCTTGTGACGCCAGCTGTAGTCGAGCTTGATGGGCATGTCTGAACGCAACCTGCGCAGCCCCACGGCCCCGGCGTACCCGTTGAGGTTCACATCTTGTCCGCCCCATGTCCCATCGCGCTCCCGCGCCGGGGTAAGCACCACGCCCGAGAGCCAGAGCTTGCACTCGACCCCGAAGAGCTGGCTGATCCCCTTGAACACCTGATACCTACCCCGCTGATCAATCTTCTCACGCGATTCAGCGGATTTGACACCCAGAGCCGCGTTGAGCGCGCTGCGGGTGCCGTAGCGATCGTGGATGAGTCTGGCGAAGGATTCCACCGCATCAAGCGCCGCGTTTACCTTTTCAGGATCAACCCCTGCCCGCCCCGCACTCCTCATCATGCTCCGGAGCGTCTCGGGCCCGGGCACCTTAACGAGCGCTTCGACGGCGTCATCCTTCTGGATCGCATTCACCAATCGGCTGACCATCACACGCGAAACCCCGAGCTTGCGTGACAGGCTCGTCGGGCTCATGGTGCAGCCCGGGATGGATCCGAGCACCTGCCTGGATGTGATCTGCAACGCCTGCCCGATATGCTCGGGTGTGTTTACCTCGTCGGTTGTCCCCACGGGATGACTCCTGCCCACCAGCTTCATGCGCTCTGCATGGCGATCTCATTTACATATTCAACAGCTACGCGCCGTTCGCCCATGTTATCGAAAGTTGCTCGCCGTGTCGAGCAGCGTTTTGCATCATTGAGTAGATGAACGGAAAGATATACAAGTATCTATTGGAGTCAGAAGAAAACGCCAATACCGACGATCAGCCCCCAGAACCCCGCGCTGAGCGTAAAACTTGTCCAGCCGCAGATGCGCCCCGCGAGGGCCAAGCCCTTGGTCGAACCACCGCGTGTGTTTTTCTTGTACTGACGCACCGCGATCTCACCAAAAATAATCGCCAAGGGCCCGAGCACCAACGAAGGCAGCCCGTACATCGGGCAGCTGCAAACGCTGAGAATCCCGAGCACCAGCGATGTCACCGCGAGCCCCGAGGTCGGCGGATCGAGGTTGCGATCCCAGATCGGCTTGCCGCACTCGGGGCAGCTCTGATTGACCGTCAGACCACTGAGGTCATACTCGCAGAGTGTGCACCGCGGAACCTGAAGCTTCTTCGAGCACGAAGGACACGGCGCATCGGGCTTGAGATCCAAGCCCGGGTCGGTATAGACCCCGCAGTGCGGACATCGATGCCCGCCGGGGGTTTCGTGTGGATCCTGCTCGCTGGTTGGTTCTGAAGAGTCTGTTTCCGCTTGCTTACGAGAAACTTCATCCGAGTTGTCATGCCAGTGCGCATCGTGCAGCGAACCCGAATCCTCGGGCTTGCCAACTCGCGGCTCGCGCGGGATGTCATCATCGAACGGCGAGTTGTGCGACATATATAGAACCCGATCCGATTTATGATTCGTTTACATTGGTGCTGATCACACGCAGCTGGCAGAACTGGCGATGGCCCAGCGGCCCGGAGTGATACCCGATCCCGGACTTGCGTGCACCGACCCATGGGGTGCCGTTGGCGCCGCCGATGGATTTGTTCACGCCGATCATCCCAGCGGTCATCTGGCGGGAGAGCTTCCGGCACAGCTGCTCTTCGCCATAAATCGCAGCACCAAGTCCGTACTCGGTATCGTTGGCGAGCGCCACGGCTTCCTCGCCGTCCTTGACGGTCTGGATGCACGCGACTGGGCCGAAGGTCTCGACGACCATGATGTCCATGTCGTGGTTCATCCCGTCGAGCACGGTCGGCTCGATGTAGTTGCCGTCGTGGTGCTTGTCACCCAGCAGGACACGGGCACCCTTGCCTTTGGCGTCCTCGATCTGGGCAAGCACATGAGCCTTCTGCTCTTTCATCACCATCGGGCCGATGGTTGAGTCCTCGGCCAGGCAATCGCCGACCTTGAACTCGCTGACCTTATCGACCAGCAGCTTCGTGAACTCATCCTTAACGCTGTCTTGGACATAGATCCGCTCGGTCGAGACGCACACCTGCCCGCAGTTGCGCATCGAGTTGTTCGAGACATAACTGGCCGCGGCTTCGAGGTCCGCCCCTTCGAGGACGATACACGGGTCTTTGGAACCCAGCTCAAGGATCAATCGCTTGAGCCCCGGCGCGGCGGCCGCCATGATGTGCTGCCCTGCGGTCTTCGAACCCGTGAACGCGATCATGTTGACATCGCCGGCAACGAGGGTCTTGCCCTGGTCGTCTTCGCCGTGGATGATCTGGAGCACGCCCTCGGGGAGGAACTCGTTGAGCACCTTGACATACTCGTCGGCGATCAGCGGCGTCTGCTCCGATGGCTTGAGGATCACGGTGTTGCCCGCGACCAACGCGGGGACGATCGTCCAGTGAGGCATCAGGGCGGGGAAGTTCCACGGTGTAATCGTGGCGCACACGCCGAACGGATCGTAGTAGATGGTGGATTCGATGGTCTCGTCTGTGAGCACATCCGGGGTCATCGCCTTGGCGACTTCATCGACCTCGTCGTTCATGCGGTTGCCGCAGCCGGTCACTTCGCCGATGCCCTCGGCCAGCGGCTTGCCCTGCTCGAGCGACAAGATCCGTCCGAGTTCCTCGGCCCGCTCGAGCAGCTTCTCGCCGGCGGGCTTGAGCATGTCGGCACGCTCCTGCGGGGTTTTGGCGGCCCAGGCGATCGAAGCCTGGTGGGCCTTGGCGATCATCGCGTCGATCTCGCTCACCGGCGTCACCGGGACGCTCCCCACGATTTCGCCCGTGGATGGGTTGTAGGAGTTGAGTGTCTGGTTCGAAACGCTGGCGGTATTGGGTGTCATGGTGGTCATATCGGATGGTAGGTGCGCCCAAAGCCAGTCGCCATCGGATGTTGCGAGTATCTGCCGGAGTTTTCAGCATTTCAAGCGTTTAAAAGCACAGAGAACCGACAGCCCGAGGTTCAATAAAAACGCTTGCATGAACACAAAAATGGACACGCCCCACTGGTCTCCCAGCGGGGCGTGTTCGCAGCTCGATGCAGCTGGTAAGCCGAGTTCTGTCCCACGCGTGGTTTCCGACCCACTCCTTATGACGGGGGCTCTGGATCGGACCTGCTCGTGTGAGCGGCTATTTCTCTGCCCGTGCTGTTGCCAACACGATGAGGAGCCTGTGGCTCCCAGCACCCTACCCGGATCACATCGACGGATCGTCGAATGCAGCCGACGAAAACGCCTGCTGCTTGGACCCTGCTTGGGCTTGCACGCGGTGGGGTTTACCGTGCCCCGGCTGTCACCAGCCGGGCGGTGCGCTCTTACCGCACCTTTTCACCCTTGCCTGTGACGACCGATCCGAAGACCTGCCATCCATCGGCGGTTCATTCTCTGTGGCACTTTCCCTCGCCCCAAGCTGCACTCCGAAGAGTTTGTTAGAGCGGGTGGGCGTTACCCACCACCGTATCCTGTCGTGCTCGGACTTTCCTCCCGCCAAAGGTTACCCATCGACGAGCAGCCGCCTTGCTGCATCATTGAACTATACGCACCCAGAACAAGAAGGGATCGCCACAGATCGGGCCGTAATTCCGTCCATTTTGC
The DNA here is from genome assembly GCA_963976625.1 of uncultured bacterium. Taxonomy (GTDB): domain Bacteria; phylum Planctomycetota; class Phycisphaerae; order Phycisphaerales; family UBA1924; genus UBA1924. The sequence goes on from CAXBLA010000008.1 coordinate 48,215, forward strand.
TTTGAATGGTCCGAGAATCTTGGTACATTCAGGTATGAATGGGCTTCGTGCCCAATGGGAACTTGCTCCGGGCTGTGCATGCTCTGCGCAAGTGAGATAACAATGATCCAATTTTTGAGAGGAAGAGATCGCATGCGCTATACCACACCATACATCATCACCGCGGGGATGCTCGCGGCCCTGTCCACACAGGCGCTCGCCCAATGGACCAGCGACTCCACCGACCACATGGTTGTCGCCGACGGCTCGGGCGAACAGGTCCAGCCCAAGCTCGCCCCCGCGCCCGACGGCGGGACCTATGTCAGCTGGTACTCCAGCGAGACCGGATACGATGTCCGTCTCCAGCACCTCGATGCCGACGGCAATGCGCTCTGGGCCCACAACGGGATCTTGGTCGCCGATCGCGGGTTCTCATCCACCCAAGACTACGGGCTCGATGTGGATGCGTCCGGGCATGCCGTGCTCGTCTTCCGTGACGATCGTTTCACCGGCGTGCAGGTCACCGCACAACGCATCGCCCCCGACGGCACGACGACCTGGGGCGCCAACGGCATCCAGTTCGGCAACGGCTCCGACTTCGTCGCATCGCCCGACATCGCCACCACCGACGACGGCTTCACCGTCGTCGGGTGGATCAACAACAGCGACACGAACCTCGCCAAGATCAACCCCGAAGGCACGGTCATGTGGAACAGCTCGATCAACACCGACGGCGGCCCGGGAGTGAACCTCGCCTCGATGCACGGCTCCGACAACGGGTCGGTCATCGTCTCGTGGGTCCAGTTCTCGGCCTTCTTTGATCCCAAGCACATGTACGCCCAGAAGATCGACGCCGATGGCAACGAAGCGTGGAAGTCCCGCGCCGCCGTGCTCGACGGTGGCTCGTTGCAGTTCGGCAACTTCCCCGAGTTCGCCGCTGATGGCTCGGGCGGTGCGGTCTTCTCGTGGTATGACACGGCCGCGGGGCTCAATGTCTACGCCCAGCACCTCGACACCAACGGCGTCGAGCAGTTCGCCCACAACGGGCAGGTGGTCTCCACCGCCCCGCGCGAACGCGTCGCCCCCAGCGCGTCCTACGACCCGGGCACCGGCTCCGTGTTCGTCTCATGGATCGAGCTCGACAACAACCAGGGCTCGAGCGGCATCTTCGCCCAGCGCCTTGATGCCACCGGCACCCGCATGTGGGGCGATTCGGGCGTCGAGATCGATGCCATCGACGCCAACGAATCCGGAACCATCAACACCAAGATGATGGACGGCCAGTTCGTCACCTTCTGGATCGAGAACAACGGCGGATTCGCCCAAGACCAAGTCCTCGCCCACGCACTCAACAGCGATGGCTCCAACAGCTGGGCCGATCTCGGCTCGGGCGCATCGAGCGGCACGGTCGTCATGGCTTCGGACCTCGCCCAGCGAGCACGCCTGACCACCACCGTCACCGATGACGGGATGGCCGTGGCGGCGTGGCAGATCGGCGACTTCGGGGTCGCGGATCTCGAATCCCACAACCTCAACAGCGACGGCACGCTCGGCCCATCATCCATGCCCTGCCTGGCCGACCTGACCGGCGACGGCGAGCTCGATTTCTTCGATGTCTCGGACTTCCTCGACGCCTTTGGTGCTCAAGATCCGATCGCCGACTTCACCGGCGACGGCGAGTACGACTTCTTCGATGTCTCTGACTTCCTCGACGCCTTCGGCGCCGGCTGCCCATAAGCATTCAGCAAAGATCGCACACTCCACACCGTTGCACGCCCCGCGACCAGTTCGCGGGGCGTGTTTTTCATTGGACCTTGCCTGCCGTTGCCAATGCACAGGATCGCGAGATCGACTAGAATCAAGCCATGTCAAAAGCCCGTTGTGTGTTATGGATCAACCCCGAGCAGTGCCAACTGTACGCCGGTGCCCTGCGCGATGCGGATATCGAGCTTGTCGGTGCAGGATCACCCGATCCCGCGCGCACCGGGCAGGTCGCGTCTGATCTGAGCACCGAGCCTATCGATGACCTCCGCGTCGCGATGTCGAGCACCCAAGCCGACCTGCTGGTCTTGGCGAGCCCGGGCAGCTTCGGCGATCAGGCCCAGGACGCCGATCTCGATGCGCTCAAAGCCGCCCACGAACGCAACCTCATCGTCACCACCCTCGAGCCCATCCCCGCGATCGTCTCCGGGATCGCCGGCACCTCCTTCGCCCACGCGCTCTCGACGGGCGCACTCGACGAACTCGCCCGGATGACGCCGCTGACCCGATCAACACCGATGATCGACGAGCTGTGCACCGTCCTCGAGACCTTCGCCCCCGTGCGTTCGTGCGCGATTACGATCGCTGCTCCAGGTGCGATGGGAACGCTGGGCGCCCGGCTCTTCGACGCGATGGACCTGGTCCGCTCGCTGATCGGGATCCCCAACATCATCGACGCGAGCTACGCGTCACCGGCCGCAGGCCGCGGGATGCACCCGCTGCCCGGTCAGTCCCTCCGCGATCTCCACGGCGAGTTCACCCTCAACCTCCGCTTCTCCGATGGACGATGCGCCACGGTCCTCCTCTCCGACCAGGTCGCCCGCTCGACCATCAGCATCAATATGCTCTCGGGCGAAGGCCACCTGATCGCCGACAACAGCGGGTTCAAGTGGTTCAACCCATCGGGCGAGGTGATCGATTCGTACACCGCCCCCGAGACCGAAGACCTTTCCGTCGACCCATCGACCCGCGCGTTGATCGCCCAGCTCATCGAGCACACCACCGGCGTGGGCCCCAAGCGACCGCCGATCGACTACCCCGCCGTGCTCTCGATGAGCCACGCGTCGCTGCTGAGCACCCGCACCGGGCAGGGCGAATCGCCCCGGGCCGTCGAGCAGCTGTTGCTCTCGCTCTAGTCTTTATCAAACTCTGCTAATCGACTTTCCCAGCGACCAGCACGATGAAGTTCTCGTCGAGTTCTTCCTGCCCGTCCTCGACCGGGAGTACAAAGGCGTTGCCGTCCTCATCCACCGCGTCGGCCAGCTTCGTATACACCAAGCTCTGCGAGAACCCCGCATCGCTCATCGCGTCGCGCAGCTCCGTGATCGACCACAGACGCCACTCATAGACAAACGCGTCCTCGAGCTCAAACTCGATCACGCCCGCGCGTTCCACCCGGAAGTGGATCAGGTTGGTCACCATCCCGGTCGTCGGGTCGCCCTCGTGCTGCTCCCAGGTGTATCGGCACAGCTTGCCCCCGGGCATCGGGTGGGCCCGGTGCACGCCCCCGAGCGTGTAGGCGCTCTCGCCGCCGTAGGTATCGCAGATGAAGACCCCGCCCGGGTTGAGTCGGCTCTTGACATGGCGCAGGTACTCGATCAACTCCGCACGCGTGTGCAGATACCCGATCGAGAAGTTCCCGACGAACAAGACATCGCAGGCGCTGTCGATCGCGTGCACATCGCAGCAGTGCTTAGCGATCCGCTCGTGCATGCCGCGTTTATTGAGCGTCTCTTCGTCGAAGTCCACCGCGATCGCTTGGGCCCCATCGCGCTCGACCCACAGGTGCGAGAGCGCCGCGGTGCCCGAGAAATCCTCGCCCAACACCGTCGGCTCATCCCCATGCACCGCCCGCAGCAGCGGGACGAGGTCCTTGGGCGATTGCACACACAGCTCATAGAGATCGTGCTTGTCGTACTCGCTCGTGTTGGTGTTGTTCCCGTCGGGATCGATCAGCATCGTTGAGCTCTCTTCACGCTTAGAAACAGACTCACGCCCATTTGGTCAGGTGCCATTTCTTCTTGCCGCGACGGATCGCAATGATCGAGCCGTGCAGGAGCGCCGATTCATCGACGACCGTGTCGCCGTCGATCTTCTGGCCGTTGATCGAGACCGAGCCCTCGCTGAGGAACTCCTTGGCCTCGCGGTTCGACGACGCGAGCTTGATCGCTTTGAGCAGCTCGATCATGTTCACCCCGCCGCTGAGTTCCGCCTTGTCATGCTCCGTCGTCGGCACGCTGGCAAACACCTCGAGCATGGTCGCCTCATCGAGCGACGCGATATCCCCACTAAACAACGCCTTGCCCGCGGCCTCCGCGTTCTCCATCGCTGCCTGCCCGTGCAGGATCGTCGTGGCTTCTTGCGCCAGCGTCCGCTGGAGCTCACGCTTGCCGGGGTTCTCGTCGTGGCGGGCGATAAGTTCAACCACGCCTTCGACCTCTATGCCGTCGATCGTGGTCGTATGCTGCGGCAAGAAGGTAAACACCTTGATCCAGCTCCGCGCATCCTCGTCGCTGGCGTTGAGCCAGAACTGGTAGTACGCGTACGGCGAGGTCCGCTGAGCCGTCAGCCAGATCGCCCCCTTCTCGGTCTTCCCAAACTTCCCGCCATCGGCTTTTTGCACAAGCGGAACCGTGAGACCAAATGCACTTTTCTCTTTGAACTGCAACTCAAAATCAAGCCGCTTATCCTCTTCAGGAGAAAACGGTATCTCCGAGAACCTGCGCCTGTTAACTACTAGACCGGGTACGAGTGCCGCGCCGTATTCACTGGGTTTCTCGTCGTACTCTTGTGCCGCAGCGTCAGTAATAATCTTCTGAGTAACATTCGCCCCCGCTTTACCTGCTATTTTGTAAAATCGTTGATTCATCTTTGTCAAGAATTCATGACGATGTCTCCGAATTAAGTCTGAACCTGCCACGATGTTTCCATACTGATCGCTCCCACCGGCTTGCACCGTGACGCCCTTCGCCTTGTACAAGTGTGCAAAGTCGTACGCCTGCAGGATCATGTACGAGAACTCGGTGTAGCTGATGCCCTGCTCGCGGTTGTTGAGCCGCTCCTTGACCGATTCCTTCTGCATCATCATGTTGACGCTGAAGTGCTTGCCGATGTCGCGGAGGGCCTCGATGAACGAGATCTCCTTGAGCCAGTCGTAGTTGTTGAGGATCTGGTGCTCGGGGCCGTCGATCTGATCGAGCACGGAGCTGTAGATCGGGCGCTGGCAGTTGATAAAGTGCTCGATGGTCTCGACGGTGTTGAGCTGGCGCTCGGCGCTCTTGCCCGACGGATCGCCGATGAGCCCGGTGCCCCCGCCCATCACCACGATCGGCGAGTGACCCGCCCGCTTGACATGGGCCAAGAGCATGATCGGCACGAGGTTCCCGATCGTCAGCGAGTCGGCCGTGGGATCGAAACCGGCGTAGATCTTGCGGGGCGAACCCTGCGGATCGCCCAGGTGCTCGCGCAGCCCCTGCTCGTCGGTGCAGTCCTTGAGGAGCCCGCGCCAAGAGAGCTCGTCGAGCAGGTCAATCGTTCCGGTGTTGGTGTCGGCTTTCGTATCACTCATGGTGCCAGAGGATAGGTCCGCCAGACACCACAGGCATGACCAGAAGCCGAGTTCTAAAGCCGCTTACGGCAGGCGAGCCTCGAGCATCCAGTCGGCGCTCGTCGCATCGTTGGACCAATGCCGCATGTCGTTGAACTCGTCCCAGCCCCACTGGTCCGCGTGCCCATCGATCAACCCGGAGATCCCCTTGCCGTTGTACCGCAGGGAGACATGGCCGGAGTTGCGTTCGACAAAGTCTGTGTTCTCGTCGTATTCCAGATCCCACTTGCGACCAGAAACGGCGTACACGCTGGGCGCCTTGATCGAGTAGTGCCCCTCGACACGCCCCTGGATAATGGCCGATTCAGCGGAGTCGTAATAGCGTGACGACGAGAACGCCATGAGGTTGCTCGGGCGTTTCACCTCGTACATCTTGGTGACATAGAACTTGCCGAAGAGCTGACGCCCTGAATCGCTGAAGCCCGTAAAATCACCGTTGATGCCCCCTCCGACGAAGAGCGAGTTGAGCCCGAACGATGGGAACAGGCTGATCACATAGCGCATTTGATAGTCGGCCGCTGAATCAGTGCTTGCCCCCTGCGAATCTGCGAGATCTTGAATCACGCGTTCGTCTTGGTACAACGCCTCAAAGTTTCCATCAAAGTACGAGATCAATCGCCATGGATAGCGTGAGCCGATGACCTGCCCCAGCCGCTGGTTGTTGAAGTCGCGGGGATCGGTGCGGGTACGCACCATCTTGCCCCAAAGCGTGTCATCCGGGTACCCGAGAAGCAGGTTGTCGCGGTTGTCCTGGGCGTACATGGTGTAGGCGAGCATGGTCTGGCGCATGCCCGACTGCTCGCGCACGGCCATGGCCGTCACCTTCGCCTTGCCCAGCGCCGGGAGCAAGATTCCGATAAGCAACGCGATGATCGCGATCACGACCAGAAGCTCGATGAGCGTGAAACCGCCCGACGCCCGGCGCGTATCTTGGATTGACCTATTGGATGCCTTGGGATTGCTCAGTTCTTGGTTCATCGCCGAGTGTCCTTGCGTGTGGTCCAAGCGAAGTGTTCCTTGCTTCCATGATTTTCGGTTCATTGAGACCGAATATCAATAGAGGACGATTAATTCCGTGCGAATGAGACTCACTCTCAATTGGCAGGCTACGATCATCCTAGTCGATCCAACCCACCCTTTGCTGATCGAACAGCAAATTAATTACTCGGAGAAGAGAAACCATGAGTAACCACCCCACCCCCATTTCACTGCTGAGCACCTTGCTCGGTGCCTGTGCTTGCCTGAGCGCCGCCCAGACCCAACTCATCGAGGCCGATTACAGCGTGCCGACACTCGATCGCTGGAACTACCCGTTCAACGGCTCGCCCGGAACCCGCCTCACCGCGTCCACCTTCGGCGCTGTCGAGCTCGAAGGCTTCGACGATCACGACGCGCAACTCTTGCTGGGCTTCGACACTTTCAACGAAGTCACCACCGGGCTCGACGCCGCCGAGTACCGCGTGCTCCGCGCGGTCGTCACCATCACCAACTCCAACGGCGACGAGTTCCGCTACGACCCCACCTACGACACCCACGATACCTACGCCTTCCTCGACGAATCCTTCGACCCAGATCCGGGGCGTCCGGTGCACCTCTGGGCGGTTGGCTACCGCAACGGGTTCGATCAATCTTCCTATGGCGAGTTCACCGCGTTCGGCGGCCCGCCGGTCATCGATCCCACGCAGCAATCTCGCCACGCATTCGCGGCTTACTTCCCAGACGACTCCACCCCCGTTGACATCTCCAACAGCCTCAAAGAAGAGTTCGACCCCACCCCCATGGCGATCGGATTCAACGACGAGCTGATCCCGGGCGAGACCATCCCCGAGAACACAGCACTGACCTTCGAGGTCGATCTGTGCGATCCGATGATCCGGGCGTATCTGGCCGATGGCTTGTCGCTCGGCGAGGTCCGCTTCGCCGTCACCTCGCTCCACACCGCCAACGGCGGCAAGGGCGGGGGCAAGGGCGACATCTCCTACCCGTTCTGGTACACCAAAGAGAACCCCATCGCCCAGATCTTGGGCTACACACCCACGCTGAGCCTCGAGGTCCGCATCGGATCCGCCGGCGATTACAACGCCGACGGGCTCTACGACTTCTTCGATGTCTCCGCCTTCCTCGATGACTTCGGCGCGGGCAACCCAGCCGCCGATCTCACCGGCGACTGCGTGTTCGACTTCTTCGATGTCTCGGACTTCCTCGACGCCTTCGCCAATCGCTAAATCCAAAGTATTCACACACCACAGCCAACCACAACCACCCGCATCCGTAAACGCGGGTTTTACTCAAGAGAGAACAGAGATATGAACACCACCAGCAACATCGCATTCCTGACCATCGCCGCGAGCACCTGCGTGAGCGTCGCCGGCGTGGCCAACTTCACCGAGACCTTCGAGACCGGCACCAACGGCTGGCTCCAGGGCTCGTTCAGCGAAGCCAACTACTTCGCCACCGGCGCGATGGACGGCAGCGCGTTTATCTCCGCCACCGCGGACCTCAACAGCGCCGGGCCCTTTGGGCTCACCGCGATCCGCGGCCAGGGCGACTTCGACGCTTCAGGCGACGCGTTTGTGGGCGATTACCTCGCCAGCGGGATCGACATGGTCTCGTTCGACTTCCGCCACAACGCCGGGCAAGACCTGGGCATCGCCCTGCGGGTCTCAGGACCAAACAACTTCCCGGGCTTCGCCATCGAGCTCCCCGAGATGGTCGCATCGGGCCAGTGGGTCACCCTCTCCTTCGAGCTCAGCTTCATGAACCCGCTGCTGACCATCGAGGGCGCACCGACCCCACAGGCATTCGCCAGCGTCATGAACGATGTCGGCAACCTGCAGGTCTCCGTCGATCGCCCCGACGGCTTGGACACCGAGTTCATCGTCGATTTCGATATCGACAATGTCTCGATCACCCCGGCCCCATCGGCCCTCGCTCTGCTCTCGCTGGGCGGGCTGGCGACCGCACGCCGCCGTCGATAAATCCGAATTTCATTTGTTATTCAAGTTATACACGCAAAATAAGGCCCATCGTTGCTCGCAGCGTTGGGCCTTGTGCTTTGGAAGCCGCAGACTAATTCAGCCGATCTTGAGCGACCTTGATCGCTTCCGGGTTCTGATCACTGCCGACATACCCGCGCCCGAGGTTCTTGGCCGCCACCAGCGTCGTCCCCGATCCACAGCACGGGTCGTAGACCACACCATTTGGTGGGCAGCACGCCCCGACAAGCATCTCCAGCAGCGCCACCGGCTTCTGCGTCGGGTACCCCACCCGTTCGTCGGCCATGTTGTTGAGCGCGGGCACATCGAGCACATCCGTGGCTTTCTTCATTTGTCCCTTCATCCGGTTGCTCGTCGCCGGCACCATCGGAGGATCAAAGTAGTACCGATCCGGATCGAGACAGTAAAACAAAATATCGTCGTGCTTGCGCGCAAAGCGTCGTGGCGAAGACCCCCCAAGCCCGTACCGCCAGATCAGATGATTCACAAACCGATCCTCGCCGAGCAAGTCATCAAGCAGCAGGCGGACACGATGCGATGTCCGCCAGTCCACATGGATCAAGACCGACCCCGTTTGCTTGAGCTTGGGCAGCGTCGCCTGGAGCCGAGCCGAGCACCACTCGACCCACGCGTGGGTCGTCGCCCATGAATCTTCATAAGACCCCGCGTCGCCCGATTGGGTCTTGCCAGTATTAAAGGGCGGATCGACATAGAGCAGGTCGATCGACGCCGGATCGAGCATGGCCGCCGAATTGATCCAATCAGCGCGCACAAGCTGGGCGACACCGGATTCTGATTGACTCTCATTGCTTTGGCTGAACTGACGACTCATTGGGCGAGTATACCACCATGAATCATGTACTGAGCCACACCGGAAGAGCTAGAATCGACCATGCACCCACGCAACCCAACCCGTCCCATCTTTGTCGGCGACTCCCGGACCGGAATTATCCAGATCGGCGGCGGGATCGCCCTCGATCACCCGCTCGCCAATGGGCTCACAACCCCGCACCAAATCGCCCCGGTGAGCGTGCAGACCATGACCGCGGGCTACACCCACACAATCGATCAGTGCGTCGCCGAGATCCACAAGCTGACCACCGCCGGTGCTGATATTGTCCGCGTAGCCGTGCCCGAGAAGAAGGACACCGAGGCCCTCAAAGAGATCCTCGCCCAGACCACCGTGCCCATCGTCGCCGATGTCCACTTCCATTTCAAGCGGGCCCTCGAAGCCATCGAAGCGGGCGTGCACAAGATCCGGCTCAACCCAGGCAACATCACCGACCGCGCCCAGGTCGAGCAGGTTATCGACGCGTGCAAAGAACGCTCGATCCCCATCCGCGTGGGCGTCAACGAGGGCTCGATCATCGAGCGCAAGGACAAGCAGGCCCGCGCCAAAGAACTCGGGGCCGTCTTCGGCGACAACAAGCACGGGTACATGATGGCGATCATGATCGCCAAGCTCGAAGAATACCTCGACATCTTCTACGAACGCGATTTCTACGACATCGCCATCAGCGCCAAATCCATGGACGCGGCCCTCGTCATCGACGCCTACACCGAGATCTCCAAACGCTTCGCCCACCCACTACATCTCGGCGTGACCCACGCCGGGCCCAAAGAAACCGGGTGTATCCGCTCGGTCGTTGCGCTGGGCACGCTGCTTGCCAACGGTATCGGCGACACCATCCGCATCTCCTACGCCAACGACCCGATCTACGAGGTCGAGGATGGGCTCGAGCTGCTCTACACGCTGGGCAAGCGCGAGCGGATCGGGGCTGAGCTCATCGCGTGCCCGACCTGCGGGCGCATCCAGGTCGACCTGTTCACGCTCGTGCAAGAGGTCAACGACAAGCTCAATGAGGACATCACCGTCCCGATGAAGGTGGCCGTGATGGGCTGCGTGGTCAACGGCCCGGGCGAAGCCGAGGGCGCGGATGTCGCGGTCTTCGCCGGCGATCGCAAGGGCATTATCTATGTCCAGGGCGAGAAGGTCGCCACCGTCAGCGAAGACGAGATCCTCGATCGCCTGCTCGACGAGTGCAAAGATTTTCAGACCAAGGTGCTCAGCGGCGAAGTGAAGCTCGGCGAGAAGAAGGTGGACATCGTCCCGCCGGATCCGCTGGGTGAGTTGGGCAGCGGCTGGGAAAAAATGGCCGCCACCCGCATGGGCCACACCCCGCTGACCATCGAAGGCGAGTAGACCAATAGTGGATGTTCAATGAGAAAATTTTTTAAGCGATTGAACATGACGAATACACCCAGTATCAGGTCAATACCTCGTGAAGAATTCCCTTGGCCTAGTGGTGGTACAAGCAATGGCATCGTATTTTCCGATGGCTATTACGGTGCCATTGTGTATGCCTGCTGGCCTAATGGAAACCATGAAGAACCACTGGGATATGCTGTTCTCCGAATTGACGGCGGAACTGCGGTCACCACAGGAAGCCCAAATGACGAAGCCCAAGGCAATCATCCAGTTTCAGAAATCATGAATGACGACGACGGTTTTTTTGTAGAGCTAGTGAACTCACCTTGGATCCCGATCATACTTCGACAAGCCCACAAAGATCGGGTTTATCCATCGTTTCTATCGTGCAAGCACTTCGTGTTCTTCTTCAAAGAGAACACCGTCGAATTCTTTGCTGACGGCTTTACGCATATTGGCACCTATGCAGAGGCTAGTGACGCTTACAAGGCAGCCATCAGTTGCTTAGACTGATGCGAATCTGCTTCACAATGACACGCCCTAACCAACACTAATTTCGCCCGAATTGTGGGCTTATTCGCATAGTTATGCCGAGATTATCAGACCAAGCCGATCCGTTTGGCTTGCCCTATGGGTCCAAAGTCTGAGGTCCGACATGAAACGATTGCTCTCCGTTTGTGCGTTCTCGCTGTGCGCTTCGTCCACGCTTGTCCATGCCCAAGGCTCGCCCTTCTGCCCCGCGGACCTCACCAACGACTACATACTCGATTTCTTCGATGTCTCAACCTTCATCGATGGCTTCGCCAAGCACGATCCGATCGCCGACTTCACCGACGACGGCATCTACGACTTCTACGACATCTCCGAGTTCCTCGATCAGTTCACCGGCGACTGCCCGGACCTGACCGACACCGACGGCGACCGGATCCCGGACTTCGCCGAGACCAACACCGGCATCTATATCAACGCCCTCAACACCGGGTCCGACCCATTCAACCCGGACACCGACGGCGACGGGCTCAGCGATGGCGACGAAGTGCTGGGCACTGTGGACGGCCTGATCCTCGTCGATGCCTCGCCCAACTTCCGCGATCTCTATATCGAGTGCGACTGGTTCGAGGGCAACTTCCAGGGCCGCGATGAGAACTACCGCCCGACGCCGGCCGCCGTGCAACGCGTGGTCGAGTGCTTCCTCGACGCCCCAACGCCCAATCCATACGGGCATCCCGATGGGATCAATATCCACCTCGACTACGGCCAAGGCGACGGCTTCACCGGGGGCAACCGCATCGAGGGTGCGCCGGTGTACATCGTGTTTGATGACGAGTTCAACGAGTACAAAGCAGCCCACTTCGATCCAAAGCGTACGGGCTACTTCCACTACGCGATCTTCGCCAACCGCTACCAGAGCGAATCCAACCGCTCATCTGGCATCGCCGAGATCAACGGCGACGACTTCATGGTCACCATGGTGGACTACCAATCCAACAACGGCATGGCCAACACCATCGTCCACGAGCTCGGGCACAACCTCGGGCTCCGCCACGGCGGGTTCGAGAACCGCAACCGCAAACCAAACTACAACTCCGTGATGAACTACCGCCACCAGTTCCCCGGGGTCGATGTCACCGGCTCGTCGTTGGGCAACGGCGTGCTCGACTACTCCCGCGGGACCAACCGCGATCTCAATGAGCTCGTCCTGATCGAAGCCGACGGCGTCGACGGCTCCAATCCCATCGACTGGAACCGCAACGGGGCCATCGAGGTTGAGCCATATGCCGCCAACATCAACTGCAACTCAACGAGTTGGTGGCAGGAGTGCGGCCAGGGCGTCTCGTGCTACGACGATGACTGCGATGTGCTCGAAGACCACAACGACTGGGCCAACATCAACTGGAACCGATTGCGCGAGAGCGCTGACCGGCGAGCCCCCGCCGAGATCAGCGTGTGCGACAACTGGCCCGGCAAGGAATAAGCCCGAAACCAGGAACAGTTCGATGGGCGGGTTCTGGGCACCGATTTTCGCTGTTTTGATTCAAATCCGCCCGAGATACGGATGACAACCCTTGCAAAATGTGCTACATTCCCCCGAAGGTTAGGGGAGACTATCTATGGTCCGGATTCAACACATCACAATGGACGACCCGCTCTACGCCCAAGAGGTCGAACTCCGCACCGCGGTCCTGCTGGCGCCCATCGGGCTGAGCATCGAGGACTACTACGCGATGGCCCCGGGGCGCGAAGAAAAGTGCGAGCATTTCGTCGCCATCACCCCCCACCCGACCGGTGACAAAGTCGTCGGCACCGCGACCCTCTTCATCGACAAAGACGCCGAGAGCGGCGAACCAACAGGCAAAGTCCAGCAGGTCTGCGTCGATAAGCAGCTCCAGGGCGAGGGCATTGGGCAAAAGCTCATGATCGCGATCGAGGCACGCAGCTTCGGTGAGCTCGGGCTCTCGAGCCTCTACTGCCACGCCCAGCTCGCCGCGTTGGCCTTCTACGATAAGCTTGGCTGGTCCACCGAAGGCGACAAGTTCATGGAAGCCGGGATCCCGCATCGAAGGATGTCGATCTCCGCGCCAAGGCCCGTCGAGACTCAAGATTCGTAGCCGAAGGCACGAGATTCGTCCATTGGAGCCATAAATCAGCGTTTTACGCCGTATTGAGTCGTCCGCGACGCGTTTTCGTGCAATACTCAAGGAATGAGTCCGATGCCCCAAGATCAGCCGCAAACATTGACGAGCCAAGAGGTTCGGGCGATCTTCGCGGATCACAAGCTCCGCAGCACCCGCCAGCGTGAGTTGATCTATCTGGCGCTGTGCGCCTGCAAGACGCATCCCACGGCCGACGACCTGCTCGCGATGGTCCGCCAGCAGGACCCGGAAGTCAGCCAGGCGACGATCTACAACTCGCTCGACGCCTTTGTCGAGTGCAAGATTGCGACCCGGATCCCGAGCACGATCTCGGGCGGGGCGTGCCGATACGACCCCAACACCCACGAGCATGTGCACCTCGTCCTTGAGAACGGTCAGATGATGGATGTGCCCATGGACCTGAGCCAGCAGATCCTCCAGGCGATCCCGGCCCAGACCCTCCAAGAAATCAGCGAACGCACCGGCGTCGAGCTCTCGGGGATCAAGGTCGAGCTGCTCGGGCACTGAACACAATCAGATTGATCATGCTCAGATTGTCAGTTGCTTTGGAGCACCCGGGCCGAGAGCTCATCGCTCATCACGATCCCGACCGGCGACGCCATGCCCGCGCCCATCGCGTGCTTGCGCAGCGTGCTGATCTGTTTTCGCGAGTACCCCCGCTGGTGGGCGATGGTGCGGAAGGCGAGTTCTCGCGGATCAAGCCGACGCTTGCGTCTGAAAACAAAGAGCCCATAGATCACCAGCAATCCACCCGTTACAAGCAACATCAGCACAGGAGAACGCGCCACCTCTGCGAGCCATCCCGGATCGCTCGATGCCGCATCGCTCAGCGGGTTCACCAGCTTGGTCGGTTCGCTCAACTGCATCTAGATCGCTGATCCATTGGCCCGGAACTGATCGTCGTGCGCCTGCTCTTGGTGCTCGTTGTGCATGATCTGCATGCGTGATTGGCGCTGGTGATCGAGATCGTGCACGATCCTTTGGATGCAGCGTTGGGCACGGATCTGGATCTGTGGGTCGCGCGGGTCGCTGGCGAGCGATTCGACCTCGCTGACCAAGGGCTTCCACGCCGAGCCCATCAACTCGCGGGCGTGCCCGGTGAGGGTTCGCTGGGCCGCCCAGGTCGCGGCGAGCCGGTGCATGGGTCGATCGTCGTGGAGCATCTCAAGGAGCGCTTGCCCGCCGGCGTGGGTCTGCTTGGTCTCCATAGTGATAGACGATGGCGAAGCGGATGTTTCAGTGACACGACCGGAGATCAATCGGCGGATCGCGCTGGCCCGCACCCGATGGTGCGCGTCGCCCTTGAGTTCGAGGAGCTGCCCAGCCGAGAACTCCACCGATTCGACGGCGTTGGACCGGATCCGATCGTCGCGATCGCTCAGCGCCTCGCTGAGCACATAGCGGGCGGTGTTCGAGTCGATCGCGCCCAGCGCCATGACGGCCGTGGCTCGATCGCGGGCGCTGTCTTGGAGTGCTTGGGTGGTCTGGAGGATCGAGATCAGGTCGAGCTCGAAGCGGTGCTCGATGCCCATGATGCGGATGAGCATCAACGCGTCGCCGCGGGTGTTGGGGTTGGCGAGATAATCCCGGATCGTGCGCACAAACGCGACCGGGTCGAGCTTGTAGAGCCGACGCGCCTGGGCACGCGAGGCGGGCGACGCCGGGTTGATGATCGTGAGCCGATCGGCTTCCTCGTTGGCGATGCGCCGGACCCACGCGTGGGGCGAGCGGGCGTTGACCCGCGCGGTCTGCAACCGATGCTGACCCGCGGGGCTCGTCGGCTTGGGTGCGACATGCCCCACCGACGACCAGTTGAGCCCGGCTCGCCGGGCGATCGCGGGCTCCGCGTCGTACATGAAATCGGGCAGGTCCATCGGCGGGCAGGCTTCGCAGGTGGCGAGCCTGAGTAGCGGGCTCGGATCCGCGAGCCCGGGCTCGAGCAGATCACGCTTGGTCTGCGGATCGATGGTCACCAGCGAGGACATCGCGATGAGCCCGCGCCGGGCGTACTCGCTGAGTTGGGCGGTTGCCTTGCGATCGGGGAGCACCCCGGGCTTTGGAGCAGAGAGCGAGCCGAAGCCGCCGGATGAATGATTTGGTTGTGTTGCTTTGTGCGTTGGCTGCTTGAGCGAAACAAGCTGGGCCGCCCGTCGTGGGCGGATCGCCAGGTGCGCCTTGTTGAGCACGATCTCGTGCTCTTCGATGGACTCAGCGATCGCGAGCCGATCGAGTGCGGCCGACGCTATGGGCGTGATCGTCAGCCAGCGGAACGATCGCAAGCGGAGGATCGGGCACGGCGTTCGACGCAGCACCGTCCGCAGCGGCGCGTGGCTCGGGTGGTTGCGTTCGCTGAGCAAACGACGCATGCGATCAGAGATTTCGCGTTCCATCGGCGTCGCCACGGCCCGGTCCATCACCAGCAAGGCCGACAGCAAAGGCGATCGGCAGCGATGGGTCGCGAACGACCACGCTCCATCGGCGATCGCGCCAAGCAGGATACACCGCTCCAAGGCCATCACGCCCTGATCGGCGGGCAGGCGGACCCGCGGGGTGGCGGCGATCCGGGCGAGATCATCGCCAAGCAACGCATCGGGGAGGTGGTCGAGCATCACCATGGTCATCCGCATCATCGCCTTGTCCGCGGCTTTGCGCACAGACTGGTGCTCGTCGCCCAGCAGGGTCGCAACAACCGTTCCCAATCCGGGGTCGGCCGTATCGTGGGCGAGGGTGCAGGCGGACAACCGGGCGCGGTGATCGGTATCCCCAGCGATGGTCCGCGCCGCTTGGAGCCAGCGGTCGCGACCGAGCCCGGCGGCCAGAGACTTCATCGGATCAGGCAGCACGCTCCAGCAGCGGGCGATCGCCAGCATGGCCTCGCCCGCGTGGCGTGCTCGCCAGCGGGATGGCAGGCGGGTGAAGAGCTCGATCGGGCCGGCGGCCGATGTCGATGGGCTGGTGCGGTTGTGGGCATCCTGGAAACTCGCCATTTCGATGAGCATCAGGGCGATATCTTGGCGTTCTTGGGGCGGGGCGACCAACAACGCCTCGCCGAGCGCGGCGATCCGTTGACGCGCCGGCAGCTTGGCGGCGATCGTGATCGGATCATTCAGGTTGGAACGAGAACTGGACAAGTTTGCACCCTGTTTGTGCTTTTGGAGACCACTGGCTACCAAGCGACCATGCTATCCGTTGTGGATGAGTGTTGCAAATACCATCTATGTTGTGGATGAAGTTCTAAAATTTGGGTAATTTGCCCTCATTTGCATTTTGTACTATCAGAAACTTGTATCGTCCTATAAGCTCTCTTCTTTGATCGGTTCA
This sequence comes from uncultured bacterium, assembly GCA_963976625.1. Lineage (GTDB taxonomy): Bacteria > Planctomycetota > Phycisphaerae > Phycisphaerales > UBA1924 > UBA1924. The sequence goes on from CAXBLA010000008.1 coordinate 64,742, forward strand.
TCGGCCCGTCAGGCACGAATAACGATCACACACGCAAAGCGAAGAACCATCCACTTCGCGGGGACACATCACACACACGGCCTTTGGCATGGGAAGGAATCCATGGCCCAGACGAAAACCACACACACCGCACCGTCCTGTCTCCAGTCGTATCAGACAGTCCTCTATTCCCGCCCATTACACCCAGAACACTTCACGATTCATGACCATCGAGAGATCCGTTTCGGGCCCTACCAGTTCGAAGCATGGATCATGGAAGGCAGGCATCTGTGCCGATTCGAGATCTCGGGCGCGTGCGCCTGCGAGATTGTTTCGCAGGCCGATGCCGCCCTCCCGGACACCGGGATTGTCGAGTCGATCCTGTGTGCCGGCGAACGCGACTACGAGCACCAGTTTGCGCGTTCGGACCTCAAATACATGACCTCGGTGCAGACCGAGTCCTTGAGCTCGAATATCTACTTATCCACATTCGAGGAGCTCGATGACTTCGCCCGCGAGGAAGAATCGCTTGTTCATCGTTGGGACGACGAGATGGGCCCGTGCATGAGCATCCTGGATATCCAGCGATACGCCAAGGAGGTCCATGTGCAGAGCTTCCACCTCATCGCCCGCGAGGGGCTGGTGCTGCGGACGCAATCGCTCTTCGAGCATCTCTAAGTGCTAATCCCATAGGTCTCTTTCGAACCCGGATCCGTCCGGGTTTTTTCGTGCTTTGGGTGCGTTTATGGCGAGGAAACGCCGATATTCGGGCTATGCTCTTGTCCATGTACACGAAGATGAACACAAAGATTCGAATATCCATCCGAATTATGCCGCCCCGTTGAGGGTGCGGGCGTGGTCGTTTACACCATGCCGCGGCTCACGGGGCGAAGGACTGGTCGTCTATTCTGGCATGAACAGGCTTGATCGGTCCACACCACGCGTTCAAACACAACCACCAAAGCCATACAATCCAGCGCGAAACATCTGATTCGCCATTGGATCCATAGATGAATGCCCGCCGATCGATCCATCGCGGGCTGGAGATTGACCGACCATGTCCGATTCCAACACCACCGACGCACCGAACTACAAAAAGACCCTCAACCTGCCCAAGACCGGGTTCCCGATGAAGGCCAACCTTGTGCAGAACGAGCCGGCCTCGCTCAAGCGATGGAACCAGCTCTCGGGCAAGCAGGGCTTGTACCAAGCCATGCGCGAGAAAGCGAAGGGCTTTGACAAGAAGTTCGTTTTTCACGATGGCCCCCCGTACGCCAACGGCTCGATCCACTTGGGTCACCTGATGAACAAGTGCCTCAAGGACTTTGTGGTGCGCTCGAAGTTCATGGGCGGCTACAACACACCATTCGTCCCCGGGTGGGACTGCCACGGCTTGCCCATCGAGCACAAGGTGATGACGGACTTGGTTGAGTCCGGCAAGATCAAAAAACTCGAGGGGCTCGACGACGACACCCGGCGCATGGCAGTGCGCAAGGAGTGCAAGAGTTACGCGTCTAAGCAGGTCAAGCTGCAGACCGGACAGATGGAGCGGCTGCTGACCTGCGCCGACTACAAAGACCCGTACCTGACCATGGTGCCCCGCTACGAGGGCGCGGTGCTTGATGTGCTGTCCGGCTTGTGCGCACAAGGGCTGGTGTACAAGGCGCTCAAGCCCGTGCACTGGTCGATCGCCAACGAGACGGCCCTGGCCGACGCGGAGCTTGAGTATCAAGATCGCGAGGACTTGTCGGTGTATGTCGACTTTGAGTCCGTCGATGGCGACGCAGTGTATAACGCCTTTGGGCTCGATGAGTCCGATCGCCCGGGCGCCAAGCCCAGCTTTATGATCTGGACGACGACGCCTTGGACTTTGCCGGCCAACCTGGCGATCGCGGTGCACGAAAAGTTCGAGTACGCGCTGGTGCGCGTCGATGGAAACATCACGGTGATGGCCAGCGAGCTGGTCAAGAAGGTGTGCGAGAAAGCGAAGGCCGAGGATGTGGAGACCTTGGCGACCTGCTCGGGCGAGCAGCTTGTTGGGCTGCGTTATCTGCATCCGCTGCGCGACAGCGCCCCCACGCCTTCGGGCGAGCCCGATGCAGACACGAGCAACTGCTATTCCATCGTCCACGCGGACTATGTCACGCTCGAAGACGGCTCGGGCTTGGTGCACACCGCGCCTGGTCATGGTGCCGATGACTACCTGACGGGCCTGCGTGTTGGGCTGCCGGTCTATTGCCCGGTTCGTGGAAACGGGACCTACGACGAGACCGTGCCCGAGTGGATCGAGGGGATGTCGATCTGGGAGGCCAACGAGCTGATCGCCAACCGTTTGACCGAGTCCGGGCATATGTTCTTCGCCCACAAGTTCATGCATAGCTATCCGCATGACTGGCGGAGCAAGACGCCGGTGATCTTCCGGTGTACCGAGCAGTGGTTCGTGGATGTCAACAAGCCCACCAAACGCGATGGGCAAGGGCTGCGCGAAATGGCGCTGGCCGCGACGCAGGACGGCGGATCGGTCAACTTCGTCCCCGCGTGGGGGCAGAACCGGATGCGCGGCATGCTCGACTCTCGCCCGGACTGGTGCATCTCTCGCCAGCGCGCGTGGGGGCTGCCGATCCCGGCGTTCACCATGCCCGATGGCAGCGCGTTTATGACCGAGATGTCATCGAAAGCCGTCGCGGACCTTGTGCGCACAAGGGGCTCCGACGCGTGGTTCAGCGAATCGCCCGAGACGCTGCTCGCTGAGTACAACCCGAGCGCCGATCCTGATGCACCCGAAGGACTCAAAAACGGCTCGGTCACCTTCGCGGATCTACGCAAGGGACAGGACATCCTGGATGTGTGGTTCGAGTCAGGCTCATCGTGGAACGCGGTGATGCGTGAACGCTCCGATGGCGCGGACTACCCGATCGATCTGTACCTCGAAGGTTCCGATCAGCACCGCGGGTGGTTCCAGCTCTCGCTGTTGCCCTCGCTGGGTGTGATGGGCGAGCCGGCGTTTAAGACACTGCTCACGCACGGATTCATGGTCGATAAGGACGGCAAGAAACTCTCCAAGTCCAAGGGCGCTGCTCTGAAAGACCTGTTCGATCGCTACGGGGCCGATGTGCTGCGTTGGTGGGTGTGCTCGATCGCCTATGAGAACGATGTCAAGGTCGATGAAGAGTTCTTCAAACTCGCCGGCGAAAGCTACCGCAAGGTACGCAACACCTTCAAGTTCATGCTCTCGAACCTCAACGACTTCACACCCGATGACTCGATCGCATTCGAAGCCACGAGCCTCGAAGCCTGGGTGCTCGGCGAGTTTGACACGCTCACCGAGCGGGTCGCCTATGCGTACAACAGCTACGCCTTCCACGAAGTGCACAAGCTGATCTACAACTTCTGCAACACCACGCTCTCGGGCGAGTACCTCTCGGCGGTCAAGGATCGGCTCTACTGCGATGCGACCAGCTCGGATCGCCGGGCCCGCTCGCAGCAGGCGTTGTTTATCTTGAGCGATGGGCTGGCCAAGCTGCTTGCACCGATCATGTGCCACACGGCCGACGAAGTGTACCGGAACCTGCACGGCGTCGACCCCAAGGACACCGACGCGTGCGTGCACCTCACCGGTTTTGCCGAGTCAACCAAGGCCCAGCCATCGGAGCGCTGGGCGACGGTCATGACCATGCTCGAAGATGCCCAGCGGGTGCTTGAGGTCTCGCGCAATGCTCAGGGCATCGACAACCCGCTCGATGCGGGGTTGTTGATCGCCGATGCCGACGGCGTGATGAGCCAGTTCAACATGGACGACCTCGCCGACTTCTGCGGCGTGTCGCGCGTAGAGACCACGACCACCGGCGAAACCAGCGTGACTGATCTGCGGGATGAGCCCCGGTGCGATCGCTCGTGGAAACGCGACGGCACCGTCAAGCAGCGCAGCGACGGCGGGATGCTCTCGGATCGGGATGCCCTGGCCGTGGGCGTCGAGTAAGAAGCACAAACATGCACACCACAACGCCCCGGAGACCCGGGGCGTTTTTCATGGGCTGATCGTCCGAGAACACGCCGGGGCGTTTGGGTTATGCCGTGTTGTCTAGACGCAACAGGTCCGAGTTGGGGGCGTGTTGCCAAATCGCGACATCGGGCGGTTTTGTGGATGGATCGGGCCGAACATGCTGGTATGAGCAGCGATCAAACCAACCCGAATCCCAACGAATCCAACCCGCACGGGACCCCCGAGAAGAAGACGATCCGCCCGCCGGGCGTGCTCGCCTCTCGTGATCCCAGTTCTGGGCCCGTCGCGGCCGACCAGCTCACGGTGCTGGCGCACGATCTGAGCAACATGCTTGACGGCTCGATGCGCTGGCTCGGGCTCGCGGCCGCCGCGCTGCCCGAGGCTGATCGCGCTCGCGACATGACGAACCTCACCAACGCCCGCGAACAGATCAACACGGTGCTCTCAACACTCGATCGGATGAGCACGATGGTCAATGCGGCTATGCGTTCCAAGTCCGTGCCCATCGGCTCGCCGATGCTCGGGGTATCGAGCGTGGTGACGATCGCGATGGTGATTGATCACGCGGTGGATGTGGTGCGCCCGCTCGCCAGCCAAGCGGGCGTGCGGATCGATGTACGCATTGATCCGAGGGCCGGGCGTTTGCCCGCCGGCCCGATGTACACTGTGGTGCTCAATGGCTTGTTTAACGCTGTGCAGTCGATCGCCAAGACGACCAAGGCCGACTCGCTGGATCCGGGCGGGCTCATCGAGATCGTTGCGCGGGTGGATTCCAAGCGAGAAGACACCGTGATCGAGATCTTCGACGACGGCGTCGGGCTGGATTCGAGCGTGCGCAACAACCGGGCCTTCACCCACGGCGTGAGCACCAACGAGGACCACCCGGGCATGGGGCTCTCGCTAGCACGCCAGATCGTCGAGCAGCTCGAGGGCGTGATCACACTAACGATGCGAGACGACCGGGCCGCGTCCAAGCGTCCCGGCGCGGTGCTGCGGGTGTGCATTCCGAGCGTGTGCGAGCCCGAGGACGGGTGTGACCCGGGCGATATGGAAGTTGGGTAAGCATGAGCACCGATCACCCACGCGTGCTGATTATCGACGACGATCCGATCGTCGCCGACTCGCTGGCGGAGTTCTTCAATACGGAGGGCTGCGTGGCGGTCTCGGTGTACTCGCCGTCGGCGGCGCTCTTGGAGCTTGAGCGTGCCCAGGAGAGTTCATCGGGCGCGTACCAGGTCGCGATCTGTGATATTAATCTGCCCGAGATGGGTGGATTGGATCTGCTACGTGAGATGATCAAGTCGCACCGCCAGACGGCCGTGATTATGCTCACGGGGTACGGTACGGTCGAGACGGCGGTCCAAGCCCTGCGGCTTGGTGCGGTGGATTTTCTAACTAAGCCCGTCGTCGACGAAGAGCTACGAATCGGGCTCGAACGCGCGATGCGCCATCATGAGCTTGCCCGCGAGAACACGACGATGCGCTCGCGCCTTGAGACTACCTTCGGGCTCGGCAACATGGTCGGGGGCGATCACCGGATGCTTAAGATCTCCGAGACCGTGCACGCGGTGGCCAACTCGCGCACGACGGTGTTGATGACCGGCGAGTCGGGCGTGGGCAAGAGCATGATCGCCAGCGCGATCCATCAAGCATCGAATAGACAAGCCAAGCCCTATGTCGAGCTCGCGTGCGGGTCGATCCCGGAGACCTTGCTCGAATCGGAACTTTTCGGGCATGTGAAGGGCGCGTTTACGGGCGCGCACGCCGACAAGGTGGGCAAGTTCCTCGCAGCCGATGGCGGGACGCTGTTCCTCGACGAGATCAACAGCGCATCGCCGGCGATGCAGCTCAAGCTTCTGCGGGTGCTTCAAGAACGCAAGTTCGAGCCGGTGGGCTCCAACGAAACCATCGAGGTCGATGTGCGCGTGATCCTGGCGAGCAATCAGGACCTCGAAGAACTGGTCGCGTCAGGGGCGTTCCGTCAGGACTTGTACTACCGGATCAATGTGGTGAAGATCGAGATGCCGCCGTTGCGGGATCGCGTGGGGGATATCCAATCGCTGGCCGAGCATTTCCTGGAGATGCAGGCGAGCGAGCTGGGGCGTCGGTTCGGCGGGTTCTCCGCTGAGGCCCTTGATGCGTTGCGTCGGTATTCGTACCCCGGCAATGTGCGTGAGCTCTCCAACATCGTCGAGCGGGCGGCCGTCTTGACGCGATCGCAGACGATCGGGATCGAGGACCTGCCGGCGCATGTGCTCGAAGACCAAACGCAGGGCCTGCGTCTGGGTGCGTCGCAGTCTCCGGACGCTCCGGACTCAGAATGGATCCCCATGACCCTGAGCGATGCGATGCTCGAGCCCGAGCGTCGGTTTGTGCTCGGGGCGCTCGACGCTAACGACTGGAACCGTCAGCAGACGGCCGATGTGCTGGGGATCAATCGGACGACGCTGTACAAGAAGATGAAGCAGCTCGGCATCGACCCCGACGAACACGCCCAGGCCGGCTGATCGCTTATTGCGATCCCTTCATCCGCCCAACAAGCGATGCGGCTTTGACCTCGACACCCTTGAGGATCGATTCGAGCATGTCGCGATTGGGGGCGAACTCCTTGGCGGTGGACATCGTCACCCATTCTTTATCTACGAGCTTGGCAAGGTACTGCGTGAACGAGACCATGCCGTCCTCGGGGCTCGACGCCACGACCGATGGCAGGTCCGAGTCGCGCTGATCGCGGATCAACTCGCGGACCATCGGCGAGGTGAGCAACACTTCGACCGCGGGGACGACCTTGGTGCCGGTGATCTCGGCATTGGCGGGGATCAACCGCTGGGCGCAGATGGCTTTGAGGGTTGACGCCAGCGAGTTGCGGACGAAGGCCCGCTCGTCCTGCGGGAAGAACTCGAGCATGCGCCCGAACGCCCCCATGGTGTCGGCCGTGTGGAGGGTCGCGAAGACCAGGTGCCCGGTCTCGGCGGCTTGGATCGCGGAGAGGACCGTTTCTTGATCGCGCATCTCGCCGATGAAGATCACATCGGGGTCTTGGCGGACGACATGGCGGAGGGCCTCGTGAAAATCGGTCACATCGATCCCGATCTCCCGCTGCGAGATAATCGAACGCTTGGGCTTGAACCGATACTCGACCGGGTCCTCGATCGTGATGATGTTCTCGTCGCGCGTGGCGTTGACCTCGTCGAGCATGGCGGCGAGGGTCGAGGACTTGCCAGACCCAGTAACGCCGACGATCAAGACCAAGCCGTCGCGTTCTTTGTGGACGATCTTTGAATAGACCGGTGGTAGATGGAGGTCCTCGTAGCTGGGGATCTCGGCCTTGACGCGCCGGATGGCCGCATGGGTATGGTTGCCCGAGCGGAGCATGTTGATGCGGAACCGATCGCCACCGTGACCTTCGGGGTCTTCGAGGTGCCAGGCAAAGTCGAGATCGCCGGTCTCGTCGAAGCGTGCTTTCTGGAGCTCAGAGAGCAGCGGATCGAGCAGGTGGTCGGCCTCGTCCTCGGTGATCGGATCACCATCGACCGGGCGGAGGGAGCCGCCGATGCGGTAGGTCGGGGGGATTCCGACCTTGATGTGCAGGTCGGATGCATCGAGCCGAGCCATGGCCGCGAGGAGTTTTTTGATATTGAGTGCACCGCTGATCATCGCGTCACCCCTTTCTGGAGTACAGCGTACCACAGAAGGGCGATTCGAGTGAACAAAACCCTGCTCGAGCGGATCTTCGACGACATCAAAGTGCGAAAACTACTCGCCCGAAGCTGATTCGGAGGCTTCCCCATCGTCGGGATCCGAGGTTTCGTCATGCAAACACCCACGCAATCGATCCGCGAGCTGGGCCCCGATGAGCTGTTCCTCGTCGATGACCTCGTGGGCACCGGCGGTGATCAGGTCCTGGGCGTAGCGATGGAATCGGGCCCGAACAATCACGAGCACATCCGGGGCGATCGAGCGGATCAGCTCAACGGTGTTGCGGGCGACCATCGGATCGGGCACCGTGACGACCACGGCGGTGGCCGACGCGATGCCGCTGTGCTCAAGGACATCGGCGTGCATCGCATCCCCGATATGGCCGATGAACCCGTGCTGGTTCGCCAGATACATCGAGCGTGGGTTGAGATCAATCACCGTGATCCGATCGCCCATCCCCGCCAGCGACTGCCCCACCGCTTGGCCCGCGGGTCCGTACCCGATGATGACCAGGTGCCCGGTTGTCGCGGAACTTGGGGTATCATCTTCTGTCTCCGGAGGCGAGACAAGTTTTGCTTTGCTCAGCGCCCGGATGATCCCGCCCGAGGCCCGCGGTGCGAGCGCGACTAAATACGGCGTGAGGAACAGCGTCACAATCGTGCTCGAGATAATCAGCGAGAACATGTAGTCATCGATGATCGTGCCCCGCCCGATCGTGGCGAGCACGAACGAGAACTCCCCTGCTTGCCCGAGGCACAGCCCGGTCGCCAGTGCGGTGGTGTTGGGCAATCGGAACAGCCGGAGCACGAACCAGATGATGAGCACCTTGCCGACGACGATGGCCGCGACGAGCCCCAAGACCGCCGGCAGGTTGCCGACAAACCAGGCCGGATCGCCGAGCATGCCGATGGAACTAAAGAACAAAGTGACGAGCAGCGTACGGATCGACGCGATGTCGGCCCGCACCTGTGTGGCCACGGGCGAATCGCCGAGCAACAGCCCCGCGACGAACGCACCGAGCGCCGGCGAGAGCCCCATCTTGTGCGAGGCCCACGCGGACCCGAGCCCGATGACGATCGCGAGCAGGATCGGCAGGTCGCGATTGCTGTGCAGCGAGTCGAGCTTGTAGACCGCGGGGATGAGCTTGTTGAGGATCAGGTAGAGCATCCCGACGAGCACGATGGCCCAGCCGATGGTTTTGAGAATGTCGAACCCGACCTGCCCTAGCGAGCCGTCGCCGCTGAGGACGGTGACGAGCAGAACCAACGGCACCACCGCGATGTCCTGCATCAGCAGGATCCCGAGCGCATAACGCCCGTGACTGCTCTCGATCTCGGTCCTTGCGATCAGCAGGCGGAGCACGAACGCGGTACTGCTGAGCGTGATGATCGCGCCGATGGCCAGTGCGGGTCGTATCTCTTGTCCGACGATCAGCGCCCCGCCCGCGCCAAGCAGGAGCGTGACGATGACCTGAGCCCCGCCACCCCCGAGGGCGGCGAACCCGAGCTTCTTGAGCTTGGGCCAGGCGAACTCGAGCCCGATGGTAAAGAGCAATAATGACACGCCGAGCTCGGCGAGTGCGCTCACCTGATCAGAGCTATCGATGAGCCTGAACGCGTTGGGCCCCAGCAGCGTCCCCGCGGCCAGATACCCCAGGATCGCGTTCTGCTTGAGGCGCTCGCAGATCCCGCCGAGAATAATCGCGGTCAGCAGGAGGGTCAGAATGTCAAAGAGCACGCTCCAGAGGTCCATCGGGTGGCCTTTCGCGAGAAGCAAAGTGTAAATCAGTCTGATCTACGAACCGTTTACCCGACGGCATCCACAGTCGTTCGTGTGCCATTATAGAGAACACGAGCGCGCACGAACACCACATGCACAAAATTCACAAGGCTCGTGCGAGTTATCCCTCTTGGGTGAAGATCCCGGTCGCCTTGATCGTGAGCACATCTTGATTGGGGCGTGGGGCCACGGTGCCGATCAGGATGATCTCGTCGAGCGGCGAGAGCCCGCCGGCGATCGGGTCGATGGTTCCCTCGCCGACAATCTGCACGGTCGCGGCGTTCTCGCCGATGGTGCTCGGGGTCTCGCAACAGTAGTCCCACGGGGTCGGACAGCCGTCGTCCTCGTGCTGCCCGCAGTAGGGCAGTGCCAGGTCCATGATGGTGAAGACCGGGCTATCCGCTATGATCGGCGAGTGACGCCCGCCGATACGCCCGCGGATGACGATCGTGTCGCCTTCCTTGGCGGTGGCCTTGGCTTCGGTGATCGAGATCGCGCCCTCGGGTGCGCTTGTGAGTACCCATCCGTTGGTTTCGGATGACTGGTCAGTGGTGTGCGAGCTCATGGGCAACGACTGCTCGGTGCTCTTGCCCTCGCAGCCCGAAAGCCCAACGAGGATACCGGCGGCGAGTGTGATGGGGACGATTGGGTTCATGGGAATCTCCTTGGTTGAACGGTACATGATAAACAGCTTGAGTTTGAAAACTGGTTTGGAAAGAACTTCAGTGTGATTTGAGTGCTTCCGTGATCGGAAGACGCAGACAACGGATCGCCGGCGGGATCGCCCCGACGAATCCAACGAGCAGCCCGCCAACGAGCCCGACGAGCAGCACGGGCGCATCGATGGTGATCGCGAACGCACCCATCGAAAATCGGACCGCCAGCCCATCGAGCAGGGCTAATCCGATGACCGAGCCGATCAGCGCCCCGCACGCGGCGGCGAAGACGGATTCCTCGGTCAGGTTCATCACAATGGCGCCCCGGGAGTAGCCCAGACTCTGGAGCATGCCCACCTCGCGGACCCGGGCCGAGAACGCGGCGTACATGGTGTTGAGCCCGCCCAATATCCCCCCGCTGGCGATGAGCACCGCGGTGATGATGATCATCGTGCGGATCGGGCCATAGAAGGCCGCGATCGACGCGTAGTAATCAGTTTCGCGCATGGCGGTGATCTCCAGATCGAGCCGGCTCTTGGCGAATAGGTCCGCGTCGGCGAAGGTCGCGTCCTCAAGCGTAACAAGCACGCACGAGAGCGATGACACACGATTCGTCGCGATCTGCAGGTCGGTCAGCGGAATCCAGATCTCGGCGTTCATCACGGTGTTGGGTGCGCTAAAGCGCCCGACGATGGTCCAGTCCCGATCATCGAAGTACAGCGTCTGCCCGATCGCGAGCCGATCGTCGGGCAGCCCGAGCCGAGTCGCGGCCAGCTGCCCCACCATCAGCTCGTCCATCCCCTGGCGCGGTGTGCGACCACTGGTGATCTCGATCTCTGGATGCACGAGCAGGGCCTCAGAGCGCACGCCGCGCATGACGGCCGGGTGATCGTCCTCCTGCTCGGCGGACTGACGCACGGGCAGAGCCGCGTGGATCTCGGGCGAAACATACAGCACCCCGCCGCGTTCTTTGATCCCCGGGATGCTCGCCCCGGCGATGCCCGCGACGGCCGCGTCGATCTGCGAACGCTCGACGCCCTCCTCGCTGCCCGTGCCCAGGATCATGATGTTCTCGTTGAGCGGCGCGGACTGTGTCAGCGTCCGCTGCATCCCGCGCACGAACCCGCCCGAGGCGAGCACAAGTAGCACCACCAGCGTTGAGCCCAGCAGCGACGCGATCAATCGGACGCGGCTGCGCCCGAGGTTTCTAAATGCGTAATGAAATGGGAGCTGTCTCATGGTCAATTCCTTTTTCAGTACGCCTTACTCAGCACGGAAGCAGGCCGCGATCTCGCGCCCCGATGCCTGCCACGCGGGCACGAGCCCGGCGACAATCCCGATCAAACTACACACGACGATCCCCCACAGCAGCAGCGAGGTGCTCGCCACGATCGGGATGGTGGTTCCTTCGACCGAGAGCGCAAAGCTCCCATACTTGGCAATCACCACGGCCGCGATCGCGCCCAAGCTGCCCCCGATGATCGAGAGCAAGACGCCCTCGGCCACAATCAGCACCGCGACCAACCGACCCGAGAAACCCAGGGTCTGGAGCACCGCGTGCTCAGACACCCGACTCTGCACGCCCAGCACGATCGAGTTGCCCACCAACGCGAGCACCGCCGCCAGACACCCGAGCCCGAGCCAGCGGGCGAACCCGACAAGCTCGATGATGTCGTCGGCCACGCGCCCGATGAATGCTTTCTCGGAGAAGGTCGCCGTGGGCTCTTGTGCAGAGCTAAAGAGCTCATCGATCTCCTCACCCACACGATCAAGCTGCGAGGAGTCGCTGACCTTGACATTGAACTGCGTGACGATCCCGAGCTGATCGCGCCCGGCGAGCTGGACAAACTCCAGGGCTGTATAGGCGACATTTTGATCCTGCGGATTCGATGAACTGACCACGCCGGCGACATAGGCCGTGATCCCGGCGGCATCGAACATCATCCCGGGCTTGAGCCCCCGGCGCTGTGCCAAGGTCTCGCCGAGCAAGGCTGCGTCGGTGCGTGAGAGCCAGTCGTCATATGAACCCGAAACCAGTTTGAACTTGCTGCCCGGGCCATCGAGGAAAGCTTGGCGGGGCACGCCGCGGAAGGTGACGACATCCAGACTCGTTCTGCAGTTGGACACCACGATCTTCATCGGCGTTGCGCTCTCGACCCCGTCGATGCCCTCGATCCGGGGTTGATAATCCTGAGGCAGCTGACTCGTCGACGGGCAATACCGATCCTCGCGGTACACGACAAGCGTGGTGTCGTTGGCCGTCGCGGTGGTGGCGATGGTGACGCCCTGATTCATGGCCTGGACGGAGGTAAAGAGGAACATCGCGATGGCGATTCCCATCACGGTGAGCAGCGAGCGGACGCGGTTGCGGACGATCTGCTTGTAAACATACGGGATACACGCGATGAGTTTCATACGCTCACCTCCAGTTCGTTTGCTGTCTGCTCATGATCCCCCTGTGTAACCAAGCGTCCCTTGTCGAGGTGCAGGGTCCGCTGGGCGTACTCGGTGGTCTTGGGATCGTGGGTCACCATGATGATGGTCTTGCCGAGGTCCTGATTGAGCGATTGGAGCAGTTCCATGATCGCGTGAGCAGAAGATTTATCGAGATCGCCCGTTGGTTCGTCGGCCACAATAATCCCAGGATCGGTCACGATCGCCCGAGCAATCGCGACGCGTTGTTCCTGCCCGCCCGAGAGCTGGCGTGGGAAGTGATCGCTGCGATCGTCGATCCCGACGAGCGTGAGCGCGTCCATGATCCGACGATGGCGTTCGCCCCGATCGAGCTTGTGGATCAGCAGCGGGAGTTCGACATTCTCATACGCCGAGAGCACCGGGACGAGGTTGTAGAGCTGGAAAACATAGCCCACATTGGCCGATCGCCAGGCCGCGAGTTGGTTGCGCGAGAGCGTGCTGATGTCGGTGCCGTCGATGGTGAGCGAGCCGCTGGTGGGCGAATCGATCGCGGCGATGAGATTGAGCAGCGTGGTCTTGCCGCTACCCGATGGGCCCATCAGCGCGAGAAAATCGCCCTTGGGGATCTCCAGATCGAGCCCATCGAGCGGGCGGATGGTGTTGTCGCCTTTGGCGTATTCACGCGTGAGCTGGTCGCAGACAATAAAACTCATGACGCGCCTCCGTTCTCTGTTTGAGCAGTTGTTTGGACCTTCACCCGTTCGCCAGCGACGCACCCATCTGGGTCTGCGGCGATCATCGAACCAGGCAAGAGTGAACCCGTCACCGTCGCCCAGCCTTCATCAGTCGATTGTGTATCCACAGATACCGGCTGGAGCACGCCGCGGCCGTTAGAACGATCCGTGATGAGCCAGACCTGCTGCTGGTTGTTCGATGCGTCGATCGATTGTTCAGGAATCCGCACCGTCACCGCATCGGGTTCTTTGGCGGTTGATCCTTCGCCGCTGGGCGAGTCCGACGAGCCCACGAACTTCACCCGGGTGAGCATCTCGGGGCGCAGGATCGGATCAGGATCGATCACTCGGACCTTGACTTGCAGGGTGTTCTTCTGCAGGTCGGCTTCGTGCGTGATGCGGATGACCTCGCCGACGAATGTGCGTTCAGAGAGCACCTCGACGATGACCTCGCACCGCTGCCCCACCACCACCTGCGACGCGTCGGCCAAGGGCACATCGACGCGCACCTGGATCTTCGACGGGTCATAGAGATGCACGATGTGGGCCGAATGCTCCGCGTCCATCATGCGGATGACCTTGTCGCCCGGGAGCTTGAGCCGACGCTGAACGAACCCGGTGATCGGTGCACGGATGGTCATGCGTTCGAGTTCAAGGGCGGCTTCGTCGAGCTTGGCCTGACGCTGGGCGACGCGGGCCTTAGCCAGTTCGAGCCCGGCGCGGGCCGAATCGAGTCGGGCCCGATCGTCGATGCGGAGTTCGAGCGCCCGCTGTGCAGCGTGCAGATCAGACTCGATCAGTGCGATCGCGGATCGCAGGATCGGCTCGCGCTGGCGAAGCGACTCCACGCGGGCGGCTTGAGCGTTGGCATGCTCTCGCCGTTCGATGTACTCGATCTGGGCGGCCGCCTCGTTGGCGAAGGCCCGCTCGAGATTCTGCTGCTCTTCGAGCGCGAGCACCAGCAGCGCCTCCTCGACCTTGATCAGGCTCGGGAGCTGGGCCAGCTCGGCTTGGCGTTCTTCGAGTTTGGCCTTGGTGCTCGTCACCGCACGCTCAAGCTCATAGGGCGATGCCCAGTTGGACTCGGCCGCGACAAGCTGCGCCTGGGCATCGACCAGCGATGCATTGGTGAACGCCAGCTCGGCCTGATCGCTCGCGTGCCTGAGCTTGGCGTCGTCATCGATCAAATGCGCGATGACCTGCCCCTGCTCGACATGATCGCCTTCGAGCACGAGCATCTCTTCGAGCACGCCATCAGCCAAAGCGGTGGCGGCGACCAAGAATGGCTCGGCCTCGAGCCAGCCCGCGGCTTGGACCGTGCGGGTATTTTTGACTGGCGCGGCATCGCCCGAATCAGGCGTGGACGAGGCGGCACTCGACGAAGTTTCTACGAGCACCGCTTGGGCGATCTCGATCGTTCGGCTCGGGCGCAGCACGGGCCAGGCGCTGCCCGCGACCAGAACCAGAGTACAGAGAATGACGAGGGCCGGGATCACGATCGGCGTGATCGCGCGTTTGGGGGGCGCGGACTGTGCCGGCGCAAGAGATGAATTGGACATAAAAACTCCAGGGTCTCAGTGTGATGAACACGAACTGTGCGCACAACGGCGCACAGACGGATCACACAACCCTGGGTGGTCGCTTGAGTCTTTGGAGATGTGGCTGCGGCAGTGCCCGCTGAGCCTGCACATTGAGCACTTCAAGACTGGTCGATGTCTCTGAGAAACGGACCGAGCCGCTGAGTGCGAGCATGGTCTGGGTCACGCCTGAGCAGCACGACGCTGGACAGTTGCCATCGTCGCAGGGGGAGCGATCTTGGTCGCCGTCCTGATCTGGAGCCTTCGATTGGTCTGGGTTGTCAGCATCAAACAATATGCAGCAGCAGTCTTCATCCATGCCCATGCTCATGTCCATACTCGTGGCCATGCTCATGCCATCGGCAACGCTCATGGTTGCGTCTGCAGCGCTACCACAGCAGTCCTCGGATGAACCGAGCACATACAGCGGCATGGCGAGCATGCTCAGCGCGAGCAGGATGACGATGAAGTATCGCATAGGGTGAGTATACAGGATCAATCGTCCAAGGCGAGCATCTATTCCGGTCGAATGCTGAATCCTGCTCAGAAGTCCTGATAAATGCACTGCTGGGGTATTGCATCTGAGCATGCTCGCCCAGCTTGATCATTGATTATCGGCCGCCTGATCCGATCGAGTGCATCGAGGTCAGGATTCCATGCTTTGGCATTTGTGTATACTCACCAGCGTGAAACCCAAGGAGCTGGCACGATGACGCCCAAGTACGACCAAACGCTGATCCAGAATCTACTCGACGCCGACGCGATCGAAGATGCATCTGAGCGGGCAGACAAGCAGTTCCTCGCGCTCGATGCGCTGGTGATGGCCCGGGGGTACCGCCAGTATAACCATCATCTGGCATGGTTCAGGGACCCCGGGTTCTGGTCGCTCTGGAAGCAGTTCCCCGAATGGCGTCGCCACCGCCCGGAACGCAAGTTCCTCGTCTGGTCCTTGTACCGCAGCGTGGCGCATCTGGCCCCGGCGACCGCCGAGTGCGGGGTGTATACCGGGGGATCGAGCTTCCTGATTTGCCGCCAAGGCGAGCGCATGGGCCATCTTGAGACCCACTACGGCTTCGATTCTTTCGAAGGGCTCTCCGCCCCCATCGCCCATGACACCCCACAGACCGAGACCGCGTACCAATGGAACCAAGGGGACCTGGCGGTCGACGAAGAGCATGTCCGCTCGTTGCTCGCATCGTGCACAACGGCCAAGCTCTACAAGGGCTGGATCCCTGATCGGTTCAGTGAAGTCCGCGATCAAGACCAGTTTTCGTTCGTGCATGTCGATGTCGATCTCTACGAGCCCACGCTCGCGTCGATCGAGTTCTTCTTCCCCAAGCTCGTCTCCGGCGGGATCCTGCTCTGCGACGATTACGGCTCTGAGGCCTGCCCAGGCGCACGATTCGCGATGGACGAATACAGCCAGCGCCATGCCCTCGGGCCCGTGATCGATCTGGGCACAGGGCAAGGGATGCTTGTGAAGCGATGACTGTCCGAAGCTACACAATGAAAACCACAACAAAGAAAACCCCCGGCACCAAAGGCACCGGGGGTTTCTTGAAAGCGGGTGAACAGATTTGAACTGTCGACATTCACGTTGGCAACGTGACGCTCTACCACTGAGCTACACCCGCGTTGAGTTGTTGTGCTCAGGAAACTCGGATGAGCTGCCCTTGCAGGGGTAAAGATATTCCCCAAACAAGCGTTCGTCAAATGACTTGGGCAATCAACCTGCAATCAACATGCAATGAGCTCGAATTCTGAGCAAATTCTGCCAAAATCCGCTTATTGATCGGACGCAACGACACGCTGTGCTCGACTCCGGGCGTCTTCGATCGCGCTCACGACCTGGGCCGAGGTATACGCGTTGGAGACCCAGATCGGGTCGTCGAGCCCCGGTGCGTAGACGGCCAAGAACGGGATGCCGGTCTGGCCCAGCTCGTCGTTGAGATGCGCCCAGCCCGGGGCGGCGGTGCTGGTCAGGTCCGCGACCATCGGGACGACATCGGTGCCCAGCAGCATGGACTTGACGGGCTCACGCGAGAGCACGGTGGCCTCGAGGGCTTTGCAGTTGAGGCACCACTCGGCGGTGAAGTCGAGCACGACCACCTGCCCGTTATCGAGCGAGCTGGCGAGGTACTCGGAAGAGAACGGCTGCCAGAAGTTGTGGTACTGGTGCATGGTTTGGTTGTAGGCGATGAACGAGCCGCTGGTGACGAACACCAGCCCGAGCACGGAGTAGACGAGCCTTGGCCCCACGCGCTTGGTGATCCGGAAGGTCTGGAGGATCAGCCACGCACCACTTGCGAATCCGGCGAGCCCGATCGCCCACCAGTGCACGGCCTTGCCCCACCACGGGAAGGTCCATTCGTGCCCGGAGCCATACGAGATGACCGAGGTCCCCAGGAAGTACGCGCCCGCGGCGAGCATCAACAGCCCGAGCACCTGCTTGACGAGCTCGCTGGCGGGCCCGGTACGGGGGAGCTTATCGATGAGCTTGGGGAAGAGGGCGAGGACGACATATGGGGCCGCCATGCCCATCCCGAGGAAGGCGAAGATGGTCAGCACCAGCAGCGGTGGCATGGTGGCCGCACCGGCGAGCAATGCGCCGGCGACGAACCCGAAGCAGGGCAAGCCAAGCACCGCGGTCATGATCCCGAAGACGAACGAGCCGCCTGCGGTGTCCGCCTTGGGGTTGACCATGTAGACCTTCTGGGGCAGCTTGATCTGGAACAAGCCCATGATCCCGATGCTCATGACGACAATGACGATGCCGATGATGGCGGTGAGCCACCAGAAGCCGAAGACTTTGGACGGATCGGTGACCGAGGATACAAAGGCCATCGGGATCCCGATGCCGACCCAGAAGGTGATGACGCCGATGGCCATCCAGATCGAGAGCATAAACGCCCGTTTCTTGCTCTCGCCGGCGTGCGACGAGATGGTCATCACCTTGATGGGGATGACGGGGAGCACACAGGGCGTGAGATTGAGGATAAAACCACCAAAGGCGGCGCTGATCGCGAGCACGATGATGCCCGCCAGCGAGCCTGATTCGGGGAGGGTGATCAAGCCGAGGAACTTGCGTTCGATGGTGACGCCTTCGTCCGAGCTTGAACCATCCGTTGCTGAAGATACATCCGATACTTCGGCTGGGTCGAATCCATCAAAAGTCGATGAAAGCTCAGTCGGAGCAGTGACTGTCTCGACGATCTCGATGTCGACCGTGACCTTCTTCAATGTCGGCGCTTGGCAGATGTACTCGTCGCACGCCTGATAACCCAGGGTGAGTTCGATGCTCCGGGCGCCCAGGGGCGCGTCTGGCGCGATGGTGAGTGGAACATAGATCACTGCGCGTCCCGCGTAGACCTCGTAGCTGATTGGTGGGCCGGCGAAGAGCACTTCGACCGCGACGGGATCGGGCCATTGGATGCCGCCGAAGCTCAGGCCGTCGACTTCGGGGAGGCGAACAGTCGTCGCCACCGGCATGAAATCCCCCATCGCTTCGGGGACGATCGGCTTGTTGAGATTCGTGTGGTAGTGCTCGGCGTGATCGATGATCACCGCGATGACGGCTTGAGACCCCGGCGTCACTTGCTGGGCCGAAGCCTCGACCGAGATTTGGATCGGGGACTGCTCGTCGCTTGCTGGCGCGGAGACCACTTGACTGGCACCTGAAGCGTCATTGGCTCCGAACTTATCGCCGAACTGTTCCCCAAACTTGTCCCCGTACTGGCCCATCGCGGGGAGGGTGGGCCATGCGAGCACCAAGAGCATGAGCATGCTGAGCATGTTGGTGCGCACGGATGGGAAAACAGAAAACAACGGCTGGAGATGAGAGCGCATGGGCGGTTTGGTCCTTGAGGCCTGCGGCGACTCTGGATAACAGAGTGAATCACCAGCAAGCGGGAGGCGGGAATCGGTACGCAAAGGATACAAGCCCTTGGCCCGATGAGTAGACGAGTCGGAGTCGAATTCAATCGATTCTTCGCTGACCAACCCGGGCGGAGTCAGATTTGTTCCGCTTTCGTCCCCTTGCCAGCACGGAAGATCAAGAATTCAGAACTCATCGGCCGATATCAGCGGATATCCTCACTGCTCTTGCGCCACGGGCTCAGCCCCGATCGTACATCCATCGCCTCCCTGCCCCCCGGAACTCCGCCCCTATGAGCTCACTCGACCAAAACGAGATCGATACGCTGCTCAATGCGGTGGAGCACGAAGAGGGCGTCTCGGGCGATGATCTGCACCCCAAGGTCTTCTCTCGCACACGCAAGGATCTGGAGACCGTCGAGATCCGCGACTACGACTTCAAACGACCCGAGCGTGTGTCCAAGGACCAGATGCTCGCCCTTGAAACGCTGCACGAGGCCTTCGCCCGCAACTTCGGGGCGTCGCTGTCCGGGTTCTTGCGGACGATTGTCGAGGTCCGTGTGGCGGCCTGTGAACAGATGACCTACGGCGAGTTCGTCGCCGGGCTCCCCAACCCGACGAGTTATAACCTGATCCAGCCCGACCAGCTCGAGGGGCAGATGTGCCTTGAGGTCTCGCCGTTGATCATTTATCCGATCATTGATCGTCTGCTGGGGGGCACGAACCAGGACCTGTTTATCCCCCAGCGCCCGATGACCCCGATCGAGCAGCGCCTGATCTCCAATGTGCTCCGCCGGGGGCTCGATGCCCTTTCCGAGGCTTGGGAGAGCGTGTGCGAGCTCAAGTTCGACATCGTGGCCCATGAGTCCAACCCCCACTTGGTCCAGATCGTCCCGCCCAACGAGGTGGTGATGGTGATCGGGCTCGAGGTGCGGATGGCCTCGCGTGCGGGGACGATGAATCTGTGCATACCTTATAATGTGATCGAGCCGGTGATGGACGATCTGAGCTCGCAGAGCTGGTTCGCGGTGAGCCGCAACGAGAACGACAATCAGTCCGAGGACCAGATCACAAAGAACATCGACCAAACAGGCGTCGAGCTCAGCGCGATCCTGGCCGAGACCACGATCACGCTGCGTGATCTCAGTGAGATGCGGGTGGGCGACATGCTCGTCACCTCGAAGAACGCCAAGGATCCGGCTCTGATTATGGTCGAGAAGGAACCCAAGTTCGTCGCGACGGTCGGGCAGCACAGCGGCAACCGGGCCGTGCGGATCAGCCGACCGGTGAGCCGGGGCGAGCGTGTGCAGACACGATTCTCGAGCTGATAAACGACCGCCCAGCGTGTGGGCACCCCTTGATCTTCATCCAGTCTTGGTCCAGAATCTTGATTCTGAGCCGATCGGTGTTCTATACTTGATCGGAATCTCTGGGCATGGTGCCCGGGGGAAGGAGTATGTCGATGCATATGGTCTTGCGCCACCATGAGTAACGGGTATTCGATCTTGATCGGAGCCGTTCCTCAGAGAATCGGTGTTCAGAGGAAGGAATGGACGATGCGATAACCGCGTGGTCCATCCTGATCTGAGCGGTGTAGGTATCTTTTCACGCCTCTACCCACACCCTCTCGACGCTCGACCGCGGCTTTCACATGCTTCGCGGTCATTTGTATTTTTGTATCTCGTCCGATCGGGGTACTTGTTAAGCCAAAGAACACACATCCAAACATCACAACATCCTCGCCCATACGCGAGCACATCAGCCGGAGCCGAACAATGAACACTGCAGAAATGATGCGTATCCTCGATTCGATCGCACGCGACCGGAATGTCGAGAAGAGCCTGTTGATCTCTGACCTCGAGACCGCGATGGTCTCGGCATGTCGCAAGTTCTTCGGGACCCTCGACGCCGACGAGTTCCAGTGTACCGTTGATCCGCTCACCGGCGAGATCCAGCTCTATCGCTACAACGAGCCGATGGACATGGACCCGGGCGACTTCGGACGCATCGCCGCACAGACCTTCAAGCAGGTCATGATCCAGCGCTTCCGCGACGACGAGCGTCAGTCGCTGATGGAAGAGTACTCCACCCGCGTGGGCACCCTGGTGACGGGCGTCGCCCAGCGGTACGACCGGGGCGCATTGGTCGTGCAGGTCGATCGGGCCGAGACCGTCATGCTCCGCAGCGAGCAGATCCCCGGCGAGCAGTTCATGCCCGGCGATCGCGTCCGCGCAATGATCCTCGATGTCAAGGACATGGGCGCGCAGGTCAAGATCTACCTCTCGCGTGGTCACCCGGACTTCATCCGTCGGCTCTTCGAGGTCGAGGTCCCCGAGGTCATGGAGCGCACCATCGAGATCAAGGCGATGTCACGCGAGCCGGGCTATCGCACCAAGATGGCGGTTTCTTCGATCGACTCGAAGATCGACGCCGTCGGTGCGTGTGTGGGTATCCGCGGGTCACGCATCAAGACCATCGTTGAAGAACTCAACGGCGAAAAAATCGACATCGTCCGCTGGAACGAATCATCACAGATCCTCATCGCCAACGCGCTCAAGCCGGCAGAAGTCAACGAGATCTCTTTGTGCTTCGAGCTCGGGCGCGCGACGGTTGTAGTCCGTGACGATCAGCTCTCGTTGGCGATCGGCAAGCGTGGGCAGAATGTCCGCCTGGCGGCTCGTCTGACGGGCTGGGATGTCGACATCCTGACCCCGGAAGAGTTCACCAAGGGGCTCACGATCTTGTCGGAGACCCTCCAGCAGATCGAGGGCGTCACCGACGAGATGGTCGATCGCTTGGCAGCGCTCGGCATGATCTCGGTCTTCGATGTCGAAGAGGTCGGCGAAGAGATGCTCTTGACCGAGCTCGAACTCGACGAAGAAAAGAGCCAGCAGGCGATCGAGCTGTGTGCAGCCAAGGCCAAGGAAGTGGCGGCTCAGCAGGAGATCGACAAGGCCGAGGCAGCCGCCCGCAAGGCCGAGGAAGAGCAAGCCGCTTCGGCGATCTTGTCAGGGGCCGTCGATGGCGACGCTTCGCCGGAGGTTGCCGCCGCAGCGATCCTTGGAGCCGCAGCCGCGAGCACACCCGCCGACGACGAGGGGAACACCCCCGAGCCGGACGCGGAATCAGAGAACCGCGCCGCCGATATTCTCGGTGGCGAGTAAGTGACAAAGAGCACTGCTGCGTGTGTGTACACGCGGCGGTGAATGGATAGAGACCGAGAAGACAGACACAACCGCGACACGCGTTGGAGCAGCAATTGGCGAATACACGAATCTTTGAAATCGCAAAAGACCTGGGCATCAAGTCCAAAGCGATTGTGGAAAAATGCCACGCCGAGGGGCTTCCTAAGGATGTGATCAAGAACCACATGTCGACGGTGTCGATCGGTCTTGAACAGACGATCCGCGAATGGTTCGCGGTCGATGAGTCGGCGGACTCGGCGCACACCGCGGTCGAGCAGGCCCAGAAGGTCGATCTCGAGAAGATCCGCGAGACCAAGAAGGCGACCAAGGCCAAGGCCGTCGAGGGCGACGATGAGTCTGCTGAATCGGGCGACGATGTCGGCACCGCGACGGCGACTCCGATGAAGGCGGCCAAAGCGATCAAGGCTAAGCCGGCTGCGGCTGCTCCCGCCACGCCCGCCAAGGCAACGGCTGCTCCCAAAGCAGAAACAGAAGCTCCGGCTGAAACTCCGGCCAAAGCAACCAAGGCCAAGCCCGCTCCTGCTGCGACCAAGACCGCTGCGCCCGGAGCCCCCGCGGCTCCGACGCCGGTCAAGATCCGCGCGATGCATGTGCCCGCCGGGCTCTCGGCCGAGGCTCCCAAGCTCAAAGAGCCTGAGAAGCCGGTCGCCCCTGAGCCGGAGAAGAAGGAACAACGCGTGGTGCGTGCCCCCGAGCGCAAGCCCGCCGAGCCGAGCGCACCGCCAGAGATGAATGTCCCCGTGCGCCCCACCACCGTCACACCGGCTGGTCGGGTCTTGGAGAAGAAAACACAGATCAAGCTCTCGGGCCCCAAGGTCATCCGCGTGGAAGCGGCCGAGCATGTCGAAGCGCCTCGCAGGCGTCCACAACGCCCCGGCGGGGGCATGGGCGGGCCGGGCATGCCGATGGAAGGGCGACCACCGCGCGGCGGCGGCAGCTCGCGTCGTCGTGATGGCGGCGGCACCGGCGGCACCGGCGGACCGGGCGGCGCAGGCGCTGGGCCGGGTCGTGGCTGGACCGAGGCGGACCTTGCAGAACGCGATGCACGGCTCAAGCAGTCCGGTGGCTATCTCCGCCAGCGGCAGATGCAGATGCGTTCATCGGCCAACGCTTCACAGTCTGCGGCCAAGATCGGCGGCAAGGTTGAAATCACCGCGCCGTTCTCGATCAAGGACCTGTCTGCCGCGACCGGCGTCAAGGGCGCGGACATCGTCAAGAAGCTCTTTATGCAGGGCGTGATGGCGACGATCAACTCGGGCATCGAATCCGAAAAAGCCCAGGAGATCATGATCGACTGGGATATCGAGCTCGAGGTCATCGAGGCCAAGGGCGCTGAAGAACAGGTCGCCGAGCAGTTCGCCGAGCGGACCCGCAAGGACGAGCGTGCGCGTGGGCCGATCGTGACGATCCTGGGCCATGTGGACCACGGCAAGACCTCGCTGCTCGACCGGATCCGCAAGGCCAATGTGGCCGACGGCGAGGCCGGCGGGATCACGCAGGCGACGAGCGCCTTCCGCGTGCCCGTCACCATGGGCGACTCCGAGAAGTTCGTCACCTTTATTGATACTCCGGGTCACGAGGCGTTCACGGCGATGCGTTCGCGTGGTGCCAATGTGACGGACATCGTGGTGCTGGTGGTCGCGGCCGATGACGGCGTGATGCCTCAGACGATCGAGTCGATCTCGCACTCCAAGGCCGCGGGCGTGCCGATTATTGTCGCGCTCAACAAGATCGATAAAGAGCAAGCCACCGAGGACAACATCCAGCGGATCTACGGCCAGCTCGCCGAGCATGGGCTCAGCCCCACCGAATGGGGCGGCGATACCGAGGTCATCAAGACCAGCGCGATCAAGGACATCGGCATCCAAGAGCTGCTCGATATCCTTGACCTGCAGTCCGAGATCCTCGAACTCAAGAGCGACTTTGGTGGCCAAGCCCAGGGCACCGTCATCGAGGCGCGTCCTGAGGGCGGTCGAGGCAATGTGGCCAATATCCTTGTCCAAGAGGGCGAGCTGAAGGTCGGCGACTTTATTGTCATGGGTCGTGCGTTTGGTCGTGTGCGTGACATCACCGACGATCGCGGCAAGAAGCACAAGAAGGTGCTCCCGCCGCTGCCGGTGCAGATCTCGGGTATTAACTCGTTGCCCGACGCGGGCGACAAGTTCTACTGCGTGGGCTCGCTCAAGGAGGCCGAGAAGGCCGCCGAGCAGCGACGCGAACGCGAACGCGAGGCGCTGCTTGCGCAGCCCAAGCTCACGCTCGACAATATGTTTACGCAGATCGCCGACACGGACATGCAAGAGATCTTGGTCGTCCTCAAGGCGGATGTCCAGGGCTCGGTGGATGTGCTCAAGTCCGAGATCGAGAAGGTCGGCAACGACGAGGTCAAGGTCCGCGTGATCCACCAAGCGGTTGGTGGGATCACCGAGTCGGACATCGTGCTGGCCGAGGCGTCCAAGGCGATCATCATCGGCTTCAATGTCATCGCCAACGCCAAGGGGCGTGCGTTGTCAGAGACCAAGGGCGTTGAGATCCGTAACTATCAGGTGATCTACCACATCGTCGAGGACATCAAGAAGGCGGTCGAAGGGCTGCTCACCCCGGATATCCGCGAGGATGTGCTCGGGCATGCAGAGGTCCGCGAGGTCTTCAAGGTGTCCAAGGTCGGCACGATCGCGGGTTGTTATGTCACCGACGGCAGTGTCAAGCGCGACGCGCTCATCCGCGTCACCCGCGACGGCGTGGTCATCGAGAACAACCGCAAGCTCGAGCAGCTCAAGCGCTTCAAGGACGACGCGAAGGAAGTTCGTGCGAACATGGAGTGCGGCATGAAGATCGTCGGGTACGACGATATCAAGGCCGGCGATGTGCTCGAATGCTACCTCAACATCGAGGTGGCCCGGACACTCGACGATTAATACACCTTTGACCGCATGCCGATGTAGCCGTCGGCGTGCGTTTTTTGCAGAGCATATATGCCCGGAGCGTTAATCATCGCCCGGGTTGTTGGTACGGAGATGACCGCTTGAGACGACGCAGCCTACAGATCGCATCCAATATCCAGCAGGAGCTTCAGCAGCGGCTCGTGCGTGGGCTCAACGACCCGCGCATCCGCGGGCTCATCACCGTGACCAAGGTGGAGGTCTCCGATGATCTCAAGCACGCCAAGGCGTATATCTCGGTGATGCCTCACGATCGGGCCAAGCTGACGATGCACGGGCTGACGGCGGCGACCAAGCGCCTTCGTCGCGATGTCATGGAGCGGATCCATATCAAGGAGATGCCGAGCCTGAGGCTGATCTACGACGAGGGGCACAAGGCGGAGATGGATGTGTTCTCGGTGCTCGAGCAGGACCGGATCGAGCAGTCGCAGAAGAGCTCCTCGGCGTGGGCATCGGGTGGGCAGCGCGATGACGACACCGATACGGACGCTGACACCGCGTCGGACATCACCGAAGAGCAGACGCCCGACACCACGAAGGGCACCACGAAGGGCACCACGAAGGGCACCACGAAGGGCACCACCGAGTGAGCACCAGCGAGATGGACAACTTGGGGGAGTTGATGGGCGAGCTGATCAAGGAGCTCTCGCCGAGCTACGGCGACGCGGGCGGGGTGTCGTGCGCGAACCTGATCGCACCGACTGATCTGTCGAGCGATCCGCTGATCAGCGAGCTGGTGTTCTCGATGCTGGTGTGGGAGGCGTCGATCGCCCACGCGGTGGAGGCGTCGGCGTGCATCCATCGCGAGCTGATCGATCTCAACGAGCTGCGGGTGTGCACCGCCGGCGAGCTGGCGGCGATTCTGCCCTCACGCTACCCGCGCGCCCAAGAACGCAGCGAGCGTTTGCTCAGCGTCCTCAACACGATCTTCCGGCGCGAGCACCAGCTCTCGCTGACGCACCTGCGCGAGATGAACAAGCGCGAGGTCATCGCGTACTTCGAGTCGATCGACGGGCTGCCGGTGTTCGCGTCTTCGCGGGTGATCCTGCTGGGGCTCGGGTGGCACGCGTTCCCGATGGATGACTGGCTCACCAAGCAGCTGGCGGTGCGAGGGATCACGGAGACTTCGCTGGGCATCGACGAGCAGACCACGCGGATGGAGCGGCTGGTGCGGGCGAGCGACTCGCTCAAGTACTACACGCTCGTCGAGCACTGGGCGTCTGATCTTCGGCGGGCCAAGTCCACCGCGGGCAGCAAGCCCAAGAAGACGACGAGCAAGAAGACCACCAGCAAGGCCAAACCAGCGACGAAAACTCCGGCCAAAGCACCAGCTAAATCATCGGCCAAAGCCACTGCAACCAAATCAAAGGGCACATCGTGAAACACCTCCCCCGCCGTTCTGCTCTCTCCCTTGGGCTCATCGGCGGGCTGGCCGTCGGGCAATCATTGCTGCAGGTTGGCTGTTCTGGGCAGCAGACCAACACGAAGGTCAACCAGCAGCGGGTGATCGACGCGACGGGGCATATCGAGGACCCGATCCGTGCGCTCCAGGCGCGGGCGGAGCTTGAACAGCTGAGCCCGGCGGACGCGGCGACCGATGCCCAGGCCATCGCGCTGATCGAGTCGCTGGTGCCCGGGGCGATCGATCAGCTCACGCCGGGGACGGTCGCGTTTACGCGGGCGATGCGTTCGGTCGAAGAGATTGTTGAGGAGCTGTCCGGTTTGGAACCGTCTGTGGTCGAGCCGGCGAATATCGGGATCAATCGACGGGCCCAGGCGGGCAAGCTGTATGCGCAGGCACGCTCGGTCGGGCAGACGGGCGATGCGCAGCAGGCCCGTGAGCTGCTCGAGCAGGCGGCGAAGATCGATCCGACGAGTGCGTCGATCCAGCGGGCGATCGGTGACCTGCTGATGGGGTCCAACGATCGGGTCGGGGCGATGGTCGCGTACGCACGGGCGCTCGAGCTGGGCGATCGCTCGGGCGTCGCCTTGGTGCGTCTGGCATCGGATGCTGCGGACAAGGACGAGCATGAGCGGGTGATCTGGCTGGCGTCGATGGCGCTCGATGACAAAGCACTCGCCAGCCAGCCGGCGGCGACGCACATCGCCAACACGCTGCGCGGGCGGGCGATGATCAACGCGGGGTATATCAAGTCGGGCAGCGAACTGTTGGGCGAGTCGCTGAGCACCTTCGAGTCGATCGCGCGTGATCCACGCTGGCGGCGGGAGATCGTGCAGGTCTTGAACCAGCGGACGGGGCTGTGGATACTCGTCGGCGATGCGTGGTCGGCGATCGGAGCGGACGGGCGGGCGCAAGCCGCGTATACCAACGCGGGGGCGGACCTGCGGACGCAGGAGAACGCTCGGGTGCCTGTCCCGTTGGTCGCCAGGCAGATCGCCAGTGCGCTGCGTCAGGGGCACCCGGCGAGCTCGGCGTTGGTCTTCCTCGATCACTTGGCCAGCAGTCACGGGGATCTGTCGAGCCAGGAGCGGGACTGGGCGCGGGCGCTCGCTGGGGTCCGTGGGCTTGGGGATGTGCTCGGGCCGGCGATCGCGCAGATGAGCGGACACGATGAGCTGTCGCTGACCAGCAAGCGGATGCTGCTGAGTGTCGAACTCGAAACATACACACGGGAACCAACCAAGGGCGTCGATCGCTTGGCGAGTGCAGGAGCAGCGGCCCACGACGCGACGCTGTGCCTGCGGGTGCTGACGGGGCTCGATGCCGACACTGATCGCCATGCGGCGGCGGTGCGGCTGGTGGGCGAGAACCCGGGGATCGTTCGCCCGCTGGCGTCGGCCATGATCCGTTCGCTGGGCAACCCCGTCGCATACATGGGCGAGCATGCCCGGAGCACGGATGAGGACGAGCAGACGCTTGTGAGCGCGATCGGGATCGGGCTGGGGCGGGCGGATCTGATCGGGCATCTCGATGGGGTGTCGGTGTACCAGGACCTGCTGGCCAATGCCGGCGAGCGGCCCGACGATTCTGTCGATTGGCTCGCGATCCATGCGCAGGCGATGGCGCTGACGGGGCGATGGGAGCAGGCAGCGGTGCTGATCTCGCGGCTCGAATACAAGTCGGACGCGGGCGATGCGACAGCGACGCGGCAGCTGGCCAAGGCGCTGGTCTCGGCGCAGCAGGCGACGCGTGGGTTTGAGCTCATCGCGGACCAAGCAGACAGCGCGGACGCGGGGCTCGATGACCTGCTGCTGGCGGCTCAGCTTGCCCAGACGATCGAAGAATATGACTCGGCGGTGGCGTTCTTGGAGCGGGCGTCGGCGATTGATCCGTCGAACGAGCGGGTGTGGGAGCAGCTGTTTTTGCTGCGTTCGCCGAGCTCGCCGATGGCGGATCAGGGGGAGCTTGAACTGCTCGTGCGGGAGCTGGCGACGACCCGCCCGCGCTCGGTGCTGTTCAACCTGATCCGGGCCAACGAGCTGGCACGCAACGGGTTCCTCGACGAGTCGAAAGAACTTTTGCTCGGGCTCAACGCGGCTCACCCGTACGACGAGATCGGGTTTGATCTGCTTTTGAGTATTCTCAAGACGCAGAGCGACGCGATCGCCCAGAACACACAAGACACGAGCAGCGCTGACCCGTTGCGCGAGGGGATTGATTGGCTGGCCGATCGGTTGGTCGATGATCCCAACGCCAGCGAGACGATCGTGCGGGCGGCGCAGGGGTACTACCAGCTCGGTGAGCGGGAGCAGGCGATGGGGCTGCTTGCGGATGGCTACGCGCGGCTCGGGTCGTTCGAGCTGGCGCAGGCGATCGAGCAGCTGATGGGGGCCGATGACCCAGACGGTGCCCGGGCGCATCTCGATGAACGGCTCGCGGGCTTGGGCGGGGGCCTTGGTGGGATCGATCCGGTGATCGAGTACAGCCGATCGCTGGCCCAGCGGGGCGAGCTGGAGACCAACGAGCGGATGCTGGCGATGCTCGACGCGGCGTTGCCCGATGGGGTTGAGTTGATGAGCAGCCAGCGGGCGGGGCTCTCGCAGGTGTTGTTCGCGCTGGTGGGCTCGATCGAGGACCTGAACAACGACGAACAGATCTTGGAGATGATTGAGCTAATTGAGGAGCACGCGGGGCCGATCGGCTTTGCGGTCGCGCGGATCAAGCTGGTGCTGCTGACGCAGCAGGAGACGCTCGATACGGATGCGCTCGCCAGCGAGATTGTCAGCGCGATGGCGCACATCGACGACGAGGAGCAGCGCGGCATGCTCTGGGCGCTGCCGGTGCAGTCGCTGGTGGGCGAGGAGCAGGTCCGCGAGGCGGTGGTGCTGCTTACCAAGCTGGCGACGCGAGAGGACAGGGTCCATACGGACATGGCCCACGAGCTCTTCCGGGTGCTGGCGGGGGCGGGGAGCAACCGGGACATGATCGCGGTGCTCGGTGCGCTCGAGTCGGCGGGCGTGGTCGATGAGATGATCGCGTTTACGATCGCGGAGATCGGGCTGCCCGAGCGGGCGTCGGCTTCGGAGACGATGGATCAGAAACGGGCGGATCTTGTCTACGCAGCGGCGGTGTACGCGACGGCCTTTGAGCGCACCGAGCAGTCGATGGCGTTCTATGAGCTGTCGTTGTCGTACGACCCGGATCAGCCCTGGGCGAATAATGACTATGGGTATCTGCTTGCTGAGGCGGGCGAGCGGATGGACTATGCGGTGGGCTTGCTCGAGCGGGCGGCCAAGGCCCTGCCCGATGACGCGTCGGTGATCGATTCGCTGGGGTGGGTGCGGTACAAGCTGGGGATGTTTGAGGATGTGACCCACGACGACGGGAGCGTGACCCTGGGGGCGATCTCGCTGCTCACGCGGGCCAACGATCTGGACATCAAACGCGAGAACGCGACGATCGCGCTGCACCTGGGCGATGCGCTCTGGCGGGGCGGGTATAAGGATGAGGCGATCGAGACCTGGCTGATGGCCGAGGATATGACGCGGTCGCAGGTTCGGCTGCTCAATGCCGAGCCGGTGCTGGATCGGCGTCGGCTCGAGGCGATGAACGCGGAGCTTCGGGAGATCCGGTATCGGCTCCAGGACGCGGATGCGAACGGCGAGCCCGGGGTTTCGCCGTTGGCGGATGAGGCTCAGCCCTGATACCGGTATTGGGGGCGTATGATTGCCCCCCCCACTGATTGACTGACTGATTGACAGATTGACAGATTGACCGACAGAGAACCGACAAGAGACAGAGGAACCCGATTATGGCTGGACATAGTAAATGGTCGAACATCAAGCACCGCAAGGCCGCCCAGGACAACAAGAAGGGCAAGATCTGGTCGAAGTGCTCCAAGGCGATCATGGTCGCGGCTCGCTCTGGCGGGGGTGACCCAGAAACCAACCTGTCGCTGCGGTACGCGATCGACGAGGCCAAGTACGCCAACATGCCCAAGGACACGATCAAGCGGGCGATCGAGAAGGGCTCAGGCGAGACCGGGGGCGCGGACTACCAGGAGATCGTCTACGAGGGCTATGGCCCGGGGGGCACGGCGATCCTGATCTTGTCATTGACCGACAACAACACGCGGACGGTCGGCGATGTGCGGAGCATCTTCAAGAAGAAGGGCGGGTCGATGGGCAACGCGGGGACGGTGGCGTTTATGTTCCAGACCAAGGGGCAGATCATCATCGACGCGTCGAAGTACGACGAGGACACGATCATGGACAAGGCGCTCGAGGCGGGCGCTGATGATGTGCAGGCTCCCGAGGGTGTCGATGAGGACAACCAGGGTGTCTGGACGGTGCTGACTGATATTGGCGACTTTATCAGCGTCAAGGAATCGCTCGAAGCCAGCGGGATCGAGATTGTCGAGGCGGAGATATCGCGGATCCCGGAGAATACCGTGCCCGTGGCGGGCGAGGATGTGCAGAAGGTGATGAACTTGATCGATGCGCTCGAAGACAACGACGATGTGCAGAAGGTGTACACCAACGCGGACTTTGAAGACTAAGGCTGGGAGGACTCAGGCTTGTCTGCTGCGAATGCTTTGATGATGAAGGCTTCGATGGCCTGTGCGTCTGGGTCGTCTTGGAGCCCGACGAGGGTGTTGATGCCGGCGTGGTCTGGGTCGGGGGCGTAGTAGACCCTGGCGGATGCGCCGGTCGCTTTCCAGGCGTCGACGAGATTGTTGGTTTCGACCTTTGAACGGAAGCGGTCGATGTGCACGCCCAGCAGCGGCGGGAGCGTGTCGCCGGCTTTCGCCTGGAGGGTGGGCGAGGCCTGCTGCCAGCCTTCGGGGTCATGACCGAAGGCCTTCTCGTACATGGTGCGTGCGGCTTTGCCCAGCAGCTTGGAGTTCATCTGGCTGGGGATGTCGTAGCCTGCCCCGTCGAGGAGGACGACGCCTCGCAGGTCTGCGGGGGTCAGGTCGTGCTCGGCGAGGAGGGACTCATCGCTGGAGACGATCGCGGCGATGTGGGCGCCGGCGGAGTGTCCCATGATGACGATGTTGTTGGGGTCGCCGCCATACTCACCGGCGTGCTCATGGATGTAGGCGATGGCGGCGGCGGCGTCTCTGGCGTGCTCGGGGTGCTTGACCCTTGGCGAGAGGCGGTAGTTGATGCTGACATAGATCCAGTTGTGGCGGAGGGCGAGGTCGGCTTTGTGTTCGAGGCGTTTTTTGTCGCCCAGAGCCCAGCCGCCGCCGTGGATGAAGAGGAGGATGGGGCGGGCGAGTTGGTCGGCTGGGGCCTGAACACCATCGTCGGCTGGCTCGTTCACTGACACGGGCTCGTACACATCGAGGCTGGTGAGGGTGTCGCGGGTGAGGGGGCGGTGGATGTACTTGATGTCTTTGGTCGCGTGCATGACCATTGGGGTGGTTGGAGCCGGTTCTGTGGTGGGTTCTGTCGATGGGGCGAAGGATGCGATGAGGGCCAAGAGTGTGATGAGTGTGAGCATGTGCGGACTCCTTGTGTGCCCAACGCACACGCAGTGAGTGTATTGCGTATCGTCTGGGCATGCAGGACAAGCAGGACATGCCGAACATGCGGGGATGGGCGACCTTTTCGGAGTGTGAGCAGTACCGGTATACGCTCGGTCGGCGGTGGGCTGTCGGCGGCAGGCGGGTGTGCTTTTGTTTGCTCAATCCGTCCACGGCCGACGCCAAAGTCCTCGACCCGACGCTGACGCGGTGCCATCGGTATGCTGTCCGCTGGGGGTTCAGTGCGATGGATGTCGCGAATATCTTTGCGCTGCGATCGACGGATCCCAAGGGGCTCAAGCTTGTCGATGACCCGATCGGGGACCAGAACAACGCGGCGATCGTGCGTCTGGCCAAGCGGGCGGATCTGGTGGTCGTCGGGTGGGGCACGCATGGGGCGCTCGGCGACAGGCATCAGCGGGTGCTGGAGTTATTGCGGCCGGTGTGTGATCCGATGTGTTTGGCGGTGACGAAGCACGGGTATCCCAAGCATCCGTTGTACCTGCGGGCGGACTTGGAGCCGATGAGCTACATTGGGTCATACTGAATATTGATGGTGTATTAAAAGGATATCCATTTGCAAGATAGAGAACAGTACATCTAGGCGTGCGATCAGCGTTTCGAGGTCGGCGAGTGCGGATTGAGCATTGAGCCTTCCATCGGGAAAGAGGACAACCCGCTCAACGGGTGGTTGCATTCATTGAGCCTGTATGTGGAGCCGATCAACGACGGCTTTCCGCATCTTCTGATGACGGGCATCGACCTGTACAAACGGGGGAAGATGCCCCGCGGGCTTGATGGGTTGCGGATCAACCAGTCCCTGGAGACGGGTGATTATCCTACACCATGGATCACCCTCGGACGCTGGATCTTCGGACGCCCATGGATCCGTCCGGGGAGCACTGTAGGGATGGCCGCTGTGAACTTTGAGCCGGGTTCTGTATCGTCTTCGGCCGGCGGATACAACCCGAGGAAGCATCTCTACTTGGGCGGGCAACTGGTTTTGGCCATCGACCGCATCGCAGAGGATCAATGGCGCGTTGAGGTCGAGGTGCAGTATGAGTGCGAGGTTGACTCGAAGCACCAGCCGCTGGTTGGTGGAATTCCGGCGGGGGATTTTCGAGCGGTGTATGTGTGTCCGCTCGAGGTAGAAGCGTATTGATCTGATTGCCGGGTGTCCCGGGGAACCGTTGTGATTGATGAGTGAGACTAGAGCGAGCCGGCTTGCGCCCAGGCGTGCTGGGCGCGTTGGATGGCCAGGATCGGATCGGGCATATCGCGGACATCGAGGGTGACCCACTGGTGCCCGGCGACGATCAGGGCGCCGGCGTAGCTGGTGAGATCGAGCTTGGAGCCCGGTGCGCCCACGGCGCATCGCCCCATGGCGTTGACATCGTTGAGGCGGGCGCTGGCGAGGGCTTTGCCGGCGTGGGTGATGGCTTTGCCGGGTGACTGCCCGTTCATCAGGATGAGGGCGGGGTCGATGCCGATGGCGAGTCCAGCGATCAGATCGGTCGAGTGCGTTTCGAGCGGTGTGGGCTCCGGGTGGTGGTCGGCGATGATCGCGCCGAGGCTTTGGGCGGCTGCGTCGAGGGCTTGGCGATCGGACAGGGCCAACTCGCTCGGGAGCATGGTGGAGACGACGGGGCGCGATTGGCCCCCCGCTGCTGTTTTCGCAGACCCAGCAGACCCAACCAGTGAGGCCAGTTCGGCCGACAGTTCGCAGGCTTGGGTGAGGGCCTCGATGGCGCGGTGGGCGTGGGCCCGATCCGTGAAGTGCTCGGGGGGGATCCAGAGGTCGAGGCCCACGAAGGTGAGCTCGCTCCGGCGGAGCGTGGCGGCGAGGTCTCGGCGGGCTGAGCGCGAGAGGGTACGGGGACGCAGACCCGGGTGGGTCGCGTCGAGGGCGATGGCTCTGGTAGATGTGCTTGCGATGGCGTCGATGATGGCGCGGGGGTTGGGGGCGTCGGACAGGGAACCGGTCTGGAAACCAGCGGTCGAGATCGCGATGTGCGGGAGGGTGAGCATGCGGGGGATCGTATGCAGCGCAGCAGAGCGGAAGATCGGGAGAGCGGCAGATCAAGAACCCGGCTCGGCGAGCTGAGCCAGCGGGATTGGGCTTACTAGTCGTATTCTTCTTGTTCGTCGATGAAGTACTCGTCGGTGAGGTCGTTGTAGTCGAAGCTCAGGGGGTCGGGGTCGTCCGTAGGGATGGGGAAGAGGACCCAGTCGCCCCAGGAAGTGTTTGAGCGGGGCGGGTACTTGGTGAGGGCTTGGTCTTTGGTGAGCCACTGGGTGTACTTCACGCTGCGGTGGGTGATGGTTCCGAGCTCGGATTTGGAGATGAACTGCTCTCGCTCTCCGATGCTCCAGGCTTGGGTGCCGCCGTTGTCTTGGTGGTCTTCGCCGACGGAGTAGACGACTGGGCCGGATGCGGTGAGGGTATACAACAGGGGCTCGTTGGTGAAGGCGTCGATGGGGCCAATGGGGTCGAGGGTGAGCAGGTCGGTGTCGATGGCGTTGATGGATTCGGGGAATGCGCCGTGGCGGAGGTGGTGGCGGTGGGCGGCGATGCCTACGCGGAGGGCGATGTTCTGCTGCGTCGTTGAACGGAATAAGTTGGATACGCGTTGGAGGGAGAGGGTGAAGAACTCGAGGTACTCCATGCCTTGGGGGGGCAGCACGGGGTCTCTCTGGGCGAGCATCTTATCTCTGTCGATCGGCTCGGCGTTCCACGGGATGCGCGACGCGTTGTAGGTGGCGATGAGGATCTGGTTGTTGGCCAGGAGCGTTTGCTGGACCCCAGGGAGGAGCTGATCATCGGGCAGGGCGACAGGGTAGACGGGCTCGATGTAGAGGGTTTCCGATAGGCCGCCCAGTGGTTTGATGAAGCCGCCGCGATGGGTGCACGCTCTTCGCATGCTGTCGTGGAACTTCAACGATTCGCCCTGCCATGTGCGCTGGTGATGGGCCGGGTCGGCGAGCAATGTCTCGAAGATGCGCAGGTGCTCTTCGGTGAGCTGGTCGCGGTGGTGCTCGATGGCCCAGCTGATGGTCTCCATGCAGAGCCCTTGGATCGCGGACTGGACCATCTGTGAGAGGGTCGACGGGTACTCGGTGCCGAGGGTGGCTGAGCGGTAGGTGATGGCGATCGTGCGAACGAACTCGTCTGGGTCTCCGGCTTCGAGTTTGTAGGCGGCTTTGCTGACGAGGAACTCGGTGAAGGTCCTGTGGGCCGAGAGCCAGCGTCGGTTTGGTGCACGCAGTCGATCGTTGGAGAGGGGGTCGAACTTGAACGGGGCTTGGACATGGCCGACGCTTGGGGTGAACTCGATGTTGGCGGCGTTGGCGTGCGGGTCATCCATCGCGGTGAGGAACCCGCCCAAGTGCGGCTTGGCGAGCTCGACCATGAGCCTGGCGTGCAGCTCGTCGCTTTGGGGCGAGGCCAGCAGTGGCGCGAGGGCTGGCCAGCGGACGGTCTCGGTGGGCAGCAGGCCCAGGTATCTGCTGAGGAGGATGTCGCCGGGGTGCTGGGAGAACTGGGCTTCGAGCCTCGCCATCTCGGGCCAGGCCTTGTCGGCTTCGGGCATGGATTCGACCCAGGTGTTGTAGCTGGCCGATGGGTTCCATACTGGCTCGGCATCAGGGCCAGCGTTTGGATCGGTGTACCACGGGGACCAGTTGTTGTTGGTGGCCAGCGACCAGTCGGGGGTGAGCTCTTTGAGCTCGGCTTGGGTCAGGGGCTTGGCGTACACGAAGGCGAAGTACGCCCACGCCACGGCCCCCACCACGATCAAGAGGACGATTGCAGACACGATCAGCGCGGGCTTCTTCATGTGGGATTGTAGACGGCGTGCTGATTGGGCTTACCAGTCGGTGTCTTCGATCCATTCGTACTCGCCGGTGAGGTCGTTGTAGTCGAAGTCGCGGGGGGCGGGGTCGTCCATGGGGATGGGGAAGAGGATCCAGTCGCCCCAGCGTTCCTTCGGTGGTGTCAGACCCTGGGCGTATTCCTTGGGGCCGGTGGTCCACTCGGGAGGCAGGACGGTGCGGACCTCGACTTCGATGATTTCCTTCTCGCCGGTGGTTTCGTTGATGACCAGCTTGTCCATCATGACGACGCTGTAGGCGGGTGTGGCGGCGTTGTCGGTGCGGTCATGGCCGAGGGAGTAGATGACGGGCATGGTGTTTGGGTCGTCTGGATCGCCCTGGCCGAGGTTCGGGCCGAGGATCTCGTAACGCAGTGGTTGGTTGGTGAAGGCGTCGATGGGGTCGAAGGGCATCAGGTCGGGGTCGTGGATTTGGATGG
Source organism: uncultured bacterium (assembly GCA_963976625.1). Taxonomy (GTDB): domain Bacteria; phylum Planctomycetota; class Phycisphaerae; order Phycisphaerales; family UBA1924; genus UBA1924. The sequence continues at coordinate 100,846 of CAXBLA010000008.1, forward strand.
ATTCGATGGCGGATGGGAACTGACCATGGCGCAGACGGTGGCGGTGGGCGGCGATGGCGGTGCGGAGGCCCAGAGCCCGTTGGGATCGGGCGCGGAAGTCGCCGGTGATGGAATCGAGGGCGGGGACGAAGAGCTTGAGGTGGCGCTTGGCTTGCTCGGCCAGCTCCCAGTCGTGCTCGTCAAGGATCTCTTGGGCGGTGGTCGCGTCTTGGTCCCAGGGGAGCGTGCTGGCGGGTTCGATGGTCTGGAGGATCTGGTTGTACACCATGAGCACGCGCTGCATCGAGGGGTCGAGCTGGTCGTCGGGGGTGCTGATTGGGTCGGCGAGCTCGAACTGGAAGGAGTTGGTCTGGGCTGGGGTGGGGTTGTCGAGGACGCCGTACTTGTTGGTGAGCCTTCTGATGGAGTCGTGGAAGACCATCGCTTCGCCCTGCCAGCGGACCTTGAAGTTGTTGGGCTGGGCGAGGAGTTGCTCGAAGGTGCGGAGGTGTTCTTCGGTGAGCTGGTCGCGGTGGTGCTCGATGCCCCAGCTCATCAGCTCCATGGCTTTGTCTTGGATGGAGAACTCGACGAGCTGGCCGATGAGTGCGGGCAGGGCCGCGGCGTGGTGGGCGGAGTTGAAGAGCAGCTCGACGATTTCGACGAAGGTGTCGGGGTTGGCTTGCTCGAGCTCGTGGGCGCCTTTGCTCTTGAGGAAGTTGGTCATGCGCGAGAGGTCGCCGACCGATGGCAGGAAGACATTGGCCAGGGCGAGGTTGGCTTTGGGGTCGTATTCGAGTGGGCCCGGGTCGAAGTCGTTGTCGAACTCGACGATGGCGGCGTGGGCAGCGGGGCCGTAGGTGGTGCTGAGGACGCAGGCGAGGACGGGCTTGGCGAGGTCGCGTTTGAGCCCTTCGAGCAGCTCGTCGCTGATGGGCGAAGCGAGCGTGGGTTCGATGCGTGACCACTCGGCGGGCTCGTTGGGGAGGGTGCCGAACTCGTTGTTGCGGAGGTGGTCCGTTTGGTAGAGATCGTATTCGTGGCGTTTGTACCGCTCCATGTTCCATGTGAGCCCCGGCCAGGCTTTGTCTTCTTCGGGGACGGTTTCGAGCCAGGCGTTGTAGCTGGCGGCTGGGTTCCATACTGGCTTGTTGTCGGTCGGGCCATCAGGACCAGCGTTTGGATCGGTGTACCAGGGGGACCAGTTGTTGTGGGTGACGATTGACCAGTCGGGGGTGACTTGTTTGAGCTGGGCTTGGGTGAGCGGCGGGCCGAAGTGGCCGATGGGGCGCATGACGAGGAACCAGATCAGGATCATCGCCGCCGTGAAGTAGAGCGCGGAGAGGATCAGGTACTTGCGGAGTTTGATCGGCTTCTTGGTGCGTGGGCTCAGTGGGTTGAGTGGGTTCATGGGAGAGTATAAGAACAGCAAACCAACAAAGCAGCAGAGCTGCAGATCAGCAAACAAGAGGGGAGCGCGTGCTTGCGGGGGCCCCGGAAAAACGGGTACCTCTGAGCGATGGAAGGCGTGATTCCGGAAGAGGGGTTGCAGGGGAGACTTCCCCTGCAGCGGTGAGCGAAACGATGGCCAGATTCAAGGTACCCAAACCCGTACCCGTGGGTTTGGCAGCCTTGAATCTCAGCGCACTGCTCAAAAACCAAGGTGACAAACCAAGGTGACAAACCCGTACCCGTGGGTTTGTCACCTTGGTTGGGCATCATGATTGGTTGAGCGTGAGGGGGGGTCGCCCGTCGTGTATACTCATCGCGTGCGTGTATGGCGTCCATCTCTGTTTGCGATTGTGTCGTTGCTGGTGCTGCTGGCGCTGGCGCAGGTGGCCAACCTGGCCATCGCGCACTTTGATATTGGGCGATCGCTGCTCACGACGCGGCTCGACGGCTCGTTTGCGACGCATGCGCCATCGGAGAGCGATCCGGTGGTCTGGCCCACGGTCCCCGATGAGGTGCTCGAGGAGCTTGGGGCGCCCTCGCGGTGGAGCCGAACGATCTACAACACGCACAGCTGGACATTCGTTGAATGGCTCGATGAAGAATCGACCACCCGGTATCGCAGCCGACTCATCGAGACCCACCACGGCTCCCCCCTGCCGGTGTACGCCAAGAAATATGTGATGGCGGATCGCTCGGGCACCTACGCCATGATCTGGCCCATCGACGGGGGGTTGGAGGACGACGCCGCCACGACCTATCACCCGCTGGGGCTGATCGTCAATCCGATCGTGTTTGCCCTGCCCATCTGGGCGGCGATGCTGCTCTTGCGTCAGCTGCTGCTGCTCGAGCGTCGGCGTCGGCGACGAGCCCGCGGGCAGTGCACGCGGTGTGCCTACGACCTGCGGGGGCTGACGATCCTCACCACCTGCCCCGAGTGCGGAACAGCCGTCTGAGCCATCGCGTATACTCGACCATGCCCCGCCGATTGTCGATCCCCAAACCATCCCGCTTCGCGATCATCTCCCTGCTGATCCTCCTCGCCCTCGCCCAGGCGGCCAACCTCGTCATCGCCCACTATGACATCGAGGGCGAGCTGTTGATCCCGCGCAAGACCGGCTGGTTTCCAACAGCGAACCCATCGCCGAGCGATCCCGTCCGCTGGCCAAAGATCCCTGACCAAGTGCTCGAATTCCTCGGCCCGCCGACAAGCGCGAGCAGCACGAGCTACCGCTTGAGCAGATCGGTCACGATCGAATGGAATGATGACCAACTGCCCCGCCCGCTGCACAGCCGACTGTACATGCAAGAGTTCGGCTACCCGCTGCCCGTGCATTCGACCAAGGGCGTGTATTTAAAATTTACCACACTCCAACACATCACGCAGGGCAACTCCATGATCTGGCCCGTCCTCGGCGGCACCGAAGAAGACGCCGCCACCACCTACCACCCGATCGGGCTCATCCTCAACCCGATCATCTACGCGATCCCGGTGTGGTTCCTGTTCTCGCTGATGTTTTTCCTGCTCTCTCGCCTGCTCCGGCGATTCAATCGCAACCACCGACTATCCCTCGGCCTCTGCCCATACTGCGCCTACCAAGTCAACGACCTCCCCACCTGCCCCGAGTGCGGCACGCCCATCACGCCCACATAGAAAAACCCCCGCGACAATCAAAGGATCGTCGAGGGGGTCTTGATACGATTCCGCTGAGATTCGAACTCAGAACCTCTGGCTTCGGAGGCCAACGCTCTATCCAGTTGAGCTACGGAACCTGTTTCATGTCAGCCGCCCGGCCTTCGCCCGGCGCTGGGGAGAGTCTACGATGCTCCCAAGCCAATGGCAATCGCACGCACCAATCACTCTGACATCACCCGGTGGTACGGGCCTCTGGCCTGTGGGTGTGGCGCAGGATCAAGACCACAGGCGGGACGCCTGTGCCACCAAGAACGGGATGGGGCACCTGCACCCCAGCCCACCCCACTGGCGGCGGTGCTGGTGCTGTCGTTTCTGGGGTCGCTGGGCACCGGGGCGATCACCAATGGGTTCTCGTTTATTGCCAGCGAGGCGCTGGGCTATGGGCGGGCGATGAACCTGATGCTGGCGCTGGCGCTGGGGGGGAGCTATGTCCTTGGGGCGCTCTTGGTTGGCTGGCTGATGGGGCGGCAGGTTGGCGGACTGGTGGGCCAACGCCTGACCCGCCATGGGCGGCTGGGGTGGCTCTCGCCCAAGCGATTGCTGGCGATCGTGCTGGTGGTGATCGCGATCGCTTGCCAGCTGCCGATCGTTGCCCAGTATTGGTTCCCGCAGTATCGCCAAGCTGCGTTGTGGGCGTTTATGCTGATCTTCTCGCCGGCGACGGGGGTGTTCTGGCCCATCGTCGAGGCGTACCTCTCGGGCGGGCGATCCGGCAAGGGGCTGCGGTCGGCGATCGGGCGGTTCAATATCACCTGGTCGATCGCGTTGGTGGTTGCGTTCTGGGCGATGGCGCCTTTGTTGGCGCATGACCCGTTCTTGATCATCGCGGTGCTTGGGGTGTTGCAGCTGGGGATGTGCGGGGTGTTGCGGTGGTTCCCGGATCAGCCGCCAACCCACCCGCCGGCGCATGTACCAGAACACCACGAGCCCCACCCGGCGATCTATGTGCCGTTGTTGACGCTGTTCCGGGCGTTGCTGATCGGGTCGTACATTGTGCTGGCGGCGCTTGCGCCGCTGCTGCCGATTGTGGAGGATCGGCTGGGGGTGGCGGTGCATTGGTTGACGCCTCTGGCCAGCGCGTGGCTGAGCGCTCGGGTGGTGCTGTTCCTGGTCTTCGAGCGATGGCACGGCTGGCACGGTCGGTGGTGGACGCCTTGGACGGGGATGGGGTTGTTGTTGGTTGGGTTTAGTGCGTGCATGGTGTCGCCGATGGTTGCGGATACTTTCGAGAGCACCCGTGTTGGATTGGGCGCGCTGATGGGCGGGCTGATTGTGATGGGTGTGGGGATGGCGATGACTTATTATGGCGCGCTGTATTACGCGATGGCGATTGGGGGTTCGGGCGGTGGCGGAGAGCACGCGTCCCAGATCCGGGCGAGCGCCAAGCATGAAGCCGTCATCGGGCTGGGGTACACGATCGGGCCGATGTGTGGGTTGGTGGCGCTGTGGATCGCGGGAGAGGACCATGCCCAGAGCCTCGACGCGTTCCGCGGGTGGGTGATCGTGCTGGTGAGCCTGAGCGTGGTGGTGTGCACGGGGGTTGGGCTGCGGGGGATAAAGAACAGCAAAGCGGAAAAGCAGCAGAGCAGCAGATAAGAGGGGATCACGCGGGGATTGGCGGAGATGCTGCGTGGTGGGCGGCATTTACGCTAGAAAGGCCGATTTATAGGTTGTGCTCCAACCAATATTGATATAGACTTATATGGAACCCCTCCCGGACGCCCATCAAAGCTGGAGCCCACCATGCGAGCGATCAACCAAAGCCAGCCACAAGTCCAAAGCAAGCCCGTCAAGGCAGCCGCACTCGCCCTGTTCACCGCTCTGCTGACCGCCACCACCGCGCTGGCGATGGGCCCGAGCCCCGCCGAGCCGACCTTCTCGGAGGACGCCCAGTTCATCCCCGCGGACCTGCCGCAGGGCCACACCTTCGGCCAGCATGTCTCGCTCGACAACGGGCTCTTCTCCGTCGGGGCCATCTACTACGACGACAAAGGCGACGGGTACTCCACCGCGTACAGCTTCAAGCGTTCTGATCTCGAGGGCGGCTTTGAGCTCCAAGCCGACGCCAAGGCATCCATCCACAGCATCGGCCCACGCACCGCCATCAGCGACGGCGTGCTGGCCACCAGCGTCGTCGCCAACGCCGACCGCAACTACGCCCGCTCGATCTACCTCTACAACGCGACCGACGGCTCCCTCCTCCGCGAGATCACCCCGCCCGACACCGCACCACACCGCTTGTACGGGCGGACCCTCGTGATCAACGACGGGCTCCTGGGCGTCGGTGCCTTCTACGATGACGACGAGTACACGGGCGTGCTCTATATCTACGATGTCACGACCGGCGACCTGCTGCACACGCTCGTCGCAGACGACGCCATGCCCGGCGACGCCTTCGCCAGCAGCATCGCGATCAACGACGGCCTGATCGCCGTGGGCGCTTCGGGGCACGATGCGCTGGGCCCGAGCTCGGGCGCCATCTACCTCTTCGACGCGACCACCGGGACGCAGCTCCGCAAGTTGCTCGCCGACGACGGACGACTCAACGGCAAGCTCGGTCAGCAGGTCTCTATGGAAGACGGGCTCGTCGTCGCCGGGGTCAGCAACGACTGGGACAACGGCTCCTACGCCGGGGCGATGTACCTCTTCGATGCCGACACGGGCGACCAGATCGCCAAGGTCTTCCCAGACAACCCACGCTCGTATGACTACTTCGGCTCCGCGATCGCCATCAGCGACGGGATCATCGCGGTGGGCGCTGAGGGCTATGAGCTCAACAAGCAGAACCGCGTGGGCACCGCGTACCTCTTCGATGCCCGCACGGGTACGCAGCTCGCCCAGCTGCTGCCAAGCGACCCCGCCAACAGCTTCTTCTTCGCCAGCTCGATCGACCTCGACGGCCCAGAGCTCCTCGTCGGATCGTACGGCCCGGTGTACTTCTACAATGTCAACACGATCATCTGCCCGGCGGACCTGACCGGCGATCGCGCCCTGGACTTCTTCGATGTCTCGGCGTTCCTTGATGCCTTCGCCAAACAACAACCCAGCGCGGACTTCACCGGCGACGGCGCGTTCGACTTCTTCGATGTCTCGGCCTTCCTCGACCACTTCGCCGCGGGCTGCCCGGAGTGAGCTCAGTGGTGTCGGGAGCCGGGCATCTCCAATCAGGCACCGACCCATTGGAAGATACTCTTCTGCTGCCCATATGCTCGCACGCCAGCTTGCTCGAGCCGCTGTGCCAAGACATCGAGCAACTCGCTTCGAGCCCAGAGCAGATAACCCGCGTAGCAACTGTAAGAGTGGTACTCCTGCACATACCCGATGGCGGCATACCGCTCAAGCAGCTCGCCGAGTAACTCTTGAGATGGGGCTGCACAAAATCCGTGACTACGCTCGAATAGATTCACAACATCATCAACTACGACTGAACGCTCTAAATCCTCGCCGCTCTGCGCAAACAAATCGACTGACAGCCGCTCGAGACTACGCTCGCGCTCCACACCACGCAGATCAATCGCAGCGTGGCCGATGCACACCTCGTCGGATGGATGCTCATTGCAAGGCACATCGCTCGGAGCATACAGCTTGCGAAAAGATTGCGATAAACTGTTCTCAATGTTCAGCGATTCCTTGTCGAAGTACGCACAGTTGAACCGCCGATAGTCATTGGAACACGCATTGGCAAGTACACTGTTCAAGCCAAACACCCCAACTTCAGGCTCTCGCGACGAGATGGCGATCACACCATACGAACGATCAGCCAGCTCGTAGGTTGCGCCGTAGGCCTTCTTGGGCCACACTGTAACCCACTCGGCGAGGTCCTGTGTGTCGAGGGTTTGGTAGCTGTAGTCACTCATCGCCTTACTTCTTGCCCGCCTTCTTCGCGACCTTCTTACTCGCCTTCTTCTTCCCACTCTTCGGCGGCAGCACATCCCCGCACCGCTTGCCGAACTGCTGACAGATCGGATGCTCGTGCGTGCAGTTGGGCCTGGCCGTGCAGTTGTAGCGGCCGTGGAAGACCATCTGGTGGCCCAGGCGTGACCAGTGGGCGCGTGGGAAGAGGGCCATGAGCTTCTTCTCGATCTGTGCGGTGTTGGCGTAGGGCTCGTCGGAGAAGCCCCAGCGCCAGCTCAGGCGTTGGATGTGGGTGTCGACGGTGAAGCCGTCGTTGATCCCGAAGGCGTTGCCCAGGACGACATTGGCGGTCTTGCGGGCCACACCCCGCAGCTTGAGCAGGTCGGTCATGTTGCTGGGGATCTGGCCATCGAAGTCTTCGCAGACCATGGTCATCGAGGCGTGGATGGACTTGGCCTTGTTGCGGAAGAGCCCGATGGTTTTGACATAGGGCTCGATGCCCTCTGGGGACGAAGCCGCGTAGTCCGCGGGGGTCTTGAACTTCTTAAACAGTCCGGGGGTGGCTTTGTTGACGCCCGCGTCGGTGGACTGGGCGCTCAAGATCGTGGCGATCAAGAGCTCGTGGGCGTTGGAGAACTCGAGCTCGCAGTAGGCGTCGGGGTACTCCTTCTGGAGCATGTCGTCGATCGCCTTGGCCTTCTTCTTCTGGGCGGGCGTCACCTTGGGGAGGGCGAAGGGGATGTCGCGGAGCCCCTTGGGGTTGTCCTTGCCCTTTGGGTGCTCGGGGGCGTCGGTGCGTTCGACATAGCTGCTCAGTGGTTCGCTCATGGCGTGGTGTTCTCTTTGGGTGTATTCGTGGGTTTGTTTGTTTGGTCGGCTTCGTTCTTCGCCCCGGCGGTGAGTGTCCAGCCCGCGAGGATCAGGTTGATCAATACCCCGATGGTCAGCGAGCCGAGCAGGCGCGAGCTGGCGCTGTGCGACGCGAGGAACTTGTCCTTGAACGCGTCGGCCTGCACGCTCTGCCCGATCGCCGCCATGTCCCAGTAGCCCCGCAGCGACTGCATCTGCTCGGGCATAAAAATAAACAGGTGGTAGCTGAGCAGGGCCAGCGTGGCGCAGAGCACGCAGATCCGCAGCAGGCGGGCGATGGTGTCGATCGCGTAGCCCGAGGCGATCGCGATGATCAGCGTGAAGAGGGCGACGCCTGCGCAGACAAACTGGATGGTGTCCACCGCGAGGAACACGCTGCTGGCGATCCGCCCGCCGGCGAGCAGGGCGTGGTCGCCCGTGTAGCTTGGGTAGGCCCCGAGGGTGGGCTCGAGCGTGCGCATCAGCGGGAAGACGATGGCGGCCACGACGCCGGACATGGCGACGCTGCCCAGCCAGACGCTCAGCGACACGAGGTGGAGGATCTGGGCGAGGCGGGCGATGGTGGCGATGGCGGGTGGGCGGATTCGCATGGGGGATGGTAGAACAGCAAACCGGAAAAGCAGCAGAGCAGCAAAGAAGAGGGGAGCAAAGAAGAGGGCTCTGGGTGCCCCGGCTTGTCGTCTTCGCAAGCCGGGTCTTGGGGAGGTTGGACACAGCTGAAGACACGGCTTGCCGGGGACGGTCAAGCCGTGGCACCCGGCGCAGCAAATAAGACCTGCGTTCGTGGGCTCTGCTCTGGTTTGCTGGTTTGTTGATTTGTTGCTTTGCTGGTCTTGCGCCGCTGCGTGTATACTGATGCGATGAACAAACGCCTTCCGAAGTTGCTCAAGGCATTGTTGTGTGTTGTTGTGGTGCTGATGGTGCTGGTCATCGTGGTGGGCATCTGGGGCTATAGCAAGTACATCTACACCAAGCCGCTGACGGAGGGGGAGCTGGCGGAGCTGAGCCCGAACTGGTCGCGGGTGACTGACAACAGCTGGTCGCCTTGGTACACGATGCCCGATGGTTCGGTGATCTGGTCGCCGACGAAAAGCTTCAACGCCTGGCTGGCGACCATCCCCGAAGAAGAGACGGCCAGACCCGCGATCTTGGACGCGCTCTTCGCTCACGAAGAGCTCTTCGAGCACCCGGACCTCGGGCGGGCTCCGGCGGAGGCGGACGACTGGGACGGGCTTGTGGAGCTGCTCACCCGCGACGAGCACCGCGAGGTTGTGCCCGACCTGCTCAGGGCCCTGAGCATGCCGGTGATGGGCTGCGGGCTCTACAGCTCGACCGACCCCGCCCTGCACGCCAAGCTCGTCGAGTACGGGCGAGGGGACCCGGAGTGGGACCCGAACTGGGACTCGCCATCGGCGGGCGACCCCGACCTGCTCTCGGTGCTGCTGCCGACGCTGGGTGAGCAACGCAAAGTCCGCAGGCTGCTGTACTCCTCGGCGATGATCCATATCGAGCGGGGCGAGATCAACAAGGCCCTGTACATCTTCGAGGTGGCGATCCTCTCCACCCACCACGCGCTCGAATACCCGAGCCTCATCGGGCACCTGGTCGAGATCAGCGACCGGACACTGGGGTTCGAGCTGCTGCTCGGGGCCATGGTCGATGACCCGGACGCGTGGACCGAGGCTCAGCTCGCCCGCGTGCAGGCGCTGATCGGGCCCGGACGAACACTCCCCGGGGCGGGGGCAGAACGAACAATCGTGTGGGAGAGCGAGATGCTCATGTTCCACGACCTGATCCGCCGATTCGCCTCGCCCAGCGGGGGTGTGGGCTACATGAACGCCCGGCAGTCGCTCTCGAACATGGGCGCGACCACCAACAACGCCCTGCCGCCCGCGGTCAGCCTGCCCGACGATGAGCTCAAGCCCGTGCTTCAGCGGCCGCTGTATCTGTACGGGCAGGGCTTCGCGCTGATGGATGGGCAGTCGAGCATCCCCTGGGATGACCAGGGCGGGGGTGCGTTTGCGTACCTGATGGGCGAGTCGGATTCCATCCACATCATCTTCAAGCTGCTCTTGGAGATCATGGTCCCCGCGACGGACAAAGCGGCGGCCCGCGTTCGCGAATACAACCAGCAGCTCCAGGCGTGGCGGTTGCTCGTGGCCGCCCATCGCTACCGGCTTGGGCATGGTGGGTTCCCAGAGACGATCGGAGCCATCGACAACGACCTGCTGCCCGTGGCGCCTGTCGATGCGTTTTCGGATGAGCCGCTGAGGTATCGGCTGACTGATTCGGGGCCGATGATCTATTCGGTGGGGACGGATCGTGATGACGACGGGGGGCGGGCGATGCGGGAGTATGACCTGAGCCTGATCGAGAACGATCGCCCGGTGATGAGCACTTGGGCCGTGCTCGAGCGTCCCATTGCCACGACGCCGCACTGGCTGACGCGTGCGCGGGTCGAGGCGATCAACGCGATCGACCCGAAGTTCATCGACGGCGACTGGGTGCTGTATCCCGAGCCTGAGGAGCCCGAGGACGATTGAGCGGGGAGAAAACAGCAGAGCGATAGAGCAGCAGAGCAGCAAAGAAGAGGGCTCTGGGTGCCCCGGCTTGTCGTCTTCGCAAGCCGGGTCTT
>CAXBLA010000009.1:0-110133 GCA_963976625.1 uncultured bacterium
GGCAAGGTGGGCAAGGTCCGCAACACCGAGTACTTCTTTGTCGCCGGGCAGGGTGCCCAGCTTGTGGCGGCCGAGCACAAAGAGCTCGTCGCAGCCTAGCACAAATCGTTTACGGACAAAAACTTACCGATTGTCCTCGCCGCCGATTTCCTGCCAGCGCACCACGCGTACGCGGTTCGATGGCGGCACGAACGCACTCGCCGGGATCACCGTCTCGAACTCATCGCCCGGCCCACGCCAGGTCAAGAACAGCCCCGCCTGCGACCAGCCGTCCATCATCTGGACCTCAAGGTCATGCTCGCCCTGCTCGAGATCGATCGTCCCCGATCGCCAACGGTACGAATGCCCGCTGGTGTCCGAGACCACCGTCTGCCCGTCGATAATCAACCGCGCGTACTGATCTGAACCGAGATTAAAACTCCAAGTGCCCGATCGAGGGACATTGAGCTTGCCCGTTGCCTGCACCGCGAAGTAGTCCGAGCTGACATCCGCTGAGAAGGGGCTGCTCGTGATGTTCCAGCTGATCCGGGGCTCCATCGTGGTCTTGGTCGGGCTCGACCAATCGAGGGTATCGAGGGTCTCGCCGCGGATATTGCTGTACCAGTTGGTCGTGATCGCGGCTTCCCCGTCATCAAAGATTGGCTCGATGTCATAGGCCTCGAACGCGCTGGCCGGGATGATTTCTTCGACACTCGAATCCGGTCCTCTCCAGGTGACATTGAGCCCCGATTCGGACCAGCCCTCCCAGAAACGCACCTCGAACTTGTGCTTGCCCTGGGTCAGGTCGATGCTCCCGCCGCGCCAGCGGTACGAATGGCTGGAGGCATCCACCACCACCGGCTCGTCGTCGATCAGCAGGATCGCGCTCTGGTCCGAACCCAGATTGAATGTCCATGTCCCGGGCTCTGGGATTTCGAGCTGGCTGATCAGGCGCGCCCCGAAGTAATCGCGTGGTCCATCGGTGAAGAACTCGCTCGAAGACACCTGCCAAGACACATTCTCGACGATCGTCGAGCTCGAATGCTCGGCGTAATCAATCTGCCCCGCATTCGACGCGTGGCGTGCATTCTCTGTCCAGTACGCACGCAGCCCGCCGCCGGGCTCGAAGGGTGATTCCGTTTCTTGCAGCGAGTAGGCTGTACGCGGGATGATGATATCAGCCGGCACAGTCGGCCCGCGCCACGCGACATTGAGCCCCGCGCTCGACCAGCCCTCCCAATAACGCACCTCGATGTCATGCTTGCCGGCCGAGAGATCGATCGTCCCAGATCGCCAACGGTACGAATGGCTGGAGCTGTCCACGATCACGGGCTCATCGTCGATAAAGAGCATCGCACTCTGGTCCGAGCCCAGCGAGAAGATCCATGTCCCGCTGGCGGGCACATCGATCTGCCCGAGCATCCGGGCCCCGAAGTAATCGCTCGAAGTATCGTCGTCGAATGATCCGTTGGTCAGCCGCCAGGCGATGTTGGGAACCACGGTCGCGTGGTCGTGGGTCGCGTAGTCGATCTGCCCGACATTGGATGCCTGTCGCGCGTTGGTATTCCAATAGGCGCGCAGCCCCCCGCCGCCCGAGTCGTAAGGCGTCTCGATCTCGTTGTGCGTAAAGGCGCTCGGGGGGATCACCGTCTCGACCCCGCCCGGCGGCGTCCACGAGGTCACCAGCCCCGCGCTCGACCAGCCCTCCCAGTAGCGCACCTCGAATCGGTGGAGCCCGGCTTCAAGATCGATCGTGCCACTCTGCCAGCGGTACGAATGGCTCGAATCGTCGTTGATGACCATCTGCCCATCGATAAACAGCTGGGCCGATTGATCAGCCCCGAGCCCGAACCGCCAGACCCCGTCCACCGGGATCTGGATCAGCCCCGCCGCCCGGAGCCCGAAGTAATCTGATGCCACCCCACCCTGGGAGGTTGATGAACCGTCGTCGTTGGTGATGGTCGTGCCGGCGAAGGCCCCGTTGGTCAGGTTCCAAGAGATATTGGATTCGAAGGTCATCCGGTCATAGTTCTGCCAATCCAGATGCCCGACCTTGGACGCGTGACGCGCCGAATCGATCCAATAGACGCGGAGCCCGTCGCCGCCGTACCCCAGCTCGGGTTCCTCGTCGGCGTGCGAGAACGCGGACGCGGGGATCACCTGTTCGAACTCATCGCCCGTCCCCTTCCAGGTCAGTACCAGCCCAGCGCTCGAGGTCCCATCCAGATACTGAACCTCAATATCGTGGAGCCCGGCTTGCAGGGTCTTGGTGCCGTGCTTCCAGCGGAAGGAGTGCGAACTCGAATCGTCGACCACGGGGACGCCATCGATGAGCAACCGTGCGGATTGATCGGACCCGACGCCGAATCTCCACGATCCGGTCGAGGGGATGTCGATCTTGCCCACGAAGCGCATCGCGAAGTAGTCGGTCGGGCCGCCGGTGACGAAGGAGCCGTTGGTCCGGGGGTAGTAGATGTTCTGGACGGTGTCCATCGAGTCGGAGTTGGTCCAATCGACCTGCCCGACGCCGCTGGCGTGGCGCACGCTGTCATAGCGATAGGCGCGCAGCCCGCCGCCCGATGCCGGGTTGGGCGCTCCGTCTCCGGGGCGAAATGCGCTCGACGGGATAACCTGTGAGAACGAGCTGCCGGGCGCTTTCCACGCCACCGAGAGGGCCGCATCGCCGGTCTGTTCCCAAAAACGGACTTCGATGGTGTGATCGCCCTCGCCGAGCACCACGGTGCCCGACTTCCACCGGAAGCTGTGGGCGTTGGGATCATTGACGACCAGCTCACCATCAATATAGAGCGCGGACCCGTCATCGCTGCCGAGCTCGAAGGTCCACAGCCCGCTCTCGGGTACGGCAAGTACGCCGTGGAACCGCGCGGCGAACCGATCGGTCGGGCCGTCAACAAGGAAGCTCCCACTGGTTTTGCTAAAGTGCAGACGCTGGACCGTCGTGACCTTGTCAGCGTTGGTCCAATCGATCTGTCCGACATTGGTCGCGTGGTACGCGTTGTCGTACCAATAGGCCCAGATCCCGTCGCCCACATCCCCAGCAAAGTCCGGGGGCGTCGCCGGCGAGGAGAACGCCTCAGCGGGGATCACTTCTGCCCCCTCCATCCCGGGCCCGTCCCACATCGCGGTGACCCCGGAGTGCCCGGGCCCTTGAAAATACCAGAGCTCGAAGTCGTGGAGCCCCGCGTCGAGACCGACGATGTTGCGCACCGTGCGATAGGAATGGAGCCGATCGTTCTCCACCACGGGCGAGCCGTCGATGAACAAAATCGATCCATCGTCGCTGCCCGTGCTCAGGGTCCAGATCCCGCCCACGGGGATATCGATCTGCCCCATAAAACGGACCGCGAAGTTGTTCACCGGGCCATCCTCATAGAACGGCTGGGTGTTATTGGTGTAGTCGATGTTCTCGACCTGTGTGAGCTGGTCATAGCTGGCCCAATCGACATGCCCGAGCTGTGAGACACCCGATGCATTCGTCAGCCAGTACGCGCGCAGCCCCGGCGTCGAGCCCCCATCATCGCCAATCGCCGGCCACGACAGGACACAGAGACACAGGAGCATCGAGAAGAAACGCATCGGTCGGGTGGGTTGAGTAGACATCACCTCTGTTATCGAGCGCTCACGCCCGGTGCGTCACCGCCCACGGGTAATCCCAGTCAACACGCAACTTTGACTGGTCAGCCGTGCGATGTGCGCGGATCAGGCAAACCATCCGCGTCCGATAGCTACTCGGACTCGCTGCGTAACGATTCGGCGATCCCGATCTCCTGCAAACGCATGCTGGCCCGATCGAGGGCTTCTTTCGCGTCATGGAAGGCGTTGGGCTCGACCGATCGCCAGTCGGCCTTGGCACGCTCGATGAAACCCATCAGCGTGCCCAGCTTCTCATCAAGCTCTTGGCGGTAGTCCGTTTCGAGCAAATGCGTAAACCTCGCGGCTCGCTCGGAAATCCACTTGTGATCCAGCGACGAGTTGGCGATCAAATCCACGATCTGGTGCTGGGTCATGTCGTCGCGGGCGTGCGTCAGGCTCTCTTGCTCGATGCGATCGACCTCGTCGGGGGTGAGCCCGTGGTTGGGCACGATCTGGATCGAGGCGCGTTTGCCCGAGCGTTCTTCGAGGGCCGAGACATTGAGCACGCCGTTGGCATCGACGAAGAACTCGACGACCAGTTTGGGCACCCCCGCGGGCATCGGCGGGATCCCCCGCAGGTCAAACACCCCGAGCGTCCGACAGTCCGCGACCATCTCCCGCTCGCCCTGCACGACCAGAATCTTGACATTGACCTGCCCATCGACGCTGGTGCTGAATCGCTCGACCGCCCGCGCGGGCACCGTTGTGTTCCGCATGATCAGCTTCGCCACGGCTCCGCCGGCCGTCTCGATCCCCAGCGACAGCGGGATGACATCGAGCAGCAGCGAAGAAGACTTCGCTCCGCTCGCGCTGCCAGAGATAATTTGGGCTTGCAGGGCCGCGCCCATCGCGACGACACGGTCCGGGTCGATCGCGGTGTAGGGCTCGACCCCAAAGAATTTCTTGACCCGCTCACGCACGCACGGGATGCGCGTCGACCCGCCCACCATCACCACGGCATCGACCTTCAACGAGTCTTCGCCGACCGCCCTGCTCGCGTCGCGCAGCGCGCGATCGCACGCGCTGATCGATCGCTCGACCCAACCTTGGAGCATCGCTTCGAGCTCGGCTCGTGTCATGGTCCTCGCATAAGTCTGCCCGTTGCCCAGATCGATCGCGACCTGGGCCGACTCATCCGTCGAGAGTTTGTGCTTGACGCTGCGCGCGAACTCGATGAGCGCCCGCTTGGTCGAACCATCGAAGGCATCGAGCCCTTTGGCCCGCATAGCTTCGATGTTCGATGCCGAGCCCTGCCCGAGCTGTTCGACGATCTCGCTCACAAAGAGCTCGACGATCAGGTGGTCGACATCGTCCCCGCCCAGGTGTGTATCGCCGGCCGTGGCGAGCACCTGGAAGAACTCGGTCGCGTTGTGCTCGTCGCCGGGGATCAGCTTCAAGATCGAAATATCGAAGGTCCCCCCGCCCAGGTCGTACACCGCGATGGTCTGGGCGTCGTTGGCCCCTCGCGAGCGGATTCCGTACGCCAAAGCCGCGGCTGTGGGCTCGTTGACAATCCGAACGACTTCGAGCCCGGCCAATCGCCCCGCGTTGCGCGTCGCTTGGCGCTGGGCATCATCGAAGTACGCCGGCACCGTGACGACCGCCTTGGCAACTTCCATGCCCAGCTCATCCTCGGCCCGCGCTTTGAGTGCACCGAGGATGGCCGCTGAGATCTCCTCGGGCGATCGCAGGACCTCGCCATCGTCCGTATCTATGCTGACCTTGATCGTGCCGTGCTCGCCGGCGACGACCCCGTACCCGAGGTACTTCAGATCCGCGCGCGCATCGTCGAGCGATCGCCCCATGAGCCGCTTGACCGAGTTGATCGTCCGATCCGGGAACTCAATCATCCGCCCCGCGGCCGCCTCGCCCACCACCACCGACCCGTCCCGATCAATCCGCACCACCGAGGGCATCAGCTGCTGATCGGCACCCCCCAGCACCCGCGCCCCCTGCTCGTTGGCGAAGGCGACGATGGAGTTGGTGGTGCCGAGATCGATCCCGATGATGGGGTTTTTCGCGTGATCAGTCGTGGTCATGGGCAACGATAGGAGCGGCGAGACCGGATCTCAGTGAATTTCAGGCGCGTCAGCTGGTGCGTTTCTCTTTGTGCTCAGGCTTGTTGCGGATTTCTGTCCAGTATTCTTCCCGCACATCATCGTCGATCTCGACACCACCTGACCCCGCCCAGTGCCGATCTTGGCCGTTCTTCTTGCAGCCGGAGATCCAGTACTCCTCGCCGGTATCCACATAGAGATAGTTCCCGCTGATACCCTTTCCCTTGAGTGTCTCAAACCGTGCATCGCCATAGTACACCGAGCTGCCAGACTTCGAGAACCGACACCGCCCAATGCGCGCAGGCCCACTATCGCCACAACCGCACTTGAGTTCGATGTACATGATCCGTGTCTTCATGAATTACCCTTCACCTACTCATCTGAAAGATACTGCACCACAATAGAGCTGGAGCCCTCTGCAAGCATCGGATGCTCATCAACATGGATATGGCATGACGAATGAGCAACTCCTTCATTGTGTGCCAATGTAAGCAAAGCTGTCGCAAGGTCCTCAAAGCCAACACGATTCCCCCGGATAGAAAAACAATTATCAGCTCCAGTAATTTTTACAGTACCACCACCAGTGAAGCTCATTGTGAGTCCCTCTTCGGGATTGTAGTCTTCAACCTCAATCTTCATTTCCATACCGTTTTCCTTACTCCCGAATCCACGCGAGATCTGCGAGCTGTTGGATCAAGTTGTCCGCAGATTCGTCGGTCACGAACCATCGATTGTTCTTCTGTTGTGATCGAACCTCGATCTCTGTCCTCAAACGCTTTGGGAAACCGGTTCTGTTTTGTGTGTTGAGTGCATGCTCTGCCTCTGTCTCGTTGACCAACTCCCAGATCAGATCGAGCTGCTCGCGGCTCAGCGGCCGAATGATTGGTGGATAGGTGCTCGAACTCGATCCATCCCCCACCGACACCCGCAGGTAGCCGGCGGCATCGACGATGTACCTGGCCGAGCGATTGATGACCAGCTCGGCGTCCTCGCTCCCAACCACCACCACCCCGAGCGTGAAATCGGTCGGGCGATGATCTGGACGATTAACCGCCCCCGGCCCATGCCCGGTCGAGACGCACCCCCCGAGCCCAAACAGGGCGACAAGGAGCAGGGGCAGGATGATCGAGCTGATCCGGCTGATTCTGTGGTAATTCATCATCTATACAGTGTATGTCAGCTCGGTCACCATGCACAAATGGGCACCGGGGCCCTATTGTTGGCTCCCATGGATATTTCACTTCGCTGGCTCAACCAATACCTCGCCCCCTCGGACCTGAGCGCCGAGCAGGCGGATCACATCCTCACCGAGGCCGGGCTGCCCATCGAGGAGTACAAAGCCGGGATCGCCGGCGATGTCGTCCTTGATGTCGAGGTCACCTCCAACCGGGGCGACTGCCTCGGGCATGTCGGGTGCGCCCGCGAAATCGCCGCGGCTCAGTACGCCGACAAGCCACGCGAGCTCGTCATGCCCGCGCTCAAGGACATGGACCTGGGCGCACCGATTGGCAGCGAGCTCACCCTCGACAACCAAGTGCCCGATCTGTGCCCGCTCTTCACCGCCCGCCTGATCCGCAATGTCAAGGTCGGACCATCGCCGGCGTGGCTCAAAGAAGCCCTCGAATCGCTCGGGCAGCGCTCGATCAACAATGTCGTGGACATCACCAACTACATCACCCTCGAGCTGGGCAACCCGTGCCATGTGTTCGATCACGCCAAGCTCGCCGGCGGGTCGCTCGTCGTCCGCCACGCCAAGCAGGACGAAGTCGTCAACACGCTCTACGCCGGCGAACACAAGCTGGGCCCCAAGGACCTGGTCGTCGCCGACGCCAACGGCCCGCAATCACTCGCCGGAATCATCGGCGGGCATGATTCGCAGGTCGATGAGTCCACAACAACCGTCGTCTTCGAGATGGCGACATGGGACACTGTGAGCGTGCGCAACACCGGACGCAAGCTCCAGATCCGCACCGACGCGGCTTACCGCTTCGAGCGCGGGATCGATCCGCGGAGTATCGACTACGCCGCCCGGCGAGCGGTGCAGCTCATCTGCGAGGTCTCGGGCGGGCAACTGGCCGAGGGCGTGCTCAGCGAAGGTTCGCCATTGCCAAGCGATACCGTCATCGCCCTGCGCCCGCAGCGGTGCGATCGGATCTTGGGTATCCCGACCGATCCCCAAGAGATGGCCAAGCTGCTCAACGCGTTGTCGTTCTCGACCACGATTGATAGCGACGGCGTACTCCAGTGCACCATCCCCCCCCACCGCAGCCACGATGTGCTCCGCGAGATCGACCTGATTGAAGAGGTCGCCCGCGCCCGCTCGCTCGGTGTGATCCCAATCCAGAAGACCCTGCCCGTGACAGCCCGTGAGCCTCAGGAGTCCGAACGGGCGATGAGCGCGATCGCCAAATCACTCACGGGCATGGGCTTCTTCGAGACCATCACCTTCTCGTTCACCGCCCCCAAGCTCGGCAAGCTCTTCCAGCGCGAGGGCACGGACCTGGTCGCTGTAGACGATGATCGCCGCAAGGCCGAGCCAACCCTGCGCCCGAGCGTGCTGTTGGGCTTGCTCGCCTGTCGCCACACGAACCAGAGCGCGCGGGCTCAGCTTCCCGGCGGGATCCGGCTCTACGAGGTCGCCCAGCGCTTCGCCCAAGACGCCGGCACGACCAACTCATCGGAGCAGCGCACCATCGCGATGCTCATGGATGTGGACTTCACGGGCAAGAAGCCCAAGCACGAGGACATCCAAGCCGCCATCCGCATGATGCGTGGCTCGATCGACACGATCGTCGCCACCACCTTCGGCACCAACGCCACCACCATCATCAGACCAAGCAAGCCCGAGCACCAGGGCTTCGATGCTGATGCCCACGCAACGGTCGCGGTGAGCCTCAATGGGCAGACCACCGAGATCGGGTCCTTCGGGCTCATCTCCAAGGCGGCGCTCAAGGCCCACGATCTAGACCAGCCTTTGGTTGGGGCGGAGCTGATCCTGTCGCCGATGATCGACGCATACCCGCCGATCTCGCGTGCCCAGCACCTGCCCAGCTTCCCGGGGATCGATCGCGACCTGTCGCTGATCGTCGATGAGCAGATCGGCTGGAGCCAGATCGAAGCAGCGGCCGACGCCCTGAGCCTGGACCGATGCGTGGGCAACCAGCTCGTCGGGATCTTCCGGGGCAAACAGCTCGGCGAGGGCAAGAAATCCGTCACCGTCAGGCTCCACTTCCGCGACGACGATCGCACGCTCAGGCACGAAGAGGTTGACCCGCAGATCGAGCTCTTCGCAAGCAAGGCCAAAGCCGATCTCGGGGCCGAGATCAGGACCTGAGCCGATTCAGGCCCTGCTGGACGAACACCGCCCCAGCCGAAGGCGTACTGAGTTGAACTCACCAGTCTCGCGAAACGCCCGTTTTTGCACGAACACAACATTTCGTGCATGTTCGGAGCATTTTCGACACCATATCGGAACATTTTTCGTCTCTGCAGGTATACGATCCACAGCAGAGCATCCATCTTAGGCTACGAATGTTCGGTGTTTGATCGTGTTTTTAACGAATCAGGCCGCTCATCAAGACCTGAGATTACACCGAAAGCTAGAATACAGATACTCATTTGGAGTACTTCATGGAGGATAACATGACATCAATGACCACGAACCCAACCGCTGATCCAGCGCCAGAACAAGCCGCCACCACCACCAATGAACCCATGATCTGGGTCAACGGTCAGATGGTGCCCAAGTCCCAAGCCAGTGTCTCGGTCTTCGACCACGGACTCCTCTACGGCGACGGGATCTTCGAAGGCATCCGCATCTACAACGGCAAGATCTTCAAGCTCGAGCAGCACATGGATCGCCTGTACGAGTGCGCCGAGAAGATCTTCCTCGATATCGGGGTATCCCGTGAGGAAATGATCCGCATCCAACGCGAATGCGTCAAAGCCAACAACATCACCAACGGCTACATCCGCCTGGTCGTCACCCGCGGCGAGGGCACACTCGGGCTCAACCCGTACCAGTGCCCCAAGGCCGGCGTGATCTGCATCGCTGATACCATCTCGCTGTTCTCCCCCGAGATGTACGAAGCGGGCATGCGCGTTGTCCTCGCCAACCGTCCAAAGACTCCGATCGAGTGCCTCGATCCACGGATCAAAACGCTCAACTACCTCAACAACATCATGGCCAAGTGCGAAGCGATCCACCTGAGCAAGAAGCTCGGGATCACCAAGCCCGAGGACCAGCTCCTCGAATGCATCATGCTCAGCACCGAGGGCAAGGTGGCCGAGGGATCGGGCGACAATATCTTCTTTATCAAGGACGGCAAGGTGTTCACGCCGCCGTCGGAGGTCGGGATTCTCGAAGGCATCACCCGACGCTTCGTCAAGGAGACCCTGTGCCCAGCGCTCGGGCTCTCGATCGAAGAGAAGCTCTTTGGGCTCGACGAGCTGCTCGACGCCGACGAGGTGTTCTTGACCGGGTCGGCTGCGGAGATCATCGCGGTGCGCGAGGTGCTCAAGCACGAGAACCTCGAGGTGCTCTCGACCCACACCATCTCCGATGGCGAGGGCCCGATCACCAAGAGCCTGCGGGCCAAGTTCCGCGAAATAGTCACCTCGGACAATGTTCCAGAAGATTGAACATTATAAATACGAACAAAATTTGATAACACGCCCGCAACTTGCGGGCGTGATTTTTATACCATACACACATGAATACGCACACCATATCCATCATTGCATTGGCCTCTGGGCTGACGATCAGCCTGGCCGCCGTTGGTTGCACTCAGAAAGTGAAGCGGGCCGACCAAGAAACCGACCAAAAAGCCGGCAACACCCACCAAACCAGCATTGACGAGCGTCCCGCGATCGAGAACATCCATGTCCTCTCGCCCGATCTCATCAGCGGCGGGCAGCCCGACGGCGCCATCGCCTACGACGAGCTGGCCGACATGGGCATCCGCACCGTGATCGGTGTCGATGCCACCCCGCCCGACAAGGCCCAGGCCGATCTCCGCGGGATGCGTGTGATCCATATCCCCATCGGGTACGACGGGATCAATGAAGAACGCGCCGAGCAGCTCGCCCACGCGATCCGCACCGCCGAGCGTCCGATCTATGTCCACTGCCACCACGGCAAGCACCGCGGGCCCGCCGCCCTGTGCGTCGGCGCGATCATGTCGGGCGATCTGAGCACCGCCGACGCCCTCGAACACCTCAAAATCTCGGGCACCTCGCCCAACTACCCCGGGCTCTGGCGCGGGGTAGACCTCGCCAAGCCCATGAGCGCGGCGGAGTTCGCCAAGCCCGTGGAGCTACCAGAAGAAGCCGACCCGGGCGACTTCGCCCAGGCGATGGCCCAGATCGATCAGCTCAACGAGCTGCTCTGGCTCTGCGCCGAGAACGATTTCCAGACGCCTGAGCACCACCCGGATCTGGTGCCCACCGCAATCGCCGGGCAGATCCACAACCTGCTGAGGGTGCTCGCTGTCGATCAGCGTGTCGACGAAGAAGGCCTGTGGTTCAAGGAAGCCATGGACGAGTCGGTCACACTCGCCGGGCAGATCGAGACTTACATCGACGACGGCGAGATCGCCCTGGCCAACGAAGCCCTCATCGCGATGAACGAATCCTGCGTGACCTGCCACGATGGGTCTCGAAACGAATAGGGTCTCGAAACGAATAGGTTCGCGGGACGAATAGGCTTTAATCGTTCACATGCATCAGCACCTTGATACCCTCGCCGGTGATCATGGTCTCGAACGCGGTCTCGAAGTCCTTGAGCGGGAACTCGTGGGTGATGATATCGTCGAGCTCGAGCTTGCCCGAGAGCAGCAGCTGCTCCATCTGGTACCAGGTGTCCCACATCTTGCGCCCGTTGATCCCGAGCACGGTGCAGCCCTTAAAAATAATGTGGGCGTTGAAGTCAAAGTCCACCGAGCGGGCGGGCAAGCCCAAGAGTGCCGCGGTGCCGCCGTTGCGCAGGGCGCGGAAGCCCTGATCCATCGCGGCCGGTGCGCCCGACATTTCCAGGAGCACATCGACGCCCTCGTGGGTGTCCTTGCGGAGTTTCTCGATCCAGCCGCTCTCGCGTGCATCGAAGGCGTCCGTCGCGCCGAGCTTCTTGGCGAGCTCTAATCTTGGCGGGTTGATATCCGTGCAGTAGATCCGCGCAGCGCCCGCAGCCTTCGCCACCGTCACCGCCATGAGCCCGATGATCCCCACGCCCGAGATCAGCACGGTCTTGGCGCTCACGCCCGCGCTCATCACCGTGTGCACCGCGTTGCCCAGTGGGTCCAAAATCGCGGCGTACTTGTCGGGGATATCCGCGTGGACGGGCCAGACATTCTCTTCGGGCACAACGATGTAGTCGGCGAAGCACCCGTCGCGATCGATGCCGAAGATGGTCGTGTCCGAGGCGATGTGCGCGTTACCCGTGCGTGAGTTGTAGTTGGTCCCCGCGGACATGTGCCCCTCGGCGCTGACGCGCTGGCCGATCTCGTACTTGGTGACGGCTGATCCGATCTGCTCGATCGTCCCGACGAACTCGTGCCCGGTGATGACCCCGACGGGGATGCGCCCGCTGGCCCACTCGTCCCATTCCCAGATGTGGCGGTCTGTGCCGCAGATACCGACCTTTTTGATCTTGATCCGCACATCGCGCGGCCCGATCGCCGGGATCGCGTGATCATCGCTGTATGCGAGCCCCACACCCGCGTGGTGCTTGGTCAAACACCGCATGGTGCCGGTCGGCGTGTCTTGTGTCTGGGCTGGGCTCTGGGTTGGCGTGGTCGTCATGGATATCTTTCAAAATGATCCCGAAGCGGGCATACAACCGGCAATCCGCCCCGCGTTCGGGCGTTGGATATTGTCCCGTGTATGCGTCGCTAGATCAATCGTGAGTGTGCAGATCATGACGAATCTGGAGAATTCATTGCCCCCCACCCCAACACCGATCGGTATCGAGCACAATCTGCCCCGCCGATCATCCAAAATGACCTTCAACCGCCCGGGAATCGTACAATCGAACAGGATGCGTGGGGTGCAGATGTCCGATAGAATCTCAGAGAACTCCGACCCAACGCCCCCGCTGCTACTCCCAATATGAGCCGAATCGCCAACACATCCCGCTCGTACTTCTATGTCGCCAAAAAAACCACCGGCGGCAAAGCCATGGGCATGCGCTCGGCGCGCTCCCAGCGGGCACTGGCCCAGGAACTCAAACTCGAAAAACAGATCCTCGTCCGCACATGGAAGCTCCCGTCGTGGGCGACCAACGAGACGGAGATGACGCTCAAGGACCACGCCGATTTCAACGCCCAGATCGCCCAGCTCGTCAGCCGGGGCGTGCCGCTCACCGAAGCGCTCGAAGTGGCGGCCACCGTCGTCTCGCCGAGCAACCGCGGGCGGATTGATCGCCTGCGCGACGCCGTCGCTCAGGGGACCAGTTTTTCCGACGCGTGCAAGCAGGTGGGCAGCTTTGATTCCGTCACCATCGCCGTGTACAAGGCGGCTGAGAAAACCGGTGATCTCGCAGACGCGTGCGACCAGCTCGCGCTGGGCATCCGCCGACGGATCTCGGTGGCGGGCAAGGCGGCCACGCTGATGATCTACCCGTCGATCGTGCTCACCATCGCCTTCCTCGCGGCCATGGTGATGATCGTCATCGTCGTGCCCATGATCGGCAACTCGATGGTCGAATCCGGGATCGACATCCCGTGGATCACCACGATGATGGTCCGCCTAGGCAACTTCCTCAAAGCCAACATCATGGTCGTCCTGGCCATCTTTGTGGTCCTGGGCGTCTCGGCCCTGCTGTTTCGCGCGGGGCTTGGCAAGCTGGCGATCCGGATCACACGCAACGCGCCGTTCGTCAGCGAGGTCGTCAAGCAGCAAGAGCTCACCCGGTTCTTCTCGGTGATGAGCTCGATGACCAAATCCGGCATCCCGCTGGCCGACGCGTTGCAGGTCAGCTCCGCCGTCATCACCCATCCAAATCTCAACAGCGATTTTCAGCGCATGCGCCAGCGGCTGATCGAGGGCGGTGTCTTCCGCACGCTGATCATGCAGGTCGAAGCGCTCCCCCAAGCCACCCGCAGGCTGCTTGTGGCGGCGGATCAGGCCGGCGATCTTGAGAGCGCGTTCGACGGGCTTGCTTCACTCCATGCCGAGGAAGTTGATAAGCGGACGGCCCGCCTGATGGCGGTGCTTGAGCCGTTGCTGGTGGTGATCCTGTTTGTGATTGTGGGCTCGATTATCCTCTCGATCATGCTGCCGATGTTCAATATGGCCGGCGGGGCGATGTAAACTCGGTCCCCAGACGCCCAAGCGTATGAAACTAAGCGGCCCGTTCGCCATACAATGCAATAAGAACACGACTCAACCATTGAACTCATAACGGCTTAGACGCCGAATACGACCGAATCAGGAGAACCAGACCATGACCCCAACCGCAACCACTGCCCATCTTGACGCACAGATCCAAACCCAGATCAGACGCCGCTCATTGGGCCGCCACGCACGCCCCGGCTTCTCGATGATCGAGCTCGTCGCCGTGCTCGTGATCCTCGGGTTGCTCATGGCCGGCGCGGCCGTCGCGATCCCCGGGCAGATCAAGCGCGCCAAGATCCGCGTCACCAAAACCTCGATGACCACGCTCAAGGTCTCGCTCAACAACTACATCACCCAGAACAACGGCACAGCCCCGGCGACCCTCGCCGAGCTGATCCCCGATTACATCGAGAAGGGCTCCGAGGTCGATTCGTGGAAGAACGCGTACTACTACGCCGCGACCCCGGGCACCGATCACTCGTTCAACCTGGTCTCCAAGGGCCCCGACGGGCAGATCTCCACGGCTGACGACATCAACATCTGGACGCTCGATGTGACCACCTCGGACTAACACCCCCCGGACGAGCCGCACAGTAAACGATCAGTGCATTGCGAGCTTCACACATGAAGACCACGAACCCATCCAAGCCAGCAGCCAGGGTCGCCCGCCGACGATCACGCTGCGCGAACGCTCGTGGCGGGTTCACCTTCCTGGAGTCCATCCTCGCCGTCGTGCTCCTGGCGATGGTCGCGATGACCCTCTCCAACGCGTCCACAATCATCGTCAAGGCCCAGCGGAAGATGGATCAACGCCTGGGCGCTGGCGAGCTGGCCAACCGCTTGATCCTTCAGTACATCGACGAGCGGAGCTCTTTGCCCGATTCGTCGCTGCCCATCGAGTACGATGTCGATCTCTACCGCTGGTCGCTCGAAGAATCGCCCG
The DNA here is from genome assembly GCA_963976625.1 of uncultured bacterium. Taxonomy (GTDB): domain Bacteria; phylum Planctomycetota; class Phycisphaerae; order Phycisphaerales; family UBA1924; genus UBA1924. The sequence goes on from CAXBLA010000009.1 coordinate 14,965, forward strand.
TGCAGTTCGAGTTTGACAACCAAGAGACCGAGGAATCCAATGCGATCGGCGGCGGCGTGAGCCTCGATCGGATCAAACTCGTCACCATCAAGGTCTGGCTCGACTCCGACTCGGGCGGATCGTTCGCCTACTCCTCGACGGTGCCCAGCATCGTGCTCACCCGCCTGATCGATCCCCTCGCGTTTAACAACCCAGACTCGCTCGAGACCCTGCTCGCCAAGCCCGGCGGGATCGAGGAATTCCTCCAGCCGTTGCTTGAGGGGAACTGAGCATGGACACTTTGAACACCCAATCGCAGAAACGATCACATGGAGCCGCCCGCGGATTCACGCTCATCGAGCTCGTCCTGGCGATGGTGCTCGGGTCGATGATCCTCGCCGGTTCCATCGGCGTGTTCTCGGCGATGCGCAGCATGGAGACCTCGTTCGCGGCCCGCTTTGAGCGCACCAACGAGCTGCAGATCACCCAGATCATCATGACGCGCTCCATGCTCGGGCTGCAGATGCAAGAAACCGAGCGCAGCACGGTGACGCGCTCGAACACGAGCACCGATTCGGTCGCTGAGCAGGAAGCCGAAGAGCCAGAGAGCCGTGCACGGATCATCCTCGAGACCGATACCTCGATCTACCCGGACTCGACGCAGTGGACCCCGCAGCGTTTCGAGTTGGTCACCGCGACGCCGCCCGTGCCCATCGGGCTCGCGAGCCAAGCCGCGGGCTGGTATGTCGAACAGGACCGGGTCGATTCGCTCGATTTCTCGGCATCCGATGGTTCCCAGGGCGCCGTCCGCGGCGTGTACGAGCTGCGACCCGCCGGCCAACGCGAAGCGATCATGCTCAAGCTCGGGCTTATTGCCCCCGGCGAGTTCGACACCCCCACCAACGAGAACGAGCTCTACGCCTTCACCAACGCGAGCTACCAAATCGCGCTCAATCCAACCGAGAGCGGGCTCCAATCTTCGCCGAACTGGACCCTCTGGTGGCGTCCGATCCTGTACGCCGAGGGACGGATGCTCCTCGAAGGCCAGGGCCCATCGCCCGACACGCTGGGCACCAGCGAAGAGATCCGCTCGCGCCTCGCCGGGGCGGTGCCGCTGATGCACGGCATCGAACGCTGCAACTGGGAGATCTACAAGGGCGACGAATATGTCCAGCTCTTCTCGGCGCTCGAGATGAAAGACCTGCCCGCGTACGCCCAGTTCGAGGTGATCCTCACCAACGGGCAGTACGCCAGCTGGATGTTCGAGGTCGACTGGGTGCTCGGCGATGACCCGAGCACGACGGCTTCTGGCGCCAGCGGCGATGACGAAGAAGACGAAGGCGAGCTCGACGGCGCCAACGACACCGGGCAGAACCGGGCCACCCGCCCGGGCCAGACCATCGACCCGGATCGCGCCCGCGTCTTCGACTTCAGGAACGATCGATGAATCGCCCCCAACGAACACAGCAAAGCGCTCATGCTCGCCATTGCCAGCGGCGTGGCTTTGCCATCGCGATGGTGGTCGTGCTGATGATCATCGTCGGGCTCGGGATCGGGCTGGCGATGAGCCGCTTTAGCGTCCAGAGCAAGACGATCGCGCGTCAGGTCTCGGGCTACCAGGCCCATCATCTCGGGCGTGGGCTCCAAGAAGCCACCGGGGCGTGGCTGCGCCAGCAGAACGGGCGCAACCTGCTCGAGGTGCTCGAGCCCGACACCGGGCACGCGATGGATATCTTGCTCGACGATGGCTCGACCGTGTCCGTCTACCTGCTCGATGCCCAGGGCGCGGCCCTGAGCAATCTCGCCGGGCGGACGGATCGAGAGATCGAAGAGGGCGGCGCGCTGCTGCGGAACCTCTCACTCAACACCACCGACACCCAGTACCTCCAGCTCACGCGCCCCTTCGGGCCCACCACCGTCAGCGTCCACTCGGCCTCGCCTTTGGTGCTCGACGCGGGCGCCCGCGTGATCGCCCCGGAGCTTGCCGAGCGACTCCTCGCCGGGCTCGAGCTGCTCAAGAGCAACTCGGCACAGATATCGCGGACCGACCTGACCCGGGCGGCCAACGAGGCGGGATTGTCGGCGAACCAACGCTCCGCCGCCCTCCGGCTCTTCGCCACCGATATCGAGCTCTGGGCCGTCATCATCGAGGTTCGCGCCGGACGCGGGGCCAACCAAGGACACCTGATCTCTCGCTACGGCGGAATCACACGAATCCGCACCAACAACCGCAGCGCATCGAGCAATGAAGTCGAGCTTGGTGCGTTCATCACTTGGAAAGAGATCCAGGGCGACTCGCAAGAGATCGACCTGAGTGAACTCTATTGAATATCTGCTTGGAGCTCCAAATCGAGCGATCTGGGCGGGATTCTTGGTCGAATATGGGTGCCTGAGCCGATACGATCAGGGTGAAGAGTAAAGGATAACGCCAGATGACCAACCCCATTTCCAGATCCCAAGCCAGGAGCCGAACCCTGGGCGCGCAGGCCGCCTGCGTGCTGTTTGTGCTGGCCGCCGCCGGGATCGGCGTCGCGGGGCTCCCGTCGCCGCCATCGCAGGCCGCCGTCGACCTCACCGCGACCAACACCACGAACACGGGCGGCCTCACGGGCAGCTCGGGGATCAACCAGGGCACCAACGCCCAGTCCCCCAACGGACAGGGCGATCTCTTCGCCGCCGCCCAGGTGGACACGATCGGGCTCGCCCAGCGCTTGGCGATGCTCGACAACGCCCCGGTGATCAACACCAAGCCCGTCACCCAAACCCCCACCGGCGAAGATCCAGAACCAGAACCCGTGGCCGCCGATGGCTTGATCGCCCGACGCGTGCAGTACATCGGGTACATCAGCAACCCGCCGACTCAGCACGCCTTCATCCGCATCGACGGCAAGCAGCGCGTCGTGGTCAGCGGCGGGATCGCCAAATCAGCCGACGAATCCTACCCGGACCTGACGATCAAGAGCATCAGCCCCAAGAGCATCCAGCTCTCGGACGGCGAGACCTCGGTCGCGATCGCGCTGGCGAACCGGATCGGGCAATCGATCACGATGGCCGGCGGCGAAGAGGTCGAGGTCGCCGCAGAGAAACCCAACGGCTCGCTGCTCACCGAAGAAGATGAGAAGTACCTCGAATCGCTCGATCCGGGGCTGCGTCCATCAAGCCGACGCCGGCTCGAACGTGAACGACGCGGGCTCCCACCCCGGGAGACCCGACAGCCCCAACGCTCAAACACATTTGACATGGGCGGCAGGCGTCAACAGAACGATTAACGCATCAAGACCAAGAACAAACCAGCAGCCGGGCATGTTCGCCCAAGTATGAAACAGAAGGCGGGACCACTTTGAGTGATCGTGTGTGCTATATCCGAAGATCAGACCGTGGAGCCGCCCTGCAGGGCGTTCGGCTCATCGGCGCGCACACCGACGACGCATGGCACGCGGGCAACAACCTGGGCCCGACGATGGTCAGCGACTCGATCCGCCAGAGCGCCCGCTGGATCAAAGACCGGATCCAGTCCCGCGAGCTGGCGATGATCTGCCTGGACCCCGACGGCGCGGTCTGCTCGTGGGTCAAGCCCGAAGACGCCGACGCGAACATGCTCGAGACCGCCATCGAGGGCGCGGACTCGGGCGTCGATCACGACTTGCTCGACCCTGAGGCTCACGCCGGCATCAGCGAGCGATTCCCTCAGCTGCCCCTTGAACTCAACTTCGAGCTGCTGCCCGCCGACGAAACATCGACGGGCTCGCGGGCCGTGGTGATGGCGTGCCCGGATATCCCTGGGCGATTGCTCAAAGACGAGCTCGATGCGATGGGCGTGCGGGTGGGGCGCTTTACGACCATCTGGCACGCGGGGGCCGCGGTCTGGGACCCTGGGGCGGACAATGCTTCGCAGGCGGCCCAGCGGATCGTGTCTTCGGATACACCGATCACCGCGTGCGTGCTGATCGACAGTAATGACGGTCGCCTGATCTGGACCTGGTCGCGCGAGGGACGCCTGATCACCGGGGGGACCATCCGCATCCAACGCACTGGCGCTGGTTCGGAGCCGGGCTCAGGTTCGTTGATCCGCAATCAGGACATCGCCCGCCTTGGCGCTGACTGGCTCGCGTGGTCCTCGCAGCTGGGCGTTTCGCCCTCGCGGATCGTGCTCGTCGGGAACCCGACACAGATCAAGGGCGAAGCCACCAACGGCGAAGGGTCCGAGCAATCCCCCCCGATGCGCGGCATGAGCCCCGGGCAGATCGGCATGGCGCTCTCCAAAGCCTGGCCGGGCGCGACAATCGATTTTATCGAACACGACGACCCGATTGGAGAAACACTCAACAAAATCGCGACCGGGCAACGCGGGCAATCGCTCGAATCGCTCATCGGGCTCTCCGGGCGCCCCGTCAAGGCCCACCGCTCGATGTACCGCTGGGCCGGCGTCGCGCTGCTGGCGATCGCGGCGACCGTCGTGCTCTTGGCGATGGAACTGAAATCGCAAGCGACGGACATCAAGAACCAGACCAAGCAGCTCGAGAATCAGCGTATGGAGCTGATCAACGGGTACGATTCCCAGCTCGTGCTCTCGATGGCCCCGGAGATGGACCTTGATGCCAAGCTCGCCCAGCTCCGCGGCAGCCAGAAGCCCATCGAGGTCGCCCGCACCAAACCCATCCTCGAAGAGCTCGAGACACTCTCGCATGTGTTCGGGATCCCGGGGATCGAGGTCAGCTCGATCAAGCTTACTTCCGTGAGCGTGACGATCATCGTCAAGGTTGACGAGATCACCGAGGCTGAGCAGATCAACCAGAGCCTCTCCCTAATCAACGGCTCAAACCTGAGCTGGAACACCATGAGCCCGCGGACCCGAGGCGAGAAGATCGAGGCGACCTTCTTCGCCCGATGGCAACTGGCGGAGGGTGACTCATGAACGCGAGCGAAACCATATCTCCCGGCGAACGCCAGCCGCTGAGCAAGGACGATCGCTACGAGCTGGCGGCCCTGGCCCAGAACCAGCAGCGCCTCAACTCGCCCCGTCACCTGATCATGCTCGGGATCGTGCTTGTGGCGATTGCGCTGGTCGTGCTGCTCATCTCATGGCGCAGCAAGGCCGGCGCACTCAAGGACAACGCCGATCTCGCATTCAAGCTCAAGAACATCTCGACGCTCATCACCGACATCAGGGTGCTTGAAGCCGCCCAGCAGGACAATCAGCAGGACGATCTGTTCAAGCCCATCCCCGACCTGCGATCTCGGCTCAAGGGATACGGCACCCAATCGGGCGTGCCCAGCCTCCCGTCCGTGCCCGCCCAGGCGATCCAGCCCATGGGCGACGCCCAGCTGATCAGCTACACCTACACCGTGATCGATCCGTCGATCGAAAACATGCTCGACTGGATCACGCTGTCCACCGAGCAGGTCCCGGGGCTCTTTGTCAACGAGCTCGAGCTCAAGCCCGGCAAGCAGGACTGGACCATGACGGTCAAGCTCTCACGATACCAACGCAAGGAATAGGAAGACCACATGATCCAGATTATCCAGATCATCCAGAACCCAGCATCACTCCGAGGCACTGCCGCTTGCTTGATCACGGGGCTGCTCTTGGCCACCGGGTGCGCCAGCTCTTCGTCGGGCACGCGATCCGGGGCCGACGCGCTCAGCGAGATCGACCCGGTGATCGCCGAGATGAACCGCAAGCGGGCCAAGGCCCTCGAGCACTACGCCAAGGCCTCGCAGCTCTACACCGAGGGCAAGTACGACGAAGCGCTGAGCGAATACCGCACGACGCTCGAGCTCGATGACCAGCTCTACGCTGCCTGGAACAACATGGGTCAGCTGCTGCTCAACCAGGGCAACTACGCCGACGCCGTGTCGGCGTATCAGATCGCGTCGGGGCTCGAGCCCTCCGATCCACGCCCCGAGTACAACATCGGGCACGCGTATCAGAAAGTCGGCTGGGCACAGGACGCCTTCAAGCACTTCAAGAGCGCCCTCGAGCGTGACCCCAACTACCTCCCCGCGCTCCACGGCGTGATCCGCAGCGCTGACATGCTGGGCATCGCCGACGCGTCGATCATGAAGTACATCCGCACCGCACAGCTCCGCGAGACCAACGACCAGTGGAGAACCTACCTCTCGACGCAGCAGTACCGCGTGCAAGCGATCCTCGACGATTGACGATCAGCTCTATCAAAGAGTAAAGGCCGCCCATCTGATGACGGGCGGCCTTTATTGTTGTGGTGTCCCTGTATCGTTAGAGCCGTTCGGCCGCGAGGCTCGCCAGCGTGCTCCGCTCGGATTTCTGGAGCGTCACATGCCCCACGATGCCCAAGCCGCGCATCCGCTCGACGGCGTACGACAAGCCGTTGGACGATGAGTCGAGGTACGGATGGTCGATCTGCCCGATGTCACCGGTCAGGATCAGCTTCGTGCCCTCGCCGATACGCGAGATGATGGTCTTGACCTCGTGGGGTGTCAGGTTCTGGGCCTCGTCGACGATCATGAACTGGTGCGGGATCGATCGGCCACGGATATAGGTCAGTGGCTCGAGCACCAATCGCCCGTCGGCGAGGAGCTTGTCGATGCGCTGCTCGCTCGACTTGCTCTCGGCGTTCTGGTTCGGTGCACCCCGGGTAGACATCAGGTACGACAGGTTATCGAAGATCGGCTGCATCCACGCGCCGAGCTTCTCGTCTTTGTCGCCCGGCAGGTACCCGATATCACGCCCCATGGGCATGATCGGGCGCGCGACGAGCAGCTTTTCGAATCGTTCTTCTTGGAAGACCTTGGTCATGCCCGCGGCCAAGGCCAAGAGCGTTTTGCCCGTGCCCGCGCTGCCCAAGAGCGTAATGAGCTTGATGTCGTCGTCGAGCAGCAGATCGAGGGCGAGGGTCTGCTGGACATTACGGGCGACGATGCCGAAGGTTGGTTTTTTCTGCTGGGCGACAGGGATCAGGTGCTCGGTATCGGCCAAGCGTCTGGCCAATCCGGAGTGCCCCTCGTCCTGCACATCGCTCAGGATCACGAACTGGTTGGGCGTAAGCTCGCGGGTGTACGGGTCGCCGCCCTCGGGGGTGACCTCGAGGTACGACGCGAGCTCTTCAACCTCGAGCATGCGATCGCGGTAGAGCGTGTCGATGATGTCGGTGGATGTTTCGAGCTCCAAGAATCCGGTGTAGAGCCGATCGCCATCGACCTGCTGGTTCAGAAAATCTTCTGAACGGATGCCCAGCGAGTCGGCCTTGATCCGGGCGGCCAGGTCCTTGGTGACGAAGATCGCCCGCTTGCCCGATTGCATCAGGGCCCACGCGACGGCGATGATGCGGTTGTCGGGCTGCTCGGACGCAATAATCGGCGGGCGGTCATGGTCGTCGATATCGATCGAGAGTGTGCCCGATGCCCCCCCGCTCTGGGCCCCCATCTTAGAGAGATCGACCCCGGTGGTCAGCTTGCCGTGCTTGCGGAGCCGATCGAGGAACCGGATCGACGAACGGGCGGCCCGCCCGACATCGTCCTCGCGGCGCTTCATCGCGTCGAGCTCTTCGATCACCGGGTACGGGATGACGACATGGTTGTCCTGAAAGACGAAGAGCGCGTTGGAGTTATGCAGCAGAACATTGGTGTCGAGCACATAGTACTTGGCGTTTGCGTTGGTTGGTGCTGTATCAGCCGCGTCCTGATCTTGAGCGTCCTGCTTGGGCGAAGATGTCATATCGGGGGATCCCTCCTAAGGGTATTTCACCTGAGTATATCGGCGATTTCCCCGGGCCGTGGTGAGAAACACGGGTTAAACGAAGGCCGCGAGCACGAAAAACGACCCTGCGACGATGGTGAGTCCGAGCTTGACAAAGATCGACACCGCGCGTCCAGCCGCGGCCCCGCCGCCGGATTTGAACGAATCGCCCCAGGTCTGATTCACGATCCCGCGCTCGACCATCAAGGCCCCCGCTCCAGCACCGAGTATCCCGCCCAGGATCGGCCCGATGACCCAGCCGACGACGGGAATGACCGAGAGGAAGATCCCCCCGAGGATCGCGCCGATGATGGTGCCGACGATCGCGCCCAATGCCCCGCGTTTGGAGCCTCCGAACTTCTTCGATCCCGCGGCCGACGCGAAGAGATCGATGGCCTCGGAGATAATCCCCAAGATCACCAGCGTGAGCACGGCCTTCCACGAGATTACCCCGGGCTGCCACCACATGCACAAAGCCGCGACGATCGTCATCAGCCAGATGCCGGGCAATGCCAAAATCACGCAGACCACCGCCGCGAGCCCCGAGAGGGTCGCGATCGACGCGATGACCCATGCTTCCCAGATGGGCCAGCTCATGAGGTTGCCTCAGGATTCTGTTGTTGTTGAGTCTTCATCGTCAGCGTGATCATGCTCGTGCTGTTCATCCTGATCTTCTTGGGATCCAAACGCCTTCTCTTCCATCGCTAGGATCCAGTCCTCGACGAACTGGTGCTGGTAGGTATCCACGGCGATTTCTTGCCCAGCGAGCGTTGCATGATCGGACTTGATCTTGAGGAACACGATGAACTTGTCCCACTTGCGCTTATCGACCTCTTCAAGGTCTTCGGGGGTGATCGACTGCCCGCCGGGGATGGTCAGTGTCATCGAGTCGGCGACCCAGCTGTACTTCTTGGCCCGCACACGGAGCATATGGATCGCCATGACTAGCGCGATCGCCCAGCACACGCCCATGATCAGCCACTGAACAATCAGATCGAACGCGTGCAAGGGCTTGGGCACCGAGCTCGTCTGCCAGTCTGCCTCGAGCTGGCTCAGCTCTTCCTGCGGCGACTCGAACACGGTGTGCTCTTCGGTGAGATGCCCGACGACTTGGAGCGCTTCGAGCCAAACCAGCCGGGAAGCCATCATCGACGCACGCAGCGGGCGGCTGCTCTGCGAGCTGGGATCACGCAGACGCGTGAGTTCCTCGCCCGGGTTGGTCACCGACGACTGATAGCGGAACACGCCCGGCTCCTCGGCGTTGGCCAGCTTGGCCTGCTCGAGGTACTGCCACTTGGCCCATTCCGCGTAGCGCACACCACGCGCCGGATACGCGATCGCGGCATCGTAATACCCATAGATCCCGACGCCGAAGACAATGATCATGATCACCGAGAGCTTGACGGTCCAGCGCTTGTTGAGCGGGGCCTTTGGGCAATCGGTCGCGACGGCTTCTCTGTCAATACTCTGGTCGGCCATAATGGATGGTCACTCCGGATGCGAAAAATGGATCTGGGCGAGGGTTTCGGGGTGTCGATCTCCCCGGCTTACAAGAACTTATATGTTCTCATAAGAGGATATCGGCTATCAACGCCCAGAACATGGACGAAGCTGGGAGAATTGGGGCTCTGGAGCAGATTTTCGGAGCCTCTGAGCCGGTCAGCGGTCGGCTCAAACTGTATGGACTCCCCCTTGGCGGCGAGCGGATCGCCCCCTACCATTGCCCCTTCGGGTGTTGGCCCGCAGACACGCTCACCCGCTGAGCATGCCTGCCCGCTTGACCCCCTCTTGTCGATGCCCGGGCCCGATGCACGGGTGGCCTGTGAACCTGGTCAGGGCTTGACCGCAGCAGCCATAAGCAGCCGTCATCCGGTGCCGTTGGTGTCCTGGGCATCGACAACGGGGGGTTGAGACAATACAAGAGATTTCGCATGTGTATTCAACTCTCCGATCGTGATTACTTCCGAGCCTATCGAAATTCACTCGGATTCACCAACCAAGCCAGCACTAAAGAGTTTCTTTCAGGCAAGAATGTCTCTGCAGGCATTGACTATGAGTACATTGACAGGCTTCTCGCACGACTTAGTGAAATCGTTACTGCAATCAACGGCTCGATGCATGCTTCGTGCCAGCACGAAAACATAACGGAATTTTGCTCAACGAACATCACCGATATATACACCGTCGTCAGAGAAACAGGGAACCTCCCTCGGCTCAACAATCAGGGCCGTAGACCCGAGAATGTTCTCTACTCGTGGTTGCGTGGATATGCCATGACACGATTTCTTCAACCAGTACTTGCTAACTTGTTTAGCATTGATCAAGAAGACATTCACGACTTTGGTGATGATGATTTTCGAGCCGTCGAAACTTTCCGAAGAACCCCCAAAGCAGATCTACAACTAGTCTATGACGACACAAATATAGTGATCGAAGTCCAATCTGGATTTCAGAACATTAATGATATCAAGCAGCACAAAGTGCTTGAGGCTAAGCGAATTTGTCGTGAAGATGGAGTCGTCACCATTTGCATGCACTTCGATGTGTTTAATGGACAAGTCGCATTTGTCAGGCTTGATGCTATTGACGAAGATAATTTAAACTGGATTACACGCCAGCAAATGGAAGGCCAAACTGTTTTCAATATCGACCAGGGATATTTTGGATGGCGAGTGATGAATCCACTCCCAGCCATCGACACACTCGACCTCAACCTGTAAACTACCACCATGAACTCGATCGATCTCTTTGCAGGTGCCGGCGGGCTCTCCCTTGGATTAAGCCAATCTGGAGTCAGGGTTGTTCTCGCCAACGAGCTCGAAACAGACTTTGCCGCGACTTACCAAGCCAATCACCCCGACACCAAAGTGTGCGTTGACGATATTGCAAAGATCGACTTTGCGGCTGAGATTGAAGACTTGGGTCTCACCGGCAATATTCAGCTCGTCTGCGGCGGTCCGCCTTGCCAAGGCTTTAGTACGGTCGGCAAAAAAGACCTCGCTGACCCACGAAACAGTCTTTTTCATCAGTTTCTTCGATGTGTCGACGAAGCTGACCCGCAAGCAATCCTCTTTGAGAATGTCTCTGGGTTCAAAACGATGTACCAAGGGCGAGTGTATCAAGAGCTCATCGAACAGCTCACCCGCCGAGGCTTTGTCACGGATAGCCGGATTCTCAATGCTGTAGACTACGGACTGGCACAGCATCGCAAACGAACCATCGTGATCGGTACCCGATCAGATGCTCTAATCGATTGGCCAACGGCCCCTTTCAACTACAAGGCTGATGGATTGTTTGGCGTTTTTTTAACCTATAGAACACTCGCCGATGCGATCAGTGACTTACCCCCACTGCGAGTGGGCGAACATTCTGATCAATACTTGTCGGAGCCGCAGAATGAATTTCAGGAATTGATGAGAGAAGGTTCACCCACACTCACCGAGCACAACTGCGCAAACTACGGCGAGCGGATGCAGGAAATCCTCAGAACCATCCCCGCCGGCGGGAGCGTACATGATTTACCCGAGCATCTTCGACCCAAAGGCTACTTTGCAAATACTTACGCAAGACTTGTCCCTGACCAGCCCTCCCCCACCATCACACGAAACTTTGGAACGCCATCCTCTTCGAGATGCGTCCATCCTTTTCAAAACCGGGCTTTAAGCACCCGAGAGGGCGCTCGATTACAAGGCTTCCCGGATTGGTATCGTTTTATTGGTTCAAAGACTTCAAAGAACTTGCAAATTGGGAATGCAGTCCCCCCACTGCTGGGAAAAGCTCTAGGTGAAATGCTCTCCAAAATGCTCAATCAGTCATCAATGCCGCTCGTTTCCTCCCAATAACTACTCATTGAGCACCTACGATCCGGTATGGCTTACACCGCGCTGGCTCGCAAACACCGTTCTCGAACATTCGATGAAGTCGTGGGGCAATCGCCGATCGCTCGCACGCTCAAGGCCGCGATTGATTCGGATCGGGTCCATCACGCGTACCTCTTTACCGGGACGCGGGGCGTGGGCAAGACCTCCATGGCCCGGATCTTCGCCAACGAGCTCAATAACCCCGAGTACAAGGACGATATCGCGGCCGCGATCTTCAGCGGGCAGGACACCGATGTCATCGAGATCGACGCCGCGTCCAACACCGGGGTCGATCACACGCGCGAGCTGATCGCCAACAGCGCCTACCGCCCGATGCGTGGGCGGTACAAGGTCTACATCATCGACGAGGTGCACATGCTCTCGATGCAGGCGTTCAACGCGCTGCTCAAGACGATGGAGGAGCCGCCCGAGCATGTCAAGTTCATTTTGTGCACCACCGAATCGCACAAAGTGCCCGCGACGATCCAGTCGCGCTGCCAGCGGTTCGATTTCCGCAATATCCCCGCGTCATCGATCGCCGGGCATTTGAGTACGCTGATTGACTCAGAGGGCTTCTCGGCCAACGAGGACCTTGTGTTTATGCTCGCTCGTCTGGGCAATGGATCCATGCGCGACGCGCTCTCGCTGCTCGATCGGTTGCTGGCTTCGGGCGAAAAGAAACTGACCACGGCCCTGCTCGAGGACATGCTCGGGCTCCCGGATTATGACCTGCTGAGCTCGCTGATCGACGCGGTCGCTAATGGCGACCCGAAGATTGTCCTCCAATCCACCGGGGCACTCATGAACAAGGGGATCTCGGGCGAGCAGCTCCTGGGCTCCTTGCTTGAGCGGTTCCGCGATCTGATGGTGCTTGGATCGTGCGGGCAAGATACTGATTTGGTTGATTTGTCGGACGAGGCACGAGTCGTCGAGTTTGCCCGGGCCCGCCGGTTTGATGCGGCCGGGCTGGTGCACATGATCGCGCTGTGCGAGTCGGTCCAGCGGGCGATGAAATCATCGCCGGCCCCGCGGGCACTGCTCGACGCGTGCATGGTGCGACTGGCGATGACGGAGAAGATCGCGGATGTGGCGTCGTTTGTGATGAGCGGAGGAGCCGCGTCAAAAAAAGCATGAGGGCGGCCCCCGCTTCGGTCTCCCGACCGGTCGAGGACGCCCCAAAGCCCAACACTTCGCACCAAGCCGATCGCCAAGTTCCACAGCAGGCCCCCCGCCAAGCGCCGACGATCAAGCCGGTGAAACCGATCAAATCGGCTCCGCGTGAGGAAAAGAGCGAGCCCAAGATTCAGGTGGTTAAATCTGACTCGAACCCCACTTCTGCACCCGTTTCTGCCCCGCCGGAACGGACCCAGCCGACCCCACAGATGCGTGCCCCGACACCCGAAGAAGTCGCGGCTGATCCGCTGGTCAAATCCGTCCTCGATGTCTTCGAGGGCGAGATCAAACGCGTGCACCCCAAGAACCACTAACGCATCCCACCGGATCGCACACCACGAAGAAGAGAGCACTATGTTCGACAAACTCAAAACCATGCAGGCCCTGGGCTCGCTGATGAAAAACAAAGAACAGCTCGCCATCGCCGGCGAGCGGGTCAAGGCCAAGATCGAGCAGATGCGCGTCGATGGCGAAGCCGGGGGCGGGGCGTGCCGGGCGATCGTCAGCGGCAAGATGAAGCTGATCGACCTCACGCTCGATCCGGCGCTGCTCGCGGGGATGGCCGTGGACGAGAAGACCCGTGATTTGGCGACGGCCCTGATCAAGGACGCGATCAACGACGCGACGACCCGCGCCCAGCAGCAGGTGCAGGAGCTGATCGCCAAGGAAGCCGACGAACTCGGGCTCGGCGATATCGGCGGCCAGCTCGGCGGGTTCCTCAACTAACCGATGGTCCGGCTTGAATCCATCAACACGCAGAGTGACACATCGATCTCTATTCAGATCGACCGCACGCCCAAGGTGTACGAGCAAGCCGACGAGATCGAGCGGGCATGGCAGTCATTGTGCGCACAGAACCCGCGATACTTCAATGGCTCGATGCTCGCGTTTGATTCGTATGACGCTGGCACCGGCGTGATCCACGCACGAGCCGAGCAGTACAAGCACCACGCGGTACGCGATGTGATTGATACCGGAATCTCGCTGCTGGCGGTGACGGCGTTGCTCGCCGCCCCCGGGCCATCTGAAGACTCGTCGCCGGTCTACATGCTGGGCAAACGATCGAGCGAGCTGCATCGCTACGGCAATCTCTGGGAACTGGGTCCCTGCGGCGGGGTCGATGTCCCGAATCAGCGAGACACGCTCACGGCTGCGGGCATCTGGGGCGAGATCAAACGGGAAATCCAAGAAGAAATCGGCGTCATGGTCTCGTCGCCTGCTCAGCATCCGATCGCGTTGGTGCACGACAATGCGGTGGGCTCGACGGATATCGTGATCCCGATCAGGCTCCAGAGCGTGCCCGCGGTGCGCACCAACTGGGAGTACACCGATATCCGATGGGTGACCCTCGATGAACTGACCGCATGGATCGAAACGAGCCCGAGCGAGCTGATCCCGACGACCAGCGCGATCGCCCGGCATCTGGCTGAAATCAGAGCCCGCGAATCCAACGATTGACCGGATCGGGCGCAGGATCGGCTGCATAGGATACCCCCATGAGCAGCGCCCCCACTACTAATCTTGCCAAACAAACTGTCGGCGGGTTCCTTGAATCGCTCGACGCCAAGGTCCCCACGCCCGGGGGCGGAGCGGCCGCGGCGATCACCGGGGCGACGGCCGCTGCGACGGCGGGGATGGTCGTGAGCTATTCGATCAACAAGAAGTCACTGAGCGAACATGCACAGTTCAACACCGACGCTCAGAAGCAGCTCCACCGCGCCCGAGCGATGTTCTTGATGCTCGCCGACGAGGACGGGGCGGGGTATGGCGTGCTCAATGCGCTCTGGAAGCTCGATAAGGACGACCCGAAGCGCATCGCCGGCTGGGCGGACGCAGTGAGCGGGGCGATCAACCCGCCGCGCGCGATGCTGGCGCTGAGTGTCGATCTGCTGCGTCTGTGCGAATCGCTGATCACGACGACCAACCGCCAGCTCAAATCCGATCTGGGTGTGGCGGCGGTGCTAGGCAACGCAAGCGCCAAGGCAGCCGCTTGGAATGTGCGGATCAATATCCCGCTGTTGCCCGAATCCGAGCAAGCCAAAGCCAACGAAACGGTCAATGCGATGCTCGCATCGGCGGACAAGCTCTGCGCCGCGATCGAAGCGGGGTGCGCATGATCAACCCGGACGCCCGCCCAGTTCAGCACCCGCTCTTTGTCGATCTGTCGGCTAATCCACGGATCGCGGCGCTCACACAGGTCCTCCGCGAGGTCAGCTCCGTGAAGGACCCCGCTGAGATGCTCAAGGCCTTCGGGCCGTGGGTCGGGCAACGCTTCCCGCGTGATGCCTTTGTCAGTATCTCTGTCCGTGATCTGCCCGAGGGGCACTACAAGATCACACGCTCGATCACCTACCAGGGCGAGCAGACCATGAGCCCCGCCCCGAGCGGGAACCCATGGCGCGATTGGGAGAAACTCGAAACCCATCAAGGCGGCGTGATCGGGCAGGTGCTCGCGCGGGGCGAGCCGGCGGTGCTCACCGGGTTTGATCTGGCCAGTGATCCGGTGCTGTCCAATGCGCTCGGGGCGTACGCCAGCAAGCTCCATTCGCTCACCGCGATGCCCACCTTCGATGACGGCGAGCCCCTCAACTGGGCGCTGAGCTTCCACGAGCAATCCAACTGGGCGGACCTGGACACCTTCGTCGCCGGCTTGCTCGATATGAACATGATGGGCACCGCGACGCGCAACCTCGTGTTCCGCAAGCAGGCCGAGACGCTCAACGAGCAGTTGATGGAGCAGTTCGAGCAGATCGCCAAGATCCAGCGCCAGCTGCTGCCTGAAAAAGCCCCGAAGCTCAATGGGTTTACGCTCGCGACGAGCTACCTGACGAGCACCATCGCCGGGGGGGACTATTACGATTACTTCCAGGGCGACGACGACCGGATCGGGATTGTCATCGCCGATGTGTCCGGGCACGGGCCGGGGGCGGCGACGGTCATGGCGATGCTCCGGGCGATCCTGCATTGCTATCAGGACACGCTCGATGATCCGAGCAATGTGGTGGAGGACACCGCCGAGATCGCGCGATACTGCAACCGCAAGCTTGTCGAAGCTAATCTCAACGGCGAGTTTGCCACGGCCTTCTTCTGTGTGCTCGACCCAGAGACTGGGCGGATCAGCTGGACACGCTGCGGGCACAACCCCCCGATCATTCGGCGTGCGGACGGCTCGATCGAGCTGCTCGAGAGCGCGGGCACGCTGCCGCTGGGGATTGTTGATACGATCGACTTCGAGTCCGATTCGTGCGTGATGGAGCTCGGCGACACGCTGATCCTCTACACCGACGGCATCACCGAAGCCTCGCTCCCTCGCCACCCAGAAGACGATCGTGATCACGAGATGTTCGGCGTTGAACGGATGATGAGTTCGCTTGACGGCTGCACCGGGCAACCACAGTGCGCGATCGATTCGATCCACAAGGGGCTCTTCGCGTACACGAAGCAGCTCGAACGCGAAGACGACCAGACGCTTGTTGTGGTCCAGCGGACGGGGCTCGGAACATGAGCAAGCAAACGCCAGATCAGCAACAAAGCCACGAACAGGAATGGTTCGACCTGCCCGATCCGACGGGCCACACCGACACCGGCGAGACCGGGCTCCGCTTCACCTGCACCCAGTGCGGCAACTGCTGCACCGGGCCCACCGGGTTCGTGCTCTTCACCGATGACGAGGCCCAGGCGATCGCCGACGAGCTCAAGATCACCAAGGACGCTTTTTATGCGGACTACACCCGCGAGACCCCCATCGGGCGATCGCTCAACGAGACCGAGATCGAGGGGTATGGATACGACTGTGTGTTCCTCACCCGCGACGAGGCCGGCAAAACCGGCTGCAGCGTGTACGGGTCTCGTCCGGAGCAGTGCCGAACCTGGCCATTCTGGCGGAGCAACCTGACGGGCAAGCGGTCCTGGAACCGGGAGACCCGCGGGTGCCCGGGGATGAATGTGGGCGAGCTGCACACGCCGGCACATATTCGGATCACCCGCGATCGCGTCGAGATATAAGCCCACCGTGCTCGTATGATTGGCCCTATGGACTCGTTCTGGAAGTTTTCTAAGCAGATGTTGAGGATGCGTGTGCACTTGTTGTTCGGCGCGTTCTTTGCATTGATCTCGGCCGGCGGCGTGGGCGCGGGGATTCTTGCGGTCAAACCGATCCTCGATATCCTGCTCGAACCCGGCACCAACGGGCTACAAACCATCGCCCAAAACGCCGCCAACGAAGCCATCGAAAAAGACTCGTGGTACGCGGGCATGATCACGCCCGAGTGGATCGCCGATCTGCCCGCCAGCCCGTTCGATAGCATCGTGTGGATCATGGGCACGCTGGCGGTGCTGACGATCATCGGCGCGTTCGCCAACTTCATGCACCAGTACCTCGCGTTGACCGTCGTGCATACGACGGTAGCGAGGATCCGGCGAAACGCGTTCAAGCAGGTCCTTGAACTCCCACTCAAAACGATTGTGACCGAGGGCCCGACCGATGCGATCTCACGGATCGTCAACGATACCGAGGCGCTCTCCGCCGGGTTTGTGGCCATGCTTTCTAAGGCCGTGGCCCATGTGACCAAGGGCTTTGTCGCTTTGGTCTTCGCGTTTATCATCAACTGGAAGCTCGCGATTGTCGCGCTGCTGGTCATGCCGATCTTGGCGACCGTGATCCGCAAGCTCGGCAAACGGATCCGGCGCGCGTCGAACCGGGCGCTCTCGAGCAGAGCCGATCTGTACCGCGCCTCCACCGAGGCGCTCCAGGGTCTGCGCGTCGTCAAGGTCCACACCACCGAACGCTACGAGGTCGGACGCTTCGGGCGGATCAACAAAGAGGTCCTGCGTCAGCAGCTCAAGGTGCGGACCGCCCGGGCATTGGCCGGGCCGATCGCCGAACTGGTGACGATGTTCGCCCTCGGCGGGCTGACCATCGTCGCGGCCAAGCTGATCCTCGATGGATCGCTCGAAAAATCTGAGTTCATGACCGTGCTCTTGGCCCTGGCCCTCGCCGGTGCGAGCATCAAGCCTATGTCGGGGCTGGTCAACGACATCCAGCAGTCCGGGGCGGCCGGCGATCGGCTGGCCAAACTGCTCGGTTCGGACCCCGAGCCCGGGCACACCAAGCGCCTGCCCAAGCTCGCCCGCCACAACGAATCGATCGTCTTCGACGGCGTCTCCGTGATCTATCCGGGCGCGACCAGCCGGGCCGTCTCCGATATCTCGCTGAAGGTCAAGCACGGCGAGACCGTCGCCTTCGTGGGTCCCAACGGCTGCGGCAAGACCACCCTGCTCTCGCTGATCCCCCGCCTGTTCGACCCAGACGAGGGTCGGATGCTCATCGACGGGATGGACCTGAGCCGGGTGCATGTCCGCTCGCTGCGCAAGCAGATCGGCGTGGTGACGCAGGAAGTCGTGCTCTTCAAGGGGACGATCGCCCAGAACATTGCCTATGGCAACCGCCACGCATCGCGTGAAGAGATCGAGCATGCCGCCCGATCGGCGCGGGCGATGGAGTTCATCGACGAACTCGAAGACGGGCTTGATACACAGATCGGCGAGCAGGGACTCACCATGTCGGGCGGGCAGCGCCAGCGCCTGGCGATCGCACGGGCGATCCTCCGCGACCCAGCGATCCTGATCTTGGACGAAGCCACCTCGATGATCGACGCCCATTCCGAAAAACTCATCGGCGAGGTGCTCTCGGACTTCTGCACCGGGCGCACGAGCCTGATCGTCGCCCATCGGCTCTCGACGGTGCTGGGCGCCGATCGCATCGTGGTGATCAACGAAGGACAGATCGTCGGCCAAGGCACGCACGACGAGCTGATCAAGACCTGTAAGGTCTACGAGCAGCTCGCGCGTCATCAGCTCATGGACGCCGACGGCTCGACCTATGACCCAACAGCCGATACAACCACTGAAACAAGCAAGGACCCCGCCTAATGCACGACACCGACCAAGACGGGCAGCTTGTATTCAAGTGCGACTTCTGCAAGATGGGCTGGGATGAGAATCGCCAGATGGTCGAGGGGCATCGCGGCTCGCTGGTCTGCAGCCAGTGCCTGTCGATCGCCTTCACCGAGCTGGTCCACCTCGACTCCGGGTACACACCCGCCAAGGCCGAGGTCTGCGTGCTGTGCCTCGAAGCCGAGCGCGACGGGCTGCACTGGCAGAGCCCGATCGACGAGACCGTGCTCGCGTGCCGACGCTGCGTCAAGCAGAGCGCCGGGGTGCTGCACAAAGATCCGGACATCCCGTGGAAGAAGCCCAGCGATCCGAAGACGGCCGACTGACGGATTCGCATGGTGTACGCGTGTAAATATTTTCTGAGTTCTTTGTTCTGATTGGCCCCCATGCTCCTCCAAGCCCGCAACATCTCCAAAGCCCACGGCGTCCGCACCCTCTTCTCCCAGATCAGCATCGCCGTCGATCGCGGCGATCGCGTTGGGGTCATCGGGCCCAACGGCGCGGGTAAGTCAACGCTCCTCAAGCTGCTCGCCGAGCAAGACACCCCGGACACCGGCGAGATCATCGCGCCCAGCGCCGTGCAGAGCGTGTACATCCCACAGGTCGATCGCTTCGATGACGGGATCAGCGTGTACGACGCCGTCCTCGCCCGCGCGCCCGAGCACGCGGCCAATCATCTCGACCCGCAGACCATCGCCGAGATCGCGCTGAGCCGGGTGGGCTTTGAGAAGGAACGATGGACGGCCAAAGCATCGATGCTCTCGGGCGGGTGGCGCAAGCGACTCTCGAGCGCGTGTGCTCTGTCTGCGTGCGCCAACGAGCCCGATCTGGTGCTCCTCGACGAGCCGACCAACCATCTTGATCTCGACGGCATCGCGTGGCTCGAAGAGTTCTTGACCCAACGCATCGGCGGGCAAGCCGCGTACGCGTCGGTGTTTGTCACCCACGATCGCCGATTCCTCGAACAGGTCGCGACGCGGATCATCGAGCTCTCCGACGCGTACCCCGGCGGGCTGCTGAGTGTGGACGGCAACTACACCGAGTTCGTCCGCCGACGCGCCGAGTTCGTCGATGGGCAGGCCAAAGCCGCCCAGTCGCTGGCCAACCAAGTGCGCCAGGACGACGCGTGGCTGGCGCGCGGGCCCCAAGGGCGACAGACCAAGCAGAAGAAACAGATCGACGCGAGCGCGGACCGTCGCGCCCAGCTCGGCGAGCTCAAGGCCCGCAACGAAGCCGCGACCAACACCGGGGCGAAGGTCGAGTTCTCCGCCACCGATCGCCAGACCAAAAAACTCATCGCCGCCAACGCCATCTCCAAATCCTTCGGCGAGCTCAAGCTCTTCACCAAGCTCGATCTGGTGCTCGGGGTCGGCGATTGCGTCGGGCTCCTTGGCGCCAACGGCAGCGGAAAAACCACGCTCATCAAGATCCTCACCAACGAGCTCGAACCCGATGAGGGCGAAATCCGGTTCTCGGATCCGCTGCCAAGAGTCGTCGTGTTCTCGCAGCACCGCGAGGACTTCGAGCCATCGACGCCGTTGAGCGAGGCGTTGTGCCCGGTGAGCGATCGGGTGATCTTCCGCGGGCAATCGATGCATGTGACCTCGTGGGCAAGGCGGTTCATGTTCCGCGACGAGCAGCTCGCCCAGCCCGTGGGTTCGCTCAGCGGCGGCGAGCTCGCCCGCGTACACATCGCCCGGATCATGCTCGAAGCCGCGGATGTCTTGGTGCTCGACGAGCCGACCAATGATCTGGATATCCCGACGCTCGAGCTGCTCGAAGATTCGCTGACCGGATTCCCCGGCGCGGTGATCCTCGTGACGCATGACCGGACGATGCTCGAGCGTTTGGCCACCCGCATCGTCGTCCTCGACGGCACCGGGCACCAGCAAATCTGCCCGAGCCTCGACCAAGCGATGCGGGTGCTCGATGCACAGGCAAAGAAGTTGGCTGAGGAATCCGCGCCCAAGCCCAAGGCCGAATCGCCAAAGAAGAACGAGCGGTCTGACAACACGGACAACCCGGGCAAGCCCAAGAAGCTGTCCTACAAGGATCAACGCGAGTACGACGCGATCGAAGAGAAGATCATGGAAGCCGACGCGAAGATCGAAGAGGCCCAGGCCCTGCTCGCCGACCCCAAGGTCCTCGCGGATCACGAGCGGATGACCAAAGCGTGCAATGTGCTCGATGAGGCGCAGGCCGAGTCGGCAAGGCTCTACGCCCGCTGGGACGAGCTCGAATCCATGCGTGCAGGCTAAACCAACAGAACTTGTTTAGGCAAAGCTGATGCGCCCGGTGCCGATCCGCATCGCGATGCTGCTGGCCATCTTCTGCCCAAGGTTCACAAACACGCCCGCGTCGCGTTCATTGAACACATCGTTGGCGGTGCGCGAGAACAGCTCGACCCATAGACCAAAGTGCGCCTTGGTGAGGCCGCCGAACTGGTGGGCCTCGATCGGTCGCCCGGAGTAGGTCCCCGCCCGGATGGCGGCCGACGACCAGAAGCGGGTCATCTTCTCATAGTGCGCATCCCAGTCCTGCACCCGGGCCGAGAAGATCGGCCCGAGCAACGCGTCTTGCTGCGTCCGCGTATAAAACAGCTCGACCATCTCCCGGATTTTCTCGACCGTGATCCCGCCATCGGCTCCGCGATCTTGCCCGACAGTGAGGTCGAGATTGAGGCTCGGCCGCTGATTTTCGTTGCTCGATTGGTGCTGGTTGTCCATAGCGCATTCTATTCATTCAGATCAGCGTCGGCTAAAGGGATCTGATAGAAAGCTCGCAAGATTGACCGCTCATCATCTAGATCGAAGAGCGAATCGTCAATGTGACCAACCTCTCCGTCCTGTTTTCTGTATGTTCTTGGATATTCGTATGCATGTTGAGCGAGCTGGCATGCACAAGACACACAACACAAACCCTCGACCAGGTCTGTATCCGAGTACATCTCAGTTGAAATACAGATCGCATAAATCTCGCCACACTCGCCGCATTGAATCAATCGAAATCCCATGTGTGCTTCCAAACTCGGGATATAGATCGTGTCGCCAACTGATGAGTCTGGGCCACACACGATCTTTTCCCAGCATCTGACGAGTACACGATTCATTTTCCAATCTCTTCCTTTTCCTCGTATTGAGCGTGTCACTGGCATGACTGCTATCCATGAAAGTAGTCAGACAAGCAGACCTGTAATCTACCCCAAAACGGCCGAAACGGCGCCCGATGAGGGACGCCGTTTCATAAGCCTTCGATAAACGGTGCGAGAGGGATTCGAACCCACGGACCCCTTTCAGGGTCACTCGATTTCAAGTCGAGCGCCTTCAACCGCTCAGCCATCGCACCAAATGTTGCCGCCCGCACGCTCTGTGAGCGAAATCGGGCATCCGAGTGTATTCACCCATCGGCGGATTGTCACCCGATCTTCACGGAACTGGGTGATCTTGACGCCATCGGGGGTGATCCGGGACATACGCCGGCGAGAGGGCCGCGAGGACGGCCAGCATCGCGGCGGTCTGGGTGCTGACCTGGAGCGAATGGGTCAGCGATGCGAGCAATAAGCCCACGATGGCGAACATCGGGCCGAGGCCGCTGTAATCGGGGCGACCATCTGAGCCGTCAGCATCCCAGAGCCGCCAGCTTGAGCGGAGCATGCTCGCGATCAGGACGATCCAGAACAACACACCAACCAGCCCGAGGGTGCTCCACGCGTGCAGGGCGCTGTTGTGGGCGTGGGCGTGGACGGGCATGGTCAGATCGGGCTCGTGCTCATTGCTCCATGCTTGGTAGCCGCCGGCTCCGACGCCGATGAGCGGGTGTTCGAGCCCGGCGTCGATCGCCACGAGCCCCATCTTCACACGCAGCCCGGTCATCGAGTCGTAGTCGCCATCCATGATCTCGGATAGTTCAGTACGCGTCACGCTCACCCGCTCGCCCACAGCTTGGTGCATCACCGCCAGCCCCACGCCCGAAACCACCACCGCGCCGAGCACGATCAGCAGCACGCGCTTGGGGCGGATGCGTTTGGTCAGTGCGCCGAACCCGATGGCGAAGATGACCAAGAGCACCCCGGCGATCCATGCGCCGCGCGTGCCCGTGGCGATGATCCCTACGCCAGCGATCGAACCGAGCACCAGTGCAAACAGGCGTGCGCGACCAACCCCGAACAGCATACTCGGCAGGTGCAGCCCCAGCGCCCCCACCAGCATCGCCCCGCCAACGACCGGATGCCACCAGCCGCCCAATCGATTCGGCTGGTGATGGACGGCCAGTTCGAGCCATTTGATGCCAAAGCCGTCGAAGGCGTCGAAGATCTGTGCGATCTGCCCGATCGCGATGCCGATGGCCATGGCCGAGATGAGCACCTTGCGTTGCTCGATTACGGGGAAGACCAACCCAACGAGCACGAACCAACGCAGCTCGCTGATCTCGCCCCAGCCCAGAAACGGATCGCCCGACCAGTTGAGCGAGATCATCATCCACCCAGAGAGCATGATCCCCAGCAGCACCGCGGGCTGCCCGAACCCGTGGATCCACACCGGGAAGGTGTTGAGCACCCGCACCAAGAAGAACACCAAGAGCGGCGCGAAGGCGATCTCCGTAATCGTCACCGGCCCGAACATGCAGATCAGCCCCAGGCACGCGAAGCCCAGATGCAGGCGATCGCCGATGCGATCACGCTGGTGCATCCGCAGGAATGCCCGATCGCAGGCGTCGCGATCGACATAGTGGCCATCCAAAAACCGCACGAGCATGCCCAAAGCCCGGTTTCTGGGGCGTGGCGGGGGAACATTGCTCGGCTCTGGGGCGTATGTATTCAATGTGTCACAACCCTTTTTCGAGCAACCGTTTGTAGGTTTGGCTGGTAAGATAGAGAGAACAATATCATGCTTTGGGAGGTTCATTCTAGAGAATGAATGCCCAACATGCTGGCGGGGTGACGATCTAGGCGTATACCAGCACGGAGACCGATCATGGACGACATCAAAAAAATCCTCGCCCGCGCCTCCAAGCGCCTCTTCCTGATCGACCTGCTCGCGACGCTCGCGATCAGCGCCTTTATCGTTTTGTGTGTGCTGATGCTCGCGCGGATCGCCCAGAAGCTCGTCCCCACTATTGAAATCCCATGGAACCTGACCTTCCTGATCGCCGCGGGCGTCACATTGGTCAGCGCCCTGATCTGGTCGATGCTCCGTCGCCCCAACGAGGACCAAGTCGCCCGCCAGGTCGATGATCGCGCCGGATTGCGCGAGACCATCTCGACGGCGTTGTGTGTCGATGAGAACAAAGACTCTTGGTCACGAGCGATCGTCAGCGACGCCGCCAGCTGCGCCCAGCGGGTCGTGATCAACGACGCGATGCCCATCGAGCGTCCCAAGTACTGGCCCATGCCCATCGCCGCGGCTTTGGCGATCTTGGCGATCTGGTGGGTTCCGGCGACCGATGTGACTGGGCTCTTGGCCAAGAAGCAGCAGGCCCAAGCCCAGCAGGCCAAGACCGAAGAGGTCAAGGCGATCGTCAATGATACCGAGAAGATGATCGAAGAGATCAAATCCCAGACCGGGCTCGATCTCGAAACCCTCGGCGAAGAGACCGCCGACGAGCTCACCGCCACCGAAACACAGATGGTCGATCCGGAAGAGATCGCCCGCAGCGCGATCAAGGAACTGACTACGCTGTCCGACAAGCTCGACGAGAAGCGCAATGACGAGCGCGGCGCGACCTTTGACGCGATCAAGGACATGACCCGCAAGCTCAACGCCCCCAAGCCGGGCCCGGCGTCGGAGATGGCCCGCGCGATGGCCCGGGGCGACTTCGGCGAAGCCAAGAAGCAGCTCGAAGAGATGGCGGAAGCCATCAACGACGGCTCGATGAGCGAGGAAGACAAGCAGCAGGCCGCCGAGCAGCTCGAAGCGATGAAGGAGCAGCTCGAGAAGCTGGCCGAGAACCGCCAATCGCTTGAAGAACAACTGAAGGCCGCGGGTGTGTCTGAGCAGCAAGCCCAAGAGCTGGCGACCGACCCGGACGCGCTCAAGAAGGCCCTCGAAGAAGCCGGCGCGAGCGAAGAAGAGATCCAGCAGCTGACCCAGGCCGCCAAGGCCCAGCAGAACGCGAGTGATGCCGCGGGCTCGATGGCCCAGTCGATGGGGCAGATGGCCGCGGGGATGCAGCAGTCAAACCCGTCGGAGATGGGCGAGGGGCTCGAATCGATGTCCGGCCAGCTCTCGCAGATGGAGCAGATGCAGCAAGAGATGAACTCGCTCGAATCCGCGATGGGCCAGTGCAGCTCGCAGCTCGCCAAGCTCGGCGAGGGTTCAGGCTCGGGCTCTGGCGATGGGCAAGGGCAGGGCTTTGGCGAAGATGCACAGCCCGGACAGTCCGGCCAGTTCGGGCAGGGCAACTCGCAGGGCTTCGGCCAAGGTTCCGGCGGCCCGGGCAAGGGCATGGGCTCTGGGCCTGATCAGCAGATGACCGACTTCATGCTCAAGAAGGAACGGGCCGAGGTCGCCACGACCGATGATGGTCCGGTGATCGCATCGACCATGGTGCAGGGCGCCCAAATCAAGGGCGAATCGACCGCGACCTTCTCGCAGGTGGTCGATAGCGCTTCGACGCAAGCCGCCGAAGCGATTGAAACCAAGCGCGTACCCCGCAAGCACGAATCAGCGGTCCAGCAGTATTTCGGTCGGCTCGACAAAGCCGCCAAAGAAGCCAATGGCGAGAAGGCCGAGCCCGCACCCGCCGGCGAGGATGCCAAGCCCGCGAACACAGAGCCCGCGCCAGAAAAAGACGACTAAGCCGGTGCCTACTCCATCGGGAACCTTATATAGTTCTTGATATGATGCGATCAACACGACCCATCGTCCAGCCCGCGCTCTGCGCGATGGCTGCTCTTGCACTCGTCCCCTTCGCGCTCATCGGGTGCGATCGCGCGGCTGAGTCCCCAACGAGCTCGCAACCCGCTCAGACGGTCACGCTCTACACCAGCGTGGACGATGAGTTCGCTAAAATGGTTGTCGAAGCGTTCACCGAGGAGACCGGGATCAAGGTCCATGTCCTCGGCGATACCGAAGCGACGAAGACCACCGGGCTCGTCACGCGGATCCAGGCCGAGATGGATCATCCGTCGGCCGATGTCTGGTGGTCGTCGGAGCCCATGGGCACGATCCTGCTCGCCAAAGATGGTGCCCTCGAAGCCGGCGCGATGCGTGGGATGGTTCCTGAGGGATGGCCCGATACTTTGCACGCCCCGGACTGGTCGTGGGTCGGGATGGCGATGCGGGCGCGGGTGATCGTGTACGCATCAGATCGCGTCGAGAACCCGCCAACGACCTTGGCCCAGCTGACCGATCCAGCGTACAAGGGCGTCGTCGGGATGGCCCGCCCTCAGTTCGGGACGACACGCATCCACATGGCGATGCTGGGCGACACCTGGGGGATCGACGGGCTCACCAGCTGGCTTCAAGCGATGAAGGCCAACAAGCTTCGGCTCTACGACGGCAACGCCACCGTGGTGCAGGCCGTGGCCATGGGCGAGATCGATCTCGCCCTGACCGACACCGACGATGTCTGGAGCGGGCAACGCAACGGGTGGAAGGTTGAACTCGCCTACGAGACCGCCAGCGAGGACGACGCAGGCCCGTGGCCAAGTTCCGGACCGACGCTGATCCCCAACACCGTCGCGATCATCAAAGACGCACCCAACCCCGAGCTGGCGGCCCAGCTCGCCCGGTTCTTGGTCTCGCCCAAAGTCGAAGAGCTGCTCTACCAATCCACCACGCACAACACCCCGGTGCACCCGGCGCTGCGCGAGCGGTACAGAGCTGAGCACGCTGACCTGCTCGATATCGACGGGCTACCGGACTATATCGGCGCTTCGGACATGGTCCCAGAAGCGATGGAGCAGTGCGAAACGGTGCTCGAAGGTCCGTAAAACCTCTGATTGTGCGGCGTGATCGTCGCATCCGGTCCTCCGCGCCGCGTTGATTTGCCAATCCGTTTGCTCCCCCGCGATGCCCCCCGGCGATGGACCGATGTTCTGGTTGTGAGCAGACCATCGAGCAAACTGAATCTCCCCTTCCGTCCAAAGAACCGCCGGGCGTTGTTCTTGGGGATCCTGATCTTTCAGGCGGCCGTCTATGTGGCCGGCGAGTTTCTGGTCGATGCGTGGATCCGCACCGAGTTTGATCTGGCCCAGGCGGCTGCGGATCGGTTGTTCGTCTTCCGGATCTCGATCGCATTCTGTATGTTCATCCTCACCGGATTGATCCTGGTCTTTGCGTCCAAGCGGTACCGCGACGAGCTCGAGCAATCCAATGCCAAGCTCAATAAAGAGGTCACCAAGCAGGTCCGCGCCGGGCTCGCCAAGCGCAACGCGTTGATCTTCGGGCTCGCCAAGCTGGCCGACTATCGCGACACGGACACCGGAGCCCACCTCGAACGCATCGGGTTCTATACGCGGATCTTGGCCGATTCGCTCTCAAGCAAGCACCCGCAGATCGATGCCAAGTGGATCGACCGGATCGTGCTCGCTTCGTCGCTCCATGACATCGGCAAGGTCGGGATCTCGGATTCGATCCTGCTCAAGCCCGGGCGACTGACCCCCGAAGAACGCGCCGAGATGGAGCAGCACGCGCTGATCGGCGCCGACACCCTGCTGGCGATCCGAGCCAAGCTCGGGCCCGACGAGTTCATCGACATGGGCATCGAGATCGCGATGAGCCACCACGAAAAATGGGACGGCTCGGGCTACCCATTCGGGATCAAGGGCGAGGCGATCTCGCTGGCCGCCCGGATCGTGGCGCTCGCAGATTTCTACGATGCCGTCACATCTGAGCGGGTCTACAAGAGCGCGATGTCGCATGAGGAAGCCTCGGATCTGATCCGGGAGCTGCACGGGTCGCACTTTGATCCAGATGTAGCCGACGCTTTCTTTGCCAACCAGAGCGAGTTCAACGCGATCCGCCAGCATCACCAGGAAGCCGTCCACGAACCCATGCTTAAGCTCAATTCCCTTGAGCACAGCGCCCGTGCGTTTATTGCTGAGCAGGCACATGACACCGGCTCGGACACCGACCAAGCCGGGCCGACCGGGATTGCCGCCTAAAGACCGCGCCCCCGCTGGCGACTACACTCTGGTATGAGTACCACCACGCCGACAAATACCAACCTGGCCTCCATCATCAACGAGCAGATCGACGAAATCACGGCGATCCGCCGAGACCTGCACGCGCACCCGCAGATCTTGTTCACCGAGGAATATGCCTCGGCCGTGGTCCAGCGCGAGCTGACCCGATTGGGGATCAAGTTCCGCACGAATATGGGCGGCAAGGAGCCCGGCACAGGCTTTGGCGTGATGGCGCACATCCCGGCGACGGGATCTTCTGAATCGAGCGATTGCATCGGGCTGCGAGCCGACATGGACGCGCTGCCGATCACCGAGCTCAACACCTTCGACCACCAGTCCACCAACCCCGGGCAGATGCACGCGTGCGGGCACGACGGGCACACCGCGATCCTTCTGGGCGTCGCCCGGGTGCTGATGGAACTCGATCACCGCCCCAACCCGGTCACGCTGGTGTTCCAACCCGCTGAGGAAGGCGGGGGCGGGGGCGAGAAGATGTGCCGCGATGGGGTGCTGCTGGGCGATCAGGGCACGGAGCTCACAACGGGCATGGGCCCAGCGATCACCCGGATGTACGGGCTCCACGGCTGGCCCGACATGCCACTGGGCACCGTGGCCACCAAGCCGGGCGCGCTGCTGGCGGCTACGGACACCTTCGAGATCGCCCTCACCGGCAAGCAGGGGCATGCGGCGTATCCGCACCTGTGCAACGACCCAATCGTGGCCGGCGCCCAGATCATCACAGCCGCCCAATCCCTGGTTTCGCGGACGACCTCCCCCACCGATTCGCTCGTCGTCACCTTTGGCGCCATCCATGCGGGCACCGCGTACAATGTCATCCCCGAGAGCGCGGCCCTCAAGGGCACCATCCGCACGCTCGATATGGACACCCGCGACACGATCAAACGCCGATTCTTCGAGCTCGTCGAGTCCACGGCCAAGGCGATGGGCTGCCAGGCCCAAATCACCTGGAACAACGGATACCCGGTGACGCGCAACGACGAGCACGAAGCCGAGCGCGTTGCGCAAATATCAGAAAACGCGACACTTACGAATACCTTCGAGCTTGTCAAGGAGCCCTCAATGGGCGGCGAGGATTTCTCGTATTACTGCCTGGAGGTGCCTTCGTGTTTCTATCTGATCGGGCTCAACGAGTCGAGCACCGAGCCGTACCCGGGGCTGCACACGCCGACATTTGACTTCAATGACCATGCAATTGGGATCGGGATGGAGATGATGTGTCTTCTGGCCCTATCGTAATGGCGGTTGATGAGCGAACAATCCGCAGAATCCGCCGTATATTGTTTATGTCAGCCCGTCCGAAAACCGATGGAGTGAGTATGAATCGCACAGCCAAGACCATATCCAAGACCCTGATCATCCTTGCCGGCGCGGCCATGCTCAGCGCCACCACCGGGTGTCGCACCGAGCGGACCACCGGCCAGCGCCACCAGGCACGAGCCGTGGACACCATCCTGCGAGCCGAGGCCATGCGTCTCAACGAGGCTCCGATGTCCGAGACCACCCTCGAGGACTACGCGCACCTCAACGCGATGTATCAGGACCTGCTCCACGCCGCGATTCGCAGCGGCGAGGGCGAGCCGCTCACCGTCCAGGAATCCGAAGACCTGCTCCGCAAGGTCGCCTCCGAGGCCCGGATGCTGCCGGCGTTCCAAGAATGGTCACCCGAATCCCAGAAGAACTTCGAAGAGAACTTCTGGCGCTTCCGGCTCAAGAAGTGGCAGCAGTGGCGTGGCCCGGGCTACATCTACGAATAAATCGACCTGTAGAACAAACAAACCTGCACTCGGCGCTCTGCCGGGTGTTTTTTTGTCGCTGGTCTGATTGTGAGGGGATCAGCCAGTACGGGCCTTATAATCCCTCGTGGCTGATGATCCGGATACATCTTTTCTTGACGACGAGGGGCACGCGCCCGCGTCGGACCCGCCACCTTGGGGCACGGAGTCTCGGGCGGCTCGCCTGACGCGCCTGCACACCGATGCGCGCAAGCTCCATGCGCTCCCGGGCGTGTACCTCATGAAGGACCACAAGGGCGTGGTCATCTATGTGGGCAAGGCGACCAAGCTGTGCGATCGTGTGGCGTCGTACTTCCTGCCCTCGACGGATCTGGGCCCGCGCAAGAACAAGCTGCTCGACGAGGTGCACTCGTTCGATACCCTCACCACCGAGACCGCGTGGGAGGCGCTGCTGGCCGAGAATCGGTTGATCAAGGACATCCACCCGCGCCACAACGCGGCCCAGAAGGACGACCGGACTTTTCCGTACCTTGTCATCACGATGCGCGAGGACTACCCGCGGGTGTTCGTAACGCGCAACCCGACGGGGATCAAAGCCGATGGTTCCAAAGACCCGCGGTTCTCCAACGCGAGTGTGCTCGGGCCGTTCACCTCTTCGGGGGCGCTGCACACCGCGATCGATGCCTTGCAGGCGGTGTTCAAGTTCCGGACCTGCTCGCTCGACATTGTGGAGGGCGACAAGAGCAATAAGTTCTTCCGCCCGTGCCTGCTGGCCGCGATCGGCAAGTGCACCGCGCCGTGCAACGAGAGCATCAGCAAAGAGGCCTACCGCGAGGACATCGCCCGGCTTGTCCGGTTCTTCAAATCCAAACGATCAACGATGCTCAAGGAGCTCGAAGCCGAGATGCTCGCGGCTTCGGAATCATTGGACTTTGAGACCGCCGCCACGCTGCGGGACCAGATCCAGGCGATCCAGAAGCTCGAAGAGCGCGCTTCGCAATCCGACCAGTGGCAGCCCGAGTCTGAGATCGGGTACATCGATCCGCTCAAGGGCTGCGCGAGCCTGCAGCGTGCGCTCGATATGGAGAAGCCGATCCGCTGCGTCGAGGGCTTCGACATCGCGCACCTGCAGGGCAACGAGACCGTCGCGTCGAAGGTGTGCTTCATCGATGGTCGCCCGTTCAAGCAGGAGTACCGGAGGTTCCGCATCCGCTCGTTCACCAACCTGCCCGGCGGCGGGGCCAACGACGACTACCAATCCATGCGTGAGGTGATCTCGCGTCGCTACCGCGAGGCCGGCGAGGGGCACGAGCTGTACCCGGATGTCATCCTGATCGACGGCGGGCTCGGGCAGCTCAACGCCGCGATGGATGCGTTTGAGCAGCTCGATATCCAGCCGCCCATGGTGATCTCGCTGGCAAAAAAAGAAGAGCTGATCTATGTGCGCGGCTCAACCGAGCCGATCCGACTCGGACGCAACAACCCAGGGCTGCGCCTGCTCCAGCAGGTCCGCGACGAGTCCCACCGCTTCGCCCAACACTACCACCACATCCTGAGGCGGAAGAAAATGCTCGGCGAAGACTGAGTGGGGTTGACAATGGCAATACGGTGCGTTAGTATATACTAACCACTCTCCCAATCCACATAAAGGCCAACACCATGACCACAGCAGAAGAACCACTGAACGATGCCCTGAAACACTGGAACAAGAAACTCCCGAGAAACGAATCTCCTGACTTGTATTCAGAATCGGTTAACGAGGATCTCATGGTGTTTGATCAAGACGGTTGGACTCAGACAAACATAGGTCGAAAATATAAACTGTCCAAGATCGATCAATACAAAATTATGATCCACGCTGCGATTGCTAGATACTTCGATAGCAATCGTGATTTTTGTATCAACAGATCGCATGCACAATCCATGTATGAAAACCTACGGTGCAACCCGTGGGGAACTTCCTTTTCCGAAATATGTGACGAGGTTGCGAAGGACTTCGATCTCGATCTTGTAAAGATTTAGATTTGAGTGTTCCCTTACTCCTGCCGCTCGCACTTCATCTCCATCCCGTTCTGGAACAGTGTCAGGCTCGTCGCGTTGCCTTCTTCGGGGAGCTCGAAGCCGATCTGTGCGTCCACGATTTTGATGCGGAAGCGGTCTTTGGTCTCGCCCTCGGTGACCCTGAGCACTTCGAGTGGCTGCTGGCCGGTGAGTTGGACGAACAGACGCCCGCGGGTGCTGCTCACGGTCATGTCGAAGCCGAGTTGTGAGTGGTAGACGCCCTCGATCCGTGCGAGGTACTGGGCATCGAGCCGCTCGGGGGCTTCGAGGGCCAGGGGCTCGGGGTCCATCCCGAGCACGGCTTGGATGATCTGCTCGCCGATGGAGGTGGTCTCGAAGCCCGCGCCGTTGGCGAGCATGACCACGGCCGTGTTGTTCTGCTGATTGACCGCCATATACGACGAGAACCCGCCGGTCATGCCGTTGTGCCAGAAGGTTTGCCCATCGCGGGCGATGAACCAGCCGTGGCAGACTTGGCCGCCGAGCCCGTCGCCGGTGCCCAGATCGAAGAGTGATTCTTGCGACATCGCGATGGATTGGTAGATGCCGTCGCCTTTGTCGTCGCTGGTTTCTTTGCCGGTTTCTTCGCCGGCTTCAAGGCCCGCGATCGCGAAGTCGAGCAGCCCGGGCGCGGTGGTGACCCACATGCCGGCTGGATCGATCGGGCCGGTCTTGCCCCAGGCTTTGGTCGGACGGCCGCCGACCGTGGCCGGTGCGAAACGGGTCTTCTGTTCATCGTTGAGTTCGATCGTGAAATCTTCGAGCCCGAGGGGCAAGAGCACGCGCTCCTTGACGAGGGATTCGTACTCGCCGTGGGCGTTCTCGGCAATCAATGTGCCCAGCAGCCCCACGGCCATGTTTGAATACTCAAAGCTCGTCCCAGGCTTGGCCTTGGGCTCCATTTTGCTTGCGGCTTCGAAGAGCATGGCTTGGGTGTAGCCCCAGAACGGATTCTCGCCATCGGTCGGGGCGAGATTGGCGGGCGCGGTGCCCCAGCCGGAGGTGTGCGTGGTCAAATGCCAGAGGCGGATGTCCTCGCCGTCCTTGCTCTTGGTCTTGTAGCCATCGGGCAGCAGGTCGTTGACGAGTGTGTCGCGGGTGAGTTCTTCGCGCCGGATCGCGTCGGCGAAGAGCACGCCGGTGATGACCTTAGAGATTGAGCCGATCTCGTAGAGTGTGTACTCAGTAGGTGCTTGGTCGAGCTCGTAGTTGAGCGAGCCCATGGGATAGTAGCTCGCATGGCCATCTTTATAGATCCCGACCATCGCTCCGGGGAAGACCTCGGCCTTGATCCCGGGCGCTACCAGACGGGCGACCATGGGGGCATAATCGATCGCCGCTTCTGGAGCCTGATTTGGAGCATGTTCTGGAGCTTGCTCGGGCGAATCAACAGGCTCGGCTGCAATCGCAATCGGGGAGAGCAGGGCGGAAGCAAACAGGACGGCGGCGTGTGTGCGGTGTGAGTTCATACCCCATTGTACCGAAAACGCCCCGTTGAGTTTCATTGGCTCAGGTCATTCGTTATGGGGACTCGTCTTGTTCGGAGGACTGTTCAGGGATCTGCTCCGCCAGGATGAGGTTGAGCTCTGACAAGCTGATGCTATCGGTCGATCCATCGGCATAGCCAACGACGACCCAGTCTTCGTAGTGTTCCGGGTCTTCGTAGACCACCAGCTGCGAAGCGGTGGACGCGTAGCCCTCGGGGAGATAGATATAGATCACGCCGTCGCCGTCGACATCGCCGACTCTGGAGGTGAGGCTCTCTTCGAATACAAAGCCGCCGTCGATGAGTTGGCCTTCCCAGCCGTTTTGTGCTGGGTATGCGCCATTGTTGGCGAGCGCGTAGCCTTCGAGCCCGGTGAGGATCTCTCGGATACTCGCTTGGCTGTGGAACTGGTTTGCCCGGTTCTTCGCGGTTGCGAACGCCGGCAAGAAGATCGGTAAGAAAAGACCGGCGGATAAACATGTACCCAGGATGCCGACGCCGCCGAGTGAGGTCCCCGCGATCGCCAAGCCCTGCCCGCGCTTCGCCCCATCGCGCCCGGTCGTCGTGATGGCGATGATCCCCAACACCAACGGCACGATCGCCAGCGGGCCCAGGCACAAGAACACAATGCCCAGCACCAACGAGGTCACCGCCATCCCCGAGAGCGGACGATCATCCGGACCGGGGCGTTGATTCGTGTACATCGGCTGCTCGTTCATGGCTCATGCTCTCCTGCTGCACAACACGCTCATTGTGCGAGCAGAGTATAGCATCGAACGGACTCAAACTTAGATTGCATGGCGCACGCTAGGGCTGTGGGTTTTGGGTAAACTGAGCCGCGAGCATCTGCTCGAACACCTCGTGATCGACCATCTCTACACGCCCATCCATAAACGCTACGAGCACACCCTTTGGGTCGTGCTTTGGGTTCTCGTAGAGCATCAACTCTATTGGATCCATTGAGTTGCCTCGATTAGCCGCCAAAAAATAGGAGGCTTCTTTGCCGTCGCTGAGCGGGGAAATGATTATGCCTGCTTCGACCAGACCGGTGGAGACGAGCACATCTTGCCATTCGTTTTGATCGGGGAAGTTGTCGCGGTGATTCTCCGCGTAGATCAAGAGCCCCTGGCTGAGGCTCCGCAGCTGTGTTGTTCGACGATCAAACTGGTAGTGCCGGTGTGGATGACGCGTAATCGTCGGCAAGAACGGCAAGGCCGCCACGGTGACTCCGAGCGCGATCATCACAAAGACCGCGAACCGTTGAATCGCTGTGGGCGTTTGCTTTGCTCTCGGTGGTTGTTCTGCTTGCATCGCGCCCCCTGACACACTGCCATACGCTTAAGCAGTGATCGCTGTTCCCTCACCCCTCATCGAGCACGGCGTTGTAGCGGGCCATCACTTTGGCCCGGGTCACCAGCGCCAGGGGCTTGGTGCCGGTGAAGCCGTCGACGAGTACGAGACTCGATATCTCGTGGCGAGCGAACTTTTCCATCACGGTGTCGAGGTGCTCGTCGGGCTTGATGATCGGCAGATCGTCGCGCATCAGCTCGGCGACGAGCAGCAAGGGGATGGCCTCGCGATCGATCAGGGCGGTGCGCATGTCGGTGCCGGTGACCATGCCGATGTACTTGCCGTCGCTATCGACGACCGGGAAGTCGGGCACATTGTGGTGGGCGTGCAGGGTGATGAGTTTGCTCAGTGGATCAGACGCGTACACGGGCTCGGGCGGGAGGGCCGCGTAATCAACACTCGAGACGGGCACATGGCGGAGCAGCGACATGTCTCGGCTGGTGCCGATGCGGACGCCGGCGCGTCGGAGCTTGGCGGTGTAGATCGAATCGGGCATGAGCTTGCGGGTCATCGCGGTGGACACGATGGCCGCGAGCATGATGGGGGCGAGCACATGGGGCTCGCGGGTGATCTCGAACAAGATCAGGATCGCGGTCATGGGCGCGAAGGTGGTGCCCGCGATGACGGCCGCCATCCCGACGAGGGCGTACGAAGCGGGCGATGAGCCGTCGGCGATGAGTCCGAGTTTCTCGAGCAGGATCCCGAACACTCCGCCGATGGCGGCTCCGGTGAAGAGCCCGGGCGCGAACACGCCCCCGCTGCCGCCCGATGCGAGCGTGAAGGTCGTCGCGAGAATCTTAGCGACGACCAGAATCAGCAGCACACCCATCGCGCCCCACAGAATACTCGCGTCGGTGTAGCTCACCGGATCGAGCAGGTGCCCGATGACGGCGTAGCCGTTGCCGAAGAAGGCTGGGATCGATTCGTGACCATCACCAAGGATCGATCGCCCGGACATGTTCCCGAAGGCCCACATGCCCGCGAGCCCGAGGAGCCCGAGCATCAGCGCGCCGATCACGGGCTTGAGCACCGGGTGCACGCGGAGCTTGTCGAACGCGTCCTCGCCGCGTTCGAGCACCATGGTGAAGCTCCACGCCCCGAAGGCGCACAGCACACCCAAGACAATATAACTGGGCAGCTCGAACACACTGAACACATAGGTGGGCAGCTCGGTGGCGAAGATCGCGTTGTTCTCGCCGAGGATCACCTGGGTCATCGCCGTGGCGAACACCGACGCGATGACGATGGGCGTAAAGGTCTTGAGCGAAAAATCACGCAGCAGGATCTCGAGCGCAAAGAACACACCCGCGATGGGCGCGTTAAAAATACTCGAAATACCCGCGGCTGCCCCGCACCCGACAAGCGTGCCGATGTGCTGGCGAGGCACACCGATCTTGTTGGCGATCACCGAACCAGTGACGGCCCCGATCTGCACAATCGGTCCTTCGGCCCCCCCCGACCCGCCGGTGCCCACGGTGCAGATGCTGGCGATGACCTTGACAAGCCCGATCCGCGCGGGGATCTTGCCGCCCTTGCGCACAATCGCGTCGAGCACCTGAGGCACCCCGTGCCCGCCGGCCTCTCTGGCAAAGCGATAGACCAGCAACCCCGTCAACAACGCGCCCGCCATCGGGATCAGCGGCAGCGTCCACCACGCCCACTCGCCCTGCAGGTGCCCGGTCCAGTGCTCGACCCGCAGCAGGCCCTTGGCAAAGAGCACCGCGCCGATGGCCGTGATCGCGCCGATGATCGCGCCGAGCACATTGAGCCAGCCGTCCGGGTGGTCATGCACCCACGCGCCGATCTTTCGCAGGATGTCCTTGGAACTGAGCATCTTCGGGGTCCGTGATAAGAGAGCGACGGTCAGGATCGATCGTCTCAATCATCATAGCCGGGCACCGGTGCGCCGCGAACATTTAAGCCGGTGTGCGAGGGTCTTCGAGCAAGACGAGTTCCTCGACCTTGGGCGCTTCAGCCACCGGCTTGCCCTTGGCGTCGGTCAGCGGAGTCCCGTCCATCCGGGTGATGGTGATCACCGGGTGGGCCTTCTCGTGGGCTTCGAGCTTGGATTTGAGATCGGACTTGATGTCCTCCTCGAGCCCGGCCCACTTGCCGCGACCTCGGCACTTGGGGAATCGGCTGCACCCAAGCCACGGGCCGCGAACACCATTGCGGAGATTGAGCGGGCTCTCGCAGTTGGGACAAGGCAGCTCGGTTTCCAACGGCGGCACACTCGGTGCGTTCACGAAGCCCTTCTTGTCGATGTTGAGGATCAACCCATCATCGTTCGTCTCACCCTCTTCGAGCGGCGTTGTCAAGAACGGCCCGAACCGACCCGTCTTGCGGATCATCGGGCGCCCGGTCTTGGGACATTTCACATCCACGAACTCGGCCATCTGCGGGCGACCTTCGCGATCGCACGGGCAGGCGTAGTTGCAATCGGGGTAGGTCGAGCAGCTCAGGAAGCGGCCGTTCTTGCCGAAGCGGTACACCAGCGACGAATCGCACTTCTCACAGCGGTACTCCTCGGGCGCCGGCTTGATCTCGGCCTTGGCGTGGGTCATCTCTTCGTGGGCGCGTTCGAGGCTCTCGGAGAAGCGCCCGTAGAACGCTTCGAGCATGTCGATCCAGTCGAGGTGCTCTTCTTCGATCTTGTCGAGCTCTTCTTCGAGCTGGCGGGTGTAGCTCAGGTCCATCAGCCTCGGGAAGCCCTCGACGAGCTTGTCGGTGACGACCTCGCCCAGGTCCGTCGAGTAGAACGCACGCTGGATCTGCTCGACATATTTGCGGTCTTGGATGGTCTGGATGATGCTCGCGTAGGTCGACGGGCGACCGATGCCCTCGGATTCGAGCGTCTTGATCAGGCTCGCTTCCGAGAACCGCCCCGGAGGCGCGGTGAATTTTTGGTTGACCTGGAAGTCGAACGGGTAGACCGGCTGCTGCTCTTCGAGCTTGGGCAGGTTGAGTTCGTCGCCCGAGGTCGGCACGCCCGAAACACGGAAGTGGCCATCGAAGGCCAGCGTGCGCCCGGTTGCCCGGAACAGTGCCTTGTTCGCTTCGCCGCCGCGGATCATGACGGCGGTCGCGTCCCACTCCGCCGGGACCATCTGGCAGGCGACGAACCGCTCCCAGATGAGCTTGTAGAGCTTGTACTGGTCGGGCTTGAGCGATTTGGCGATGGCATCGGGGTGGCGAGAGACATCGGTCGGGCGGATCGCCTCGTGCGCCGCCTGTGCATCTTTGTTGGTGGACTTGAAGAAGTTGGGTTTCTCGGGGAGGTACTTGTCGCCGTAGGTTGAGCCGATGTGATGGCGGACGGCACTGAGCGCCTCGCCGTCGATGTGCGTCGAGTCGGTACGCATGTAGGTGATCAGACCCACGGGGCCTTCACCGGGGATGTTCACGCCTTCGTACAAACCCTGAGCCGCCCGCATGGTGCGCTGGGCACCGAAGCCGATCCGCGAGGAGGCGGACTGCTGGAGCGTCGAGGTGATGAACGGGCCGGGCGCACGCGACTTGGTGCGTTTGGTTTCGATGGATTCGATGCTGTAGTCAGAACCGTCGCCGACCACACCAGTAATGCTGCGTTTCCACATCGCCGGGCCGCGCCCGCGATCGTCCTGGGTGACCTGGGTGTCGATCTGCGCGAGCCCGCAGGACTCGGCGATCTTGGCGACCTGCGATCCGAGATCATGGGCGGACGCTTTGTCGAAAGCTGCTGCCACGGCCGCTATTCGCTCGGTGACGGTGTCCTCGTTGAGGACCTCGGGCACGGGCACGATCTCGGCGCTGGTGATCTTGGGATCGAACTTCTGGCCGTCGTATTCGACGAGCTCGGCCCGGATCGTGTTGTTGCGCGCCAGCCACGCATTCTGTGATTTGACCGTGCGCCCCTTACCCTTCTCGTCGCGTTCTTCGAGGTACGCCCGCCACTCGGGCCCGAGCGATTGGGCCTTGGCGCTGTCGATGGCGAAGTAGCCCTGGATCGACCAGTACTCATCGGGGATGAACGCCCGGATGATCCGCTCGCGCTCGACGATGATCCGCACCGCAACGGACTGGACACGCCCGGCGCTGAGCCCGCGGGCGACCTTCTTCCAAAGCAGCGGCGAAACCTGATACCCAACGATGCGATCGAGGATTCGGCGCGCCTGCTGCGCGTTGACGCGCTCTTCATCGATGGCTTGTGGATGATCGAAGGCCTTGTCGATCTCCTTCTTCGTGATCGCGGTAAAGATCACGCGCTTGGCGTCTTTCGATTCGATCTTGAGTTCTTGGGCGAGGTGCCAAGCGATCGCTTCCCCCTCGCGGTCGAGGTCGGTCGCGAACCATACGGTGCCCCCACTGGAAGTCGCGTCCTTGGCCGCGTTTTTCAGGTCCTTCATGACCTGCTCTTTGCCCTTGAGGATCTCGTAGCTGGGCTGGAACCGCTTGTCGATCTTCACGCCCGGCACCGGGTCCTTGACGCCCTTGGGGTTCTTGGATGGCAGATCTCGTACATGGCCCACCGAAGCGAGCACGATGTAGTCGTTGCCCAGATGCTTGTTGATGGTCTTGGCCTTGGCCGGGGATTCCACGATCACCAGCGACTTGCCCGCGGCGTCGCCCTTCTTGTAGTTGGACCCGAAGGACTTGCGCCCCTTGGTGGCGGCTGCCTTCTTTGTAGTCTTCTTTGCCGCCTTCTTGGTGGTCTTTTTGGTTGTTTTCTTCGTTGTCTTTTTGGCGACCTTCTTCGTCGTCTTCTTGGTGGTGGTCTTCTTGGCCATATGTTCGATTCTCTCAGGGTGTGGGTGCTGGAACATGCGGGTTGGATGGTGTGACTGGTCGCTTCTATCCTTTATAAGGGCCACCGGGAAGAGGGCCTCATGCAAGACTTCGGGCTTTGAGCGAACGCGCCAAAAGCCAAATAGTCAAGTTCAGGAGCGGATTCTGGACCCAAACAGCGTTCAGGGGCATAAATCTTGGTCAATTTGATCTGAATCTCCTGTTCTGACCAGCCTTGGGTAGGAATCCATACTATTGTAGCTACGGCTACATGTAGCACAAACTACAATTCAGGAGGCCCCATGCACCGAACCGCTCCCCACTTGTTCTTATTCCTGCTGCTGATGGCACTGCTCATGCTCGGCGGGTGCAGCAAAGCTGACCAACAAGCAGACATCACCGATTCAGCCGCGACCTACACCATCGTCACCACCACCGGGATGGTCAACGATCTGGTGCAACGGATCGCCGGGGACCACGCAACGACCAAGGGGCTGATCAACTCCGGGATCGACCCCCACCTCTACCAGCCCACCCGCAACGACATCAAATCGTTGATGAACGCGGACATGGTGTTCTACTCTGGGCTGCACCTCGAGGGCAAGATGATCGACGCGTTCGAGCGGGTGGCGGGTGTGACGACGGTGATCGCGGTGACGGACTCGCTGGATCGGGAGCAGCTGTTGTCGCCCGAGGAATACGAGGGCAGCCATGACCCCCATGTGTGGATGGATCCGCTGGCGTGGAAACAAGCCGCGGCGGTGATCCACGATGCCATCGCGAGTTACGACCCTGAGCACCGCGCCCAGTACGACGCGAACCTCGCCCAGCTCAATGCAGAGCTCGACGCGCTCCACGCCTACGCATCCCAAACCCTCGGCTCGATCCCCGCGGAACAGCGCGTGCTCGTCACCGCCCACGATGCATTCCAGTACTTCGGGCAACGCTACGACTTCGAGCTCGTGGGCATCCAGGGGATCTCGACCGAGTCGGAAGCCGGCGTGCGCGACATCGAGCGGATCGTGGATCTGCTGGTGAGCCGAAAGATCGCGGCGGTCTTCGTCGAGACCACCGTGTCCGAGCGCAATATCAAGGCCCTGATTTCCGGCGCCAAGGCCCAAGGACACACCGTCACCATCGGCGGGTCGCTCTTTTCCGACGCGATGGGCAACCCGGGCACCTACGAGGGCACCTATATCGGTATGATCGATCATAATGTCACGACCATCGCCCGCGCCCTCGGGGCGACGCCCCCAGTGGGCGGAATGAGCGGGAAGCTGACGAACGAATCAAAGCCATGAGCACGCCACCAACCAATCCAGCATCTCCAGCGACTCACTCAGCAGCCCCGCGCTCAACCCTCGACGCCCACCCCGAGCACTCGGCGGATTCGCCCGTGTCCATCCACGCGATGACGGTGTCCTACAGCCGAAAGCCGGTCTTGTGGGATGTGGACTACGACGCGCCGTCGAAGTCCCTCGTTGCGATCGTGGGCCCCAACGGCGCGGGCAAGAGCACCCTGATCAAAGCATGCCTGGGACTCATCCCGATGGCCGCGGGAACGGTGGAGTTCTGGGGGCAGTCGTACAAGCAGGCCCGCTCGCGGATCGGCTATGTGCCTCAGCGTGAGTCGGTCGATTGGGACTTCCCGGTGTCGGCCCTCGATGTTGTGTGCATGGGGCGCTACCGCAAGATCGGCTGGTGCCGACCGGTGACCAAGTCGCACAAGCTCGCCGCGATGGAAGCGCTCGATCGCGTCGGGATGGCGGACTACGCTAAACGCCAGATCTCGCAGCTTTCTGGCGGGCAGCAGCAGCGTATCTTCCTCGCCCGCGCATTGGCCCAAGAGGCCGATCTGTACTTCATGGACGAGCCCTTCGCCGGGGTCGACGCTTCCACGGAGCGCGCGATCATCGGGGTGCTCCAGGAGCTCCGCGCTGGCGGCAAGACTGTCATCGTCGTGCATCATGATCTACAAACCGTCCCTGAATACTTTGACCATGTGATGCTGCTCAACATGCGCATCGTCGCGTCGGGCCCGGTGCACGAAGCCTTCACCAACGAGCACCTGCACAAAGCCTACGGCGGTCGGCTCACGCTGCTGGCCGAAGCGTCCGAAGCCGTCGCACGCGCGGCCAAAGGCGGCGTCAAGGCTCCATCGAAAGCCAAAGGCAAACCGAAAACCAAAGCCAAGACAAAGCCGAAGGCCAAATGAACGACCTGCCCGTCAGCTTCAGCGAGATCCTCGAAACGCTCACCCTGCGTGGCGGGGTCAACACCAACGCGGTGATCCTCGGCACCACCCTGCTGGGGATCGCCGCCGGAGTCATCGGATCGTTTGCGCTGCTCCGCAAGCGTTCGCTCACGGCTGACGCGCTCAGCCACGCGACCCTGCCGGGCATCGCGGGCGCGTTCTTGATCGCGACTGCGCTGGGATACAGCGGGCGATCGATGCCGCTGCTCATGCTGGGCGCGGCCATCACCGGGGTGCTGGGCGTGGCGTGCATCCACCTGATCCTCCACCACTCGCGCCTCAAAGAAGACGCGGCGATCGGCCTGGTGCTCTCCGTGTTCTTCGGCATCGGGATCGTCCTGCTCTCGCTGGTGCAGAACTCGAAGCACGGGGGCGGCGCGGGGCTCAACCATTACATCTACGGCCAGACCGCCGCGATGACGCACAAAGACGCCCAGCTCATGGGCGCGATCGGAATCGTCGCTTCGCTCATCGCCATCGTCATGCTCAAAGAGTTCATGGTCGTATGCTTCAACGAGACCTTCGCCCGCGCGACCGGGCTTCGGGTCTGGCTGATCGACTCGATCATGCTCGGGCTCGTGGTGCTGATCACGGTATCGGGGCTCCAGGCGGTTGGGATTATCCTGATCGTCGCGATGCTGATTATTCCGCCGGCCGCGGCTCGGTTCTGGACGGATCGGCTCTGGCGATTGGTGCTCATCAGCGCCTTCATCGGCGGGCTCTCGGGCTACGCGGGCGCTTCGATCAGTGCATTGATACCCAGAAAACCCGCCGGCGCGGTAATCGTGCTCGTCGCGGGGGCGGTGTTCTTGGTGTCGATGCTCATCGCACCCACGCGCGGGGTCATCGCCGACTCCGTGCGTCGGCTCCGGCTCAGAGCCCGCATTGCCATCGACCATGTGCTCGAAGAGCTTTATGAGCGCGAGCACGGCGCGACGGCCGGGCATCCGATTGGCTCGCCCGTGCTCCTCCGCCTGATCGCCCTGCGTGGCTGGATCACAAAGAGCGATCGTGCTTACACCTTGACCCCAGCCGGACGCGCACAAGGGCAGCGCATCCATCGCAATCATCTGCTCTGGGAGCAGTACCTTGTGTCCTACGCCGACATCGCGCCCACCCATGTCGATTGGTCGGTCGATCAGGTCGAGCATGTGCTCACCGATGAACTGATCAGCGAGCTCGAAGCCGCGCTGAGCAAGCGGGGCATCACGGTTGATCAGCTCCCGAGCAATCAGACCAATGGAGCGCCCGCATGAGCAGCTCCGCGTTTCAAACTTTCTTGATCCTCGATCTGCTCGCACTCCTCGCGGCCATCTTCGCGGCGCTCTCCTGCGGGCTCTTAGGCAACTTCCTCGTCCTCCGCAAACAGAGCCTGATGGGCGATGCGATTTCGCACGCGGTGCTGCCCGGGTTGGTCGGGGCGTTCTTGATTACGCAGTCTCGCTCGCCGGGCATCATGTTCATCGGGGCGG
Source organism: uncultured bacterium (assembly GCA_963976625.1). Taxonomy (GTDB): domain Bacteria; phylum Planctomycetota; class Phycisphaerae; order Phycisphaerales; family UBA1924; genus UBA1924. The sequence continues at coordinate 57,917 of CAXBLA010000009.1, forward strand.
CGGCTTCTGCCTTGGTCACCGTGATGCTCGTCGAACTCATCAAGCGCCTGGGCAAGGTTGAGCCCGGGGCGGCGATGGGTGTGGTGTTCTCGATTCTCTTCGCGCTCGGCGTGTACCTGCTCGAGAACAACGCCGCCCGCAGCGTGGATTTGGATGCAGATTGCGTCCTCCACGGCAACCTCCAGAATCTCTTCTGGACCGCCACCCCATCGAGCTGGAGCCCGCTGCTCGATGTCCAATCGATCCAGGGCATGCCGAGGGCGGCCATCGAGCTGCTGGTCTTCCGCGATCGCTTCATCGCGCCGGTGCCCTACCAGATCTGGACGCTCTTTGGGACAACCATCGCGGTGATCCTGTTCATCACGGTGCTGTTCAAAGAGCTCCGCATCGCGTCGTTCGATGCGGGGATCTCGACCGTGCAGGGGATCAACGCCGGGGTCATGCACATGGTGCTGATGACCTTCGTCGCGATCGCGGCCGTGGCTTCGTTTGAAGCCGTGGGCTCGATCCTCGTCATCGCGATGCTCATCGCCCCCGCGGCCACCGCCCGCCTGCTCACCGATCGGCTTATCACCCAGATCATCGTCAGCGCGATCATCGCGCTCGTCACGGCGATCGGCGGCTACGCCCTCGCGTCGTGGATGGGTGTCAACGCCGCGGGGATGATGGCGAGTATCTCTGGAGCGCTGCTGGTGCTCGTGATGATCGTCTCGCCATCGCACGGGATCATCACCAAGGCCCAGAACCAACGCCGACTGGGCAACCTCGTCGCGATCGAAGATGTGCTCGGGTCACTCTATCGGCTCTGGGAAACCGACGAACGCACGACCCGCGCGGGGCTCACCGCAGCGACGACTGGGTCTGTCGGGGCAGGCAACTCGGGGCGCATGGGCAAAGCCATCGACCGGGCGATCGCATCGGGTTTGATCACGCTCGACGGTTCCGAACTCACACTGACCGAGTCCGGGCTCAGCCAGGGCGCGGCGATCATCCGCAAGCATCGCTTGTGGGAGGGGTACTTGGTTGACGAAGCCGGGATCAGCCCCGACCATGTGCACGACACGGCCGAGCAGCTTGAGCATCTGATGGATCCCCCACCATCATCAAGCCCCGATGCGCACACCGACCCGCACGGCAAGCCCATCCCGCCCAAATAATCCGGACTTGTCGCCCTACCCTTCCCCATGCCAACCGCTCACGAAACGAACTTCGACGGCCTCATCGGGCCAACGCACAACTACGCCGGGCTCTCGCCGGGCAATGTCGCCTCGGTCACCAACGCCGGGGGCACCTCAAAGCCCAAAGCCGCGGCGCTGCAGGGGCTATCGAAGATGAAGACGCTGATGGATCTGGGGCTGACCCAAGGAATCCTGCCGCCACACCATCGCCCGGACCTGAGCGCCCTGCGCCGGATCGGGTTCACGGGCAGCGACGAAGAACTCCTCAAAGAAGCCCACGCCTTTGACCCCACGCTCTTGCCCTCGATCTGGAGCGCCTCAAGCATGTGGGCGGCCAACGCCGCGACGGTCTCGCCGAGCATGGACACCGCGGATAGCAAAGTCCACCTCACCCCCGCGAACCTGATCTCCAACTACCACCGCTCGCTTGAGCACCCCACCACCACGCGCATGCTGCGGATGATCTTCAAGGATGACGCCCACTTTGTGGTCCACGACCCGCTACCCGATCAGATGCGCTACGCCGACGAGGGCGCGGCCAACCACATCCGCTTCGCCGCCGACCACGGTGAGGCGGGCGTCGAGATGTTCGTCTATGGATTCGATCGCGAGGACCCCGCGGGCGGTGCGCGCAAGTACCCATCGCGCCAAACCCGGGCCGCGAGCAAGGCGATCGCCCGATTGCACAAGCTCAACCCCACGAACACGGTCTACACCCGCCAGCACCCCGACGCGATCGATGCGGGCGTGTTCCACAACGATGTCATCGCCACGGGCAACGAGCATGTGTTCCTCTATCACGAGCAGGCCTTCGCGACCTCGCGCTCGATGATCACGGACATCGCCGGGCCGCTGGGGCGCGAGCTGACCCTCATCGAAGCGCACAATACGGATTTCTCGCTCCAGGACGCGGTGACGAGCTACCTGTTCAACTCGCAGATCGTGACACTCAACGATGGATCGATGGCCTTGATCGCACCCCTTGAGTCCAAAGAGAACCCACGCGTGGCGCGCTTTGTCGATGCGATGATCGCGGACGCATCGAACCCGATCAACACGGTGCACTACCTCGATGTCCGCGAATCGATGCGCAACGGGGGAGGTCCCGCGTGCCTACGCCTGCGCGTGGTCATGAACAAACAAGAACTGGACGCGGTCCATCCGGGCGTGATGCTCACCGATGGCTTGTACAATGCCCTCGTCCGCTGGGTTGAAAAGCACTACCCCGATGAGCTGAGCGCCAACGATCTGCTCGACCCGAAGCTGGCGACCGGCCTGACCGATGCCCTCGACGAGCTGACCACCATCCTCGATCTGCCCGGGCTCTACGCCTTCCAGCACTGATTCTGACCGCCCCGAGACCCGATCGAGCAGCGCTCCGTCGTCGGCGAGGTGAATCTGCGCCCTCAATCTGGGGAAGATGCCCGAAAATAACCCCTCTGGGCAATCCTTGCTCAATATCCCGTCCTGCTTGGAACGATATAGATATAGACCAATAGGTTATCACACCCCCAATTCTGGTGGTGTGGCATCGCTCACGGACGAGGAACCCATCCATGTCAGACGACCACCATATCCCAACGGCCGCCCACCACCTCGAGGACGAGCCGGGCGAACGCTTAGCCCGCCCGTTCACACGATTCGCCAAGCTCTCGAGCTCCGGCGGCATCGTCCTGCTCCTGATGACCGCGATCGCGATGATCTGGGCCAATGTGGACGAGGCCTCGTACAACGAGATCTTCAATCAGACTGAGACTCGCATCACCGTCGATGACGGCGGGCATAACCGCCCGGCCGTGATTGATCATGCACTTGGCCATGCTGACCACGCCGATGCCGCTGAGCATGATGAGGGGCACGATGAGGGGCATGACGAAGAACACAATGCCGATGAGCACGCAGCCGCAGCAGTGGGCGAACACGCAGCAGACGCCGACGATGGCCACGCGGGCGAGGGTGGCGATCACGCTGGCGGGCACGGGCACGGCTGGACCCCGATCACCGAAGAGCCGCTCTGGTACATGGGGCACTCGACCGCCGCATGGATCAATGACCTGCTCATGGCGATCTTCTTCCTCGTCGTTGGGCTCGAAATCAAACGCGAAATCATTGTCGGCGAGCTGGCATCACCCAAGCGTGCAGCGTTGCCGATCTTCGGCGCGCTCGGCGGTATGATCGGCCCGGCGCTGATCTTTGCCGCCCTCAACTGGGGCAAGCCCACGATCGGCGGCTGGGGCATCCCGATGGCGACGGACATCGCCTTCGCCGTGGGCATCCTGGCGATGCTCGGCTCGCGCATCCCCAACTCGCTCAAGGTCTTCCTGACCAGCCTGGCGATCGTCGATGACCTTGGCGCATTGATCGTTATCGCGGTGTTCTACACCGATCACCTGGAGATGAGCTTCCTCGGCTACGCCGGGGTCATCATCGGCGTGCTCGGGATCATGAACCTGCTGCGTGTCCGGTGGATCACGCTGTACCTTGTTCTTGGGCTCCCGCTGTGGTACTGCATTTATAAATCCGGCGTGCACGCGACGATCGCCGGCGTGCTCCTCGCGCTGACGATCCCGGCCCACGCGCGGGTGAACGCCGTCAACTTTGTATTCTCGTCACGCAAGGCCCTCGATATCTTCGCCGATGCCGAGGATGATCTGGACACCGATGTAACCACCTCGTCCGAGCGTCGCGCCGCGGTCAACGCGATCATGCAGAACGCACGCCAGGTGCTCCCGCCATTGCACCGCATCGAGCATGTGCTCCACCCGTGGGCCGCATTCGTGATCATCCCGGTGTTTGCGCTGGCCAACGCCGGCATCCCCGTTCACGGCGGCGTGAGCGACAACCTCGCCAACTCCTCCTCGATGGGGATCATCCTTGGGCTCTTTATCGGCAAGCCCGTCGGGATCATGCTGATGTGCTTCATCGCCTGCAAGCTCGGGATCGCCTCGCTGCCGCGGGGTGTATCGTGGCGTCATATCCTCGGCGCGGGCACGCTGGCCGGGATCGGCTTCACGATGGCGATCTTTATCGCGAACCTCGCGTTTGCCAAGTCCCCGACCGACCTCGAGCACGCCAAGCTCTCGATCCTTGTCGCCTCGGCGATCTCCGCGATCGTGGGTGCCGGGATCCTGCTTACCTGCAAGGGCGGCCCAGAGCCAGAGCCCGATTCGCTCGGCCCGCTGGTTGACCACGAGGACTGACCCCAACCAACCCATACAAACCCAACCCCCGGCCAATCGGCTGGGGGTTTTTCTTTGGGTGTGCATCATGCATGCACGCTGCACTCGATGAATTAATCTAGAAACGATCGGCTTAGAACTCGGGGAAGGGCACGCCGTCGCCGCTGCGGTAGCTCGCGTGCTCGATGATGTACATCCCGAGCACCCAGCCATCGACGACATACGGATCGAGGATGAACACGCCCTCGACCGTCCCGAACCCCACGGCACTGTTGCCAAAGTCCACATCGTGATCCAGCGTCACCTCGATCGCATCGTATGGCGAAGGCGGGATCCCGATACAGCACCCGTCCCACGGGTTCTGCATCACCAGCAGCTCGCGCGTGGTCGTCGCGATCACCGGCACGAGTGTGTTGCCCACGATGCGGACTTGACGCTCGTGGAGCAGGTCGAGCCAGTCGGGCAGGTGCTCTTTGCCTTGCTTGGGGTTGTAGTCCTGCTCGATCGCGCGGAGGGTCTTCCACTCGAGCATGAACGGATCGACCTCGGTGCCGGTGCCCATGACGATCTCGCCGGTCTTGACGATGATAAACGACCCGTCGGCACGCAGCTTGTAGCTCGGAGCGGCTTCCGGCTCGGTTTCCGTTGCCAGCTCTGGTTCTGGTTCAACGATCTGTTCAGGTTCGATGGCTGGCTCACTGATCGGATCTGGCTCTGATTCAGTGGCGACATCCCCGCCCACTTCTTGTGCTTGTTTCTGTTGAGCTCCTGATTGATCGACTGGCTCTTCCGGGAGCTCATCAGCCAGCTCGATCATGGAGTCGATCAAGCGTTGGATGCTTGACTCAGGGCTTTGCTCGGATGCCGGTTCAGGATCTGGCTCTGCTGGCACATCAGGCGTGGGCTCTGGCTCGGCTATGGCCTGCGGCTCGGGCTCGGCTTCTGGATTGGGTCGGGCGTGTTCGTTCTGATCGGGGCGGGCGTGCGGGTAGACCGGATGATCCCGGTGTTTGAGCAGATGCGATGGAGGTCGGCTCGCCAGCGATCGCGGCTTCTGTGCGCACACGCAGGGTGTAGAGCCCTCCGGTGAGCAGCACCAATCCCAAGATGAACAACCAGAACCAACGCACGGGGTCTCCTTGTTTGAGTTAGCCGATCGGTCGCAACGAACGCACCACCGGGGTGCGGTACGCGATGAAGGCCGGGATGATCCCAGCGATGCACGAAAGCCCGATCGTCGCGAGCACGATCATGAGGTAGCCGTCGATCGGGAGCGAGGGTTCGATGACCAGCCCGACACGGGCGTAGAGCACGCCCGACACAACCTGCCCTGCGATCAATGCGAACACGATGCCGACGAAGCCGCCCAATAAGCCGATCATCGCGCTCTCGGTGAGCACGAGGTTGAACACCCGCAGCTTCGACGCCCCGAGCACCCGCAGCACCGCGATCTGGCGTCGGCGTTGATCCATCGAGTTGTACAACGCGACCAAAATCGATATCCCCGACGAGAGCATCACCGCGATGGCCATCGCCAGCAGGATCTGATCGATGTTCGAGACGATGGTGAACAAGCCCCCCACCGTGCTCGCGGGATTGGCGACGGTCCAGTTGGGATCGGTCCGCAGCGAGGAGAGCACCTGCATCAGCGCCGCCTGGCGATTGCCAAGCGAGGCGTAGATGCCGGTGATGTTGCGATCGATGTCATTGACATCATCTAAGGCGGTGCGGATGCCATGCCCGAAGACGAGCTCGCGTCGATCGTGGGCGTGGAGGATCCAAGAAGAATCCAAGCTCGTAAATAAGGCCCGATCGTGTGCGGTGCCCGTGGGCTTAAGGATGCCGACGACTTTGAAGGCGAACTCGCTGTGGTGATGCCCGCCCTGAGCGCCCGGCGCCCCGTGCTCGAGTTCGATCGAGTCATCAATCGCCAGCCCGTGGGTCCGCGCCGCGTCCGCCCCGAGCATGATCTCAAACGGGGCATCAAAGAGCCGACCGGTTTCAAGCACCCAGCGTTGTCCCTCCGCGGGCTCGAAGGACTCAAAGAACGAATCTTCGGTGCTCATGACCGGCGAGCCCTGGAACGAATCACCCAGCTGGGTGGGCACGCTCCATGCGAATGGGTACGAATCGACGAGCGCTTGATAGTCGGTATACGCAATTGGATTGCCCGGGGCCTGGGCGTAGAACATGGAGTTGAGCACGCTGGCCAAAGGCCCGGGCTCTTTGGAGATCAGCATCTGCACATTGCCCGTGCCGCGCCGGAAAGCGTCCTCGCCGGCGCTGCGCATCGAGATCAGCAGCGCCATCAATCCCGCGGCGATCGCCACGGTCAGCACGGTCAGCATCGTCGAGAACCATCGGCTCTTCATCGATTTGGTCACAATGTCCCAGTCGGTCATGGACATGCAGACGCCCCTTCTGCCTTGGCCCGGTCAGGCGCGAGGTCTTCGAGCCGATGGTGCTGGTCGAAGCGATCGACGAGGGTGTGGTCGTGCGTGACGCAGATCAGCGCCGCGTTGTTGGATCGGCACGCGTTCTGGAGCAGGTCCATCGCGGTGCTCGCGATCGATGGGTCGAGGGCCGAGGTTGGTTCGTCGGCGAGCACAATCGTCGGCGAGCAGGCGATCGCCCGGGCGACGGCCACGCGCTGCTGCTGTCCCAGGCTCAGCTCGTCGATCCGGGCATTGGGGGCGTTGATCCCCAGCTCTTCGAGCAGGGCCAAGGCCCGGGCTTTGCGTTGGCTCTTCTTGATCTGCGAGAACATCAAGGCCGCGAGGACATTCTCGAGGACGCTGAATCCGTGCAGGAGCTGGTGGGTCTGGAAGACCATCCCGATGTGCTGGCCGCGGAAGCGATCGCGTTTGGAGCCCTGCAGACTATTGATACAGGTCCCTGCGATGCTGATTTCGCCTTGGGTCGGTTCCATGAGCCCCGCGATCAGATGCAGCAGGGTGCTTTTGCCGCCCCCTGACGCTCCGGTGATGACGATCTGCTCTCCGCTTTTGACGATCAGCATGTCCACCGCGACCGCGTTCGGGCCGCCGACTGCGTACCGATAAGCCAGATTGGAGAGCTCGACTGCGGGATGGTTTGATTGGTCAATCATGTTCGCAGACGAATCGTAGCCGATGCCTTGATCGAGGGAGACGATGTGCCGAAATCCTGATTCTGAACACTTCCTGACATGCGATGAGGGGTTTGTTTGGTTATATTTTCGAGAAATTGACTCAGAATTGATTGCAATTGAATCCCATCTCCGTGTACCCTGAGATCAGTAACCCAAAACCCCATTTCTGGAGGAAAGAACACGATGTTTAAAATTACAGCTATCGCTGCCCTTGCAGCTACCTGCGGCTACGCCGCAGCGGCACCCGATGTTATTTGTGGTCGGCTCGACGATGTGAACTACTACGGCACCATCGGTGGCGTGAGTGCATACTCGATCGGTACCACCGCATGCAACAAGGGTACTGTCGAACTCGATTGGATCGACAACACCCCGAATCACCCCGTGATCTCCGTGAATGTCTTCCGTATGTCCGATGGTCGCATGGAGCAGCTCGGCGTCACCTTCGTGAAGCATTCATTCGCATCCGTTAACGGCAACGCGTGTGGCTTCGGCTGCTCCGGTGGTGCCTTTGACTCGCTCGGTGTCGGATGTTCGGACCCATACGGGGCCGGACTCAACGGCGACCAGCCAGGTCTTGGCCCTCGCTCGGAAATCAATGCCGTCACCGGCGATTTCGTCTACCCATTCACCTCGCGCAACCAGAGCGGCAACGCCATCTTCAAGCGCTGTCAGGTGAAGCGGACCGACATGCAGACCCCAGGTGCGGTCTACTTCGTTGAAGGCCAGTACATCATCAAGGATGAAAACGGCCACCTGAACTCAGAGGGCGAGCCAACCTCATTCAACAATGTGAGCTACAAGCGTCTGAGCGTTCAGTCCAACGGTTCGGCATCCACCACCGGTGGTACTTTCCAGGAACAGTCCGCACTGATGGCTTGGAAGGCGAACGGCAACGGCGTCAACCAGCCTGACGAGAGCATCACCGTGGTCCCCATCTGGGTCCCAGGCGAGAACGGCAAGATCGAAGTCGCTTCACGCGCTATCGATCAGGGCGATGGCTCCTGGCGCTACGAGTACGCGATTCACAACCAGAACTCGCACAAGTCCGTCGGTTCATTCACTGTGCCGATGAGCTCCGCCGCCACTGACCACTACTTCAACGATGTCGATTACCACGACAGCGTCGATGCCAACCTGAGCACCTCCGATTGGGCTCCTGTTGAAGGCAGCAACGCGATCTCATGGGCATGTGAGCCTGCGATCGTTAACTCGGACGCCAACGCAATCCGTTGGGGCACCACCTACAACTTCAGCTTCGTCACCGATGCGGCTCCAACCACCGGCGATGTCTCCATCGGCATGTGGCGTGACCCAAGCACCGTTGTGACTGCGACCCTCACCGTGCCGAGCGCAGGCTCGACCGCGTGCAACGAAGCAGACATCAACGCGGACGGCGAACTCGACTTCTTCGATGTGAGCGAGTTCCTCGACCTCTTCGGTGCTGGCGACCCATCCATCGACTTCGATAAGGATGGCGAGTACACATTCTTCGATGTGAGCGCCTTCCTCGACTTCTTCGGTGCAGGTTGCCCATAATCTGCTACTGATGAACATCATCACGACGGCTCACGCCCCGTGATGGCACATCGTGCAACACTCCAGGCCCCGCTCTGCAAAGAGCGGGGTTTTTTTATGCCCGCTTGTATTGCCCCATCGGATCCAACGCCCCCCTCCCCGTACGCCGATCCATCGGGCGGATACACTTGCGTATGGTCCAACAGAATCAATCCGGTGTTGTCGTCTTCGATCATCCGCTCATCGCCCACAAGCTCGCCACCATCCGCAGCGAGGACGCCGGGCATCGGATGTTCCGGGCGGCCCTCTCGCAGATCGCCGGGCTGATGGTCTACGAGGTGACCCGCTCGCTGCCCACCAAGACCGTAGACATCCAGACCCCGATGACCACGACCAAGTGCTCGGTCATCAAGGGCACCATCACCATCGTGCCTGTGCTCCGCGCCGGGCTGGGCATGATCGACGGCATCCTCGAGGTCATGCCCGAAGCACGAGTCGGGCACCTCGGGCTTGCCCGCGATGAACAGACCCTCGAGCCTGTTGCGTATCTCAACAAGCTGCCCGTCGATATTGATGCGGGCCCGGTGATCCTCGTTGACCCGATGCTCGCCACCGGTGGGAGCGCGTCGGCCGCGATCACCATGCTCCGCCAGGCGGGCGCCAACGATATCCGGATGATCTGCCTGGTTGCTGCGCCCGAGGGGATCGAACGACTGCGTAAGGATCATCCGGAGGTGACGATCTATGCCGCGGCTTTGGATGATCGGCTCGATGACTCGGGCTATATCGTCCCGGGGCTCGGAGACGCTGGCGACCGGATGTACGGGACGATCCAGGGTTAGTTGGGCCTACTCAGAAAACTCATTCTGCTTCATTCTGCTTCGGGCGGTACCCCGATGTCCTCGTTCCACAGATCGGGTCGCTCGTTGATGAACCGCTCCATCAACGCGATGCAGCGCGGGTCATTGACAAGCACCACCTCCACGGCTTCGCCCTTGAGCCAGTCCTCGCGCCCGAGGAAAGTCTCGTGCTCGCCGATGATCACGCGGGGGATGCGGTGGAGGATGGCCGTGCCGGTGCACATCGCGCATGGGGACAAGGTCGACGCGAGCGTGAGCGTGTGCCAATCGCGCCGGCGACCGGCGTTGCGGATGCACACAGTCTCGGCGTGGGCCGTTGGATCGCCGGACTGCACGCGCTCGTTGTGACCAGCCGCCACGATCTCGCCATTGGGGTTCATCAGCGATGAGCCGATCGGGATCCCGCCCCCACCCAGCGATTTGAGTGCTTGCTCGTAGGCCGCGTCGAGGGCGCGTTGGTCATTCGTGCTCAGGGTGTTCATGATTGTTCCGTGCTTTGCTCTTGGCTTGGGTTGGTCTCGGGCAGGATCGGCTCGCGATCCAGCGGCTGAGTGTCGATCGGGATCAGCTCGGCCTCGGCGTGCAGGTGGATGGGCTCGAAGAAGGTCCCGGGCAGATCGCTCTCCCACGGGTCTTGCAGGTGGCGCAGGTAGCCGTAGGGCACACGGATAAACAGGCTCACGAGCGCCGGATCGTCCGGGTCGATCTCGATGCGCATGTCGCCATGCATTGGCTGCCCATCGAGCGCACCGGGCGTGGCGTTCTCGCCGGCGATGACGCGCCCGCCGAGGGTGTCTTCGGGGTCAGAGAGCAGGTATTGGTTGCGTGCGGTGCCCGGGAGTGCGCAGGCTTTGAGATCACCCAGGGCGTACTTGAGGTGCATCATCCCGGTGCCCTCGTGGGCTTTGACGGGCTGGTTGAATCGCACGCCGACGATGCTCAGCTCGATCTCGGTCCGCGGATCGATGCGCGTGAAGAACGCGCGGTTGGAGTCGATCTTGGTGAGCCCCACCCGCAGCACGGCTCCCTTCGGATGCCCCGCACCCGTCTCGACGCGTGTGCCGCCCATGGCGACATAGGCCCGAATGTTGCTGTCTTGCTGGCTGTCTTGCTCATCGAAACGGAGTGGCTCGCCGCCGCTGGGCGCGGTGAAGGGGAGCTGGGCGGCGTAGGTCTGCTCTTCGCCCCCGACGATCCAGCTGAGTTCAACGCTCGGATGAACCTGATCATCGATCAGCAAGAGCACGGGGCGCTTGGTTGGTTCGGCGGCGGGCTTCTCGGACGCTGGCTGCGACTGGGCCCAGCTGGCACTGCACACGGCACCCACTAAAACGCAAACAAGTGATCTCTGGAGTCGGTTCATGACCACAAGTGTACCCGAATCCCGGTTTCACACCACCAAATCCATCATTTGAGCAACCGAATGGGGGTGATGCACGAATAAGAGAGTGCTTATTCAAGCAGGCTGGCTGTGCGTGTGTCACCCCCACACCAGCCGACGACTTTCGATGACAGACATCTGAAGAATCTAGAAATGCGTTTCTGAGCGGCTCGCCATTGGTCGATGAGCTTTGAAACTGAGAAAGGACATACCCGATGGGTATCAATCATGCTGTGTGCTCTACTGCCCGCCTCACCCTTTGTGCCGCGGCTCTCTCGATGCTCGCGGGCACCCAGGCCAGCGCGCACGACGACGATGTCCGCAAGATCCTCGACAAGCTCCCCGCAGTCTACGGCCCGGTCTGGACACAAGGCATGGCGACCCAGCGCGGCGGCGGGTTCGACTCCGAAAACATCACCCTGCTGGCGCACATTCCGCTCAACAACTTCACCGGCGTCGACTCCACCGAGGGCAACGACTGCTGGGGCTATGTCTCGACTTCGGGCAAGGAATACGCCATCATGGGGCTTATGGGCGGGTATGGATTCGTTGATATCACCAACCCGAGCAGTCCGATCATTGTCGATAAAATCAACGGCCCGACCAGTATGTGGCACGATGTGAAGGTTGTCGGCGAGTACGCCTACGGCGTGTCCGAGGGCGGATCGGGCGTCCAGGTCATGGACCTCTCGGACATCGATTCGGGCAATGTCTCGCTGGTGACCAACTGGGAATCCGGCGGCTACTCCACCACGCACAACATCATCGTCAACGAAGAAGCCGGCACGCTCTGGCTCGCGGGCGCCAATGTCGGCAACGGCGGGCTCTTGCATGTCGATATCTCCAACCCCGCATCCCCGTCGTTCGATGGCGGCTGGACCGAGATGTATGTCCACGATGCGCAGGTCGTCACCTGGCACGACGGGGCGCTCGATGGGCGTGAGCTCGCGTTTGTCGCGGGCGGCTTCAGCGGCGGGTTCCAGTCCACCGGTCTGCGGATCGTTGATGTGACCAATCCCAATAATCCCACCACGCTCTCGACGGTGTTCTATCCAAACGCCGGGTACGCGCACCAGGTCTGGCTCTCGACCGATCGCAAATACCTCTACCTCAACGACGAGCTCGACGAGGGCGCGACCGTCTCGGTGACGACCACGCGGATCATCAATGTCGAGGACCCGGCCAATCCGTTCTTGGTTGATACCTACACCACGGGCAAAGCCGCGATCGATCACAACCTGTACACCCGCGACCATGTCGTCTATCAGGCGAACTACCGCTCCGGGCTGCGCGTCTTCGATGCCCTTGACCCGACCAACCCGGTCGAGGTCGCGTACTTTGATACATTCCCCGGTTCAGACAGCGCCGAGTTTAATGGCGCGTGGTCGAGCTACCCGTTCTTCCCCTCGGGCAACATCATCGTCTCGGATATTGAGCGCGGGCTCTTCGTGATGCGTGTCGATGCCCCGCTTCGCCCGCTGGCGCTTGCGGCCGACGGCTCGAACCCGGGCACCCTCAAACCCGACGGCAGCGACACCCTGCGTGTCAAAGCCGTCCAACGCGACACCACCGAGATCAGCTCGGTCGAGCTGATGCTCAACACCGGCTCGGGCTTCTCGCCCATCGCCATGAGCGAAACGGGCGACGGCACCTACAGCGCCGCGATCCCTGTACTCGCCTGCGACAGCGATGTCAGCTACTACTTCACCGCCCAGACCAGCGATGGATTCACCACCACATTCCCGGCCGACGGTGCGTCATCAGCGCTGAGCGTGGGCGTAGTCACCGAGACCATCGAACGATTCACGGACAACTTCCAGACCAACCGCGGCTGGTCCGTCACCGGGTCGGTCGATGACGGCGCATGGGAACGAGCCGTCCCCGCCGGCGACGGCGATCGCGGCGATCCGATCGCGGACTACGATGGCTCCGGGCGTTGCTACCTCACCGCCAACCGCGCAGGCAACTCGGATGTCGACGACGGCACCACGATCCTGACCTCCCCGGCGATGGACGCATCAGCCGGCAACACCATCCTGAGCTACGCGCTCTGGTACTCCAACAACATCGGGTTCGTTGACGACTCGATGCAGATCCAGCTCTCGAACAACAACGGCAACAGCTGGACCACCATCGACACGCTCGGGCCCGAACCCCTCGGCGGCGGGTGGAACGAGTACACCTTCGATACCAACAGCGTCTTCACCAGCCCATCCGACCAGATGCGTGTCCGCTTTGTCGTGGGCGATACGGGCGAGGGCTCGGTGGTCGAGGCAGCCGTGGACGCGGTGCGTCTGATCGAGCAGGTGTGCGAGGATGTGGATCTCAACTGCAACGACGCGGACTTGGCCGAGCCGATGGGCACGCTGGACTTCTTCGATGTCTCGGCGTTCTTGGACCTCTTCGGAGCCGGCGATCCGATCGCGGACCTGACCCAAGACGGCCAGTTCGACTTCTTCGATGTGTCCGCCTTCTTGGACCTCTTCGGAGCCGGATGCCCGTAACCGGATGCTCATAAGCAGCTGAACCCGTTTCAGCCACAACCCAAAACGCCCAGAACACATGTTGAACACATGTTCTGGGCGTTTTTGATCGGTGCCTTAAGGTGCAAGGCTCAATGCGGATGACAGGAATCGAACCTGCACGGGTTGCCCCACTGGAACCTAAATCCAGCGCGTCTGCCAGTTCCGCCACATCCGCAGCGGGCGATCGCTCAGTCAGAGCGTCGGGTACAGGATATGCACACAGGGCTCGTCGGTGCATGCCCACGCCCCGATTCACCCCTTCAATCGGTATGATTGGCCAGTTTTGCCCATCTTTGCCGATCAATACAGGAGATAGATCGATCCGACCCGGGCTGTATCTTGTATTCTTAGAGGGCGGACGAAACGCACACACGAGGATCTCACCATGAGACTGCGCGATCAGGTTGCACTCACCTTGCCATCACTTCTTCTCCGGCTCGTCCTGGGGATCACCTTTGTCTATGCGGGCACCGGGAAGATTATGGGCACCGCGAGCGTGACCGGCGATGACGCGGCCCGACTGGCGAACATCGGGATCATGCCGACGCTCCCTGTCGAGGTTCCAGCTGAACAGCCAGAAGATCCAGATGCTGCCCCAGTCATCGAAGCACCGACAGAGCCAGACTTGCAGGTCGACCCACAGACTGAAGAGCAAGCCGAAGACATCGTGGATGAGATCAAAGCCTTGATCGAGAACTCAACACCTGAAACGACGCCGAGCCCGGAAGAAACACCGGCCGATGTCCCCGAAGAGCTTCCCGCTCCATCAGCCCTGAACACGAACAACACGCAGTATGTGCTGAGCACCGTGCAGCACACCGGCACCGTGTACGCCGGCTCGGACTTCCCCGACGCGATGGAAGTCAAGCAGGTCTACGGCATCTCGCTGATGATCTCGCGGGCCTCCGATCCGGGGCTGACCGCGGACTCCACCCCGATCACCCCGATCATGCCCGCGATGTTCGCGTCCAAGCCTTGGCCCAAGATCATGGCGTGGTCTGTGGCGATTACTGAAATTGCAGCCGGCGCATTCTTGCTGCTCGGTTTCCTGACACGCCTGAGCGCGATGAGCCTGGCGATCGTCATGCTCGTCGCGATGTGGATGACCCAGTTCGGCCCAGCGATGATGCGATCGACGGATGCGATCTTGGGGTTTATCCCAAGAGCGGACAATCTATGGGCGAGCCCGCAGTACCAGACCATGCTCTGGCAGCTGGCCCTCGTCGCCATGTGCGCGGCGTTGTTCTTCCTTGGAGCGGGCGCGGTGAGTGTCGATCGCTTGCTCTTCAAGCCCGGGCACCGCGATCCGTATGTCCATGGGGACCCAAAGGCCGGCAAGCCCAAGAAGACACCCAAAAACAGCACGGAAACAAATACAAACCGGAGCGAGTTTGATCGCTCGCCCAACCTGACGCCCTGATCGCTCTACCATCATGCGGTGAAGCACGCAACGGACAACCCTGTTCCCCCATTAGACCCGACTGGCCCAGCGGATTCAGCCGATCCATTGGATCTCCATGGGCACGCCCCCAAGCTCGACTGGGTGCGCTGGACGGTCCCGCCGGGGATCTCGATCGGTGTGCACGCGGTGCTGATCGGCGCGGTGGCGTATATCGGGATGCAGATCAGCGCGAACCAGACCCCGAGCACCCGGTTGCCCGTCGCCGAGCTCGCGCTGCCGGCTCCGGTCGATCAGCCTGCTGATCCAATCGCTGATAAAACACCACCCGACGAGCAGCGGCCAGAAATGAATCGCGATCAGCCCGCGACCGCCCCGAGCACGCTCGACCAAGCCGCGGCTGATCTCAAGCCATTACAATACACCAAGCCCGCGATGGACCCCGTCGCCCTGGCGGCCCTGCAATCGAGCAATGCGCAGATCGCCAAGCCCGAGAGCGCCTCGCCGCCGCGAGTACGCTTCGCCGGGGTGCAGACGCAGGCCGCGCGCACGATCGTGTATGTCGTCGATGGCTCGGGCGCGACGGCCAACAGCTTCGCGTATCTCCAGACCCAGCTGCTGCGTTCGATCGATCGGCTCTCGCCCACCCAGCAGTTCCAGGTGGTGCTGTTCCGCTCGTTCGACGGGCACACCATCAGCACCGCGCCGATCAATGGAAACGCCATGGCCCGTGCAACGACGGCCAACAAACAAACAGTGGCGGATTGGCTAGGCACGATTAACACCAAGGGGCGCTCGAACCCGGTGGAAGGCTTGCGCGCAGCGCTGGCGCTCAAGCCTGATCTGGTGCTGCTGATCACGCGATCGATCCAACGCACCGAGATGGGCTGGGCGCAAGGCCAACGCGCGATCCTCGATGAGCTCAACACGCTCAACCCCCAGGACCCGCTGACGGGGCAACGCCGAACCGCGATCAAGACCATCCAACTGCTCGACGAGGATCCGACCGGGATCATGCGCGCCATCGGCACCCTGCACCGCAACAGCCCGAACGCCGACCCCCGATCGAGCGACGGCTACCGCGTCGTCACCTACGACGACCTGATCGCGGGCGATGATGCGGATTTAGATGATCGCGTGCAGAATGCATCGATCGGCGCGAGCAACGAGCAGCGCATTGTTTCAGCCAGCGAGATCATGGGCGGCCTGA
Source organism: uncultured bacterium (assembly GCA_963976625.1). Classification (GTDB taxonomy): domain Bacteria; phylum Planctomycetota; class Phycisphaerae; order Phycisphaerales; family UBA1924; genus UBA1924. The sequence continues at coordinate 74,297 of CAXBLA010000009.1, forward strand.
CCCAATCGGGCACGAGCTACTCGATCTTCTATGGCTTCGGCGATCGATCGCAGCGTGAATCAGCACTGACGAGCGCCCGACAGATCCGGGCGTTGGCCAGCCCATTGGCCCAGGCCGACGGGAGGGCGGCGATCCTTGATGCCCAATCGATCCTGCTCACGCATCTCGCGGGGACTCAGCCCGTGGAAGCTCAACGAATCCAAGCGATCATCGACACCCTCGACGGCGTGCTCTACACCGAGCCCAACACCGACGCCCAGCGGGTGCTCACCGTCGCGATGGCGATGGATGCGCTCGGGGATACAGCGATCGCTCGCGCCCGGGTAAGCGAGTTGTTGAGCCTAGCCGACGAGTTGGGGATCGATCGGACCACGCGGGCGCAAGCGGTGCTGGCGATGGTCGCCCTGGGCGGACTCGATGGCGAGGCGTTGGACGCGTATGCGAAGAAGCCGCCGTTCGTGACGCCGACGGGCGGGATCGACGCGGTGTGGGGGGTGATCTTGCGGGAGACCCTGACCAAGGCGAGATTGATACACAACGAGAACAACCCTTGGGAGCCGATGGTGTCGCTGCGGCGGTCGGCGTCGGAGAATGAGCCGATCGCCAACTACATCGATGCGCGGATCTCGCTGATTCTGTCTTCGTCGGGGAATGTGCTTCGTCGCGACACCCTGCCCAGCGAAGTGCTGCTGGCCGCGGCGAACACGATGGCCCACTCGATGGATCAACGCGAACGGGCGATCGAGCTGCTCAGCGAGATCAGCGATCGGCTCAAGCCCTTAGACGACGAGCATAGCAAAAAACAAGCCGGCGATGCACTCTGGCAGATCGCGGTGCTCGGGCAGGCGATCAACACGCCCGAGTCACGGGCCCGGTCGGGCGAGGCGCTCATCGAGCTGTGCACGCGGTACCCAAACCACGAGCGGGCGGATGACGCGATCGCCGGGGCGATTCTTTCGACGCCCAAACGCCAAGAATCCGTCCGGCGGGATCGGCTGATGCTCGGGGTGCAGTACTTCGCGGATCATCCGCAGATCGATCTCTGGCGATTAGAACTCGCCGAGCTCTTGGAAGACTTCGCGGCCCTCGATGTGCTCGACCCGATCACCCCCCACACCCGCGAGGGCAAGCTGGCCGGCGAGCTCTACGAGCAGATCACGCTGGGCATGCTCGATCGCTACAGCGATCCGCAGGTGCGGACGGGGCTCGGGCTGCGGATGCGCCAGGCGGCGGACCGGTTCGAGCTGGCGGGCGCACAGATGTGGACAAAGCGGGCGGCGATGAATGAAATTCAGCATGATCCACAGGGCGCGATCTCCTCGCTCGATCAGCTCATCCGCGAGGCCAAGGCGGGCAACGAGCCCACCGAGGAACTCGAGCTGATGCGCGCCCAGACGCTGAGCAAGCTCGGGCAAACGCGCACCGCCTTCGAGGCGCTCAGCACCCTGAGCGCGCGGATCGACGCAAGCGGGAAGCACACAAGCACTTACTGGCAATCGTGGGCGTTGATGCTCGAAACGATCGCCAAGAACGGCTCCGAGAAGGACAAAGCGGGCGCGATCTCGCACATCGCACGCTTAGAGCTGATCGACCCAAATCTCGGCGGATCTCCTTGGAAACAACGCATCATCGAAGCGAGACAGACGCTACACTGATCCGCGTGAGCACCAACACTGCCAAGCCGACAAACGATCGATTGACCGAGCCCAAGAGCCCCACGCCCATGACTGATCCCCAGCTCGATTCCAAGCTCAAAGCAACGCTCGCCGACGGGCTGCCCGCCGCGCTGGCGGGGAAGTTCTTGGTCTTCGATGGGCCCGACGGCTCGGGCAAAAGCACCCAGCTCAAGATGTTCCTCAGCGCGACCAAGCAGGCCGGGATCACCGTCACCGAGGTCCGCGAGCCCGGGGGCACCGAGATCGGCGAGAAGATCCGCGATGCGCTCCTCGAGCACCTCGATCGCGAAGAGATGAGCCTGCGCTGCGAGATGCTCCTCTACATGGCCTCGCGTGCCCAGCTGTGCGAGCAGGTCATTGGCCCGGCACTCAAGCGCGGCGATCTGGTCGTCGCCGACCGGTTTGTGGCATCCACCTACGCCTATCAGGGCGCAGCGGGCGGGATTCCGTCGGCCGAGATCCAGTCGGCCGCCGAGATCGCGATGCAGGGCGTGGTGCCTGATGCGACGCTGATCTTCGATGTCGACCAGCGGACCGCGGCTTCGCGCCTCAACCCATTGCTCGACCGGATGGAGGCCAAAGGAGCCGCCTTCCACGCCAAGGTCCGCGATGGCTACCACGCGCTGATCGATTCCGACCCCGACGCCCAACGGTACCTGGCGGTCGACGCGACGGGCTCGCCCGATGAGGTCTTCGCCAACATCAATTTGGTCCTCTCGCAGCGATTCCTGAATCAGTAGTTCGGATACACTCTCCCCATGCAGATGCAATGGTGGATGTTCATACCGATCGCGTTCCTCGCCGGCTCCGTCCCGTTCGGGTTCCTGATCGGCAGAGCCAACGGCATTGATATCCGCACGCACGGCTCGGGCAACATCGGCGCGACCAACCTGGGACGCGCCCTGGGCATGCGGTTCTTCTACATGTGCTTTGCGCTCGATCTGACCAAGGGGATGATGCCCACGCTGATCGCCGGGTACTTCATGGGCACGCTTGGGACGATGCGGGTTGAAACCGCGGACGCCTTCTGGTGGCTGGCGGTGATGATCTTCGCGGTGCTCGGGCACATGTTCACGCCTTGGCTCGGGTTCAAGGGCGGCAAGGGCGTGGCGACGGGCATGGGCGCGATGATCGGGATCCTCCCGGCCATGGCATTGCCCGCGGCTGGCGGCTTGGTGGTCTTTGTGATGGTGCTGATGCTGTGGCGGTATGTGTCGCTCGCGTCGAGCACAGCCGCGGCGAGCCTACCCTTGTGGACATGGATCGTCTTCGCCCAGTATCAGACCCTGATGACCCGCCAAGCCTCGCGCCAAATGGGGTGGGAGAACTTCTCTGCCGAGCAGATCGAACAGATTAAGTCCGATATCCCCAACTACGGGATGCCGTTCTTCGCGGTGTCGCTGTTGTTGGCGGTGCTGGTGATCTATAAGCACCGGGGGAACCTAGGGCGGATCATGCAGGGGATTGAGCCTCAGATCGGGGCGGGTGCTCCGGCTCCGGCTGCGGAGCCTGCTCCGGATGGACCCGATCGCACGCCTCCATCAGACGAAAAATGAGCGTGTAAGCACTTGGGATTGTGACTGATCCGATCAACCGGTTCTGACCGATATCGGTGTATGTTACACGATGGGTACTTCGCTGATCAGGATAACCGTCACAAGCGGCACCTTGATCACGGATTTCGCTTGAGTGGTGTCAGCCTTGGGACGATGTTGATTGCACACTTAATGGTGCAAGCCGATATCCAAGGAGGTCACCAATGCCTTATCTGAAGCTCCATCGCGATGAACCCGAGACCCAAGCCCCCCAGCCTTTGCCCTTTGATCAGGACGCGAGGAACTGGAGCCGAGCCGGGCGAGATGCGGGCAGCGATCAGACAGATCGAGAAGGAGACGAGCAGATGGACAGCATTGCACAAGTCGAGCAGGCACTGAGCCGAGTGGAGAATGCCTTTGTGAGCCTGAGCGAGCAGGTCGATGAGATCTGCGAGCCCATCAGCATGGCGGATTGGATCGACGATCACGACGACGGCCCGTACGCGGCCTGATTCACCGTTCGTGCTCAGTATTGAATAGATGATCGCCGCGCCATCGATGGTGCGGCTGTTTTTTTAGACCGCTTGTATTCGATCACTTGCGGCGAACGCAGCTCAGCTACGGATCTTGGCGACGACCAGGGTCTCGTCGTCCGCTTGGTCCTGGAGCCCGACGAACTGGCGGATCGACCAGAAGATCCGTTCGAGCATCTCATCGGCGCTCGGCTCTGATGATTCACCCGAGTAGTCTTCGAGGAACTCAAGGACAGATGCTTCGAGCTGAGTCTTGCGGAAGCGTTGCATCTCGAAGTTGACCGCGTCGGTGATGCCGTCGGTGTAGGCGATGAGCAGGTCGCCCGGCTCGAGTTGGATCGAGTGCATGGTGTACTCTTCACCCGCGATCACGCCCGCGACGAGCCCGGAGCCTTCGAGCGTGTGGATCCTCCACCCGCTGTCATCCTTGCGGATCAGCAGCGGGGATTCGTGCCCGGCCACCACATAGCGCATCATCAGCGACTCAGGGTCGATCATGGCGTACCAGATGGTGACGAACTCGGACACGGTTGTGTCTCGACAGATCGCGTCGTTGGTGCGGTTCATCACCCGCGCTAGGTCCGCGCCCTCTTCGGCGTACGCCCGCAGGGTGGCGCGGACGGCGCTCATCAGCAGACCAGCGACAACCCCCTTGCCTACGACATCGCCGACGAGAAGACCGAGCTGATCGTTGACCTCGAAGAGGTCGTAGAAATCGCCCCCGATCTCTTGGCTCGGGCGGTATCGGGCGGCCAGGTCGATCTTGTCGTACTTGGGCGTCACCTCGGGGAGCATACGCTTCTGGACCGCGCCGGCGATGCGCAGCGAACGGTGCGTGCGGCGCTGGCGGGCCTGGAGCTTGAGCAGGCGGGCCTGCTCGACGGCGGCGGCGGCGGACTCGGCGATCGAGCGGACCAAGTGGCGCTCGCTCGATGAGAACTCGCGCGGGTGATTGGCATAGAGCCGAATGACCCCGACGGGTCGCTTGTCGAAGACCATGCCGGTGCCGATGAATGAGATGAGCTCTTCTTCTTCGCACTCGGTCGGGACCAAGACCCGCTCATCCTCGGGTAGATTCGAGGAGGTGACGACCTCGCCGGCGAGGCTCTGGCGATCGAACAGGCGGTCCTTGGATAAGGGGATGGGATTGGAGAGCCATTCCTCGCTGAGCTTGATCGACGCGGAGCGTTCGAGCTCGTTTTCCATCTCGTTGTGCGCTAAGCCGACCGAGTCTTCGGGCAAGAGCATGATCGCGCCCGCATCGAGCCCGAGGAACTCGAGGGCGAGTTCGAGGGTGAGCCCGAGCATATCGCTGACGCGCCCGCCGCGGACGAGCAGCGAGGAGAGCTTGTAGAGCACGCCGATCTCGTTGACCTTGTATTGGAGTTCCGAGACCCCGGTGCACATCTCGCCGGCGGTGTCGGCGATCAAACGCCCGATGGATTGGATGAGTGCATCGCTGTCGCTCGGGCCTGACTTGGAATGGTCCGGGTAGACCACGACGGCCCCGATGGATTCATCCCCGATCGAGATCGGGTTGACCCAGGCGTCATCTGGCAACGAGCGGACCACCCCCTGGTGGGACGGATCGAGCGTTGAATGCAGGACCAGCCCGCGTTCGTCGCGGAGCTCGACAATCAGAGAGCCGAGCTGGGTGAGCGATTCGCACAACGCGGAGATATTGCCCGTCGTCCAATAGTCGCGCAGCGAATGCCCACTGGGGCGATCGAGATCATTGGGGGTGACGGCCATGGTGGTGACTTCTTGGATTAGTCGTTGTCCGCCGATGATGGGGTGGTTGTGGGTGCGGTGGAGTCGTCGCTTGGGGTCAGCCAGATCTGGGAGAGCAGGCTCACGAATCGGCGATCGGCCTGGGTGCCCCGGGCGTCGGCCATCTCGAGCCCCTCGAGGATTACAGTGCGGTCATTGATCTGGTACCCGAGGTACGCGAGGAGCACCGAGGCCGAGTACTGGATGCTTTCGCTCTCGAGCATTCTGTCGGAGTACTCGAGCTTGGTGATCCCGGCGCGTTCCTTGAGCCGGATGATGAGGGATTGGATCCGCTCGGTGCTGGGCAGGAGCTCGCCGGTGTAGCGCGAGGCGATGATCTCTGGCTGACGGGTGAAGAGCGACTGGAGGTTGGTCGATGCGCTGAGCACCATGCCCGCGCCGATCTGCGCGTGCAGGCGTCCGAGCTGGGAGGCGACCTCGCCGGGCTTGATGGACAGGGCGAGCGTGAACCGTTCCTCGGCATCGAAGTATCGCCCGTTCTTGATCAGGCGCTGCCCAGCGACCATGTGCTCGCCGAAGATATCACGGTTGGCAGCGCCGGGGTCAAAGAGCTGCTCGACTTCTTGGGCTGCGGCCCCGCGGAGGACCTCTAGGGTTTCTGGGTCGATGGCCATCCGGGTCGGGTCGTCGTCATAGGGGTTGGCGTTGGTGGTATCGGAGTTGAATCCGCCCATCCGGTCCTCGATGGCTTTGGAGACCGGGCTGTCCGGGTTGGCGGTGGTCTGATCCCCCGAATCTGTCGGCGGGAGGGCCGGGTCGTTTTCTGAGCCGTTCATGGGATCTTGTTGATCCGTGTTCTGATTGTTCTCATCCTCGGATGCGGGCTTGTCGCCGTAGAGCTTGTCACGGATGTCCTGCATCTGGCGGGTGAGCCAATCGGTGTTTGATTCATCGACTTTGATGGTGGACTTGGCGTCCATCATCGATTCTTCGCGGAGCAGCTCGACGCGTTCCTTCATCTGGGCGACGAGCTCGTCGTACGAAGTGGTCAGGCGGTTGGTCGGCTGATTGTTCTCGGTGCGGGTGTTGCCCTGGGTCGTGCCCGGGCGTGCGATGAGCGGGTTGTCCGGGGCTTCCTCCTGGGCCATGGGCGTGGAGGTGACCCCGAGCAGAGGCGAAGCGATCATCCCGATGGGTTTCTGATCGACGCCCTGGCCATAGACGGACATGAGCGATGGCGAGAGATCAGAGGTGGTCGAGTAAGCCGACGACGAGCGGAGGGTGCCCATGGTGGAGTCGCCACCGAAGTCGGTGCCCACCGCGTTGGAGTCGTAGCCGATCGGGGCGTTGTCGCTCCGCGATGCCCCGAACGAGCCCGGGGTGTTGTTCTGGTATGGGTTGTCCGTGTATGAGCTGTTCTGGTAGTAGTTATCTCGGCTGACCGAGAGGCTGCCGCTGAGGTTGCTCGGCGGGCGTGACCCGGTGGTCATCGAGAACTGATACTGGAGGGCATCGGTCCCGCGGATGCCCATCCCGGCGAGCCCCGAGTAAAGCGAATCTCGACGGAAGGCGAAGAGGGCATCGGAGCCCAGATCACCCGAGAACTCGCCCGCTGCCCGGTAGCCCAGATCGCCGCGGAAGCTGAGCCCGCCGGGGGCGTTGCCCGTGGCGATCGAGTTGCGGAAGTTGAGCTCGGAGGCGAAGCTCGGGCGTTGGTAGTACGAGGCGCTGCGTTGAGATTGTTGAACGAGGTTCGATTGGTAGGAGTTGGGGCGCACTGCTCCGGGCTGGGAGGTGCCGGTGGTGAGGGTGGTCCCGGTGCCCAGAGCCGTGCCATCGCCGAGGGCGTCCTGGGCGTGGGCTGATCCGGCGCACGCGACAATCGTCAGCAGGGCCAGCGAGGCCGGGCTCATCGGGTGTACAACTCGGGTTGAACGGGCTTGCGTGGTGCTTGTTTGTGGGCTGGTTTTTGGGCGGCTCATTGGACACTCCTTGTGCATCAGTATCATACTCGGTTCGATGGGCGCCGGGTTCGTAGATTCTGCGAGACGGGAGCGCCAATTGTGCCTATTTTCGTAAAAAACACCCGATCCGGGCCCGGACGGGGTGTTCCTTGGATGGCTTTGAATTGAGTCGCTCTCAACGAAGCTGGGGCGGGCTCAGATGCTCCCGATGGTGGTCGGGGCGTGCATGATTTCTCGGACGGTGGCGCACATGTTGTCCTCGGCTTCGGACACCAGCAGGTACTGGACGCCGTTGTTGACCCAGGCGAATATCCGTGCCCCGCTCTCGGTGCAGGCTTTGGCGTTGAGTGGATAGGTGATGCCCTCTTGCATTGGGAGCAGCCCCGGGTCTGGCGAGATGAAGAGGCTCAGCGAGATATGGGTGCCATCGGGGTTGATGGCATCGAATCGCAGGTGCCCGGAGCGTGAGGTGGAGGGGACCGAGCAGTCGCCACCGCCAAAGAACTGGACCTGGCCCTCGGCGTTGACCATGTCTGGAAGAACGAGCTCGTGCTCGAACTCTTCGCTGAAGTACGCGACGGCTTGGTTGATATCGTGATTGACGAGCTTGTTCTGGGCGGCTTTGTCGTCGCAGCAGCGGTTGTGCTCCTTGACGACGAAGTTGCTCACCCGGTCAAAGTAAGTCGCTTGGGTCGAGGTGAAGTGCTCGGGGGCGCTGCTTGGGCCCAGCGAGGCGCTCTGCCAGATCAGGGTGCCCGCAACCACCATCAGCAAAGCCGCGGCGGCGCCCATGACGGGCGAGCGGGACCAGAAGCTCGATGAGCGGGTCTGGGCATTGGAGGCTTCGATCCGGGCGGCGTAGGCGTCTGTGTCTGAATCTGCAATCGCTTCTGCAACAGCGGGAGCTGGAGCACCAGCCATCGCGACGATCTTGGCACGCAGTACATCAGGACAGCACGGCTTGGCCATGGCACGCGAGCAGCAGTCCTTCATGGCCTGCTCGAAAGCGATCTGAGACTCCGCCTCTGGGTTCTGAGCCATGTAGGCATCGAGCTCTTCGCATTGGCAGTCGGTGAGTTCGCCATCAGCAGAAGCCCGCAACAATGCAGCGATGTTCATCGGCTGCCCGTTTTCCTGTGCGTGCTCGGGATGGTTGTTCTGGTCGGTCATTGCGTTCGTTCGATCCTTCTTGGGTCTGCTTGATTGGGTCTGCTTGATTGGTTCTGCTTGATTGGTTCGCCTGCGTGCTGCTTACTGTCTACTGCTTATTCAACTTCTTCCGACGACAGGAGCCGAAGGCCCAGGTCGTCCACCACTTGTTCGTCGCTCATGAGCTTGTCCGCCAAGAGCTTGCGGGCCCGGTGGAGTCGGCTCATCACGGTGCCGATCGGGACATCGATGATCTCGGCGATCTCTCGATACTTGAGCCCGTCGACGCCCCAGTACATGAGCACCTCGCGGTACTCTTCTTTCAACTCATCGATGGCCGATTTGAGCCGACCATCCACATGCTCCCAGTTGAGATCAGTCCGATCCCAGACGGGGGGCGCTTCGTCGGGCATGCGCTCGCTTGATGATTCGTTGAAGAACTCGTCGACAGCCATAGGCTGTCGGGCCTGCTTCTTGATCCGGGTGTAGAAGACATTGTGGCAGATGGCAAAGAGCCACGACCGCATGCCGCCTGAGCCCGAAAGCGGATCATCCGGGGCGCTCTTGTCCTCAAACCGTTCGATGGTCTGAGGTCGAAACGCCCGCGCATACACTTCCTGAACCAACTCGTCAGCCTCTTCAGGCTTGCGAGCGAGATGAAGAGCCATCCGATACACCGCATCGAGATGCTCAAGAGCAAGCTGTTCGAACTTATCACGCTCCAAACTGTTGCCTGCCCTTTCTCTTCGCAGAGGAAAACGATTCCTCGGGGGAGTCTATTCCCGCGCAGAAACCATCATAGCCCAGAACGATCAGTTAGTTATGGCTTTGGCGGCAAAGGATATACGGACTTTCAGATCGCCCGCGGGCGCAAGAAATGGGATCGCCGGCGGGTCGATGGCGGGCGGAGCAGGTCGACGGCACTACAATCCCTGGATGCCAGCAGCAAACACCAACCAGAAACCGTACTATATCACGACCCCGATCTACTATGTGAACGATCGCCCGCACATCGGGCATTGTTACACGACGCTGATCGCCGATGTGGCGGCTCGCGCCCAGCGCCTGATCGGGCGCGATGTGTTCTTCCTGACGGGCACGGACGAGCACGCCGAGAAGGTCTCGAAAACCGCGGCCGAGCAAAACAAAACGCCCTACGAGTGGGCGACGATCAACGCCGAGCGCTTCAAGAAAGCCTTCGGGCTGATGAACTTTACGAACGACGACTTTGTGCGCACGACCGAGGACCGCCACAAGACCAAGGCGATCGAGTTCATCGAGCAACTGATGGCCCAGGGCGATATCGAGCTGGGCGACTACGAGGGCTGGTACGATCCGTCACAAGAAGAGTACCTCACCGAGATGGTCGCCAAGGAGCACGACTACAAATCACCGGTCACCGGACGCGATCTTGAGAAGCGCGTCGAGCAGAACTACTTCTTCAAGCTCGACAAGTACGAGGGCTGGCTGCGTGAGCAGATCGAATCGGGCGCGATCAAGGTCTTGCCTGAGGCGCGCAAGAACGAGGTGCTCGGCCGGCTCAAGCAGGGGCTTCGTTCGGTGCCTGTGTCACGCAAGATCAAGGAGGGCGACGCGGACTGGGGCATCCAGATGCCCGGCGATGACTCGCACCGGATCTATGTGTGGATCGAAGCGCTGTGCAACTACCTGACGATCGTGGACAACGACGAGCGGCGGAAGTACTGGGAGGGCGAGGTCGTGCACCTGATGGCCAAGGACATCATCTGGTTCCACGCGATCGTGTGGCCGGCGATGTTGCACGCCTTGGGTAAGCCCGCGCCCGATACTGTGTACGCCCACGCGTACTGGATTGCCGAGGGGACGAAGATGTCCAAGAGCCTGGGCAACTTCGTCGAGATCGACCTGCTCGAAGCGTACAGCGAGAAGTACAGCCTCGACGCGGTGCGCTGGTTCTTGACGACCCAGGGGCCGTTGGGTGCCAACGACGCGGACTTCGCGCATTCGCGCTTTGTCGAGGTATTCAACGCGGACCTGGCCAACTCGGTGGGCAACTCGACGAGCCGGGTCGGGAATATGTTCAACAAGTACTTCGACGGGCAGGTCTCGGGCACTTGTAATGGTGAGTTTGGGTTCGACAACGGGACCTCGCTGCAGACCGCGCGCACGGCGCTGGCCAATGCGGGCAAGGCCGTGGACGATCCGGATCGGACTTACAAGCTCGCTGAGTTCTCGGCCAACGCAGTAGACGAAGCGGGCAGGGCGCTCGAAACGGTTGATCTGGTCGCGATGCTTGATGCTGGGCGCTCGATCGTGCGTCATGTGGACGACTTCATCTCGTACTCTGCCCCGTTTACGCTCGCCAAGCAGCTCGATACGCTCGACGACGGCGAGCACGCGCTCAGCTCGATCCTCTACTCCTGCGGCGAAGCACTCCGCATCGCATCGCTGCTGCTCTGGCCCGTGATGCCCGAGAAGATGGCCGAGCTTTGGCGGAACTGGAACTGCAATCACCTGAGCGATCCCAACGATCCCAACTCGGGCTTTGTCGCGCCGCTCAGCGAGCTCGCCCAATGGAACGGCGAGTACGGGCTCAAGCCCGGGCAGGCCATCGCCAAGGGCGAGGTGCTGTTTATGCGTGCGGACGCCAAAGAGCCCGCGCCCGAAGCAGCCCAAGCCGGGTCAGGTTCTGGTTTGGGTTCTGGGTCAGGTTCATAAGTGCACTGCGTTGCGTATTACCACTCGCCGATGATCGCTCAGTTTCATGCCGCCCATCTGCGTGAGCACGGCATCATGGCGGGCGTGATCGACGCGTCGGTCTCGGCGGTGATCAGCCTGTACGGCGGGTTGCGATCCAACGGGCAATATGAACTCATCATCCCGACCAAACGCCTGAGCGAACGGGCCCAGGAACTGCTCGAAGAGATCGAAGCCAACCCGCCGACCATCGATGAAGGCTGGGAGGACGATGTGCGTCCTGACCTGTCGCTGCTCGATCCCAAGCATGTGCCCGACTGTCCGTCGTGCAACACGCGTTTGTTTACTTCGCGCCCGCTTGGGCCTTGCTTTCGGTGCTCGGCGAAGTACGACATGGTGGAGCTGATCTTTGAGCGGTCCGGGCCCGATGCGTTGGCGGGTTGTTATGAAACCGCCGAGCCATTGGCGAACCTGTCGGACGCCGAGGTGTGCGCGATCCAGCTGGATTGCGCGTCGTGCTCGTATCCGCTCGACGGGCTGGCGATTTCTGGTGCCTGCCCGGAGTGCGGAGCCGCCTTCAACCGGCGGGAACTGTTTGTTGATCTCCTTGGCTGAACGAATACGCATGAAGGGAGCGATCGAATGCTGGATGCTGAACTGATTATCTTCGACTGCGACGGGGTCTTGGTGAACACCGAGCCGCTCACCAACCGGGTGCTGGCGGCGTGTGTCACAGAAGCCGGGTGGGAAGTCGATACGGCGTATTCGATTGCTCATTTCAAGGGGCGGAACCTCACCGATATCCTCGACGATGTCGAGACCAAGCTGGGCAAGAAGCTGCCCGGGCTCATCGACGACTACCGCGTGCGGATGTACGAAGAAATGAACACCCACGGCGTGCCGGCCCTCGATGGAATCCACGAGCTGCTCGATGCCCTCGACGCCCGCCACGCCAACGGGCTCCACGCCCCCCACCGGTGCATCGGGACCAATGCACCGGTTGAGAAGGCCACCTTGACTTTGGGTGGGTCGGGGCTGATGGATCGATTTGCGTGCCGAAAAGGGACGGATCGCCAGACGCTGTTTAGTGCCTATGAGGTCGGCAAGTGGAAGCCCGATCCGGGGCTGTTCCTCCACGCGGCTCAAACCATGGGGCATGCCCCCGAGACCTGTATTGTGGTTGAGGACTCCGTTGCCGGGGTGATCGCGGCCCGAGCCGCCGGGATGCGGGTGATCGGGCTGGCGGATTTGACCCCGCCCGACGAGCTGCTGGGCGCTGGGGCGACGCAGGTGGTCAAATCGCATCATGATTTGATCGGGGAGTTGATCGCGGATTGAGGCTGGGTCGGAAACCGAAAATTGTCCCGCAAATCTCTATCTCAGAGCAGTTTGTGCGCCTTTCAAACTTTGCTTTGCCGGGCTCGTGTCTATGATCCTCGACTATGCCCATCCCCCGTATCGCCATCGTCGGCCGACCTAATGTCGGCAAGAGTTCATTGCTCAATCTCATCGCCCAGGAGCGGATCGCCATTGTCGATCCCACGCCGGGTGTGACGCGCGATCGGCTCTCGACCGTGGTTGGGCTCACCCATCCGGACCTCAAGGGCCCGGTCAAGCACATCGAGCTGACCGACACGGGCGGGTACGGCGTGTATGTCGCCGACGGCAAGCGGTACAACGAGGTCGGTGAGGACCTGGCGACGCTGACCAAAGATATCGAGAACCAGATCGCCGAGGCGGTGTCGAGCGCGGACATTATCTTGTTCGCCGTGGACTGCCAGGCGGGGATTACCGCCCAGGACCAAGCCATCTGCCAGATGCTCCGCGAGCAGAAGCTCGGGCGTCGCGACAAGGACGGCTCGAAGAACTCAGAACTCACCCGCGTCTATGTCGTCGCGACCAAGTGCGACGACACGAGCTGGGAGCCCCACGCCTACGAGCTGTCGGCCTTTGGCTTTGGTGTGCCGTTGATCTGTAGCGCGACGAGCAAGTACTTCCGTCGGAACCTGCTCGATCGTCTCTACGAGATCACGCCTAACACTATCGAAGAGCCCGAGCCCGAAGTCGATATGAAGATCGCGATCGTGGGCAAGCGGAACGCGGGCAAGTCCACGCTGGTCAACCGCCTTGCTGGCGAGCCTCGAATGATCGTCTCCGAGATCGCGGGCACGACGCGCGACGCGGTGGATGTGAAGCTTGAGTTTGATGGCAAGTCGCTCCTCGCAATCGACACCGCGGGGCTGCGGCGAAAGAAGAGCTTCCAGGACAGTATCGAGTGGTACGCGCTCGATCGGGCCGAGCGGGCGATCAAGCGGGCCGATGTGGTGGTGTTTATGGTCGATGCAACCACGGAGATCTCGCAGGTCGACGAGCAGCTCGGCAAGATGATCGTGGATTCGTTCAAGCCCGTGGTGATCGTGATCAACAAGTGGGATGTGGCCAAGGACGCCAGCGACGAGAAGGGGCGCAAAGTCACCCCACAGCGTTACGAGGAGTACTTCCGCAAGGAGCTGGGCGGATTGCGGTTCGCGCCGATCTCGTTTATGAGCGCCGAGGAAGGGCTCAATGTCAAGGAGACGATGAAGCTGGCCTTCGAGCTCCATGAGCAGAATAACACCCGCGTGAGCACCGGGATGCTCAATCGGGTGATCAAGGGCATCCTCGAGAAGCGCGGGCCCAGCAACCGATTGGGCATCGAGGCCAAGGTCTACTTCGCGTCGCAGGTCAAGACGGCGCCGCCGACGATCGTGCTGGTGGTCAACGATCCGGACCTGTTCACCAACAACTACGAGCGCTTCCTGATGAACCGGTTCCGCGAGGTGATGCCCTTCGACGAGGTACCCATCAAGCTGATCATGCGTGCACGCAAGCGCGTCGAGCGTCGCCTGCGCGGGACATCGGGCAAGGGCAACCTGCATGTCCCGAGCCAGGAGACGGGCAAGTTCGACAGCGAGCTGGAGATCGAGAACATCGATCGCGACGCGTTGCTCGTGGACCTGCCAGACGACGCGAAGCTGTACTTCGACGATTGAGTCGAGAGCACCAAGCAAGTTTTATGTATACAAGAAAACACCCCAGCGTTGGCCGGGGTGTTTTTTATGCTTGCTATACAGACTCGAAAGGCTTTATGCCTTGGTGTCTGTGGCTGGCTTATCAGTTGACGAGTGAGCGATCGGCTCAACCGTTTCCATCTCCCCGACCTTACCCAGTGCGCTCGGTAGTTCGATCCCGGCTTGCTTTGCAAGCTCATGAACCTGAGGCAGCGAGCCGATCATGCCGCTGAGGAAGTTGGCGGTGGCGTTGCCATTGCCATCGCTGCCGTTGCCCGAGTCCCAGACCGTGATCTTGTCGATCTTGAGGTTCTGGATCGCCTTGACCTGCATCGCGACGAGCTCGGGGAGCTGTTCGATCATCAGCAGGGTCGGGGCGACGCGTGGGTTGGCGGCACAGGATTCCATCAGCTGGCGGTAGCCCTCGGCCTTTGCTTCGAGCACCTGCTGGACACCCTTTGCTTCGGCTTCGTACTTGGCGAGCACCGCGTCAGCTTCGCCTCGGGCTTCGCGACGCTTGCGCTCGGCGGTGGCTTCGGCTTCGATCTCGATACGCTTCTTCTCGATCTCTTGGGGAGCGAGCTGTTCCTTGGCGAGCTTAGCGAGTTCTTCTTCGCGCTGGGCGGTGAAGATCTTCTGGCGTGCTTCGGCGGCCGCCACATCCGAGCGTCGGCTGGCTTCTGCGCGGATCTCGGCGAGCTGGGCGTTGGACTCGGCGACCTTGGCCGAGCTTGTGTTTTCGCCGTCGACGGCGGATGCTTCAGCGATCGCGACCTCGACTCGCTGCTCTTGCTCGGCGCGTTTCTTGGCGGCGATCGTTTCTGCCAATCGCTCAGCCGCGGCGATCTCTTGGTTTCGCTTGGATTCCACTTCGCCCGTGATCGCCTGGGCTTCGAGCTCGGCGATCGCGATTCGCTTCTGTTGCTCGGCGTTCTTTTGCCCTTGATCGGCGAGTGCTTTTTCCTCGGCGACGCGGACATTGCGTTCGCGGTAGGCCGTGGCTTCACCGACGGCACCCTCGCGGTCCTGCTCGGCGACCTCGACCTTGGCCCGGTTGATGGCCTCGGCGGCGGCCCGCTTGCCGATCGCTTCGATGTAGCCCGACTCGTCGGTGATGTCGCGGATGTTCACATTGATCAGCGTGAGACCGATCTTGTTGATTTCCTCGGCCACATTCTCGTTGACGAGGTTCATGAACTTCTCGCGGTCCTTGTTGATCTCCTCGATCGAGAGCGTCGCGATGACCAGACGCAGCTGACCAAGGATGATGTCCTGGGCCTGTTCTTGAATCTGGTGCTGGGTGAGCCCGAGCAGACGCTCGGCGGCGTTGTTCATCAGCACGGGCGATTTGGACACGCCCACGGTGAAGGTCGAGGGCACATTCACGCGGATGTTGTTGAGTGAGAGTGCGCCTTGCAATGGGATCTCGATCACCAACGGCTCGAGCGACATGTACGCGTAGTCCTGGATGACGGGCCAAACGAACTTGCCGCCGCCGTGGAAACACTGGGCGGAGGAGGTTGAGCCTGTACCCCAGATCACGAGGATCCGGTTCGACGGGCATCGGCGGTATCGCGACGCGAGGAACAGGGTGACGAACAACAGCACAAACAGGACCACGGCCACCACGATGATGATGAACATCCCCGAGTTGGACGAATCCGCCTGAGCGAGCATTGGGATTGATTGCATGAACTCTCCTTTGTATATGTTTGGAATGATTGTAGAAACGATGAGTGGATGAGAAACGAATATCTAAAATTGTTAGGCCGTCGGCTCGACCACGATCAGGTTGCTCGCGGTGTCGGCGCGGAGCACGCGCACACGGGTGTGGGTCTCGATGAGTTCGTCGTGTTCTTGGATCGCGAAGTAGTTGTGCTGGGACTGGTTGATCACGAGGATGATCTCGCCCTTGCCCTGGCCAGCGGGCGGGATGCTCGCGTAGACCTCGCCGACCAAACCCACGGCTTGGTGGATCGAGACATTGGTGTTGTTCTGGAGCTTAAGAAACGCACGCAGCAGGTAGACCATCAGCCACGCGACGCCCACGCCGGCGCAGACCGCGATGATGGCGGCCCCGGTGAAGCCCATATCGAGGAAGCGGTAGGCTCCGAGCCCGATCCAGCCGTAACCGATGAAGAAGGCGGAGATGGACTGGACACTGAGGATGCCAAACTCGGCGCCCGGGTGATCGGCGTCGAGGTCCATTTCTAGATCAAGGTCGAGATCGATTGCGCCGTCGCCTCCGATTTCGCCGAGAATAAGCTGGATCATGAGGAAACCCGTGCCCAGCAGTGCCGGAGCGGTGAACCAGGGGGCGAGATCGCCGAAGAGCATGTGCATCATGTGAGTTCTCCCGATGAGCAGCCGCACCATTCCACGCGGCCTGCCCACGGGGATAGTTTAACGCGTTGTGCGTGCGAGTGTCAGAAAACAGACCCTGAAAGGGCGAATGCCCGATCATCATGTTGTTGGGAAAACAGGGCGACCAGTTTCAGCTTAAGGCCTTGTCATGGGCTGGTCATGGCCTGCTGCAGATCGCCCAAGCACGGCACCAGCCAACGCGCCCGGCGGGTGATCGCGTAGATCGCCCGGGGCGGGCGATCGTCGATCAAGCGACGATCGAGCATCGACATGGTCTGCAGGTCGTTGATGGCCAGCGAGAGCGCCCGATCGGTCGCGGAGCCAAGGGACTGGGCGATGGTGTTGAACCGTTCGGAGCCCGCCCCCACTGCGTAGAGCGTGGGCATGGACCATTTCTTGAGCCCGAGATCGAGCGAGCTGGCTTTGTCGAGCGAATGCACCAGCGCACCGGCCGGCTCCGCGACGATGGAGCCGCGGGGTGTCAGGATGTATTCAGGGCGCATCGGGTGCCCGTGCCCGGGGTTGGGGATGACGAGCCCCAGGGTGTCGAGGAGCGCGAGCGAGGATTTGAGCGCGGCCCGCGAGCCCTCGAGATTGCTGGTGAGTGTGATGAACTTGCACCCGCCCGAGCCGCGGAGTGAGGCGAGGATCGGGATTGCCCATCGGCGCGCGAAGATCTGGTTGAGGTGGCTGGCTTCATGCATGGGCGAGGTGAGTTCTGGGTGAGCGTGCTCAATATCAAGAAATTGATGACGGCTCTATTGACACGATTTTATAGTTGCTATATATTCATGTCAAGCATAATCCACAACTGTCTCACCCATCAAGGAGCACACTATGAGCACCCCCATCCCCTTCGAACCCGAACTCACCATCGCGATGCGTGTCTCGGACATGAATGCCTCGATCGAGTGGTACACCGGCGTGCTCGGGTTCGAGCTGCTCTACAAGATGGATGAAATGGGCTGGGCCGAGATGAAGTCGCCGGTCCCGGGCGTGCAGCTGGGCGTAAGCCAGGTCGAAGCCGTCAAGCCCGGTGGGCCGACACCGACATGGGCTGTGTCTGATCTCGACGGCGCCCGCGCGACGCTCGAATCGCAGGGCGTGAAGTTCGATGGCGACACCATCGTCATCCCAGACATGGTCAAGCTGGCGACCTTCTTTGATCCTGATGGGAACTCGTTGATGCTCTCGCAGACGCTTGGTCAGATGGGCTGAGCGGTCTTCGCCCGATCAGCCATCGCCCGTTCGGATCAGGCCGCGAAGCCGAAGTGATCGTCGTCGGATGAGAAGTAATCGTCGTCATCCTCGTCGACCGGATCGATGTATGACCCGGTATCGATCGCGCCCCACTGGTCTTTGGGCAGGTGGCGGTGGTGGACGCGGATCACGCGTCCGAGCTGCTCGGCGAACAGCCGGGCGATGATGTTGAGCGTGCGGATGTCCTCGTCGCCAAACTCCATCGACTGATCGCGGAACAACGCGAGCACGGCGAGGCACTCGTCGTCGTGCTGGCACGAGACGATCATCGCGGTTGAGTCTTCGAGCCAGTGGGCATCGCGCCCAAGGGCCTCGTCCATCTCGTAACGACCCGTGAGCGAGATCACCTGATCGGTGTCCTCGAACTGGGGCGCGACGGAATCGGCGAGTTGGTCGAGCATGATCTCGGCGGCGTCGCGGGGGATGTCGTAGTTGACATACGCGCCGAGCGAGTAATCGCCCGAGCTCGATGGCAGGAACACGGCGGCGTTGGTCGAGCCGATTTTGCTGAGCGTGAACTCGAGCATGGTCCGCAGGAGCGATTCGATCTCGAGCTCTTGGCGGAGCATGGCGTTGAACTCTGTCGCAAGCTTCACATCGCCGAACTGTTCGGAGAGGTCTTGGTACGCGGTGACCAGATCGTTGCACAGGTCGCCGACCTGGCCCGACACATCCTGGCGGGCGGAGTTGAGCTTGTGGCAGAGCTTCTTGAGCCGATCGACGCGGGCGTCGCGCTGGCGGATGCGCTGGGCACGCTTGACGGACTCGAGCAAACGAGCGGTGGTCTGGGCGTTGCGGCTCTGGATCGAGATCAGATCGCATGCGCCCGAGCGCATCGCGCGGATCGCGTCGTCGATGTTTTCAGTCTGGCCGATGATCACGCCGACGAGTGCGGGGTGGTTCGCTGAGAGCTGATCGAGCAGGTCGATGCCGTCGGTGCTGGGCAGGGCGCGTTCGATGATGACCAGATCGCAGGTGTTGGTGACGACCTGTTCTTTGGCAGCGGCGGCGTCTTCAACAAAGTGGAGCGATTCGACATGCCCGTGGAGCATGCTCGACAAGCGTCGGCGGACCGAAGCGCGGGGCGAGACGGCGATTACACGCACACCCAGGTCGGATGCGGGGTCGTGCTCAACGCCCAGATCAACGGGGGTGGTGCTCAGGCTTGTTGGCTTGGTCTTGTTGGGTCGTTCCATGATCCGTGCTCGGCTCTCTGTTTGTCTTCAACACCGGGTGGTGTCTCTTGTGGTGGTTCACGCCGCCTGAATGTCGGTCGCGAACGGGTTGTCCAGGAGGTCCGTCTCCAGGTAGATCACCACCTCAGCACCCTTGCTGTCGCCCGGGTTGTTGCCCAGGACGATCTCGCCCTTGTGCAGCTCGATGAGCCCACGCGCCCGTGCCAGCCCCAGCCCCGAACGACGACCCGCGTCGAGCTCGGAAAAGAAGGGATCGAAGGCGTGTTTGATCGAGTCGCTCGTGAAACCGGGCCCGCGATCGGTGATCCGTACCAAGAGTCGGCCATCTCGCGACCCGGGTTCAATGCAAACGGAAATGATTGCGTTCGGGCTCGCCTGCACCGCGTTCATGATGGGCTCGGCCACCGCTTTGGCGAGCATGTCCAGATCCATGCCGATGGGCCGGATCTCGCCCTTGGGGTTGCACTGGATGCGGACATTGTGCCCCTGGGCCTGACACCGATCTCTTGCAATCGCAATGGCTTGGCGCACCATCAGGATCGGATCGGCCAGCGCCAGCTTGGGAGTCGGCGGGTCGGCGATCATGTGCAAGCTGGTGATCAGATCGGTGAGCTGATCGGAAGCCGCAGTAATTGCGCGGGCCGAGGCTTGTTCGCGTTCGGTGCCCGAACGCTCGAAGAGCTGCTGTGATCGCCCCTTGATAATCGCCAGCGGGTTGTTCATCTCATGAGCCGCCCCCGCGGCCATCTTGCCGAGCTGAACCAGCGACTCCTTGGTCGTCAGCTCATGACGCAGCGCGGTCATCGCGTGGTTCGCGCCCGCGAGCTCCTCGCCCACGCGCCGCCCCTTCTCGGCGATGATCGCCTGGGCCAGCGCCCGCCCCCAGAGCGCTCGCACGGTGGCGAAACCGGGCGTGGAGACGATCTGTTCGATGCCACTGCCCATCTTGGGCATGATGATCAGGAACGAGGATTCGTCGCTCGGCTGTTCGGCCTGAGCGTCCGCGCTGCCGATGAGCATGGGGGCGCCGATCTCTTTGACGCTCATGAACAACTCGCGGAGCCAATCGAGCGTGGCCAGCTCCATCGACTGCGAGGCGTTGGCGTGGGCCAGCATCCCGGGGCGTACGGTCTCGTGCTCGCTCTGCGGGGCCTTGACTGCCTTCGAGGGCGTCACGACCTTGCCCTGATCGATCATCAAGGTCTGCCAGGGCGCGCCGTCTGAGTGCTGCACGATTACCGCGGCCCGCTCGGAGCCGACAAGCACACTGGCCGATCGGACAATCGAACAGAATATCTGCTCGGGCGACGCATCGACTCGTGCGTGCTCATGGAAGGTGTCGATGGATTCGAGGATCCGATCGCTGGTCTTAGCCGACGAGAGCTTGGAGCGCAGATCGGTGTTGAGCTGGGCGAGCCGACGGTTGGCGGCCGTGAGCGATTCGATGAGCAAGCCCTGCTCGGCGATCTCCCCAAGCCCCAGGATCTTGCCACGCGTGGCGACGCCTTCGATGAGTGCAGGCGTGTTGTTCTTGAAGAACTCGGGATTGATCCTGAGGAACTCGGCCTGCTCGTAGAGGTCCAGCGGCTCGCCATACTCACCGGCCCAGCCCAGATGCGTATCACGCGCCCAAGACTCGGCGATGGTCACAATCGAAACAAGCGATCGGCTCGCGCTCTCGGGCAGCGAGCCCAGGTGCTGCGAGTGCAGCCAGATCGCGTCGCGGACCGGATCGGGCAGCTTCCAGTGCTCGGCCATCCGCTTGCCGGCGGTGTGATGATCGAGCCCGAGCATCGTCCGCTCGACGAGGCACAGCGAGCAGTGGCGCGACTGCGACATCGCCAGCGCCCGCTGATACGCCTTGGGAAGAATCAAATCGAGCGAGAGCTTGCCCAAATCATGGAGCAGGCCCGCGAGGTAGGCTTGGTCGGGCGAGACACCCAGCTGCGGATGCTCTTGAGCGATTGCATGGGCCCCGCACGCGACGGCCAGCGAGTGGATCCAGAACCCTGAACGATCAAACAGATGATCCTCGGCGTCGTGCTCGGGGGTTTCGGTGCTGAGCTGTTGATAGACATGCACGCTCAGCGCCGCGACCTGCACGGCTTCGAGTCCGAGCATAATCACCGCGCGCCGGACGGTCGTGATCTTGTCGCCGAGTCCCTTATCAGCGGTTCGGCACATCGACAGGATCATCGTGCTCATCGCCGGGTCAGATTCGATCAGCAGGATGATCTCGTCGAGGTTGATGTCCTCGACGCTCGAGATTGACATCAGACGCGTCGCCACCGCCGGCAGCGTGGGCAGGCGATCAATGTTCGATAAAATTAGCTCGACCTGCTGCTCGTTCATGGGCGCAGCAGCAGAATCTGATTGTCCTGCCGGGCTTGGCTGTTGGTTATTCATGGTGCCCTCGCCGAGTGTTTACGAAGCGTTGATCTCGAGGAGCGTCTCGATCCGGGTGATCATCTCGCGTAGATCAAAGGGCTTCTTGAGGAAATCGTCGGCCCCGGCGTTGCGGAGCTTCTCGATCTCGACGGGATCCACCACGCCAGAGACACACATGATGCGGGTGTGGCCCATAGTCTCGGAGGCGCGGACGCGCTGGCAAACGATATTGCCGTTGATATCGGGGAGCATGTAATCGAGCAGGATCAGGTGGGGCTTGAACCGTTCGGTCTCGATCCCGGCGTCGTAGCCCGTCGATGCCTGGCAGACCTCGAAGCGCCCGTCGCTGACGAGCATCTCGGTGATCAGGTCCAAGATCTCGGGCTCGTCGTCGACAACGAGCACGCGCTTGCGGTCCGAGCCGATGGCGGCCAGCGGGATCTCGTTCTCACGCATGAATCTGATCAGCTCGTCACGCGGGATTCGGCGGAACCGAGAGCCCGGCACGCGGAAGCCGTTGAGCCGGCCCGAGTCGAAGCAGCGGATGATGGTCTGCTGCGAGACCTTGCAGACCTTGGCGGCCTCGCCGGTCGTGAAGACCTTCTTCTCCGACCAATCTTGATTCTGTTGTGCAACCATTGCCAGTGACCTTCCGTGATCTAAGCGGGATCGATGCTGTCGTTGTAGAGTGATTCGGGTGATCACCTGCCTGATCGGATATCGTCGCACAGCTTACCCAACTTCACAGGGATCGGGCGAGTGACGGCGAACCAATCAGTCAAGCAACCTGCACCGCCTGGATGGCGAGCGAGCCTCGGTTATGGGACGATCAGCTCTGGGGCTTGGGCGAAGTCTTGGTCTGACCACGGGCACGCCACTGGGTCACGGCGTCTGGCTCGCGGGCATAGATCGGCCTGAGCTCATCAGGATCAATCGGGGCGATGCCCGCAGCCGCCGAAACGCAGTGGCGTGCGTCGAGCACCAACGGCTCGATCGAGATGCCGCGATCGTTGGCCAGCCCGACGAATGAGCCGGGCAGGTGCTTGTCCGCAAAGATCGCGCGGAGACTCAACTCACCGATACCCTGAGCATCGAGCACCCCGAGCGATTCGACGCGCCCGTCCTCGTGCACCAGCGAGCAGTGGGCCATCTGATTCTTCGACGCCAGCGCGATCAGCGCCGGGCGATGCGATGGTTCGATCGCCTGCGCCCCCACTGCCGCCGAGGGCACCGCGACGAGCTCGCAGCCAAGCGTGTGGGCGAGGACTTTGGCCGTCGTGCTGGCAATCCGCAGCGCGGTGTAGCCGCCCGGGCCGATGGAGACGATGATCCGCGCGATCTGCGTCGGCTTGATCTGATGCGCTGCGCACAACGATTCGATCAGCACCATGATCGCATCGGAGCTTCGTATACCGTCTGGAATGGGCCTTGAGCCAATCAACGAAACTGGACCAGCGGAGTCATCATCGTCTGCACAGAACACCGCCGCGGCGTGCGCATCGGCTGATGCGCTCGGGTTGGAGAGCTCGATCGCAAGCACGATCGTTGACAAGTTGTTGGAATCGATCGTCATGTGAACTCTGCTCAGTGCTGCTCGGGTGGTCGTCGGCGTTGCTTGGTTTCCGATCGTTGCTTCTTGTTCTCAAGTCTACGCCGGACCGATCCCTTGGTCGGCTTGGTCGCCCGCCTGGCCTTGGGCTCGACGAGCGAACGCATGACCATCTCACGCAGGCGATCCATGCACGCCCGGCGGTTGCGCGATTGGCTGCGGGTCTCGTCGGCGCTGAGCACCAGCTCGTTGTCGGCGTTGATCGCGTTGCGCCCAAGACGCATGAACCTCGCCCGGGCACGCGCAGAGAGCGGGATCTGATCGACACAGATCCGCAGCTGGGCCTTGGTGGATCGCTTGTTGACATTCTGCCCGCCCGGGCCCGACGAACGCACGAAGCTGATCACGATCGCATTCTGGTCCACCCGGACCCCGGGCGCGAGCAAAACACCCGACTTTGATCGGTTGGGCGGGCTCGCCGGGGGGCGCTGATCGTGGTTTTCGGGGTCGTTCATGGGGGCTCATAGCAAGGTTGGGATGCAATTGCAAGTGCTTTATCCACTCGATCTTGCGCAAAAAAAGAGAACACAAAAGACATCGCCGTGCCCATTGACTCTGGGCGTTGAGTCTGCGATACTCATCTTCACGGAGATCATATTCCGTTTCGTGTACCGATCTGGATGGTACTGGCTGGAAAAGAGTTATCGTCGCTGCCCCCATGGTCAATAGCTGGTATAAAGCTGGCCAAACCGGGACAACGCCAGATAGACAACCACGGCCGATAACCATCCCTCCAAGTGCCCGAACGAAGATGATCATCGATAGATACCAGAGGGGCCCCGGCGAGTATTTGGGGGCTCAATAATCAATACATGCACGCACCATGCGTATAAGGGAACACAACATGAACACGATCACCAAGAAAATCCTGATCGACCGGATCGCTGAGACCACCGACATGAAGCGTGTGGCCGTCAAGCAGGTTGTTCAGGAGTTTCTTGACCAGGTGATCGTCGAGCTCGGCGACGGCAATCGGCTCGAGTTCCGCGACTTCGGAGTGTTCGAGGTCAAGAACCGCGCCCCCCGCATCGCACAGAACCCCAAGACCCTCGAGCGTGTCCCTGTGCCCGCCAAGCGGACCGTGAAGTTCAAGGTCGGGCGTCGCATGCGTGAAGCCATGGAAACCCCAGACACCGACGGCCAGAACCCTGCAGTGGAAGCCGGCACGCCCAACACCGGCTCGCCCTCAGCGGTCACCGCCAACGCGTCGCGGGCCGAGAGCAAGATCCACATCAACGCCAACCCGGACATCGTCGGTTCGATCCGAGGCGAGCAGAGCACCGCGCACGAGCACGAGACCGCCAACACGCTCTGATTCGTTGCCTACCAACTCAAAGACTCCGAACGCACCGATCTGAACGCACCTCAATGGGGTGCGTTTTTTTGTGATGTGTTCAACAAAAACACCCCGCATCGAGCGGGGTGCTGAAGATATTAAAACTGATCCGGCGTGTTATCGCCCGCGGCGTTTGGCCTTGCCGCCCATCATCTTGCCGGGCAGCTTGGTCGGGACGATCCCGCCAGGGAACTTGGCACTCAGGTCGCGCTCCGAGAGCTTGTCCACCACGGGGACCTGCGCGGTCTCAAAGCGGTTCTTCTTGGGCTCGGTCGGGGCACCCTTGACCTCGTAGACCGGACGCCCGCCGGTCGGCTCGTCCTTCCAGTCTTCGGGGCGTGGGCGGGCTTCGAAGTCTGGGTAGTCGAGCTTGGGGATCTCGGAGTTGACCAAGATCTCGATCTCGGTGAGCAGCGAGCCCTGACTCGGCAGCACCAACGACCAGGCGTGCCCGTCGTTGCCCGCGCGGGCGGTACGCCCGATGCGGTGGACATACAGATCCGGATCGTCGGGCAGGTCATAGTTAACCACATGGGTGATGCCCTCGACATCGATGCCGCGCGATGCAAGGTCCGACGCCACGAGCACGGCCAAGTTGCCCGAGCGGAACTTGCTCATCACCTGGTTGCGCTTGGCCTGCGAGAGATCGCCGTGGATCGCCGTCGCGGTGATGTCCTTGCGCTCAAGATAACGAACCACCGAATCCACGGTTCGCTTCATTCGGCAGAACACGATCGTGAGCGCGGGCTCTTCGTGCGTAAGCAGATGAGCGAGCATCCGCTTCTTGTCCCACGGATCGCAGGTGACATAGCCCTGCTTGACCAGATCAACAGTGAGCGCACCCGCCGAGACTTCGAGCTTCTCGGGGTTGTGCATGTACTTGCGTGAGAGCTTCTCGATCTCGTCGGTGAAGGTCGCCGAGACAAAGATCGTCTGACGGTCCTCGGGGCACTTGCCCAAAATCTTGCGGATGTCGTCGCGGAATCCGATGTCGAGCATCCGGTCGACCTCGTCGAGCACGGCGAACTCGACCTCGGAGAGATCAAGGTACCCGCGATCGATCATATCGAGGATGCGCCCGGGGGTGCCCACGATGATCTCGGGGCCCTTGCGGAGCTGGTCGGCTTGGACATTGATCGATTGGCCACCGTAAATCGCGCAGACCTTGAGCCCGGTGTGTTCGGCGAGTTCTTCGATGTCCTGCTTGATCTGGATCGCCAGCTCGCGCGTTGGCGCGAGGATGACCGAGATCATCGAATCCCCCGGCTCGATCATCTCGATCAATGGGAGCGCGAACGCCGCGGTCTTGCCAGTGCCGGTCTTGGCCTGCCCAAGAATATCGCCGCCCTCGAGTGCGAGGGGGATCAGCGCCGCCTGGATCTTGGTCGGGTGCTTGAACCCGCGCTCGTCCATCGCTTTGGTGATGGATTCTTTGAGCCCCAGATCCGCGAATGTTTTGTCTGTCTCGAAGGTGTCGCTCGACCATCCGCCCTTGGGCTCTTTGATGGTGCGTTGGCGTTCGGGCTCTTTGTCGGCCCCCTTATCGCGTGGGCCGCGTTTGCCGCGTGGGCCTCCGCCGTCTCTTGATCGCCCGCCACCCTTTGAGCTGCCTCTTGATCGACCGCCTGATCCGCCTCTATCTCCGCGACCCCGTGAGCCGGAGCCGCCGCTGTGTTCATCACCCATATTCATATGCCGTTCTGCCCCGTATCAGGGCCATCGCCGAACCGGGCGTGATCATTCCAATAGATCGCCCTCGGCTCCGCTACCTACACGGGACCAACGCCCGCGCTGCCCGAATCATAGGCCGACGGATCTGCTTATATACCTGCACGAACAGCAGTTCGGGCCTCTCCGAGTCATTAAGCGGGTCATCAGTTGGATCACAAATGGGCCGCCCGCCCGATCAAACCGCGGAGTAGATCTCTTCGATGTCCGACACATCGGTCTTGAGCCCGCGCATCCCCTGCCCATACCGCTTATCAGGCTGCTTGCCCAGCTCATAGAGCGTGGGCACATACGAGTCGATCCGCTCGGGGTCGGTTGATTTGAGGATGTGCTCGCGCTGTCCGTCCCAGTGGATCAGGTCGATCGAGCCGTCCATGCGTTCGACGAGGGCGTTGCAGTTGGCCAGATCGGTCCAGCAGCCCGAGTTGAGATAGGTCGGGCCCTCGCCGGTCGGGTCGACCTTGATCTCGGGGTTGTGGATGTGCCCGCAGATGATGCCGTCGTAGCCGTGCTCCTGGGCGTAGTGCAGGGCGCTGTGCTCGAAGTTGCCGATGATCATCGTCGCCTTCTTGACCTTGAGCTTGATGAACTTGGACAGCGACCAGTAGCGCATGCCCAGTCTTCGGCGGACACGGTTCACAATCC
Source organism: uncultured bacterium (assembly GCA_963976625.1). Classification (GTDB taxonomy): domain Bacteria; phylum Planctomycetota; class Phycisphaerae; order Phycisphaerales; family UBA1924; genus UBA1924. Next base: position 101,137 of record CAXBLA010000009.1, read on the forward strand.
GGTTGATCCAGATCAGCGATTCGTACCCACGATCGCCCAGCTTGGCGACCCACGGGGCGGTGCGGGTGACGAGGTCGAACTGGTGCCCGTGCAAGACCAAGTACCGCTTGCCGTCGGCCGTGGTGTGCTCCAAACGCTCGGCGAGGTTGATATTCCCAAAGTCCCGCGCCCCGTCGTGCTCGCCCAGAAAGTGCATCAGGAACTCGTCGTGGTTGCCGAGTGTGAAGTTGATCGGGACATCGCGCTTGGCGAGCTTGAGCAACCGCTGGACGACATTGATGTGCTCTTGCGCGTTCTTGGCCCGCAGGAGCCCGGCCTGCTTCCATCGCCAGATGTCGATCACATCGCCGTTGAGATAGAGCGCGTCGAACTCGTTCTTCTTGAGAAAGCTATAGATCAGATCGGTCTCGGCCTTCTTGCTCCCCAGGTGCAAGTCCGAGATCCAGCACGCACGATATCGCATAATCGATACTCCTTCACATCCCTGTGAGTACACGGTTCACCAAACGCAAAGATCGCCCGGGCGTCCATACCCTGCGACACACAGCACCTTGCATGGCAAGACTTTACCGCACATGCACCCCGAACGGACACGCTTCAATACATCCTCACAGGATCTTCACAAATAGAGATGAAGGCACAGCCATGGACCTTCAAATCCAAGGAACGCTCATGGAGAGGGAACTATGTTATATAATTTTGCAAACACACACGAACTCACGATTCCACAACGCAGTACTCTGGTGTATGAACACGCACAAACCAATCCGCACAACCGCCGTCGCGGCGCTCGCACTCTGTGCAGCCACCGCGTTCTCCGTCCATGCCGCGCCCTCTTTGAGCAACGCCACCCAGCGCTCGCACATCGACACGACCATCGATGTGCACCAGTTCTTAGCGAAGGCGAGGAACGAGCTCAAAGAGCATCGATACGCGGAGGCGACCGAGTCGTATGTCTGGCTCTGGAACAACATCATCGAGCTCGAGCCCGCCCTCGCCGGCATCCGAGGCTCGTTTATGATCAACGAAATCAAGCCGCTCATCGAAGCCTACCCCGCTGCCCGCACGGCTTTCACCCAGATCCGTGATGAGTCCAAGCGGACCATCGACCAAGCCACCAAGCAGGGCACCACCGACCACCAGGCTCTCCAAGATTGGATCGTGCTCAGCCACGAAGCCTTGGGTGATTCTCAGCCCGTGCTCGACTGGGCGATCGAAGCCGACACCACCGAAGATGGGCAGGCCGCGCTCGAACGCCAGTACTTCCTGATCGATGACCTGCTGCTCGATTCAGGGCACGCCGCGATCCTCGGGCGGGCGTTGCCATCGGGCGAGTCCTATGTCGCCGACGCGATCGAAAGCTACAACCGAATCAATAAGATGAACGAGAAAAGCCTTGTCATGCTGACCGGGGATGCCGAGCTTGACGAACGAATCAGGCAAGAATCCAGGCTCAGCACGATCACTCGCTTTGCCGACACAATCGCCGATGCGCACATCGCGTATCTCGCCGCCGATCGGAACGATGAGGCGTGGTCGGTGCTCACCCAAGCAACCAAAGCGGTCGACGAGCCGATCTATCGAGAAGCCGTATTCCTGAGGCTCCACGATGCGGGCGTGGCCGGGCAGCGACATATCGACCTGCTCAACTATTGAACGCAGAACACACCAGCACTCAGTCCTCGCCCTGCCCCATCTCGTAGAGCATCATGTGCTTCATCAGCGCCCCCGCGGCCGAGGTCCCGGCGCACAGCCAGCCCGCATACCCATCGCGCCACGCGCCCTTGAGCACCAGCTGCTTCAAAAACGCACCCGGCGGCGAGGTCAGGATCTTCCACGCGCTGCCCTTCTTGCCCTGCTTGTGGAGGGCGCTGGCGAAGATGAAGGAATAGTGACGCTGGCTTTCGAGGTGCTTTGCGAAGGTCTCGAAGGACTGGTGGATCAGGGTGCCCGAGATCAGCTCGGGCTTGATCGGGGCGTCGACCTCAAGGTAGTCGTGCGTCTTGCCGGCGAACCTGGCGCGGCTCGATTGCGCCAGCTCGGTCTTAATGAACCGCAAGCGGTGCTCTGGCTGCCAGCAGTGGTTCAAGAGCTTGCCCTTGTACTCGACCTTGCGATTCACAAGCCCGGCGTTGACGCCGCGATTAATCGCCCCGCGGATGCCCTGTGCAAGCTCGGGCGTCATCGGCTCATCGGAATCGAGCCACAGCGTGTACGCGTGTGAACACGCATCAAGAGCCAGCTGCTTGGTACGGACATATCCACGCCAGGTCGTCTCGATGATGACCACTTCGCAGCGATCATCGTCGGCCCAGTCTTTGCACGCGTTGACCAGCTCAAGCGTGCGATCCGCCGAGCCCGAATCGACAACCACCAGCTGCGTCGCGAGCCCACGGATCGAATCGAGCACGCGCCCGATGGTGCGTTCATTGCTCCGGCACGGGATCATCACGCTGAGCCCGTGCGTATCGGCTTGAGATGTACTTGCGGGCTCATTCATCGACCATACGATAGGATGCCCACGCCCTGATCGCCGAGATCTCCACTGATGGGAGAAGGAGCCCCATGCCGCCACCAAGCCTGAGTTCGATCCGCGTCATCCGCTACGCACCCGACGGCGGCCACTCGGCCCGCGAATGGCTCAAGGCCTTCGGCGCACTTGAGCTCCCGCCCGTCATCGGCGACGGCGAATCCTTCCGCATCGGCGTCCAGATCACCAAAAAACGCGCCATCGATGTCATCGTGCGGGTCGAAGCGATCGATTCCGTCAGCGATCGCCTGCGCGGGCGGCTCGGGCGGACCCGATCCGATGCGCTGTTCCGCAGTCGCAAGGCCTGTCGACGCCATATACCAGAAGCCTCGCGCCCGCTCGCCGTCCTCGCGGCCAGGCACGCGAGCAAGCCGATCCGCATCCTTGTCTGTCAGCCCAAACAAGATTGATGTTCGATAGAGTGGCGCGTTGCGCGGTGTCTGGATACACTGTACAATTCGGTTTCGAACCCCCGCCAACACAGCATCCAACCATGCCCAAACCCAAAGCCACCAAACCCGATCACACCCACACGCACCCAAAGTCCAAGGCGGTCGCGTCGGTGCGGATCGGGGACTGCCGCGAGCAGCTGCTCAAGTTTAAAGAGGTGCAAGAGCAATCCGTGGACCTGGTCTTCGCCGATCCGCCGTTCAACTGGGCACGCGATTACGATCGCCACGAAGCCGGCGACGCGTGGGACGACAGCAAGCTTTCGCGCAAAGAGTACCTCGACTTCACCTACCAGTGGCTCGACCTGTGCGTTCAATCGCTCAAGCCTGATGGCTCGATGTGGGTCAACATCCCCGATGACAGTGCCGCTGAGATCGTGGTGCACCTCAAGAAGACCATGCACATGGTCAACTGGTGCATCTGGCACTACCGCTTCGGGCAGAACACCAAAGGACGGTTCATCAACTCCAAGGTCCACGCGCTCTACTTCTGCAAGGACCCAGAGAACCGCACCTGGAACGCCGACCCGGTGCTCGAAGAATCCGACCGGCGCGCGATCTACGCGGACCCGCGCACCGAATCTAAACGCGACGGCCTGCCCGCGGGCATGCGCGTGCCCATGGATGTCTGGTACGGCAAGTACTGGGGTCGCATCCAGGGCAACAACAAAGAACGCCGAGCCCAGCACGACAACCAGCTCCCCGAGCTCTACCTCCACCGCGTGATCGCCTGCTCGTCGAACCCTGGTGATACCGTCCTCGATCCGTTCCTGGGCAGCGGCACCACCGGGGTCGTCGCCCACGCGATGGGGCGTCATTTTATCGGCACCGAGTACTCGCCATCCAACGCCCAAACCGCCTTCGATCGGATTATCAACGGCCCGATCCGTGAGCTGGACTCAGCCCGCGGCGAATCGACCGCGATCCACGCCAAACGAAGCCCAATCAAAAAATCCAGAGCAAAGACCCCGGTCTGAATCCACGCTTCCAGTGATCCAAACCGCAAGACCCACCAAAAACTCGCCTCTACGGTCTCAATTGGGCGTATTGTCTTTCAAAGTCTCTTGAAATCGACCGATATCGTGTCATGCTCTGTGGGTGCACACTGTCCATATCTCGGATCAGTGATTTATTGCGTGTATCCCCGCGCACGGTTTGAACGAATACCCGGGCGACCAATCTCGGTGACGGAAGGTTTGAAAAGATGAACACCCAGCGATCGATGATCCAAGATCCAACCCGCAAACCCCTCCGCTTGCCCCCTGTCCGCTTGGCCATCGGTGCTGCCCTCGCCCTGAGCGTCTGTGCAAACTTCGCCCTTGCCAACGACCCGACCTACACCCTCGCGAACCAAGAGACCGGGATCCATGCCGTCACGATCCCCACCGAGCTCTACTCCCGCCAGCACCACCACATGACCGGCGGCGTGAGCATCGGCGATTTCAACAACGACACCTGGCCAGACATCTACCTCCCGGGCTTGGGCAGTGTCCCCGACATGCTCTACATCAATCAGCAAGACGGCACCTTCATCGACGAAGCCGAACTCTACGGCATCGACTACAACCATCACGGCTACGGCAGCGCCGTGGGCGATGTGAACAACGATGGCTATCCCGATCTCTATGTCGTCTCTTACGGGCCCGGCGGCAAGCCCGCGGTGACCGGCAAGAACCTGCTCTACATCAACAATGGACCAGACGCCAAGGGGCAGTACTCATTCTCCGAACAAGCCCTCGAACGAGGGGTCAACGACATCTTCGCCATCGTCGGGGGCAAGGGTGCGGCCTTCGGGGACTATGACCTCGATGGCGATCTCGATCTCTATGTCGCGACCTGGGACTTTGAAGAAGGCGGCAACCGGCTTTTCGAGAACGACGGCACCGGGCACTACACCGATGTCTCCAAGCAGGTGCTCCCCAAAAACCAGACCGTTCTCCGCGGGTTCACGCCCAAGTTTATCGACATCACCGGCGATCGCTACCCGGACCTGCTGCTCACCTGCGACTTTGCCACCTCACACCTCTACATCAACAACGGCCCAGACGCCAAGGGACAGTTCACCTACCGTGACGCGACAGAGGACGGGCAGATCAACAAAGACAACAACGGCATGGGCGCCACCGTCAATGATTTCAACGGCGACGGCATCCTCGATTGGTTCCAGACCAACATCTTTATCTCCTCGGCCGAGTACTACAACACCCTCTACATGGGCACCGGGCTCGACGGCAATGAGAACCCCGTGTTCATCGACCAAGCCTCGCTCCGCAATGTCCAAAACTGCGGCTGGGGCTGGGGCGTCGTGAGCGGCGATCACAACAACGATGGCGACATCGACATCATCGCGACCAACGGCTGGCCCTCATGGCCCAACGAGCAAACGCGTTACTGGTCCAACGAAGGAGACGGCACCTTCTTCGACCTCGCCGCGACGACCAAACTCAACTTCAACATCAACGGACGCGGGCTCGTCCAGTTCGATTACGACAAGGACGGCGATCTTGATCTCGCCTTCGTTGACAACGGCGGACCGTTCCGCATCTATCGAAACAATCTCGGGTTCCGTGACCTCGCCCATTATCTCCGGATCGATCTCAACACCGACATGCACCCATGCCTAGCACCGATGGGCTACGGCACTCGGGTCATCGCAACCTACGGCGGCAAAGAGCATGTCCGCGCGGTCTACGGCGAGAGCGGGTACCTCGGCCAATCCGAGATGACCCTCCACTTCGGGCTCGGCGACGCTGAAACAGCCGACGAAGTCCGCATCGAGTGGAGCGACGGCACCGTCACCATCCTCGAGGATGTGGCCGCCGATCAAGAGCTGACCGCGTACGCCTACCACCCCGCGGACCTGTATCAGGACGGCCAGTTCGATTTCTACGACTTCTCCGAGCTGATGGACGCGTTCATGAGCCGAGAGCCCCGCGCCGATATCAACGCCGACGGCTCGATCAACGGACTCGATGTGATGGACTTTGTTAACCTCTTCAACAATCCCTGCCCATAAGCCCTGCCCATAAACCCAGCCCAGAACTGGTTGAACCAGAATCAGGCTTCTCCACACCATGAGCGATCAAACGCCCATACGGATCCGGATCAAAGCCGTCCCGGGCGCGTCGCGCGACGCGATCGCCGGCGTGCTGGGCGATCGGCTCAAAGTCCGCACCAGCGCCCCGCCCGAAGGGGGCAAGGCCAACAAGGCCATCTGCGCCCTGCTCGCACGCACACTCAAGCTCAAAGCCGCGCAGGTCCGTGTGCTCAAGGGGCACACCAACCCCGAGAAAACCATCGAGATCGAGGGATGCACGCGTGAAGCGTTCGCAAGCAAAGCCGGGCTCGATCACGCACACATTGAGCTGGTCCTATTCGATTAGTGAACTCCGAATCTGTGCGCTACACTCCACACAATGACCACGCCCAACCGCCCAGACCAACTTGGCCATTCAGAACCCTCGGCGGCTGAGCGGTTCCGCTCGACCCGGCGCGCCCACCGTGACGAGACAGCCGAGGACTATGTCGAGGCAATCGACCAGCTCATCAACACCCGCGGCAAGGCCCGCGTGGGCGAACTGGCCAAGCTCATGGGCGTGAGCCATGTGACGGTCACCCGGATCATCGCACGCCTGTGCAAAGAAGGACTCGTCACCCGCGAACCTCACCAGCCGATCGAGCTCACTGAGTCTGGCCAGAAGATGGCGATGGAATCCCACGAACGCCACCAAGTGGTGCTCTCGTTCTTGCGAGCCATCGGGGTCGATGAGTCACAGGCCCAGATCGACGCCGAGGGCATCGAGCATCATGTGTCCACCCAGACGCTCGACGCGATGCGCCTCCAGATCGCCCGGTTATCGCCCCCTGACGATGGCGACCCATAAGCCCAAAGCAATCTCGGTTTTTCGAGCTCAATGTGCTTGATTCGTTTGAATCGTTCGCCATCGGTTTGCATATTCCACGCCGCGGCCTGTTCTTGGCCGCCGGGACAGGGGAAACATCGTGCGAATCGAACTCGGAAAATCGGGCAACGCCCAAAGGCGCAGTGCGCCCACCAAAGCAAACGAACCATCAAGCACCCAGCTGCTCTCGATCAAATCGGAGAACGGGATCCATCGCGCTCGCCTCGTGGATCGCTCGATGCGCTCGCTTGATACGACCAAGCTCCGCGCCGAGATCGTCGGGCTCCACAAGCCCGGGAACCCGCCGATGGTGATGTTCTCGATGCGCGGCATGGAATCGCTCGCCTCGGGCTGTCTCGGTGCTTTCGCCGAGCTGAGCACCGATCTCGAACGCGTCGGCGGCGTGCTCGTGCTCTACAACCTCCCTAAAGAAATCGCCAAGGTGCTCCGCAAGACCAAGCTCGACCGGGTCATTCACACCGCCAAGGCACGCCCGCAGGCCCACAAACGCGTGCTGGCGGCCAAGAAGAAGCACGCCGAAGCCCTGCTCAATCACGCGGCATAGGCCCATCTGCCTCCCCAAAGTCCAGTTATCGGCGTCAGAACCCTGCATCCAGTGAGATCCAGAGTGCGTATAGAAAGACATATACCCGTTCGGGTATGTCGTGCGGGTGCGTCGAGCCCTTTGGACGCACAACACGCGATTTCGCTGGTTTCTTTTCGGATGTGTACCGATCTCTGCTCTCAGGGATGCTCGTCGATCCGGACGATCCAAGCCCGGATTCTCTCACGCACCGAGCCGCTCTGGAGCATTTTTTATGAACACCAAACACCAACTCGCCGCCGGCACACGGACCCCGGCCCTGATCGGGATGCTCATCGCACTCAGCGGCAGCGCTCTGGCCCAACTACAAAGCAACACGACCGCGCAGCCAATCCAACCCCAGCAGCGCACACCACACTTCCAATCGCTGCAGCTCAAATCTAGCATGGTCGATGTCAACGCGCTGACCAACGCCAAGCGTATGAACCAAGCCCAGCTCGACGAGCTCCCCAAGCGCATGGTCCTCGTGTTCGATGGGCCCATGACCCCCGCGATGCGTGCTCGGATCGCCAGCACCGGCGCCAAGCTCGGCGACTACCTCCCCGACCACGCCTATGTCGTTGACCTCGCCAAGGCCCGCGTCGCCGCTCTGCGCAACCTGCCGTTCGTCACCCACATGGTCAGGTTCGACGACGCCTGGAAGGTCGATCCAGAACTGGGACAACGCGTCCCCGTCGGCGAGTCACGCAAACTCATCGCCGCCCAGAACAAACTCGCCGCCCATGTCTACCTTTTCGCCGGCGAGCAGATCAAGGATGCGATCAAACAGATCAACACCCAGAGCAGCGTCGAGATCGTCCGCCACGAGCTGGCCGACGACCGATTCTTGCTACAGGTCATCGGATCACCCAACGAGATCCGCTCGCTGTCCAAAATCAACGCCGTCCAGTGGATCGAGTCCGCCCCAGAGATCACACTCCGCAACTCCACCACCCGCTGGGTCGTGCAGTCCAACCAGACCAACTTCTACCCCGTCTACGAAGCCGGGCTCCGCGGCGAGAACCAGCTCATCGCGGTGATCGACGGCGAGGTCGATGTAGAACACTGCGCCTTCGCCGATCCAGAGGGCGATCCCTTCGGGCCAGACCATCGCAAGATCCAGGCATATAACGCCCCGATGTTCTTCCCGAGCAACCACGGCACCCATGTCGCGGGCACCGCGATCGGCGATAACGGCGCCGACGACGAGAACCGCGGCGTCGCGTACAAAGCACGCATGATCTTCGATGTCGAGCCTCAGTTCACCTTCTCGGCATTCACCATCAAACTCAACACGCACTATGCACAGGGCGCCTCGATCCACGCCAACTCGTGGGGCGACGACTTCTCCACCTCGTACAACGGGCTGGCGCGCGCGGTCGATACCTTCTCGTACAACAACGACGACAACCTCGTCATCTTCGCGGCCACCAACCGCGACGAGCTCAAATCCCCCGAGAACGCCAAGAACTGCCTGGCCGTCGGCGCTTCGCAGGACGCGGGAAACCAGGGCGCATTCTGCTCGGGCGGGAT
>CAXBLA010000010.1:0-104564 GCA_963976625.1 uncultured bacterium
CTCCGAATCCATGAAGTTGTCGCGCTCCATGGCCTTCTCGATGGTGTCCATGTCGAGGGGGATGTCCTCGACGATTTCGGTGACGAGGTCGCCGCGTTGTTCGTAGCCGCGGTTGATCAGGCTGGCGACGGCGGCCCGTGGCACAAGCACGACGGTGATCGGCGCGTCGAGCGTGTCTTCGAGCATGCTCAGGATGCTCGGCTGGAGCGGTCGGCTCGTGGCGATGACATACGCGCCGTCGCTGTGCTCGTAGCAGGCGATGCTTGAGGCTCGGGCGTCTTCTTGGGCGACGAGCTCGTAGAAGCGCGAGGAGGATTCCTTGAGCTTGGGCTCGGCCAAGAACTCCAGCCCGGTGCGCTGGGCGAGGAGCTTGAGCGCGTTGGACTCATCGAGGGCCAGCGTCTGGAGCATCACATCCCAGGGTTCGTCCTGGGAGCCCTCGATGGCGGCAAAGGCGCGGAGCTGATCGCCCGAGAGCTTGAGCTCGCCAAAGGCGCGGGCGGCGTCGTTCCAGCGATCGACGACGACCATCGCGGCGTTGGGATCGCGCGACTCGTCCTGGTTCTTGCCCCGCTTGCGATCGGGGTTGCGTTTGATGATGCCGTTGACCTTGCCCATGACTTAGTCGCTGCCCTTCTCGTTTGCTTCGCTGAGTTCGATGTACGCCGAGTCGAGGGCAGGCGGGGCTGTGTTTGATGCGCTCGGGCTTGGTGTCGGGGCCGGGAGAGTTCGCAGTGTCGCGGTTCTGTTCCGGTTGCTCGGTGCGTCGATGATGGCGGGTTCGAGTTCGGGGATGTCCTCGTCGATTTCCATCTCGCGTTGCGGGCCGTCGGAGAAGAGCTTCAGGTCGTTAAAGTTCGGGTCGGTCATGATCCGCGGGGTGAGGAAGACATAGAGCTTGGACTGGTTGTTGACCTTGTTGGTCCGCTTGAAGAGCTCGCCGACGAGGGGGATGTCGCCGAGCAGCGGGACCTTGACGACGGTGTCGCGGATGTCTTCGACGGTGATGCCGCCGAGGACGATCGTTGCGTTGGCGGGGACGGTCGCCGAGCCGGTGAGTGTGTTGCGATCTCGCGGCGGGGGCGAGCCGTCGACGCCCGCGGCGGCGGTGAAGTTCGAGAGCTCGATGTTGTAGAGCAGACGGATGAATCCGCCTTCCGAGATCGAGGGCGTGACGGTCAGCGTCGTGCCCGCTTCTTCGTAGCCCGTAAAGCCAGAGATGTTGTTGCCACCATCGCTTTGGGAGATCTCACTGAACGGCTGCTCGGAGACGGAAACAATCGTGGATTCTTCGTTGTCGTTGACCAGCAGCTGGGGCGTCGAGAGGATGCGTGCCTGGGTGTTGGTCTGGGTGGCGTTGACGATCAGGGGGACATAGTCCGAGCGGATAACCGCGGCGGTGATGCCGCCGAGGCTGGTGGCGACTGATTTCGGGTCCGTAAATGACCCTGCTGCGGGGGTTGAGGAGAGCCCGAAGTTCGTGCCCATCGAGAACTCGCCGGCCATGACCTGGGTCTCGAAGGCGAGGGTGAAGTCTTCGTTGTCGCCGATCGAAACGATCACGGCCTGGATGTACACCTGCGAGCGCTGCTTGTCGAGACGAGTGATGAGTGTGCCCAGGTCTTCTTGCTGATTGATCGGGGCCTTGATGATGACCTGGTTCGAGAACTCGTCGGCGATCACCGTAATCTCGTCGGGGTTGAACTGCCCGGCCCCTTCATCTCCGCCGATAGGGAAGCCGTTGAAGAAGGTACGGTTGTTGTTGCGGTTCGTGGCGCCTGGGAGCAGGGCGGAGTCGCCGGTCTGGGCTTCGCCGGTGATGATGCCGTTGAGCAGATCGGTGACGGTGAGGGCATCGGTGTGGTTGAGGACATACTCCCTGATGATGACGCGCTCGTCCTCGGTCTTGAGTTCGCTGAGCAGGTCATCGAGCTGTGCATGCTGATCGACGGTGGCGTAGTAGATGATGTTGCCGCGTTCTGGATCGACGACCATGACGGGCCCGCCTTGGCCGGTGCCGGTGTCCTGCTGGTTGAGCTGGTTCTGCTGCCCGAAGTTGTTGAAGGGGTTCTGGTTGGTGGTTTGAGTGGCTTCGATCTGGATGATCTCACCGAGCCCGCGGGTCTTGGCAATCTTGGCGATCTGCGCGGCGCTCGAGCCAGCGAAGTAGTTGCGTGGTTCAAGCGTGTTGGGGACATCGATCACCGCGAGGACCTTGCGGACGCGGGTGATCTCGTTCTCGTTGCCCTTGAAGATCAACGCGTTGCCCTGCGGGTCGATGGTGAGGCGCTCGGAGAGGTTTGAGAGCGAGGAGCCCGTCGAGGGGATCGAACTGCCACTGGCTTGGAGGTTGATGTTGCGGGCGTTGGGGTTGCCCGCGGGGCTGCTCGCCCCCGATGATGAGGACCCGCCGACGAGGGCGACGATGCGGTTGAGCGCGGTCGGCGCAGCGAGGTGATCGAGCTCGAAGCGGATGTACTGCTGGTCGGCGTCGATGCGGATGAGTTCTTCGACCATCAGCTCGACGCGCCGGATATCGCGCGGCGGGGCGTTGACGATCAGGACCCCGAGCTCGTCGACGGCCTGGATGGCCGCGCCTTTGGTGGCGCCCGGGGTGCCGCCGGTGCCCAGCGTGGCGTTGAGCGAGGTCACAAGTAGCGAGGGCTTGATGCTCGGGGTTGGGATGATGCGGGTCGAGGCGCGATCGACGCCCATCGTGGGTTTGACATCGCCGATGGGCTGGACGATGTAGAACTGCAGGTCGGGCTCGTAGGAGATGGTGAAGTCGTATTGTTCGAGCATCGCGTCGAGCAGGTCGATGAGCTTGCCCCTGGGGATTTGAACCGGTGCGTTGAAGACCACCTCGCCGGTCGGAGAGCCCTTGACGACGATGTTGACATTGAGCGCCGTGCCGACGAAGTCGATCAGGGTGGTGAGCTCGATGGCGTCGGAGAACTGGCCGAAGGAGATTGTGGTGTCCTCAAAGGCGGTGGGTTCGAGTGTGCGTGTGTTCTGGGTGTTGCCCGTCTGGGCGATGGCCGAGAGGTTGGCGCAGGTCGCGAGCCCGACCGCGGCGAGGATGATTCGGCGTGTGTGGGTGTTGTGGGTGCTCATCGTTCGTAATCCTCTCGTCGGCGGTGCTTCCAAAGGTTGGAAAAGTGCCGATCTGTCTTGCTTTTCCCAGCGTCGCCCTGGATGGTATAGGGGCTGGTTTGTGGGCGGGCTTGGGTGGTGTCTGGTCTGTGCTTGGCGTGTACTTGTGGTCGGCTTGGTCTCAGCGTCCAACCCTCGGGGGTCGATCGCGGATACCCATCGTGTGATCGACGGTATACAGTAGGCAATCGCCCGAAAAATGGGGCTTCTTCTCTTCAATCGGAGCATGTGGATGCGCATCGTGAGTCTGATACCCTCTGGAACCGAAATCGTTGCTCTTTTGGGGGCGCGGGACTTGCTTGTCGGGCGATCCCACGAGTGCGATTTCCCGGCGTGGGTGACAGATGTCCCGGCGTTGACCGCCCAGCGGACACACTTTGACCCCGCATCGGGCCAAGGGGCCAAGGCGATCGACGAGCAGGTCAGCGAATCGATCAAGAGCGGCGAATCGCTCTATCAGATTGATGAGCAAGGGCTTATCGATCTTGAGCCGGATCTGATCATCACCCAGGACCTGTGCTCCGTGTGCTCGATTGATCTCGACGCGGTGCGGAGTGTCGCCAGCCGAATGCCCAGCAAACCCAAAGTGCTGGCGCTCAACCCGGAGACGGTCGAGGATATCCTCGATGATGTCTACCGCGTGGGCGAGGCGATCGGGCTGGGCGAGCGGGCAATGCATGAAGCGGTCGGTCTCCGTCAACGGATGGATCGGGCAGAAGAACACATCAACCCGTACGACGACGGGCCGATCTGCGGCTTCATGGAATGGACCGACCCGATCTATGTCGCGGGGCACTGGACGGTCCAGCTGATCGGTCGGGCGGGGGCTCGCCATCCGCTCAATGAGCTGGTGGCCAGACCCGGGTCAGGGGCCGCGGTGGGCCCACAGCAGGCTCAACGCGTCGCCGGGCATTCGATTGCCGTGCCTGCGGATATCTTTTGTGCGACGAATCCGGCCCATCTGGTCGTCGCGCCCTGCGGCTTGACGCTCAAGCAATCACTGGCCGAGACCAATCGGCTCTATCGCCAGGCGGATTGGTTCCGCACCCTGCCCGCGGTGATCAATGGTCGCGTGGCGGTGGTGGATGGGAACCAGATGTTCAATCGGCCCGGGCCGCGGGTTGTTGATGCGCTCGAGTTTATGGTGGGCTGGCTCAACGGGGTTGAGCACCTGATCCCGGCGGACTTCCCGTGGGTGCGGTGGTCGCCGGAGATGGCCAACTTAACCAAGAACAGTTAGGCGCTGGCGGAGTCTTCGGACTGATGCTCGAAGACGGCCGAGGCACCCTCAAACGAGATCGCGTCGATCGGCAGGCTCGGGGGCAGGGGCTCGTACTTGCTTGGCGCGGGTGCCTGAGCTGTTGGTGCCTGAGTTGTTGCTTGGGCGGCGGGGGCCTTATGTGTCGGCGCGGGCTCGGCGGGCGCGGTTTGGGCTGCTGGTGTTGGAGCCGAGGCTGGTGCCTGTGCAGATGGGCGTTGGTCAGACTGGCTGACGGCTTCGGCCCGCTGGATCAGCACCCCGAGCCATTGCCCGGCCTGCTCGACACGCGACGAAAGCTGGTTGATTGAGCCATCGAGCAGGGCCTGGAGCTTGCTCGATTCGTTGGTCATGCGGCTCGACACTTCGTTGGCGATCTGCGACGACGACTGGATGGTCTGGCGGAGCGTCTGCTGCTCGGTTTGCAGGTGCGTGAGCTGGGTCGAGGCGAGTTCGAGCTTGTATTCGAGGTCCGGAGCGATCTGGGCGACCTTGTCGGCGGCTTCGCTCATCGGGCCAACCAGCGAGTCCTTGCGGGTTTCGAGCACATCGAGTTCGGACGCCGCGTTAACCAGCCATTCGCTGAAGACCGAGCGTGTTTCGTCGGCTTGTGATTGCAGCTCGTCGAGCTGCTTGTAGACCGCTTCGAGCGATGCGGTCTTGGCCTCGCCTTGCTTGGCGATCTCGTCGATGCGTGCGAGCAGTGACTCGTCGAACTTAGGATTCTGCGGGTCCATGCCCAGAGCCGCGATGACCTGCTGGGAGGCTTCGAGCATTGGGGCGATGGTGCCGGTCATCTCGCTCAGGCGTGAGTCTGTCAGACGCGAGGCTTCGTCGATCTTGGCCGCCAGGTTCGCGCCCGATTCGTGCGCCCGGCTGAGCACCTGATCGAGCGATGAGTTGAGGTTTTTGGTGACCGAAGCCGTGCGATCGAGTATCTCGTCGAGGGTGGTGGTGGTTTCTTTGCGGGTGTTCTCGATGCGTGATTCGAGCTCGCCTAGCTGCCCTTCGACGCGTGTGCTCAGGGCGCTGAGCTCGCTGGCATGGGTCTCATTTTGGGCGATGGCTTGCTGTGCGCGTTGCTCGGCCGCGGCTGCTCGTTCGTCGGCGGCTTGCACCCGGGCGAGGGCGTCGGTGGCGATCTGTTCGATCTGGGCTTCGGCCTTGCCCATGCGTTCTTCGATCATCTGGTCGATCCGCTGGGCGAACTGCTGCGAGTCTGGGCGGATGGCCGAGAGCTGTTCGAGCAGCAGCTCGGTGCGCTCGGCGCGTTCGTCGATCATCTTGATCATCCGCAGCCCGGACTGCATGCGTTTGTTGATGTTCTCGGAGCTCGCATCGCAGCGTTTGATCATCGCGTCCGCGTCGGCGGAGAAATCTTCGAGCGTCCGACCCTGTGCGGTTGTCTGCGCGATGATGGACTTGAGGACTTCGGAATAGCGAGAAAAGGCACCGGCATCGAGCACGCGTGGCGAGAGGAACATTTCGTCGCTGGATACGCCTTCACTGATGGAACGGGGTTCGACGATGGAGGCTTGTTGTTGAGCGGGTTGCTGATTCGGCGTTAGGCTCAGGGTCGGTCGCCCGGTGAGCTGGGACGAGCCGGTGGTCAGGGACCCATCGGAGGTGGTTGGGTTGGAGGTGCTCATCGATTGGTTCCTTAGGCGGCGCGGCGGTGGGTGGATGTCTTAGGGACTGGTCCGGCGGAAATGCTGGGCGGGAACAAAAACGGAAGGTCTCGATAACTTCGGCCGATTCGGGCGAGGGGCTCAAAAAACAGTGACGAAAACTCATTCAAACTGCTTTGCCAGCACACACTTGGGCGAGTTTGAGCACCCGCTTGCGTACACTCAAGCGTGGCACAACGATCAGAACATACCGATTTAACCGATTCATCACGCGGCAAGCGTCTCCAGCGCGTCATGGCCGACGCCGGGGTGGGCTCGCGCCGAGCCTGCGAGGCCATGATCGAGCAGGGGCTCGTCGAGGTCAACTCCGTCCGCGTGACGGCTTTGCCCGCCTGGGTCGACCCCGAGGATGACCATATTGTGGTCGACGGGACCCCGATCTCCAAGGCGGATCGCAAGCTCTACATCATGCTCAACAAGCCCAGCAACACCCTCTCGACCAACAAGGACGAGCCGGGCTCCAACCGCCAGACGGTGACCGAGCTGGTCAATCACCCAGCCGCAGCGAGGCTTTTCCCGGTCGGGCGTTTGGACTACGACACCGTCGGCCTGATCCTGCTGACCAATGACGGCGATCTGGCCAATCGGCTCACCCACCCACGCTATGGCGTGCCCAAGACCTACCGCGTCACCGTCAAAGGTGAGCTCGACGAGCAGGCGATCAAGGAGCTCGAGCAGGGGATCTATCTTGCCCAGCGCAAAGCCGGGCAGACCGACGGCGTCGCCAAGACCGCCCATGTCGAGATCGAACTCGTCGCCCGCGATCGCGATCGCACCGTGGTCTCGCTGACGCTCCGCGAAGGTCGCAACCGCCAGGTCCGGCGTATGCTCGCGGCGGTCGGGTATCCGGTCCGCAAGCTCGAACGCACCGGGATGGGCCCGGTCCGGCTCAAGGGGCTTTCGCGGGGGAGCTGGCGAGAGCTTACCCGAGAAGAAATCCGTGATCTGCGGAAGGCCGGGGCTCAGTCGATGAAGGCTGAACAGGGGGCCCAGCAGGGTGCCGGCGGGGCTGGTGGGGCCAATGGATCGGGCGGCGGCAAGTCATCTGGCGGGGTCCAGCGTTATCAAACGACGCCGGGTCAGGGCAATCAAGAGGGCGAAACTGAGCGTCCTCGCCGGATTCGCAAGCGGAATCAGCCGAAGAAAGCTCCGTACATGAGCCCGACGGCTGGTCAGGATGTCAACATCCGAAATCGGTCGATCAAAAACGCGATTAACCGCGCGGGCAACGAGCAGGGGTTTGTCAAAAAGCCGTTGCCGATCGTCGAGCCTGACGAAGCGGGTGCCGCAGGTGCCGCAGATCCCAAGCCGCAGGGCAAGGGGCCATCGAAGCCGCAGGGCAAGCCCGGGAACAAGCCGGGCAAGAAGCCAGACAATCGCCCCAATAACAAACGCTGAATCCGCATTCCAGATCTGGCCTACTAACGAATCCCATGAGCACACCCGAGCCCAACACGCCGACAACTGCTGAGCCAACGGATAAAACCGAAGAGGCTCGGCGGATCTGGGTCGTGACCAAGATGGGCGTGCTGGGGATTTACCGGAGTCAGATCCCGCGGATGGCCGCGGCTTTGGCGTACCGGACGATCTTCTCGATTATCCCTGTGATGGCGATCGGCCTGTTGATCTTCGGATCGGTGGTGTCCGACGAGCAGGTCGAATCGGGCGTGCGCCGCGTGCTGACCTTCGCGGGGATCTCGCAGATCTCGATGGTGGATGCTGAGGGGGTCGAGCCGGGCGAAGGGGTGCCCGGTGACGACAAGCCGGTGATCGAGACGGGCGACGAAGCTGGCGACGAGTTGGCCGACGAGGTGACCAACGAGGTTCAAGAAGCCGCACCAGAAATAGCAGAAGATATTGCACAAGAAGCGATAATCGAAGGCTCAAACGAGCAAGCGATCGTCGAGCCTATCCAGAGCCAGGAAGAGTTCTTCGCTGATGCGGATCTCGAGCAGATGATCACGGATTTGATCACCCGCGTGAACCAGTCGATCCGCGATGTGCCCACCGGATGGATCGCGCTGACCTCTGGCTTGGTCTTGTTTTATGCGGCCATGTCGATGCTCATCGAGATCGAGAAATCGTTTAACCAGCTCTGCGGCGCCCACGGCGGGCGGAGCTGGCTGCGTCGGTTGATGCTGTACTGGACAATCCTGACGGCGGGCTCGCTGATGCTCGCGGCGACCTTCCTGGCCGGCGATGCGTTCACGAAGTTGGTGATCTCGGTGGCCGGCGAGGACTCGATGATCGGAGCGGTCATGGCGGGCTACGGCGTGTCGGTGCTGATCTCGACGGTGATGCTTCTGGGGGCGTATTTGATTATTCCGAACACCCGTGTGGCGTTCCGTCCGGCGCTGGCCGGGGCGTTTTTGGCGGCGGTGCTCTGGGAGCTGGGCAAGCTCGGGTTTACGACCTATCTGCGTCACAACACCCGGTACAGCGAGCTGTATGGCTCGATCGCGATCCTGCCGTTGTTTATGTTGTGGGTGTACCTGACCTGGCTGATTGTGCTGCTGGGGATGCAGGCGTCGTTCACGCTGGCGAATTTCTCGGAGCTCGTCGAGTCCAAGCTCCGCAAGCTCAACGGCTCGAACAGCGATGATCCGGTGCTGATCGACCCGCTCGTGATGCTCAGCATCGCGCGGGCGGTGCAGGGCAGCTTTGTCGATGGGACCCCGTGCACGGCTGAGAGCGTGGCGAGCAAGGCCAGGCTCGACCAGCGCCAGGCGACCAAACTGCTCGATGCGCTGACCCGTGCGGGGCTGACCAATCGGGTGTATGAAGGCGAATCGCTCAGGGGCTGGACCCCGGCGCGACCGGCCGAACAGATCAAGCTCGATGAGATCCTCGAAGCGGCGTATGGGGTCGATGGGTTCCGCCAATCCGGGGCGGGCGAGCAACTGCCCGTGTCGATCAGACAAGCAGCGATGGCCGCCTGTAAAGAGCTGACCCTGAAGGATTTGCAGGGCGAAAAGCCGGCGTAGAAGACTCGGGTTTGCAGGCGAATGGCGACCCCTAGATCCGTTGTGTTTTCGGGTGCGAGTCGGGAGAAAATCGGCGATTGAGCCTATGCTTCCCGTCCAAATGAACTATACACAGCTTACCGAGTTTTCGATTTACCTCCAGCAGCGTCCGGGCGAGCTTGCCGGGTTGCTCGACGCCGCGACCATCGCCGGGGTGCACATCGTGTCCATCTCGACGACCGAGCACCTCGATCGCGGGTGCGTGCGGCTGATCGGGCACCCGGAGAGCGTGCTGCGTCAGGTCTGCGAGTCGATCGTGGACGCGGGCGTTGGGCCCGTGGTCGAGGCGCCGGTGGTGGGGCTCTCGATCGAGGATCGCCCGGGGGTTGTCCGCGATCTGGCGGTGCTGATGACGGACAACCGGATCAATGTGCGGTATTGCTACTTTGTGCCCAGCTCGCAGGTGAGCGAGCAGACGATGTGCGTGTTCCGCTTTGACGAGCACGAGTCGGCGGTCGAGCTGATCGAGAGCACGGACTGGCCGACGGATTTGATCGATGCCGAAGCGGACGCCGATTCCGCGGCTTGATCCGTGCGGCTTGATCCGTGGGGCTTGATCTAGACGCACGATCCAGACTCAATGAATCCCATACGGATGACCCGCCCCGTCCTCGCCTTGTGCGCGTGGATCGTGTATAATCGGCGACCGCTCGGGCGAGATCGTATGGTCTTGGACTGGGCCTGTTTTTCCCGTATTTGGAGCGTACATCATGGGCATCGAAGGCGCCATCACCACTGATAATGTTCTCACGACCCAGCTCCGGCGGGTGGTGAACTGGTCCCGGCGTTCGAGCCTGTGGCCGATGCCCTTCGCGACGGCGTGCTGCGGGATCGAGCTGATGGCCACCGCGTCGTCCCGCTACGACCTGGCCCGCTTCGGTGCCGAAGTCATGCGGTTCTCGCCGCGTCAGGCTGACCTGATGATTGTTGCTGGGCGGGTGACGACCAAGATGCTCCCGGTGCTTCAGCGGATCTACGAGCAGATGCCCGAGCCCAAGTGGGTGATCTCGATGGGCGCGTGCGCCTCAACCGGCGGCGTGTTCGACACCTACGCCACGGTGCAGGGTGTGGATCAGTTCATCCCGGTGGATGTCTATGTGCCTGGGTGCCCGCCGAGACCCGAGATGCTCATCGAGGGCGTGATGGCGATCCAGCGTCATATCGACGAAGAGGGCATGCCCCCGACCGACAGCAACGGCAAGCGGATCCCGCTGGGGATCACGGTCTCTCCGAGCCATAGCGTCAAGCCCCAGCCGGTGGGTATCGGGCTGAGCTGAGTCGAATACTTGATTTAGATGAATCAATGAGCGTCCGCACCAGCGGGCGTTTTTTATGGCGTGTGTAGGATGGTGGGGGTTGGATAATGCGGATTGTGTTTGGATAAAAAGAAGCCCCTCCTGATTTCTCAGGAGGGGCTTTGAGTGTCTTTTCATGGTTCTTGAGCGAACTCAAGAGCTCATGTGTAGATCATTCGAAGTCGGATTAGCGACGACGACGACCTGCAACGAGACCACCGAGGCCGAGAACAGCCATTGAGCCTGGGGTTGGGACGAAGCCAGTACCGGTGAGGGTAATGGTCGAGTTATCCTTCATGGCTGAGTCAGCGTTGTCGGCTGAGTCATCGAATGATTCGTAGAACTCCATGTTGAGGAGGCCGTCAGCACCGAGAACGAGCGACACATCAGCTGTGCCTGCGTTGTTTTCGTTGATCACGCCATCAGCGGTGCCTGAGATCTGAAGGTTCAGGAGGCCGTTGAAGTCGATGTTTGCTTCCGAAGCCCAGCTTGGGAACGAAGCGTTTGGATCGGTGAAGGTGGTGAGGTTCAGGTCCCATGAGATGTTGGTGATGCTTGCGCTTGCACCAACGAGAACGCTGAGGATGGTGTTTGATGAGTCGCCGAATGCATCGAAGAACTGAGTGCCGGACACGTCGATGACCATGGTGTCAGCGGATGCGAGGCCAGCGGTTGCTGCGATGACTGCGAGTGCAATTGTCTTCTTCATTGTATTTCTCTCTTTCTTAGGAAAATATTTCCCCATTCATACGCCGTGCATGAACGGATTAAAGCCAAAGTTCGATTGATTGGATGTCCCCAGAGTTGCCCACGAAGGCGATGAGTTGAGTCAGCCATAAACGAAATCAGGAATTGAGCTCGATTATGGGTCCCCTTCTCATCTTCTCGGTGATCCTTCAATCACCCCCTTAGAATAGTGATTCTTCAGGGTGTGTCAAGACCTTTTCATTTATATTTCACGGAATTGTTCAGCTGATATGGGGCAAAAAATGGCTATTCGTCCATTTTGATCCCCAAGGGGCGATCTACCTACGGGGGGTGGTAAGCTGGGCATTTTGTCTTGAAAGTCTTTTTTGTTCCGATTACACGAAAGGCCTCGCAATTCGTTTGGTTGTAAGGCCTTTGGGTTCATTCTATAGATCGATCGTGACTCAGCGTAATCTGCGGCGCTTGGCGGCAAAGAGCCCGCCGAGCCCCATTGCGGCGAGTGGGCCGGGACTTGGTGCCCAGAATCCGTATATGGTGATAAAAGATCCTTCTTGCAGGACTGCATCCGCAGCGCCAGGGATATCTACAAAGCTATCCCAGAACTCCAAGCTGAGAATTCCATCGCTTCCGAGGGTGAAGTCAACATTGACGCTGCCGGCATTGTTTTCATTGACCACGCCGGAAGGGGTGTCGGAGACCTGAAGATTGATTTCGCCATTGAAGTCGATGTTGGCTTCGCTGCCCCAGCTTGGAAAGTCGGATCCGGGAGCGGTGTATGTCGTGAGGGTGAGATCCCAGACGATGCACGAGATTCTTGCCTCGGGCAATATAGATATTTCGAGTATTTCATTGTTTGGGCTGCCAAGCTCGTCA
Source organism: uncultured bacterium (assembly GCA_963976625.1). GTDB lineage: Bacteria > Planctomycetota > Phycisphaerae > Phycisphaerales > UBA1924 > UBA1924. The sequence continues at coordinate 11,999 of CAXBLA010000010.1, forward strand.
CGGAACTCGTAGCCGGAGAGGTCGATGATTGCAGATCCCCAACCATCGTTGGCTTGGGCAAGCCCGGAGATCGCGGCGACCATGGCAATCGCGGGGAAGGTTGGTTTCATTGGGGCACTCCGGTAGGCGTATCTGTATTCGTGCTGTGGGTTGAACGAAGGTGTTCTACCGGCGTCGACGGGCGGCGAATAGCCCGCCGACACCCATCGCTGCCAGCGGGCCTGGGGCTGGTGGAAATGGGAAGTGCAAGTCAAGCCATGACCCATCGCCGAGCACCGCGTCGGCCATCCCGGGGCTGTCGTCGAAGCTATCCCAGAACTCGAGCAGGACATAGCCATCTGAGCCGAGTTGATAGTTGAACTCTGCTGAGCCGGTGTTGAGTTCGTTTTCTACGCCGCCGGGAGTGGTTGACACTTGGATGTTGGCTTGGCCATTGAAATCAATGTTGGTCTCCGAGGCCCAGCTCGGAAAAGAGGCGCCGGGATCGGTCAGGGTGGTCAGATTGAGGTGCCAGCTGACCCCTGTGATCGTGAGTTGTGGATTTAAAAAAAACGCGAGCACCATGTTGTCTGGGTCACCAAGCTCGTCACGGAACTCGTAGCCTGAAACATCAATCCTCAACGAAGATTCGAACCCCGCCAGTGCGAGCCCAGAGGTCGCGGCGATGATGGAGAGGACGGGGATGGTTGGTTTCATTGGATTCTTACCCTCTATGAGTTGGTTCAAACAAGTATGGGATGGACGAGTGCGGATTATCGTCGGCGTTTGGTCGCGATCAATCCGCCAAGCCCGAAGGCCGCCAGTGGTCCCGGTGCAGGGGTGGAGATATAAATCCACGAGCCTTCGCCGAGGACAGCGTCCGCATTATCGGGGCTGTCGTCGAAGCTCTCCCAGAACTCCATGTTGAGTAGCCCGTCGGGGCCAAGGAAGATTGAAACATTTGCTGAACCAGCGTTGAGTTCGTTGACCACGGCGCCGGCGGTATCGGAGACCTGTAGATTTACCTGGTCATTGAAATCGATGTTCGCTTCCGATGCCCAGCTGGGGAAGGAGGCGTCGGGGGGGGTTAGGGTTGTGAGGTTGAGGTTCCATTCGATGTGGTGGATATGAAAGTTTGCGCCAATGAAAACACTGAGAACAGTATTTGATGAATCACCCAGTCCATCAAAGAACTCAGTTCCAGAAAGATCGATGCTGATGCCTGCTTGGGCAAGCCCGGAAACAGTGGCGATGATGGCGAGGGCGGGGATGGTTGGTTTCATGTGAGGCTCCTGCTTATTGCTGTACTCGTCGGATCAAGCCGCCATCATAAGAGAACCGGTGCGTATTTGCAATACTATTATCCCGAGACTCATAAAAGCATAATCAATTTATACATAGAAAAACGCCCCAGCAGGTGCGAGGGCGTGTGGTTGGATCAATGTCCAAGGACTATCAATTCAGCTATTGAATCAAACAGTCTGCAGGGTGCGGCCGGTGCGGCGACGCTTGTTGAGCAGCTTGCGGCCGCTCTTGGTCTTCATCCGTGCACGGAATCCGAATGAGCGACGACGCTTGGTATTGCTCTTGCGGCGGGGGTAATGCATGGCCATGATGGTCGCTCCTGTCTACTTCAATCTGTTCATGCCCCGGGGTGTCCGAGGCGTGTGTAATCGTTCTTCCGAGCCCCGTGTTCTTGGGGGCCGCTACTCTAGTCTTGAATTGCTGGCCCGTCTACCCGCAATCAATGGGCCCGACGCAAATTCATTGGACTCGGGCCCTTATCGAGTGCATAATAGGTCTGTCGTTGTGGTGAAGTGCTTGCATAGATCTGCTTCGCGGCCAATTGTTCGGTGTTTGTATATAGCGTGCTCCCAAGGTCAGCACCTGAGCCTCGATAGACACCCAGCAACAGATCGCGGATCACACGCATCGTTCACCACATCCTTCTTTATAAGCCCCCGGTCCCGCTTTGGCGATGCCCGGTGGTGTTATTTGTGACAGAGAAGCTGCAGGTGATCGGATGAATGATCAGAAACGCGAGCAGGCCCAGGAGATCCTTGGGCATCGGTTTGAGGACATGGGATTGCTCGATCTGGCGTTGCGCCACGCGTCGATCTCGGATTCTCGCCAGGATTCTAACGAGCGCCTTGAGTTCCTCGGCGATGCCATCCTCGGGATGATCGCGTGCGAGCGTATCTTTGTGAAGTACCCTGACTATCTCGAAGGGGAGATGACGAAGATCAAATCGCTCGCGGTGTCTCGCAAGGTATGCGCGAAGATCGCCATTGATACGGGGCTCGATCAGCTGATCGTGGTGGGCAAGGGGATGAAGACGCAGTCCAAGCTGCCCTCGTCCTTGGCGGCGGCCGTGCTTGAGTCGGTGATCGCGGCGCTGTATATCGACGGGGGGATGTCGGCGGTGCGTCGGTTCTTGGAGCCCTTGCTCGATCCGATGCTCGAATCAGCCGTAGAGAGCGGGCATCAGCATAACTTCAAGAGCGTGCTCCAGCAGCACGCCCAGAAGGAGATGGGGGTCTCACCGACCTATCGGATTGTCGATGAGAAGGGCCCGGACCACGCCAAGGTGTTCCAGATCGCTGTCGAGCTCGACGGCGAGCGGTACGACCCGTGCTGGGGGCAGTCCAAGAAGGAAGCCGAGCAGTCCGCGGCCATGACCGCGCTGCACGCGATGGGGATCATCGAAGCAGATGAAGGCGTTGATGTCGAAAACGAAGATGCGGATAACGCCGATGATTGATCAGTCGCTCAGGTCCATCACGATCGGCAGGTGATCCGAGGCTTTGGAGTCATCGGCTTCGAGCCCGAGCTCTTCGAGGGCGTCGATCGAGAACGAGCGGGTGTCGAGGATGAATGCGTTGTGCGCGGTGCTCATGGATTCGTCGATGAGCATCCAGTCGAGCCGCCCGGGGCTGAATCGGCTCTTCTCGTCGTTCCAAGTGATCATGGCTTGATTGCCGAGCTGCTGGGCGTGGACAACGCTCAGGTCTTCGCCGTGCATGCCCAATGAGTCGGCCATGGTATCCATGGGGATGTACGAGCCGACAAGGTTGAAATCGCCAGCGATCACGACCTTGGCCTGCGGATGGTTCTGGTGCACCTCACGGACGAAGCTGTTGATGGCTTGGGCCTGGGCGATGCGTTTGTTGTCTTCTTCGGAGCCGGCGCTGCCGCAGCATTTGAGGTGGATGGATATGGCGAGCAGCTCGCCCGCATCGGTGTCGATCAGGGCGGCCACTGCCCGTGCGGGTCGCCCGGTGCCCGACGAGGGGATCACGGAGTCGTAGCGCTCGATGATCGGATGGCGCGTGGCGATGGCAACGCCGGCTTGGTCGTTGGGCATGTGCAGGGTCCAGTCCGGGCCGGCGTACTCCTTGAGCCAGGCGTCGACTTTGGTTGATTCGGTCTTGAACCACTCTTGGTAGAGGATGACATCGGGAGCGATCGCGCCCAGCACGCGATCGAACGGGCCCGGGTTCTCCAGCGGCGACGAGTAGAGCACATTGGCGCTCATCACGCGGACGCTCTCCGCGGGCTTGGCCGGGATGCTCGCGATCGGTGTGTTCACTGGGGCGAGTTCTGGGAGCTCAACACGCATCGTCGTGGACCAGAGGAACGCACCCTCGGCGTCGACCTGATCGATTGTGAGCTCGACGGTGCCTTTCTTTTGTAAGCGTGTCGCGCCGGGGGCGAAGCGGTCGAGGCGGGCTTCGTATTGGGTGCTGCCGAAGGTTGGCAGGCACATGAACCCGAGCCCGGCGTGCCCGATCTGCTTCGGATTCTCTGAGTCGGCGTAGTCCGTCACTTGCGCCCCGATGCCGATGGAGCCCAGCTCGTTGGGCGGGGAGAGCTCGATGAGCAGGTCCACGCCCTGGGGCTCTTGGATCGCCGCTTCGATATTCATAGAAGTCATCTGACGCCCGGTCGCGTCGTTGTCGTCCGCGTTGAGGCGCAGGCGTGTGGTGTACGGGGCGGCTTGGATCGCGTGGGGGGGCTCGCCTTGGGGCGAGAAGTGGATATAGATGTATCGCCCGTCGGCTCTGGCGGTGTTGGTCTGGTTCCAGTCGGCGAAGTCGCCGTCGAGTGTGATGGGGGCGATCGGGGTGCGAGGGATTGGCTGGGTCTCGCCGTTGAACTGGTCCGGGGCGATCTCAAGGGCAATCGGCTCTGGTTCAGATTGCGCGGCCTTGACCGTATCAGTCGTATCAACGGGATCAAGTGGATCGACCAGCGCCTTGTCGGAGGGGGCCTTTGCGCAGCCCGAGAGGGCGAGGAAAGCAGAGAGCAGCACGGCGATGGCGGGTTGGGTTTGCATGCCCAGAGGATAGCTTGTTTGTGGATTCGTGGGCAGCGGGGCGGGGCGTGAAGATTTGATTGGGGACGAGTTGGTGAGCAATCTATTTTGATTGTGAAAACAAATAAAAAGACGAAAAATGGAATAGAGCCCAATACGGGTGCGTTGGTGAAGTACACTGTCAGGAATCGCGTATGCCGAGATCGGCACGCGCGATTCCACGAGTTCAATCATCCGCTTTGAAACACAAGCATGTACACAGGAGCATCCATATGAAAATTAACTACTCGAAGCGTACCTTGGGCACTTCAATTGCCGCACTCACCCTGTTCGCGGGAGCCGTAGGAACAGTCAGCGTCATGGGCGGCTGGGGCACCAGCGAGGTCGTCAACACCGCCGTCGCTGAGATCGCTCAGACCGAATCAGCGACCCAGCTCTTCGAGATCGACGCGGTCCACAGCAATGTCATCTTTAAGATCCGTCACGGCAGCGTGGCCAATTTCTACGGGCGATTCAACGAGATGGAAGGCTCGATCAACTTCGACGCCGACAAGATTGAGAACTCGTCGATGAACATGACCGTGCAAATCGGTTCGATCGACACCAACAACGCCAAGCGCGATGTGCATCTCACCGGGGCAGACTTCTTCAACGCACGCCAGTACAGCACCGCGAGCTTCAAGTCCACGGGGATCAAATCCACCGGCGATGGCAACTACGCCGCGACCGGGGAGTTCTCGTTCCAGGGCAAGACCGTTGAGCTGACGGCTGATCTTCACGACATCCGCACGGGCGAGTTCCGTGGCGGCAGCGTGATGGGCATCGAGGCACGGTTCACCATCAAGCGATCCGACTTCGGGATGACCAAGTACCTTGATCCCAACGATCCAAACAAGGGTCCGCTGGGCGATGAGGTTGAGGTCATTGTCGCGATCGAAGCCGCGGCGAAGTAAGCCCGGTGTATAGCTGATATATTTTGATCACCCCTGCAAGGAACGCACATGGATCCTCAAGTTCAAGAACGCCTGATGATGTTTGGCGGGTTTATCCCCGGCGCGGTCTCGATGCTCCTGCTGATGGCGGCGTGGTATCTACACGCCTTCAAAGCCTCACGCGTGGATCACGACGAACACCATGCGGACGATGAATATGAAGATGATGGCGAGTCCACGCGTCGGTCGATCGGCCCGCGCTGGGTGCTGCCGATCATGCTGGCGTTGGGCTTTGCGGGCGCGGTATATGCCGTCGATGAGCAGCAGAAGCTCTGGCCAGATTCGAACGCGGACCGGTTCTTGCACGCGATGGTGATCATCGGGCTGGTGGGAGTAATCGAGGGGCTGGTGCGTCTGCCGGTGCTTGTTGGTTTTGTTGTCCGGTTCTTTGGTTTTACCGTTGCGTTCTGGATGCTCGCCGAGGCGTATGTCACGATCTTCGGCGACCACAGCATCTTTGTCGGATCAGCGATCTTCGCGGGGCTGGTGTCGAGCCTGCTCGTCGCGGGGGCGGATCGGTCTAGCGAGGACACGCCGGCGTGGGTGGATGCTGGTTCTTGGCTCATCATTGCTGGTGCATCGATGCCGATCTTTTTCCAGAACAACTTTTCGCTCGGTGCGATGTACCCGGCCGGGGTCATCGCGGTGCTGGTGTCCACGGGTGTCACTGGATTGGTCTTCAAGGATCTGCGATTCGCTCGCGGCGGCAACACGGTGCTCGTTGGGATGCTCATGGCGCTGATGGTCGGGTCGATCATCCAAACCGGCGCGGTGAACCTGCCGGCGGTGATGCTCCTTGGAGTGGCGCCGATGGTGCTGCTGGTGCCGCTCAAGAGCGCGTCGGGTGTTCGGCGATTGCTGGCACGGCTAGTAATCCTCGCGGCGGTGCTCGGGGCCTCTGGCGGTTTGATGATCCAGTCGTCGAGCGCGGATGCTGGCGATGGCTACGACGATTATGAATCCGAGATGGACTACGGCCAAGAATGAGTGCTCCGGAGACTCTCCAAGTCGCTGCCAGTGATCGGGTGCTGCTCCGCTATCCGCTGGAGTCAGATCGGGCCGAGCTGGTTGCTCTGCGTCGCGGCTCCAAGGATCGATTGGTCGAGTGGGAGCCGATCCCGCCGTCGGGGGCGGATCTGTTCGGCGAAAGCTACTTCGAGCGTGAGCTGGAGAACTGCAATACCGAACGCGAACAACGCTGGCTGATCATCGAGCGATCAACGGGCAAGATCGCCGGGCGCATCACGCTGGGCAACATCGAGCGCGGCCCATTTCTCAATGGACGCTTCGGCTACTGGATCGGGACCGGCTTTGAGGGCAAGGGGCTGATGAACGAAGGGCTCGGGCTCGCGGTCCAACATGCGTTCACGGCGATTGAAGACGGCGGGCTGGGGCTCCACCGGGTGTGCGCGAACATCATGCCCAGCAATGTGCGCTCGCGTGCGTTGCTTGAGCGGGTTGGGTTTGTGAAGGAGGGGTACTCGAAAAAGTACCTGCAGATCCGCGGGGTGTACGAGGATCACGAGCGCTGGGGGATGACGATCGAGGAGTTCAATCAGTAGATTCGCGCTTTTGTCCTTACTCCCACTCAATCGTCGCGGGTGGTTTGGATGAGATGTCGTAGACGACGCGGTTGACGCCGGGGACTTCGTTGATGATTCTTGTTGAGATCCGGGCGAGGACATCGAAGGGGATGCGGGCCCAGTCGGCGGACATGAAATCCTCGGTCTCCACGGCTCGGATCGCCACGGCGCGTTCGTAGGTCCGCCCGTCGCCCATCACGCCGACGGATTGAACGGGCAGCAAGACCGCGAAGACCTGGCTGGTCTTGCGATAAAGCCCGGCGGCGACGATCTCCTCAAGCAAAATCTCGTCGGCGTTGCGGACGATCTCGAGCTTGTCTTTGGTCACTTCTCCAAGTACCCGCACGGCCAGCCCGGGCCCGGGGAATGGGTGACGCCAGACGATCGCGTCCGGCAGCCCGAGGACGGTGCCCAGCGCACGGACCTCGTCTTTGAAGAGCTCGCGGAGGGGTTCGATGAGCTTGAAGCCGAGCTCTTCGGGGAGCCCGCCGACATTGTGGTGGAGCTTGATGTTGGCGCTGTTGCCGCTGTGCCCGTGCCCGGATTCGATGACATCGGGGTAGAGGGTGCCTTGGGCGAGGAAGTCCGCCCCGTCAATGTCAGCCGCGGCTTCTTTGAAGACCTCGATGAACCGGTGCCCGATGCGCTTGCGCTTGACCTGCGGGTCGTCGATGCCCGAGAGATCATCGAGGAACGCCTCGCTCGCGTCGGCCACGCGGAGATCGATCTGGAAGTGGTCCTGGAAGGTGTGCTCGACGAGGTCGCGTTCTTTGTGGCGCAGGAGCCCGTTGTCGACAAAGACGCAGGTGAGCTGGTCGCCGATGGCTTTGTGCAAGAGGGCCGCGACGACGGAGGAATCTACGCCGCCCGAGAGCCCGCAGAGGACGCGTTGGTCGCCGACGAGTTCGCGGATGCGTTCGATTTCTTCTTCTGCGTAGGCGCTCATCTTCCATGAGCCGCTGCACTGGCAGGTCTCGTAGAGGAAGTTGCGGAACATGTCCACGCCGTGAGGGGTGTGGGTGACCTCGGGGTGGAACTGCACGCCGACAAAGTTGCAGCTCGGGTCGGTCGATCGCACGGCCGCGTACGGGCAGGTATCCGTCGACGCGATCGGTGTCATGTTGGCTTTGTTGAGCTCGGAGATCTGATCGCCGTGGGACATCCAGACCTGGGTCTGGGTGGGGACGGCATCGAAGAGCTGGTCGGGTTTGTCTGCGTTGTTGATGCTCAGCTGGGCCCGCCCGAACTCGCGATGGTCGGCTTTGTGCAGCGACGCGCCCAGTACGCTGCAGGCGAGCTGCATGCCATAGCAGATGCCGAGCACGGGGATGCCGAGTTCGAGGATTTTGGGGTCCATGGTGGGGGCGCCCTCGTCAGTGACCGAAGACGGCCCGCCAGAGAGGATGATCCCCTTGGGGTTCATCGCTTTGAGCTCCTCGGCGGTGATCGATGGGGCGACGAGCACCGAGAAGACCCCGGCATCGCGGACGCGTCGGCAGATCAGCTGGGCGGTCTGGGACCCAAAGTCGAGGACAGGGACAACTTCATGCTCGATATGTGATGCGGTGTGGTCGGCCATCGGTGAAAATCTCACAGGGTGCTTGTCAGCTTTGTGGGCTGTCCGGGGTGTTGAATGCAGCGTTTGGTGCTCTGCGTCCGATAAACCCGGAGAATGCGATGGACTCCGGGTGATATAGTAGACATCGTGGAAGAAAATGCGAGCAGATGGAGCAACCAGTTGTCAGAGTGTCCGAATAGTTTTGGTGCAAGTCTTGGTGTCTACAGTGGTTGCATGAAGCACGCTTGTAATCAAGACTTGATAAGTGCGTTGTGCAACGGGGCCAAGAAGGCCCTGCGGATGCTGATTCCGGGTGTACTGATAGGCGTGCTGGTGGTTGGTTTGGGCGGGTGTGTAGCCGTGGAAACGGGCTTTGACTCGCCGGCCCCCTCGAAACGGATCGACGCGATCGTCGATGCATCGACGATGGAGGACGACGAATCGCTCGTTGAGCTGGTCAAAAAGCTCCGATCCTTTGACCAGGCCGAGCGTATGTTTGCGATCAGATCGCTGCAAATCCGCACGGGAGAAACACTTGGATACAATCACAGCGCCCGCCACTGGCAGCGGGTCGAGGCGTATGACCGATGGGTCGAGTACCTGCGTGAGCGGGGGATCGAGACGAGCTCGATCGTGCGTGAGCAAGATGAGGCGTCGTCAGAGGGCAGAGAAGGGTCGTCGGCTGATGGCGAAAACGGATAGAGCAGCAATCGGCTCACGCCGATGATGAAACGAGCGTTGAACAGGAAACGGTGTATGCACGAAGGTCCCCAAATCGAACTCAAGCTGATCTCGGATCCGATGTACCTCTGCGGCGCCCGCGAGCTCGTCGGGTGCATTGCGCGTCGGATCGGTTTCGATGACATGGACTGCTCGAAGATCACGCTGGCCGTCGATGAGGCGCTCTCGAACATCATCCGCCACGGGTACAACAAATCGTTCGACAAGCCGATCTGGATCGGCATCACCCCGATCAAGCCCAGCGCTGAATCCATCGGCGGGATCATCATCACCATCGACGACGAGGCCAAGCAGGTCGACCCGTGCACGATGAAGGGTCGCGAGCTTGAGGATGTCCGCCCGGGCGGGCTTGGCGTGCACATCATCCGCGAGGTGATGGACGAGGTGCGTTACGAGAAGCGTGCCAAGGTCGGGATGCGGATGATCATGACCAAGCAGGCCGTGCGCCCCGAGGAATCGCCCCGGCTCTCTGATACGGGTTCAGGCAATCGCTCGGACCAAGAGCAAGGCGCGTGCAAGGTGACGAGTGTGTGTAAGAAGTCATCGAAATCGCTCCCCCGATGATGCGTGCTCTTGGTGTGCGTCTGCTACAGTAGGGTTCTGTAAAAGTAGGGTTCTTTAAAGAGAGATCAATCGCAGATCTGACCCGGCAAAGCAGACCCGGAGGGACACCAAGCCATGGCTCGTGAACAATCAACATTCATCACCGTCGAGAAACCCGAGCAGGGCATCGTGGTGATTGTGCCTAGCACCGATATCGACATGAGCCGATCGCCCGAGCTTCGCACTGCGATCCGCCAAGAAATGGGCGGGGGCGTGCACAAGATGATCGTTGATCTCGAAGAGGTCCACTACATGGATTCGTCCGGGCTCGCGACCCTCGTCGAGGCGATGCGCAACGCGGGCAAGTCGGACACGAAGCTGGTGATCTGCAAAATGAACCAGAAAGTCAGCGCGATCTTCGAGATCGCCCGATTGGATTCGTTCTTCTCGATCGTGGACACCCGCGACGAGGCCGTCTCGCTCTAAGTTCTCAACATACATAACACGCATGTCTGATTCACCCACGCAAGACCTGACCCAAGCCCAGCCCAAGAAGTCCCCGCTGACGATGCTGGGCATGGTGCTGCTCTTGCCGATCGCGCTGATCGGCCGTCGGCTCATCGGGATCCTCGATCACACGGGCGAGATTGTCTACCTGCTTGTCGATGCGAGCCGATGGCTCTGGCGTGGGCTCACTAAGAAGCGCTATCGACTGGGGCGCAGCGCGATCGTGTCGCAGATCTGCCGCATCGGGGTGCAGTCGATCTTTATCGTCGCGTTGGTGTCCGGTGCTGTGGGCTTGATCCTCGCGCTCCAGCTCTCGCCGCCGCTCGATGACTTCGGGCAGCGCGACAAGGTCGCCAATATTATCGCCGTCGCGGTGTTGCGCGAGCTCGGGCCCTTGATCGGTGCGATCGTGCTGACCGGGTTTGCCGGGGCGTCGATCGCCGCGGAGATCGGGACGATGGTCGTCTCCGAAGAGATCGAGGCCCTCGAAGCCAGCGCGCTCAACCCCATCCGCTTCCTTGTTGTTCCTCGCTTGCTCGCCGCCAGCATCTCGATGACCGCCCTGGGCGTGATATCGAGCTTCTTCGCCATCGTCTCGGCCCTGCTGATCTCGATCACCATGCTCGGCATCCCCTACGAGACCTACATGGACAACATGCTCACGCAGGCCAAGCTCGTCGACTTCCTCACCGGCGTCGCCAAGGGCGGAATCTTCGGCACCCTTATCGGGATCATCGCCTGTGCCAACGGCCTGCGGGTCACGGGCGGAGCCGCGGGCGTGGGGCGGGCGACGACTTATACCGTGGTCGAGTGCATCGTCGCGATCGTGGTCGCCGACTTGGTCTTCACGGCCATCTTCTTCGCCCTCGGGCTATTTTAAAAAGAAAACATGGAACGATAGAGTTAATCCTCGTCTGGAAGATACTCGTCTTGTTCGCGCGGAGTTTCCCAGTATTGAACAAGGTCATCGGCGGTCTTCGCATGTGGGCGAATTTCCTCAGTGAGGGATCGATTCCAAACGACGCAAGTGCCCGCGGGCGGTGATTCGCCGTAGTTTGCGATTCTCCATGTGCCGGTTGAAGTTGTAGGATAGATATCAATCTCATGTGGAAATGAGTCAATCAATCCTAAGGAGTTGATGTGCAAACGAAAGAATGACTCATCGTTGAGTTTCGCATTGAGTGTTTCTATGCGTGGGATGCCCGTTTCATGGTGCATATCTAAAGACGCTCGTAAATCCCCTCGTCCATCGATAAACACCATATTGATCGCGCAGTTAAATTCGTTGCTCGGACTGAAAAAAACAAGCGTGCCACGGAAATCAACCCGTCCGTCATGATCGATACCCACAAGCGATATTGCGTATGGAAACTCGATATGTTTAGATTTTTTGAGGGCTTGTCCGGTCCCCAGAAGTAAGGGAATCAGCAGAACGATCGGCATGAGCAGGGCGGCATGTTTCATTAATGGCTCCAGTTCTGTGATACAAATGTAAATCGATCTGTTGGCGTTACAACCGATACCCCACCGGATGCTCGATCAGTGAGTAGAGCTCTCGGAGGACGGTCATGACCACGAAGCCGAGGACGGTGAGGGCGACCATGATGGAGAAGGCGGTCCAGAGCCCGGAGCCGGCGAGCCAGCCGCAGGCGTAGAGGGCGGGCCAGATGGAGCCGTAGCGGGAGATTTTTTCGCCCAGCACCGGGCCCATCCCGACCTTCTTGTATCGGCGGTAGATCATCAACGCGAAAACGAGCATGCACCCGATCGGGTAGAGCCCGGCCGTGATCGGTACATAGCTGGGCCAGATGGATTCGCTATTTGGGCGCGAGAAGCTCAGTGTCAGTAGGATCACTGAGCACAGCGTCCAGCCCACGAGGGCGAAGATGATCGCCCGCTTGGAGATCGGCGGGCTGCGCCGACCCATGTGCTGGGCGAGCCCGGCGACGACCATCGCGTGGGTCATCACGACCCAGACCGGGAGCAGGAACTGCACCCACAGGTCGGGGATGAGCATGTGCCCGGCGTAGATCACGCTCAGCAGGACCATGCCGATGCCGGGGACGAACTTGCCGAGTACATTGAAGATCAGGATGGCGCACGCGAGCATCAGGGTGACGAGGATCGCACCGGTCCCGAAGATCACGGCCCCGAGCACTGCGAGCATGAGGGCAGCCGCGACCATGCATACGGCCAGCTCGATGCTCGCCGACCCATCGACAATCGGGCTGCCGACCTTGCCCAGGGCCCGGTCACGGTGGACATCGAGCAGATCGTTGAGGCTCATCCCGAAGGCATAGAGCCCGACGCCGGCGATCAGACCGCCCCCGAGCAGCAGGGCCAGGGGCTGGTCCTTGATGACGGCGTTGCCCAGCTCTTCTTCGTTGAATCGGGACCAGAGGATCACGAACCAGAGGTTGGCGACCGCGCCGAAAGCCGTGGTCACGCGGGTGAGCTTGAGCATCGGGGCGAGCTTGATGAGGGTTTTCCGCATGATCGGTCCGTTGGGCGAGTGAGAATGGGCAGGAGATGCCTGTAGATATGGTAGCGGGATTGGTGTCGAGCGGGGGGCGGGCTAAGATCATGGACTATGGATCAGCCGAGCCCATCCAACCAGCGCCAGAGCCCAAAGCCAGCCACCAAGCCTGCCCCCAGCGCGGTGGTGGTGTCGCGCTACAACGAGACGGTCACCTCGGTGATGCTCGACGGCGCGATCGGGGCGTATCTTGGGCGTGGCGGGGCTGAATCCGAGCTGGCGGTGCTTGAGGCGCCCGGGGCGTACGAGCTGATCTCGATTGCGCGAGCCGCGGCGACCAGTGGGATGTATGGCACCGTGGTGTGCCTGGGGTGCGTGATCAAGGGCGAGACATCGCACGATGTGTACATCTCCAACGCGGTGGCGGCGGGGCTGGCGCAGATTACCATTGATACAGGGGTCCCCGTGGCGTTCGGGGTGCTCACGACAAATACAAACGAACAAGCCATCGCCCGCGCCGGCGGCGACAAGGGCAACAAGGGCGCCGAGGCGATGGACGCCGCGCTCGACGCGGCCGATGCGATCTCGGCTATTGAAAATGGCAAAGCCAACCACGCGCCGGGTGTTCGTTTCACGCCCGGGCTCTCGCCGAACGATAAACTTTCATCACACGCTCAGGGAACAGATTAATCCATGGCTTCACCACGCGATATCCGTAAGCTCGCGCTCCTCGCGATGTACCAGCTCGACTCCCGCGTCGGCGAGGACACCGAATCCATCCGCGAATCGCTCGACGATGTGCAGACGATGATCGTCGAGGGGCTCGAGTTCTCTGATCAGAAGAGCGAGTTTTCCGACAACGAGCGCGACCGGGCGTTTACGCTCGCGACCAACGCGTTCGCCCGGCGCGATATCGCCGATGTGGAGCTCAACGGGCTGTCGAAGGACTGGACGGTTTCGCGGATGCCGGTGGTCGATCGCTCGATCCTGCGTCTGGCGCACTACGAGATGACGGGGATGGCTGATCCCAAGCCCAAAGCCGCGGTCAACGAGGCGGTGGAACTGGCGAAGGTGTTCTCGACCAAGCAGTCGCCGGGCTTCGTTAATGGGATCCTCGACAAAGTGCTCAAGCGCGTGCTCTCTGAACAGGCGTCGGGGCAAGCATCTGCTCAATAAGCCGGGAGAACTCCGATGGCCATCTTCCGCAAAGCATACGACACGCTCAAGAAAGGGCTCACCAAAACGCGTGAGTCGTTCGTGTCGTCGCTGCGCTCGGTGCTCGCGGGCAAGCAGCTCGACGACGAGCTGATCAAAGAGATCGAGAAGCGATTGATCCAGTCCGATGTCGGGGTCAAGGCCACCAAGATCCTGATCGACGGCATCAAATCGGACTACAAAGCCGGCACGCTGACCAAGGGCGAGGATGTCATCGAGTACCTCAAGCGTGAGCTCAAGGCGATGTGGCCCGCCCAGGACCGCACGCTCAACATGAGTGACACCAAGCCCACCGTCATCCTCATGACAGGCGTCAACGGCGTGGGTAAAACGACCTCCATCTCCAAGCTCTGCCAGCAGCTCACCAGCGAAGGTAACCGCGTGCTGCTCGGCGCATGCGATACCTTCCGCGCCGGTGCGGTGCGCCAGCTCGAGATCTGGGGCGAGCGTCTCGGGGTCGAGGTCGTCAAGGGCCAGCAGGGCGGCGATCCGGCGGCCGTGGCCTTCGACGCGTGCAGTGCGGCCAATGCGCGTGGGGTCGATGTGCTGATCTTGGATACGGCCGGTCGTTTGCACACGCAGGGTGGGCTGATGGATCAGCTGACCAAGATCCGTCGTGTGATCGACAAGCAGATCCCCGGGGCCCCGCATGAAACACTGCTGGTGCTCGACGCGACGAGCGGGCAGAATGCGCTGCGCCAAGCCGAGGAGTTTAATGCGGCGGCCGGTGTGACGGGCATCTTCTTGAGCAAGCTCGATGGCACTGCCCGCGGGGGCATCGTTGTGGCGATCAAGGAAGCGACGAACATCCCCGTCAAGTTCATCGGCGTGGGCGAGACCCCCGACGATGTCGAGCCGTTCGATCCTGAGCGGTTCGTTGAGGCGATGTTCAGCGAGTGAGCAGGGATGATCAGAAATGATCGCGGGCGATTGCTGTTCAATTTGAAGAAAAAATCTGAATAAGCTGGAACTGCGATGGATCTGGCGCAGTATGGAGTATGTGCATCGACATGGTCGAGGCGTTCGCCGATGGTGACTGTTCGGTGCTGAAACATCACACTTTGAGAGGAGTCTCGTATGAAAGAAGCGATCGGGATCGTGGCGCTGTCGGTGTGCGCCGGAATGGCAGTAGGGGGTATCAGCGACGACTTCGAGTCATATGTGCTCGGCGGCTTGCCCGGGGGTGTGTGGCAGGACGCGACGAGTTTTATCGACGAGCCCACCCACACGGGCGACTCGGTCTCGGTGATCCAGACCACCGACGCGTTCGGCAACCTGACCAACGCGGTGCAGATCAATGACCACATCGGGACCTCGGGCGGGATCATGGGGCGTGTCGAGCACACCAGTGTGCAGCGCTTTGAGATCGATGTTCGGCTCGATCAGCCCGGCAACGGGAGCTCGCCCAACTGGATGAGCGCGGTTGGGTTCTTCCAAGAGACGGATCAGACGGATTTCAACTGGTCGCCTCAGGCGATGGTGTACGCGTCGAACAACGGGCGATTCCGTCTGTTCGTGCAGAACGCCGACGGGCGCAACAGCGCCTCGCGCGACTTCGGGATGGGGCTGGGCTCTTGGTCGCTCGACACCTGGTACCGGGTCTCGCTGGAAGTGGATACGGAGAACGGGATCTTCGACGCCTCGGTGGTCGAGATCGCCACGGGCGAGGAGCTCTCGTCCACGCACCGGGTGTATTCGGGCTGGAACAGCGAGTTCGGGCAGTACGATCTGGTCTCGGCCAACGACGGCGAGTACGGCTCAACCCCCGGAACGCGCGGGAACATGGCGACCTTTGACAACACTTCGTACACGCCAGCGCCCGGGGCGTTGGGTGTGCTGACAATCGGCGGCTTGGGTGCAACCCGGCGCAGACGATCGCGGTAAATCAAGTGCTCTACCGAGTGGTAGTGAATCACGAGTGGCTGTCGGATTTTTGAGTATGGTCCGGCAGCTATTTTTTTATACAAACAGATCCGGTATGCACAGCATTAGAACGAGTACGGATCGTTCACCGTCCCACGCCGACGCCTGCGGGTCGTAGCGGGGGCATTAATCGCGTCGTGGCACGCGTCGGCCAGGGCCTTGATGAACTTCTCGTGCTCGGGGCACGCGTCGATGCGATCGAGAAAATCATCGACGATCCATTGCTTGGGATCATCCGGCGATGATGCGCCGAGGGCATCCTTGATCGCCTGATCACCCAGTGTTTCGCTGGCATGGGCGAACCAGGTCGCGGTGGGGGTGTCGTCTGCTGGTGGCTCGACCTGTACACGCACCACGCGATCGCCCACGCCGACGATCGGCCAGCGTCCTTTGTTGGTGGTTGGCTCGCGGGTGAGCACGAAGACGCCGATCCCCGCGTCGTTGGCCGCGGCTCGGAATCGGCGGGTGTCCGCGCCCACGAAGTTGGGCGCAAACAAATAGCACGACGCGTCGGGCTCCGGGCTGATATCGCCCGAGCTGCTGATCTGGTGGATGGTGCCGGTATCGAGGGCTGACAGGCGCACGGCCCGCTGAGATTCGAGCATCGGCAGGCAGATGCGTTTCATCCGCCCGAAATCCTGCTGATAGCGTGCCTCACCCAGTGCATGACGGCAACGCAGCGCGGCTTCGAGGTACGCCCCGCGAGCAAGATCAGCGCTCGCCTCCTCCATCATCACATCGATGGTGTTGGCGGGAGGGTTTACGGGTTGGGTCGATGGCTCGCTCATGCAGGGGTGGCTTGGATGCGCGCGATCATGGCGTCGAGGAGCCCGTCCCAGAGGGTGGCCTGGTCATCGAGATCGTACTCGAGCGCATCACCCAGCGACGACCAGTCCTGCTTGCCAAGGCAGTTGCGGATCTCGCCGAGCGCCACGGGGAGCTGGGCGACGCATTCGTTGCCGGTGTGCTCGGTGCCCTTGGCGTCGGTGACGCGGAGTTCGTCGATCGCAAAGCCGGCCAGAGCCGCGGATTGGCCCACGACATCGCGCACGGCGTGCCAGCCCTCGAGCACGCTCTTGAGCGACTCAACCGCGGGCTCGAACTCACCGGTGCGGATCTGATCCGCGGCTTCGCTTTGTTCCTGGCGGGTGCCGTCGAGGGCTTCCTTGGCCGTGGAGATGGTTTCGATGAGGAAGGCACTGAAATCGGTGGTGGTCAGGCGGAGCTCGGCGATCCCGGCGCTGTCGCTTGGGGGCTCTTCGAGGAGCGCGTCGGCGATGGGCTGTCCATCAGCCTGGATGTCGATGATCAGACGCCCCGCGTCCTCGGCGTGCTTGCGGGCGATCTCGAAGGCGGCTTCGAGGCTGTCGCTCGCGTCGAGTTGGGTGTTGTCGATCCAGAGTTGCATGGGATTGTCCTTGTGATGGTTTATGAGTTCGCTGGGGCGGTGTTAGTCGATGCTTGGGCATCGTTTCCGTTACCCGCATCGCATGCGCAGCGTTTTTTTTCTTTGTGGATGAGTTTGAGGTTGCGGGCGTAGATCACGATCCCGGTGGATTGCCCGAGCACGCCGACGATGTCGACGCGCCAGACGAAGTAGGTGAACAGGCAGATGCCGCCGATGAAACTAAACCACCAGAAGATCTCGGGGACCGTCGAGACCCGCGAGCGTTCCGAGATGATCCACTGCACGAACATGCGCCCGAAGAAGGCGCATTGGCCGACGAGCCCGATAGCGACGAACCCGAAGGTGCCCCAGCTGGTGATGTTGAAGAACCCGAGCAGGTGACGCTCGATCGCGGGGCGTTGGTTCCAGATGGCGACCTGCTCGGAGATAAACGCGTCGAGCTCGACAGGATCCAGCAGGGCATCGGAGCGGAGGTTCGCCGGCCCGATGACCTGGTAATGGAGATCGCCGTCGGTCAGTGTGCGGTTGAGCCGGATCTCGATCGCGCCCACAGACACCGTCAGATCGCTCTCCGAGCGGGCGAGCGCGGGCTGGAGCACGAGCCACATGCCCAGGAAGACCAGCAGCACCATCGCGACAATCGGTCCGGACTTCATGGGCTGGTCACTTCCGTGTTGGTCGTGGCGGTTGTCGTCTGTCGGGTGGGCGTTTCGTGTTTGGTGCCGATGGCTTCCTTGGAGGTGACGGGTCGCCGGCGCTTGCGCATATAGCGGACGGCGAAGAGGTCCACAAGCCCGGGCAGGGCGCGTTTGGTGATGCCCATGCCGTACTTGGGGGTGCCGGCGTGGCGGTGGCGGTGGGACACGGGCATCTCGACGACGGTGTAGCCCATGTGGCGGGCGGTCGCCGGGATAAACCGGTGCATACCCTTGAACTCAAGAGGCAGAGCGAGGGCGATCTCGCGTTTCATCACGCGGAGCGAGCAGCCGGTATCGCGGATCGTGTCGCCGAGCACCCACAGGCGGAACTTGCGACCGACCCATGAGCCGAACTGGCGGATCTTGGCGTCGCCCTGAGCCCGGGCGGCGGATCGGTCGCCCTGGACAAAGTCGGCGTCGGATTCCTCGATGATCTTGAGCATCGCGGGCAGGTCGCGTGGGTCGTTCTGCAGGTCGGCATCGAGTACCGCGATCAGGGTGCCCTTGGTCGCTCGGAATCCGGCGTGGAAGGCGGCGGACTGGCCGTTGCCCGAGCCCCGGGGGGTGTTGGTCATCGTGACGCAGCGGAGCCAGGCATGATCGCCCTGGAGCCCGAGAATCTTGGCTTTGGTGGTGTCGGTCGAACCGTCGTCCACGATGATGAACTCGAACCGGATCTCCAGCGGCGACAGGGCGTTGCCGACCTGTTTGACGAGCTCGTGGATATTCTCCTCCTCATTATGAGCAGGGGCGACCACGGAGAGCTGGACGGGCGCAGGGGATGATTCTGGGTGACTGTGCATGATCTGGGTATCGGAGTATCGTATCCGCTGAATATGGTTCCTAGGATTGATCCTAGTAGGCTTTTGAGCAGGATAATCACAAAAATCCTGAGGAGATATCAGATATGCATATGCGAAAATCAGATCACCCGGACCATGATCACGCGGATCACACGGTGTCGGTCAAAATTATCCTCGAAAACCCCGAAGAGCTCAACGAGGACGGCTCGGACAAGGCCGTCCATGAGCTGATGGCGGCTCCGGGCGAGCACCTGTTGGAAGTGGCCGTCGAAGCCGGGATCAACATCGAGCACGCCTGCGGCGGCGTCTGCGCCTGCTCCACCTGCCATGTCTATGTCGAAGAAGGCATGGATTCGCTCAGCGAGGCGGAGGAAGAAGAAGAGGATCGCGTCGAGGAAGCCCCGGGGCTGCAGATGAACTCCCGCCTCTCTTGCCAGTGCGACATCATCGGCGAGGGCCCGATCGTCTTCCGTGTGCCCGCGTGGAACCGCAACGCGGTCAAGGAAGTGCCCCACTAGAGGCGCTCCGGGCGTGTGATCCGTGCTCGGGGGCGATATCCTTTGGGTATGAATCGCCACCCTCTTTATCGAGTTTCTCAATCACTGCTCGCCGGCGCTGTGCTGGCGATGTGTTCTCTGTGCGCTCCTCAGGCATCGGCCGGCGAGCTGCAAGCCCGCACCGGGCCGACGGATGATGTCGTCAAGGCGGTGCAGGTCTCGATGCGCGTCTTGGTGCCGACGCCGGATTCGATGGGCGATGCCAAGGGCTTCGGACTCGTGCTGATCGATCCGGATCAGGGTGCTTTGGGCGAAGACTTCGCTTGGGACGAGCCCAACACCGAGCACGCGATCGCCATCGGGTTCGATATCCACAACCCGCCGCCGACGGCCATGACGCCCGACGAGAACGGACGCGTGATGGGTTGGTTCGACGCAGCCGGCAACTGGTACGATCGCCCGCAGCGCGAGGTCTCGGTGCACGCCAACAGCCGCGAGCGGATCAATGTACTCAGTGATGTCGAGTTCCGCAGCGGCGAGTGGGTCGATGTCGATGTTGATCTCCGCTATGTGCTCGGCGGGGCTCGTGTGCAAGTACGCCTTGACGGCACGACGGTGATCGACGAGCACATCTGGGATGTCCGCCCGATGCGACTGCACGCGATGGCCGGGACAGAAAATGGGACCGGTAATGAAAGCAACGAGAAAACCGTCGGCCAGGGCATCGAAATCAAAGACCTGCAGATCACCCGCGTGACACTGCTCGACGAGCCGATGCCCGAGCCAGTGCGTGTCGAGGTCTTCGAAGAGGAGTTCCTCGCCAACGCCAAGCGGCTCAAGTCAGACATCAGCTTTACGGAGGCGCACCAACTCCCCGAGCAGGTCGGACGCGTGATCGCGACGCTCACACTCTCCGAGCCCGAGGTCGGCTACGACCATTGGGACAAGAAGGGCACCATCGGAATTACTATTCCGAGCTCGGAACCAGTCAATCCAGATCCGGAAGCTGAGCAGCCCAAGGGCGAACGCTTCGAGGTCTTCCGCTTCATCACACCATTCCGGCGTGGATGGACTTGGTACATGGATGTGACGGATCTGCTGCCGTTGTTTGAGGATCAGCGGGCGTTCGATGCTCACATCGGGACCTACATGAAGGGCTGGAATGTTTCGTTTAGGCTCGATTTCTACCCGGGCGTGCCCGAGCGTATGCCAATCGAGGTGGTGAATCTGTGGAACGGCAACGCGGACATCGGGATCCCCGAGAAGCCGGTGTCTGATTTCTACACCACGCGCGTGATCGATGTTCCCGATGGCGCGACCCACGCGCGCGTCCGGGCGACCGTCACCGGGCACGGGATGTTCCCCAACTCCAAGAACGCCGGCGAGTTTATGCCCATCTGGCGCACGATGACCATCAGCTCCGTCGAGCCCGGCGGCGATGTGCTCGGGGGCGACTACATCGAGCAGTCCGAGCGGGATCACCTGTGGATGACGGATGTGTATCTGAACCCGTGTCGTCCCCAGGGCGGGACATGGAAGTTCGATCGCTCCGGGTGGGCGCCGGGCTCGAAGGTTGAGCCTTGGATCGTCGATGTGCAGCCCGAGTTTGTCTTCGGCGACACTTTGACCATTGAGTATGAGCTCGACGAGTACATTAATGAAGGGCGCGGGGAGACCTGGACGCCGCACCATTGGACCGACGCGGTGGTGGTGTTCTACAAGTGAATAGATTGTGGTCAGGGCGAGCCTGTACCATTGCGAGATAGAGATAAAGCATGCAGAAACGAACACTCCAAGATAAATACTTCCGCCAGGCAAAGCGCGAGGGCTATGTCGCGCGATCGGCCTACAAGCTCCTCGAGATCAACAAGCGCCGCAAGCTCATCCGCAAGGGCGATCGCGTGCTCGATCTGGGGTGCGCCCCGGGATCGTGGCTGCAGGTCGTCGAGAAGATTGTGGGTGAGGAAGGGCTGGCCGTGGGTATTGATCTCCAGCGGGTCTCGACGCCCTTCGGGCCCAATGTGCACCTGATGCAGGGCGATTTCACCCAGGTGACGGCGGCCGACCTGCTCGGGGGCGGCGATGAGCTGTTCGATTCCGTCATCTCCGACATGGCCCCGGCGACGACCGGGCACGGCGATCACTTCTTCTCCGAGCGCCTGTGCCAAGAGATCATCAACTCCCTGCCCGACCTGCTCAAGCCCCGCGGCACCTGCACCATGAAGGTGCTCGAGGGCGAGACCTTCCCGCACTTGATCAAGCGCATGAAGCACTGCTTCCGGATCTCGGGGGCGATCAAGCCCGACGCGTGTCGGGATGTGTCGCGCGAGACCTATTTGTATGGTATCGGGTTCCGCCCATCGCGGGTGATCCAGTATGACGAGCGCAACGACGGGGCGATCCCCGAGCCGACGCCCGGGTGGGGCGATTGATCCCGGGGCTGCCTATTTTTCTTGCGCCGATCACGGGCTTGGTCGCGTGCGCGATCGGGTGCCTGGGCGTGCTGCTGCTCTACATGCTTCGGCTGCGCCGACGCCCGGTGTCGGTGTCGAGCACGATGCTCTGGTCGCGGGCGGTCAAGGATATGGAGGGCAATGTGCCCTGGCAGCGATTGTCGCCCAGCGTGCTGCTGCTGGTGCACCTGCTGATCGTGATCTTGTTGTCGATGGCGATTGCCCGCCCGGTCTTTGATGGGATGATGGGCGATCATCAACGCGTGTACTTGGTGGTCGATACAAGCGCGTCGATGAAGGCCCAGGCCGATGGAGCGTCGGCGATTGATCGGGCCAAAGAGCAGGCGATCGAGCGGGCCAAAGGGCTGTTTGATTCCGGGCGTTCCCCGAGTGTCAGCGTGATCGAAGCGGGATTGCAGCCAAGGGTGGTGCTCGCGGATTCGGACGAACGCGGGCGGGTGGTCGCGGCGATTCAGTCGCTGCAAGCAACTGATCAGGGCGGGGATCTGGTCGAAGCCATTGGCTTGATCGAACGTTTGCACGAGGCGGCGTTGGCTCAGGAGAATCTGTCGGAAGATACAGAATCGGCTGAGGAGCAACTCGCCCCCGAAGACCCGGCCTTGGTCTGGGTGTTCAGCGATGGCGGGTCGATCGACAGCTCGCAAGGCATGAGCATCCCGATGCGATCGGGAGCCGGCGTGAGCGTCACGCCCTTTGGCGATCGGTTCGATGGAGATCGCCCGATGCCCAACAGCGGTGTGCTGGCCGTTGGATCGTCACGCGATCGCAGCGATCCGGATGTTTGCCGACTCTTTGTGCGCGTCGGTCGGAATAGCGCCGGGCCCAAAGCCGCGGTGATCCGGGTGTACGAGGGCGATCAGGAGATCACCAACCGGGCGATCGTGTTC
This sequence comes from uncultured bacterium, assembly GCA_963976625.1. Classification (GTDB taxonomy): domain Bacteria; phylum Planctomycetota; class Phycisphaerae; order Phycisphaerales; family UBA1924; genus UBA1924. Next base: position 34,598 of record CAXBLA010000010.1, read on the forward strand.
GAAGACTCCGTCCAAACCCAAGGCGAAACCTTTGAGCTCCGGCTCGCTCAAGAAGCCCTCCTGCGGATCGAGCTCGATGTCGATGATGCACTCGCGGCGGACAATGTTGCGTGGGTGCGTGTGCCCGATCCTGACCCGGTGCGGATCACGGTGGTGGCGCCCGATGGGCAGGCCGATCCGTTGCTGGTCGATATGCTCGAGGTCATCGCCCGAACGCGCGTGCTGGTGGTCGAGCCCGATGATCAAGCGGCGTACATGAACGGCGACGCGGATCTGGTGGTCTTCGATCGGGTGGATGCAGCGACGCTACCCGCGAGCCCAACAATCGGGTTCGCCAGCAGCTACCCCGGTCGACTAGGCGAAGATGTTTTGGCAACCAGCCGACGCACGCGGATGATCTCGTGGGATCGGGCCGATCCGATGGTGCGTGACGCGTCGGTGGGGGCGGTGTCGTACACGCGATCGGTCGTTTTGCCCGAGGAATCTGCCGAACGAAAAACGCGGGTGCTGGCGCGGGATCGTGACGGCTCGGTGATTGTCGAGCGTGTAATCGCTGGTCATCGCCATGTGCGCCTCGCGTTTGCGCTGCACGATTCAAACTGGGCGGTGCAGGTCGGGCTGCCGATCTTCTTGGTCAACGCGGTCGATCAGCTGCTCCCCGGGGCTGGCGGGCTCGGCGAGGTGTACACCACACGCGAGTTGATCAAGGTTGATGGAGATGCAGGCACATCGACAGTTGGGCCGTTTGCAGAAATCGGCACCCGGACTATCGAGGGCAATACCATCGGCATCAGCCTGCTTGATCCGCAGGAGAGCGCGATGTCTGTGCGCACGGGCGTGGTCATCGGGGCGGGCGATCCCGAGCGGATGGGGCGGACGATCGGCTACGGTCAGCGCTCGCTGTGGCGATGGTTTACGCTCGCGGCCATCGTGCTCCTCGCACTCGAATGGTTCGCATATGCGGCCAAAGTCAAAATCAACTGAGTTGATTCCATCGAGAGTTCAATCGGTCAGCAGATGATCGAAGTTGTCTGCCTCGATCGAGAGCCGACCCGGTTCGGGCTGGGCCGGAATCATTCGGCGGGGCCACGCGGTGTGCACGCCGTCGGCGTCGGTGCGTTCGAGCCCAAGCTGCAGGATCAGATCCTCGTCAAATGCGCCTCTGGGCAGCGTGATCATCGCCACCCAGCGATCGTCCAACACGCGGAGATCGACCTTGGGGATGCCCATGCTCAGGCGAGAGCCGCTGGCGAAGTCGATGGTGGGCTTGGAGCCCATCGGGTTGGGTGTGATGCGCCACTGGGCGAAGGGATTGGTGTACGGCCCGACCCAGAGGGTGAGCGATTCGTTGGCGCTCGTTGGATCAGGTGAGGCGCACTCGATGTAGAGCTGCCAGCCCGATGCGGGGTCCGAGCGGGTGGGGGGCGCGACTCGGCGGAGGATGCCCATGGTCGCGCGAGCCGTGGTCGGCAGGGCGCCGATCTCGGGGGTGTTGCTCAAGAGCGTGCCCATGGTCCAGTCGTTGAGCATCGGGCCGATCGTGACGGAGGGTGCCCGGGCGGGGGTGGTCGAGACGATGACGGTGCGCGACGCGTTCCAGTGCCCGGTGCGGACATCCATCGAGCGCAGCTCGGGCACGGGGTTAGTTGGAGAACGCTGGATCTGCTCCATCGACACCGAGATCGGTGTGGCGAGGTTCGGCGAGAGCGTGGTCAATGCCGGGTCCGCGTTGAAGCGCGTTGTCGGGGTATCGATGCGGAAGAGCGACGCGCCGGGGGACTGAGGCAGAGAGACGCACGAGAGCGTGGAAATGAACCGGTTGGTGCCGGCTTCGATCTGCCCTTGGTCGTCGCGGACCCACGCGATCGCGATGGGCTGGGCCTCGAGCCAGGCCTTGGCGCGGAGCACGCGGGTCTGGTCGTCAACAAAGTGCGAGAGCAGGTCGTGGGCAAGGCGGGCGATGGCCGTGGTGTCGCTGGGCCACAGCGGCAGGGTCCGGTCATCGAACTGTGCGGTGCGGAGCAGCTGGAGCTTGAGCCGACGGGCGACGGCGGGGTCGATCAGCCAGATGCGCCCGAGGATGATCTGCCAGCGGGCCTCGTGCTGGCGGGCGAGTTCGCGGAGTAGATTGCCCCCCGGAGTGTCATTGGCGAGTTCCTCGGCCAGTTCATCGAGGGCGTGGCTGTGGAACTCAGACCGCTCGGTGTTGGGATCGAGCCCATCGACAAGCAGATCAGCGCGCCAGAGCTGGAACGGGTCGCCCCGGTACTGTTCGATAGCGAGCTGGACGGCAGGATCAGCCAACGCGTCATCGGCCAGGCTCAGCGACCAGAACGCGCCCAGATCATGGTTGCTCTTGTTCTGCGCTTGCTGGTGGTCGGCTTCAAGGTTCGCCCGCTGGGGATCGGGGAGCCAGTTGAGCTCGTAGCGTTCGCCCTCGATCCACAACCCCTGGCCGACCGCGTCGATCGGCAGGGGGACTTCTATAAACCATGTCCCGCGCGGTCGGCTCACCAGCGGGGTCTTGGCGATCTCGTCGTAGTGCGTCGCGCTCCAGTGGCCGGTGGAACTGGTCCAGGCGGGGAGTGCTGGGGCGCGCGTGATGCCAACCCAATAGGGCTCGGAGTGCATGGTGCGCCCGTCATCGAGCTTGGTGGTCACGCCCCGGCGGAGGTCGCGCTCGTCGTCGCTGGTGATCGCGATCACCAGCGGGTAGGACACGATCGCGTCGAGCCGATCCGCGACCGGGCGGACGGACTGGGCAAAGACAGGCGTGCACAGCAGGGCCAGACACAGGGCGGCGATTAATGGCGTGAGGCGGGGAATGGGCATGTTTGGGGGGATTTCATCCGAATTGTGTAAGGTTGATTGTCAGCGACCGGGCGGATTGGCGGTCTGTGAGTATACGCGGCGTGGATCCGGTCCATGCCCAGATTGGAACCCGCCACGAGGAGCTTCCCATGAACAACCAAACTACTCAATCAAGACCAGCAGTGCACCATACGCAGCCAACCAGATCCCGTTCCCGGATTCGCACGATCCTGTTTGGGTGTGCCCTGCTCACGGCCGGCACGCTCGGCGGGTGCAACAACGCCGGCGAGGGGCTCTTCAGCGGTGCCGCACTGGGCGCGGTCACGGGGCTGGCGATCGGGTCGATGAACGGCGATGCGGGCGAGGGAGCCGCCATCGGGGCGATTCTCGGCGGGGCCGGCGGCGCGATCGTGGGGGATCAGAACGAACGCAACCGGGCCAATGCTCGGTATCGGTCCGGGAGCCCGGTCTATGACAGCCGACCGGTGTACCGCCCGCGACCTGTACCTGCAAGGCGTCCTGCGAATGTGCCCTATTGTCCGACGCACCGGGTGTACCACTACCACAGCTCTCAGCACGGGCATCACGGCCACTCAAATGGGCACGGATATCACTACCAGGAGTGGTGGAATGACTGATTAGGGGCGAGTTTTCGCATACCATGCTCGGCTCATACTCTTTTTTAGGATACAGCCTTGCAAATTCGAAACTTCTCCATCATCGCGCACATCGACCACGGCAAGTCCACGCTCGCCGACCGCCTGCTCCAGGCGACCTTCGCGGTGTCTGATCGTGAGGCCAAAGCCCAGCTGCTCGATTCGATGGATCTCGAGCGCGAGCGTGGGATCACGATCAAAGCCTCAGCCGTCACGGTGATGCACCAGCACAACGGCGAAACCTTCATGCTCAACTTCATCGACACCCCCGGTCATGTGGACTTTGGGTACGAGGTCTCCCGCGCGCTCAAGGCGTGTGAGGGCGCGCTGCTGATCGTGGACGCCTCGCAGGGCGTCGAGGCCCAGACCGTGGTGAACACTTATCTGGCGGTTGAGCAGGATCTGGAGATCGTCCCGGTGCTCAACAAGATCGATCTGCCCGGTGCGCGTCCTGATGAGATCGCCGACGAGGTCGAGCAGGTGCTCGGGATCGACGCGATGGAGTGCATCCCGGTGAGCGCCAAGACCGGCGAGGGCATCCCCGCCCTGCTCTCGGCCATCTGCGATCGCTTCCCCGCCCCCGCGCCGTCCACCATCCCCGAGACCCGGGCGCTGATCTTCGACGCGGTGTACGACGACTACCGCGGGGTGGTCGTGTACTGCCGGGTCTTCGACGGCAAGCTGACCGTGGGCGACAAGATCCGCATGATGGGGATCGAACGCACCTTCACCATCACCGAGCTGGGCAAGTACACGCCCAAACAAGAGAAGCACAAGTCGATCGGTGCGGGCGAGACCTGCTACCTCGTGGCCGCGATCAAGAACCTCAGTGAGGTCCGTGTCGGCGATACGATCACGCTCGAGAATGACCAGGCCAAGGAAGCCCTCGGCGGGTACGAACCGCCAGCCCAGATGGTCTTCTGCGATTTCTACCCCGCCACCACCGAGATGAAGGGCAACAGCTTCGAGGAACTCCGCGATTCGATGGAGAAGTTGATCCTCAATGATTCATCGTTTAGTTTCCAGGCCGTGCACTCGGAGGCCCTCGGCTTCGGGTTCCGCTGCGGGTTCCTGGGGCTGCTGCACATGGACATCATCCAAGAGCGATTGGAGCGCGAGGGCGGCGTTGAAGTCATCCAGACTGCGCCGACGGTGTCCTACAAGATCAAAATGCGCGGCAAGCGCAACGAGATCTTCGAGAAGGAGATCCACAACCCCGCCGACCTGCCCGACGCGGGGCTGATTACCGAGTTCAGCGAGCCGATGTGCAAGGTCGAGATCATGACCCCGGGCAGCTACATCGGCGAGATCATGAAGCTGTGCATGGAACGCCGGGCGGTGTTCAAGAACCAGTCGTTCGTATCCCACGGGCGCGATATGCTGAGCTTCGAGATGCCGCTGGCGGAGATTATCTTTGACTTCTACGACAAGCTCAAGGGCATCAGCCAGGGCTACGCGACGATGGACTACGAGGTCATCCGGTTTGATAAGGACGATCTGGTCAAGGTCGCGATCCTGATCAACAACGAGCCCGTCGAGGCCCTCTCGCTGATCTGCCACCGCGATCGCGCGGTGATGCGCGGCAAGCTGCTGCTGAGCAAGCTCAAGAAGCAGATCGATCGCCACCAGTTCGAGATCCCGCTGCAGGCCGCGATCGGTGGGAAGATCATCGCCCGCGAAACGATCAAGGGATTCCGCAAGGATGTGACCGCCAAATGCTACGGCGGCGACATCAGCCGAAAGCGCAAGCTGCTCGAAGCCCAGCGCAAGGGCAAGAACAAGATGAAGTCCATCGGCTCGGTGAACATCCCGCAGAAGGCCTTCATGGCGGTGCTTGATACGGGGGAGTGATCGATGTCACGACGGAGACGGATTATTTGCGTAATGCTGGGGTTGCCTGTTATTGTTTTCTCGATTCTGGCATGGCTTGGTACGCAGTTCCTCACTAGTCGGATTGGGAATCCGTATTCAGGAGAAACGGCGATTCGTCTAGTTGAAGAGATGAAAGATCGGGGAGCCATATTTCCTAATGAAGACGATGTGATATTCTTGCTCCATTCTGCAATTTATAGGGAAGTTCAGCAGACAGGGGATGCCCAAGCCTTTGCATATCTGATTACCGGGCTAAATGGCCTCGTGCTCGTAGTCTTTGGCGTTTGGCCGAGCAGGAAGAGGCCGTTGGCGGTGCTTGATAAGGGGGAGTGAGCATGAAGCGTCAGAAAACATTGGCCGTGCCGTTCTTGATGTTGGGTTGTTTGACTCTGGCTGCCGGGTTCTTCGTGCTCAAAGGGATCGGGACGCGAGCATCGACACTCAATAAACTGCCCGGCCATCTCTCGTCAGACAGCGGATTGTTTGAGCAGTACGGGCTTTCGACCAATGAGCTCGATGGGATGATCCAGAGTGCGGGTTCATTTGGCGGCGGCTGGGATTTCTTGGCATTCATGCTCTTGATTGTGTTGGGCGTGTTCGAGATCTTTGTTTCGTTGGTCTGTCTCTTTGGCAAACAAGCGAAGAACTTGGGGAATTGATGAGCGAACCTCGTATCTATTTTGTGCACTGGGTCTGCAAGCCCGGAACGGTGGAACTTCCAGACGAAGAACTCGCTGGTGCAATGATCATTGTTCACCTCATTGGAAATGACATCAGAGATGCGATCGAAAAAAGCAAACAGATCGCGATTGATTCTGGTTGGATACCGGAACCTATTCCATACATGTATTCATTGCATTTTCAAGATGAAATGGAATTTATCGGTGAAGAATACATTCTGGAAGGGATGCAACGAGTTATCGAGGATGGTCCATGGATATCAATTGTGTGGTTCTCCCAGGACGATGAGCTGTATGACATCGAGCGATCAAAGTACATCTGGTTGCTCGATTGGGAAGCTGAGAATGTATCAGATGAACGGGCTGATGGAATAGTCGATGCTCATGCTCATATGGCCGTATTCCTTCGATGCGAGGGACTTGCTGAAGCGGTGGACGAGGGGTACGACTGGATTTCATCAATGGGATGGATACCTGACGATGAACCATCTTGGGCGGAGCAGTTGTGTTACTCTGATATTGATGATCGGGTGCATCCTCAGTATCAGTTTGCCGCGCTCGAAGCATTCCGTGATGGGCATTCGATGTATTTCCAGATGTTTGCTCAGGCCGATGGGTATCCGGATCGGGTATTTCCGTTGTGCTACTCGGATGATGAAGATGAAGAGTTCGCACAGAGTTGATTTTTTTCGACAGGAAGCAACATGACGCGCATCTTGGTTGACTCATAGAAGAGGAGATCACGATGCCTATGGCGATGTTTTTTGCGATGGTTGGGTGTGCGGCTGGGGTTTGTGTGTTTGGCGAATGTGATCGCCATCAGCACGCCGAGCCTGAGCAGCAGACAACAGTCGAATCACACACCCAGCAACTCGCCCATCTACAGAGCGGCCCGATCGAGATTCCGATCTCGACGCAGACGGGGCACATCGTGATGGAGGCGTGGATCCAGGGCGATGGGCCGCACTGGTTTGTGCTCGATACGGGGAACCAGCAGACGACGATCTATGCGAGCATGGCCGAGCGGCTCGGGCTCGAGACCAAGCACCTTGGCCAGTTGACGGGTGCGGGTTCAGGCTCGATGAGTGTGCAGATGGCCAACGATGTGCGTGTGGGCTTTGGTGCCGCGAGCAGCGGGGGCGAGCGTCCGGGCTTTGTCGAGCGCGAAGCCACGGTCCTGCCCGACGCGGCGATGCTGCCCGCGTTCGGGGATAAAACCGTGACCGGGTTCCTGGGCGGGAGCATGATCGAGCGGTTCGTGACCTCGATCGACTATGGGCACGATCGGCTGATCTTGACGCCTCGCGATGAGTACGCGGTGCCCGAGGGCGCGACGGTGATGGAGATGAAGCTCGCGTTCGGGTTCCCGTACTTCGAGGGCTCGGTGACCCCGATACTCAACGGCGAATCGCTCGAGCCCGTGGTTGGCAACTTCCTGTTCGACCTCGGCGCGACCTACGGCGTTGAGATCGACTATGAGCACGCGAAGGCCGGGGGGCTTGTCGATGCCGACGACCCGGAGCAGAAAATCAGAGGCAAGGGCCAAGGGATCGACGGCGTGATCTTCGAGATGAGATTGGCCCCGGCGGATTCGATCTCGATGGGCGGCATCGAGCTCGACGATCGCGAGGTGCTCTTTATGACCACCCCCGGCGGCGGCCCGCCGATCGAGAACCTCGTCGGTGCGGTCGGCAGTGGGAGTTTTGAAGGCATGGTCGTCACGCTCGATTACGCGGGCGAGCGATTGATCCTCACGCCGTCGTCGGATCAGTCGCAGGATCAAGACTCAGATTAATACCGCAGCCGGATCGTCCGCGCATGACGCCCGTTGCGCAGGACCACGGCGTACAAGTGATCGAAGCTCGTTTCGTCGAGGTCTTCAAGCGCCGGCCCGCCAAGCGCGCCGATGATGGTGGGGACGGTGTTCGAGTGCGCGACGACAAGGATTTCTTCGTGGGTGGATGAGCCCATGATGACGCTGGCGAGGGCCTGGGCATCGAGCGGCGGGTAGGCCGCGGGCTTGATCCCGGTCGCGTTGGCGGTAGGAGCGGCGGTCTGCGATGAGCGGTTGGTCTGGGTGATATAGATCGCGTCGATCGATTCGGCTTGCAGCATGGTTGCCAATCGCTGAGCGCGGAGCGCACCGGCCGCGTTGAGGTTCGGGTTCTGCCCCGCGTTGGCGTTGGTGTCGCCGTGGCGCACGACGAAGATCACTTGTGTGGTCGGCTCGGTCGAAGCATGGATCGTGTTGTTGGCACCGGTCTTCTGCATCGTTTCGTTGATCCGCGTCGAAGTCGGCTGCAAGAACCCAAGCCCGCCCATCAGCCCGAGACCGAGCGTAACAATCAGGCCGATGGTGAGCATGCGTGTGGGGGTGGTCTTCATGGTTCGTGGGCTTTCTGTGCGAGTTGGTGGTGTGTGAACACGGCGGTCATGGGGCGGACGCAAGGTTTCATCGTTGCGGCGTTCGTATTTACAAAATATTGTATTCAATGGACAAGTCGGCGAGGGGCTGCCGCGATCATATGGTACAGTCCGCGGATGAATATACACCTCGCCAAATCGCAAGCCGTGGGCGTCCGCCTGTTGATCCTGATGTTTGTGGCCGCTCTGTTCCTCGGCGGGTGCTCGTCGAGCGGTCGGCGTCTGCAGGTTCGTCCGCAGCAAGTCTCTTTGCACGCTTCTGATGCTGAGGCGTCGGATCAAGGTTTGGTCGAGATCCCGGTCGAGTTTCACGGGCACGAGGTCATCGCCGAGGTGATGATCAACGGCACCGGCCCGCACCGCATGATTCTCGATACTGGGTCAGCCGTCTGCCAAATTTCGCCCGAGGTGGCTCGTCAAGCCGGGATCAGGCGGTCGAGCAGTGTCCGCACGAGGGATGCGCACGGGGGATCGCACCGAGAGGGCATGGGCATCGCAGAGACGATTCGGGTAGGAGCTCTTGATGGGCAAGGCGTTCCCTTGACCATCGATGATCTGCCGCCCTTCATCGCGGCGGACGGCGATATTGTCGGGATTCTGGGGTACAACATGTTCACCGGCCACACGCTGGTGATTGATTATCCTGAGCAGCGGGTTTTCCTGAGTGATTGGAGACTAGCGAGCAGCACGCCCGGGACGGTGCCTTTGAAGTTGATCAATGGGCGCGTGCCGTCTGTTCGTGTAGACATGATGACGGGCCATGAGCGGCGGGGCATGCCGTTGGAGATGATTGTGGACACGGGCAGCGGCGCGGGAGTCGCTCTCGCGGGGTACTACACAGCGCTCTACGCGGACACCAAGCACACCTATCAGCGGGGGGCATCGATGTCCGCGAGCGGGTCGATCCAGCCGGTGCACTATGCACGGATGAACTATGACATGGATCTGCAGGGCGTGGTCATCCGCAAGCTGATGGCCATCGTCAATGAAGACCTCCGCGAAGACCACACCACGATCGGCGGCGATTTTATGCGAAAGTTCAGGGTCAGCATCGACCCCGTCGGTCGGCACGCACGGTTCGAGCTGCCCGGTGGTGCCCCCGATGGTGCCAAAGAGATCGTCATGCCGGTATGGAAGGGGCATGGTTTCCGTCAGTCGAGGATCGATGATGGGCGTGGGCTGGTGGAATCGGTGGTTGAGGGTTCCGCGGCTCAGCGAGGTGGCTTACAGCCGGGAGACATCATCGTCGGCTTTGATGGCCAGCCCCTGAGTATCGATCCGCTGCACTGGCCGCTTCCTATCCAGGACGAGTCGATCCAGATCCGCTTGTTCGAGATCGAACGCGACGGCCAGCGTCTGGAACTCATGCTTGAGTTCCAGGACATCTTGCCCGATCCTGAGTTCTACAAGAGACATCAATCCCCACAGCCTGTGGCAGACTGAGCAGGCTTAGCGGAGATCAGCGCCCTGTGATTCGTAGTACGCGCCCAGCTCTGGTCGAGAGATGCCGTCGTACTTGGAGAGCATGGATTTGCTCCAGTTGTTGGGTTTGGCGCCGCGGTCCTTGAGGTACTGCTCGTACACCGCGTCATATTGATCGATCCCGCCAAGGGTTTCGTCGTCCGTCGGGTACTGATCGACGAAGAGCATGGACTCCGATCCGAGGCGCGGGCGATGGCTCGGGGATTCATCGGGCACGCCGACGCAAAGACCATAGAGCGGCAGCACGCCCTTGGGCAGGTTGAGCAGCTCGGAGATCACGGGCAAATGGTTGCGGAGCCCGCCGATGTAGCAGGTGCCGTAGCCGAGGGATTCGAGGGCGAGCACGAAGTTCTGCGCAAAGAGCGTCGCGTCGATGGACGCGAGGAGGAACGCCTCGAATCGTTGGTCGAACGCTTTGCCGGCCCGCTCGTGGATGAGCATGAGCTTGCGGAGGTCGCCGCAGATGATGAAGAACGCGGGGCAATCGCGGACCTTGGGCTGGGGCCCGCAGTGGTCGGCAATGATCTGTCTTTTGTCGTTGTCCTGGATGTGGAGCACGCAGTAGGACTGGACCGCTGAGGATGTAGCCGCGGCTTGCCCGGCGGCCATCGCTTCGTCGATGTGGGCCTGGGGCACGGGCGCGTCGGTGTACTTGCGGATTGAGCGGTGGGCACGCATGGTGCGGATGGTGTCGTTCATGTCACAACGGTAGGGGATCGAAGGCGGTTTGGCCGGTCTGGATCATGAGCAGAATGTAGGGTGTGCACAGCGCGCAGCCGGTGGTGCATCCGGTCTGGTCGCGGAGTTTTTGGAGGATGTGTTGCTCGTCGGTGATGCCTTTGGCGCGCAGCGCGAGTGCGGTCTGGAGCATATCGCTGAACTTGACTTGGTGGCACACGCACCGATCGACTGATCCCATCTGTTCACCTGCTTGCTATCGCCAGCGTTTGGCGTTCTGGATGTAGTTGGGATCGTTGGACGCCGAGATTGATCCGATGCCGTACTGCTCGATCGAGCGTGCTTCGGGATCGTGTCGTTCGTGGACGACCGAGCCGTCGGCATGGGCGACGATCGCGGTGCCGAATCCGGGGCCGTTCGATTTGCCATGGCGGAAGGCGGTCGTGGGCGAGTAGTTCGGGCTCCAGCCCGAGCTAGATCCAGCACCGGGTGTAAACAACTCTGGCGGATCGAGCAGCGCGGAGTTCGAAGGCTGCCCGCTGAATAACGCGATGAGCGTATCAGCAAAGACCAGTTGTACCGACGGTCGGCTGATGTCCGACACACGCAGCGTGCGTTGGTTGTACAACGAGTAGTACCCGCTCGTCGCCGGCGAGAGCCCGTAGGCGTTGTAGCCGTAGGTCGAGGTAAACGAGCCCGTCGAGCCCTGGGTGCGGTAGGTGTCGGGGTGCTGGCTGGGGCATTCATACACCGACGAATCGCCCGGTGCTGCCGAGAGGTACGGGGTGAGCGTGCCGTCGGTGTGATCGAGGGTCTGCGTGGCGATGTTCTCGGAGCCGTACCAATACTTTCGGCTCATCCCGCTGGTGTGCAGGTGGGGCATGGCCAGCCCGCGATGGTCGTCGGTGTACATGATCCACGCGGTGACGAGCTGGCGTTGGTTGGAGCTGCACACGACGGACCTGGCCGACCGGCGGGCGCTGCCCATCGCGGGCAGCAAGATCGAGATCAGCAGCGCGATGATGGCGATGACGACCAAGAGTTCGATCAGCGTGAAGCCCCGAGATGGTCGGCGGGCGTTTTTCACGGTTGGAGCTGCTCGATGAGTTGGGTGCGGGTGATGCGTCCTTCAAGGAACGCTCGGACGATGTCTTGTGGTGACCGATCGGGCGATCTGAGCTTCACTGATGGGCTGGTATCGAAGGCGACGATGCCCGACTCGCCGCTGGTGTAGATCCACGACCCGATCACTGCAGGTGTCGAGCCCGCGCCGGTGAACCGCTGGGCGACAAATCCAGGGTCGGTTGGGTGCTTGGTGAGGTCAACGAGTTGCAGATCGGTGCAGTGCCCGATGTACGAGCTGAGTGTCGCTTCATCGAGCGTGCCGACGAGGAGCATGGGTGATCGGTCAACGGTGACACTGATCGGCTGGTGCGTCCAGCCGCCGAGCGAGAGGAACGATTCGCCGATATCCCAGGTCCCGTTGTCATTGGCGTCGTCGAGGGTCTCGATGGCCGAGTCCCAAAGAACACTCGCCGAGTCGCCGGAGTCTTGGATAAATTCGATGCTCGGCAGCGTGCCAAAGAACGGGATGAAATCGAACGGCGTCGTGGACACCCCGCCCGAAACAATCACATCACCCGATGGCAGAATCACCGGCGAGGCATCCGTGCGGTTGGTCGGGACGGACCAAACCAGATCGCCGGTGGCCCGATCGAGCTTGACGGTGTTGGAGTTGAACTGCAAGCCGTTGAAGCTGTAGGACGATGCGTAGAGGTGCCCGCGTGCGATCGAGAGGCCGCTGTAGAACCCGGCGTTGATGGTGTTGGTGAAGGTCCAGCTCGGCGAAGGGGCGCTGGTCGCATTCGCATCAAAAGCGTGGATCTGTCCACGCTGCGAGCCCGTACCCGCGGCCGTCGCGACATACACCGTCTTGTGCGCATAACCCGGTGTGTTGCCCGAGCTATCCCCGAGCAGCGCCGTCTGCCAAACGATCTCGCCGGGCTGGTAGGGGTTGTCGATCGCATCGAACGGATCGACATTGATGCAGGTGAGCCGGGCGGGCGAGCCGCCGCCGAGGGAGTAGTTGGTGATGAATGCGCGGTCCCGGTTGCCCAGGTCATCGGTGACGATCGGCGAGGCGTTGACAAGGATCCCACTCATGTTAGTTGACCAGTTGTTCGACCCGGTGTTTGTATCGATGGCGATCAACTCATCGGCGATGGCGATGAGCAACTGTTGATGCTCGAGATCGAGCGTTGGTGTGGACCAGGATTCGAGCACGCGGGCCGGGATCGGTGTCGCCCATTGGAAGCCGCCGGTGAAGCGATCGAACGCAACGGCAAAGCTGCTGCCCGGGGTCTTTGGATCGGTGGCGATCGCGTAGATGCGATGGGCATCGCCGACGAGCCCGGTCTGGGGGAGTGGGATGTAGCTGGTGCCGGTGTCGTCGGTGCCCGCGATCCATGTGGGGGAATCCAGCGTGGTAGATGCGTTTGAGAGACGGAGGTTCGACTGCCCGTGGTGCTTGGCGGAGCCGCCGAAGTGGGTCCACGCGACGGGGGCGAGCTGGTGCGTGTGGTGCTCATGGCGTTGGTCAATCGGATCGAGTAGCGTGACAGACTGAGCGATAGCGTTCGAGCAGACGAAGCCGGTTATCAGAATGGAGATTGTTTGTTTCATCAGTGCTCCGGGTGCGAAACTAGTCGCGTGTGGCTCAAGCAGCCTGACCGGGTTTCGCCGATCAGGCTGCGATCTCTCTCCGCTCCCAGTTGGGAACGGAGTCGTGGGGTTCGTTATGCGCGTCGGCGGCGCGTGGCGCAGATCCCGCCCAGCGAGAGCAGGGCCAGTGCGCCCGGGGCGGGCACCGCGACGACGGCGTCGATCTCGAAGGCCGAGTCTGATTCGTTGAGGAAGCGGACAAAGCTGGCTGATTCGAGCCCGGTCGAGCTGATGTCGATGCCGACCCCGCCGCCCGAGCCGTTGTACAGGCCCACGAGCTGGTCGAAGTTCAGGTTCGCGAAGTCGCTCAATCCCAGCGACGGGTCCATCGCCTGGGTGAAGTCGGATTCGATCGAACCCAATGAGCCCGGCGTCGGCACACCAAAGTCGCTGTAGCCCAGCGTCGGGAAGAGGTCGAGCGTAGTCACGGCCGCGGTGATCCAGTTGAGCCCGTCGCTCGAGACCTGCACGGTCGCGGCTCCGCCAGCGCCGAAGATAAACGGGTTGGCCCCGGTCAGCCCCGAGCCATCGTTGGTGGAGTCCGCATCGGACCAGGAGCTATCGACAAAGCCCGCGTTGGAGAACACGATCAGGTCGATGCCATAGGCGTGCGACGCGCTGTTGGTGATCGCGGTGTCGAACCCGAGATCGAGATGCCCGCCCGAGCCGATCGAGACAAGCTCGTCGGTGCCGAAGGCCGGGTTGAACGGGGTCACCCCGCCCGGGAACACGCCCTCGCCCGTGAAGCGTTCGGCGGCTCCCAGCGCGGTGCTCGCGTCGGTGTACCCCGCGGCGGCATTTGTACCTTGATCGTAATCGAGCACGCTCGATGCGAATGGGCCGGCAAGGACGACGGATGTGCAAAGGGTGGTGACAGCAACGGCTGACGATGTGAGCGCGGCGATATTCTTCTTCATATGCATCTGCGGCTCGCTTTCCCGGTGCTTTCGCGGCACCGTTGTAAGTACCCACGACACAGCGCAGGCATTCCCCGATGAACAAATCGAATGATTCATCGGCCAGCGATACAAACAGAGATGGTGGGGGAGCTCGCGCGGGGAACGGTGCGAACAAGTCCACCAACCCCAATCGCGAGGGCCGACATACATGTTCGAGGCAGGTCTTCCGGCTCTGGGCTCGGTCTGCTCGGCCTTCCCGATCGGTCGATCTGTGTAGATCGCGATCAGTGGCTTGGGTCTCCCGAACAGCGATTGCTGTGTTGGGGACCCACAGAGCAGACTTCAATGCCCATTACGGCGGCGCGTCCGCGGCGGCTTTTCACCGCACTTCCCTTTTCACCCGGATGGAAACACCCCCCGGGCACCAAGAACAGCCCTAGCCTAGCAAGTTGCCCAAGCGAAAGCAAACCCGACGAAAAATCACCCTCGCAAGCCAATAATCAAAGCTCACCCAACGAACCTATGACCACGCCAGCACTCCAATCCATCCTCCAGAGCCGATTCGGGCTCGACGCCCTGCGACCGTTGCAGCAGGAAATTATCGATCGCGTCATGGACGGCGGCGATGCGCTCGTCGTCATGCCCACGGGCTCGGGCAAGTCGCTGTGCTTCCAGCTCCCGGCGATCGCTATGCGCGAAGAATCCGGGGGCGGGGGCGGGGGCGGGGGCGTGGGGCTGGTGTTCTCGCCGTTGATCGCGCTGATGGAGGATCAGGTGGCCGCTCTTCGCAAGAAGGGCATCAAAGCCTCGTTCGTCAACTCGACCGTCCGCAAGCACGAACGCATCAAACGCTACAAGCAACTCGCGGCCGGCGAGTTCGAGCTGTTCTACGCCACGCCCGAACGCATGGAGAAGCCGGATTTCCGAGCAGCCCTTGATGCCGTGCCCGGCGGGGTGAACCTGCTGGCCATCGACGAGTGTCATTGTGTGACCAAGTGGGGCCATGACCTGCGTCCGGCGTACCAAAAAATAGGCGCTTTCCGCAAGCAACTCGGCGATCCCATCACCATCGCGCTCACCGCGACGGCCACCAAGCCCGTCCGTGCAGACATCCGCACCGTGCTCGGGGTGGACACAGACGAGATGCCCCTGTTCGCGGCCCCGGTCGATCGCCCGAACCTGAAGCTGGTGTCGAGCGTCGTCTGGGACGACGGCGAGAAGATCGAGCACATCAAAGCCATCGCCAGCAAGACCCGCTCGACGGGGATTGTGTACTTCACGCTCATCAAGAACCTCGAGCAGATGGCCGACCGATTGCGCGAAGCGATGCCCGGTCGCCCCATCGAGCTCTACCACGGCAAGCTCCCGCCCAAGGAACGCTCCTGGGTGTACAACCGGTTTATCGATGCCGGGCCTGACGACGGGCTGATCCTGCTGGCGACCAACGCCTTCGGGATGGGGGTCGACAAGCCCGACCTACGCTACATTGTGCACGGGCAGATCCCCGCATCGATCGAGGCGTACCACCAAGAAGTCGGGCGAGCCGGGCGCGACGGCGAGGATTCCGTCTGCGAACTCTTGTACTGCCAGGACGATCTGGCGATCCAGCAAGAGTTCATCCGCTGGCAGAACCCGAGCGCCGATTTCCTGATGTCCGTGATGAGCGCGATCGAGGCGCGGTACACAGAGGACGACTTCGACGACGATGATCTTCGTCTGATGGTCATCGGCAAGGGACACGCCCACGGCATGGGCGGGGGGATCATGGACTACGCCCTGATCCGGCTCGCCGAGCTTGGCGCGATCGAACTCGCCAGCATCCGCTCAGAGACCGGCGGACGCGGGCGGTACCGCTTCGTGCGTTCGCTCGACGACGACGAGCTCGATCCGGCGGTGATCGAAGAAAAACGCCAGCGGGACCTGCTCCGGCTCCTCGATGTCGTCAAGCTGACCAAAGCCGACTCGATCCCCGAGTATGTGTCCGAGTATTTCGACCTCTAGGCACTTCCGGTCTACCATAGAAAACACACAGTTTTTTTACTCAATCACACCCGCTGAGACCAGCGGATAGCAAAGGATGACACCATGAGCGAGCCAATCACCGAACTCCTGATCGAAGACATCACCGTAGGCGAAGGCGACGAGTGCCAGCCCGGCGCAACCGTCAATGTGCACTACAAGGGCGAGCTCATGGACGGCACCGTCTTCGACTCCTCCCACGGCGGCAACCCGATCAACTTCCCCCTCTCCAACCTCATCCAGGGCTGGCAAGAAGGCATCCCGGGCATGAAGGTCGGCGGCAAGCGCAAGCTCACCATCCCCTACATGAAAGCCTACGGCGAAGCCGGCGCGGGCGGCGCAATCCCACCCAAGGCCGACCTCGTCTTTGAGATCGATCTGCTCGGCGTAAGCTAAGCCGAAAACGGTTCTGAAAGCATACTTCAATCATGGCCAAGCCCACGGTCTCCATCGTCATGCCCAGCTTCAACCAAGCCCAGTTCTTGGAAGAGGCGATCTGCAGCATCCTCGATCAGCGCGATCAACTCCACGAGTTCATCGTCCTCGACGGCGGCTCGACCGACGGGTCCGTCGAGATCATCGAGCAGTACGCTTCGCAGATCGACCACTGGCAGTCCAAGCCCGACGGCGGACAGTCCAACGCCATCATCGACGGGTTCTCGCGAGTGACGGGCGATGTGATCAACTGGATCAACTCCGACGACGCGATCCTGCCCGGGGCGCTCTACGCGATCCGCGAGCAGTTCGCGGCTGATCCTGAGCTCGGGCTCGTCGAGGGCAACACCGTGATCGTCGATGCGGACTCGGCGATCATCCGCTGCGACCGACGGGCCGGGCCGTCACGCTGGTGGGTTAAGCACGGCTACCTGCGCTCCCACCAGCCGAGCACTTTCTTCAGGCGCGAACTCTACGAACTGTCGGGCGGGATCGACAAGGACCTGCACTGCACCATGGACACCGATCTGTGGTACCGCATGATCCCGATGACCAAGTGCGTGCGCATGAAGCGCTACATCGGCGTGCACCGTGTGCACGAGGACGCCAAGGGCGAATCGTGGGACGAGACCTACCGGACCGAGCGTCTACTGCTCGACGAGCGATACCCCAAGCTCCGCAAGCGACCGGTGCTCCACCAGATCGGACGACTGGCGTACTACGCGACGCAAGCGACCAATGGGCGATCAGCAGGCGCTCGTCAGGACACGGCCCAGCTCGCCGGCGAACAGTTATCGCGGGCCTTCCCCGACGACACGGCTGCTCTCCGCCCTTAAATCTTCGTGCGGTTTGAACGCAGCACAAACAACATGTGGTCTTTGTTGGGCAACCACCCCGGCGGGACCTTGGTGTTGAGCGAGCGTTTGAACGGCCCGATCCCAAAGCCTTTGGCCCGGTAGCACAGCCCCCAGATCGTATTGCGGATCAGATCACGCACCACGCGCGAGGGCTTGGCCCGCATGTGGCTGATGCGCTCGTAGCTGACCAGATCGAGATCCAGCGTCTTGGCGAGGTGATCGATGGTCGGGCGCGCATAGAACACGACATGCTCGGGCAGGTTGCAGTACCAATAGCGTTGCTGCTGGAGCCGCCAGCCCCACGCGCCCGTGTCGCCGGTCAGGGCGATGAAGATCCCGCCCGGGCTCAGGTGGCTGGCGGCCTGCTCCATAAACGCCCGCGGATCAACCAAATGCTCAAGCACATCAATCGCGATGATCACATCGAAGCGGTGCTCAGGGTTGGCCGGATCAAGATCATCGAAGAGCGCACCCAAGATCGTCACGCCGCGTTCGGTGGCGGTCTCTGCAGCTGCGGCTCCGGGCTCGAGCCCGAAGCATTCCCATGGTGTATCGGTTGCTGTATCGGTTGGTGTTTTTGAGCTGTTGGTCTCTTGCAGATACGCCAGCAACGCCCCGTTCGCGCACCCGACATCGAGGATGCGTCTGCCAGAAGCGTGCTCCGTAATGCACGCGGCCAAGACATCGAAGCGACGCTTGCGGGGCGATGGATCGTGCTCCCAGTGATCGCTCGACGCTTTGGTGTAGCACTCCACGAGCGCATCCATCGGGATGGCCGGGTCTTTAAACTGGAGTGCACAACGCGGGCAACGCTGCATGGTAAAAACCGTATCGCCCAGATCGATCGGCACACCCGCCACCGTCGGCGGAGAGTTGTGGACGACCGGGCCGACGGGCTCGGGCTGGGCTTGGCACAGGGGGCAGGGTGTGGTCACGGTCGCTCCATAGATCGCTGAGGCAAATCGGCCTTTAGCGTTCGTACATCTTCTCGATCATCGCATCAAACTGACCCTTGCTCTGCTCGACGGTCTGCGACGGGCCCCAGAGCTTGATGAGCACCTTGGTGGTGGGCAGCTCGATCACGGCCGCGTGGATCGCGTAGAACGGGTTGCCGTTGCTGGTGCCCTTGGCGCCCGGATCGATGTAGGTGCCTTCGATGTCATAGATTGTCACGGTATGCCCAAGCACAGTCTTGGTCGAGACGCGGGCTTTGGCGGTGCGCATCGCGTCGTCGGTCATGGTGCGCTCGAGGGTCCGCTTGAGCTGCGCCGGCGAGCTGGTTTCTTTGGTAAACACCACCGACGCGTTGCCCAGCGGGTGCTGGATGTACATCTCCGCGAACCGCCCAGCCGACGGCACGGCCATCCGCCAGTCTTCGGGCATGTCCCACGCGAAACCGGCGGCCTGGGCATACTCTTCGTCGAAGGCGGTATTGGCGATCCCGTTCTCGGGCTCGGTGGAGTTCTGGATCCGATCGCCGATGTCGATCCCGCGATCGCGGGTACGCCCCAAGAGCGACTTGGAGCCCTCTTCCTCCTGCCAGTCACGATCCTCGTCGAGGTATTCGTTCTCAGGCTCTTCGAGATCCGCCGGGTCCGCATTCGGCGTGCTGATCTGTTCGGATTCGATCCCTTGGTCTTCAGCCATATCATCGAGGTAGCTCGTATCAGGCTCAAAGGCCGGCGTGCTGACCTCGGCATCATCGCCAGAATCCGAGCACCCAATGAGTGCAGCCAGTGCGATCGTGGTCGCCAGCGGAAGAAGAGTTGGTAAGCGTCGGCGCGGAAGATCGTGGTTGGTCATGCCAGAGTCTAGGGGAGCAGGCCGCCCAAGAGCAGAGGGCTTTCCTTATCCCCAGATATCAGCCGTGATCAGCTCCACGGAGTTGCCCGACGGATCGCGGAAATAGATCGACCTCGCGGGGTAAGACTGCTTCCAGTCGATCTCATCCTCGATCGCGATCCCGTGCTTGGAGAGCTGTTCGAGCCATAGTTCGTATTCGTCTTCGTTGATCCGCAGGGCGATATGCCCCGGCCCACGCGCCCCGTGCGAGGGCACATCGCGCCCGGGCTGGTCGGAGATCGTCGGATCGAACACCAGCAACACATGATTCGGATCGATCCGGAACTTGGCCAGCAGCGTTGATGGCTCGTTGGGCATGTCGAGCCCGAGCACTTCGTGATAAAACCACGCGGCTTCATCGAGACTATTGGAATACAGAATCGTTTCGAGTATAGAATGCGGCTTCATCCACAACGGTAGCCACCCCGGACCATGTTCGACGGTGCCTACTACGGAGGGGACCAAGAAAGGGCCTATTCCATGGCAAAGAACGAAAACTGGCATCCACGAGACTACCAGAGTTTTCAGGAGGTCTCCGCCGACCTCGATCGCATCCAAGCCGCCCACGAAGCAGGCACGCTCCGCACCACGGGCAACTGGACGGCCGGTCAGATCTGCGAGCACTGCGCCAACTTTATGAAAGCCGCCTTCGATGGCTTCGTTGACGATCAGGGCAAACAGGTCAAGTTCCCGTTCTATCTCCGCTTCTTGGGCGTAGCGCTGCTCAAACCCATGATTGGGCGTTCACACATGAAGCCGGGCATCAAGCTCCCCGCCGAGGCCAAGTCCATGCTCCCCGAGGACAACCAAGAGTTTGCGCGTGGCATGGAGCTGCTGCAGGCGCAGATCGCCCGGGTCGATGCCGGCGAGCGGATGGAGCAGAAGTCGCCGTTGTTCGGCAACCTCACCCACGATAAGTGGGTGAAGATCCATCTGGATCACTGCCGCCTGCATATGGGCTTCATCCAAACCAACGCTGACTAATCGCCTGACACAACAATCAAACGCATGAAAAAACACAGGCCAACGCCTGTGTTTTTGTTTTTGATCGATTGTATCTGAGTCTTTAGCACATCGTCATGCCGCCGTCGACGGCGATGGTTTGGCCGGTGATAAACCGTGCATCGTCGCTCGTCACATACGCGACGGCCGCCGCGATATCCTCGGGCTGGCCCAGCTCACGCGTCGAGATCACGCTCTTGATGTGCTCGGTGACCGCCGCGGGCAGGTCCTTGGTCATGTCCGTGGCGATGAACCCGGGGGCGACACAGTTGGCGGTGATGTTCTTCTTGCCCAGCTCGCGGGCGATGGTCTTGGTGAATCCGGTGAGCCCGGACTTGGCCGCGGCGTAGTTGGCCTGCCCGGAGTTGCCCACCAAGCCAGAGGTCGAAGCGATGTTGCAGATGCGACCGAACTTGCCCTTCATCATCGGGCGAGCCGCAGCACGACACGCGACGAACACCGACTTGAGATTCGTGTTGATCACATCGTCCCATTCCTCGTCCGACATCCGCAAGATCAGGTTGTCCTTGGTGATCCCGGCGTTGTTGACGAGGATATCGAGGCGCCCATGGGTCGATGCGACGCCCTCGACCATCTCAGCGACGGCCGTGAAGTCAGAAATGTCACAGGTCTGGGCGCTCGCCGAGCCCCCGGCGCTCTGAATCTCGCTGACGAGCTCATCGAGCGGGCCCTGCGAGCGTGAGACGCACACGACATGGCGGCCGTCGGCGGCAAGGCGGGTGGCGATGGCACGCCCGATTCCTCGGGAGGCTCCGGTGACGATGGCGACGCGTTGGTCGGTCATAGGATGCTCGTTTCTATTGGCTTCGTGATTGAATCAGATTGATTCAGATTAAATCAGGGCCGCCCGCTTTAGGCGACGGTGACGGGTTCGATGTGGTTCTGGACCTTGGTGCCCTTGTGGATGCGACGCATCATGCCGCCGAGCGTTTTGCCCGGTGCCAGCTCGTGGAACTGAGCCTCTGGATTCGCTTCGATCAAGTGCTCGCAGCACGCGGACCAACGCACCGGGGAGGTGAGCTGATCGACCAGACGCAGGCGGATCGAATCGGGCTGCTCTTCGTGGGGCTGGGCGGTGACATTGGACATCACGGTGCAGCTCGGGGTGTTGATCAGCGTCGCGGCCAGTGCTTCAGCGAGTTGATCTGCGGCGGGCTGCATGAAGGGCGAGTGGAACGCACCGGCCACAGCCAGGCGCGTCGCACGCATGCCCAGCTCAGACGCGACGGCTTCCGCCCGATCACACGCCGTTGCAGAGCCCGAGATCACGACCTGACCGGGGGCGTTAAAGTTCGCCGGGACCAAGATGTCATTCTCGCGTGCCTGATCGCATACGGCGTTGGCCTTTTCTTCGTCCGCGCCGATCAACGCGACCATCGATGATGGCGACGCCTGGGCGGCTTCCTGCATCGCCTTGCCACGCAGCGCGACGAGCTTGAGACCGTCCTCAAACGAGAACGCGCCCGCGAGATGCAACGCGGTGTATTCGCCCAGAGACAAACCCGCCGTGGCGATCATGTTGAGCTGGTTCTTGGTCAGGTTCTCGTCGGCCAGCCAGCCGGCGAAGCACGCGATCGACGCGGTGTAGATCGCCGGCTGCGAGATGTCGGTGCGGTTGAGGGCGTCGGCCGGGCCCTCGAAGCACAGCTCGGAAAGCGGAGCGCCCAAAGAGTCACCAAGGAACTCGTCGGCTTGTTCAAAGATCGATTTAGCCGCCTGTGATGCGTCGCACCACTGCTTGCTCATACCGATCGCCTGCGCGCCCTGGCCAGGGCAAAGAATAATGTTGCTCGTCGAGTCGTTGCTCATGGAGTCGTCCCTTTCTGCTTCATGCCCCCTCGGCATATCCCTCGATTGATTGAGTGCCAGCCCTAAAGCTGCCAAAGACTCGACGCCCAAGTCAGCCCCGCGCCGAATGCGAGGAACATGACCTTGTCCCCGTCCTTGAGCTTGCCGGATTCTTTGAGCTCGGCAAAGACCAGCGGGACCGAACCCGCGACGGTGTTGCCGTACTTGTTGATGTTGACCAGGAGCTTCTCTTCGGGGATCCCGAAGCGTTCGCGGGCCGAGTCCAAGATCCGCAGGTTCGCCTGATGGCACACGAAGTGGTCCACATCGTCTGCGGACAGCCCGGCGTCGTCGAGCGTGTCGGCGATCACCTTCTGGAACTTGTTGACCGCGAACTTGAACACCGCTCGACCGTTCATCTGCACCCGGTTGATAAAGTCCTCGTTGAACTCCATGTCCTCGGGGAAGTCGAGCCCCGATGCCGGGATGAAGAGGTGCTTTCCGCCGCTGCCGTCGGAGTGCATCCGGTGAGCAACCATCCCGATGGTTGGTTTCTCACTTCGGCGGAGCACCATCGCGCCCGCGCCATCGCCGAACAAAATCGCGGCCCCGCGACCAGCGGTCGTGTAATCAATAAACCGTGTGATCGTGTCCGCGCCGATGACCCCGATGGTCTTGTAGAGCCCCGAGCGGATCATCGCGTCGGCGATCGACATCGTGTACACATAGCCCGAGCAGGCCGCGTTGATGTCCATCGCGCCGATGTGGCCCGCGCCGATCCGGTCAGCGACCAGGCACCCGATCGAAGGCGTGGGGGAGTCGGGCGTCATGGTGGCGACGAGCAGCAGGTCGAGCTCGGTGGCATCGATGTTGGCGTCCTTGAGGGCCATCTCCATGGCCTTGACCGAGAGCTGCGAGGTCCGCTCGCCGTTGTCCATGTCGGCGCGTCGGCGTTCGGTGATCCCCGTGCGTTGGATGATCCAATCGCTCGTGGTGTCCATGCAGTTTTCGAGGTCTTGATTGGTCAGCCGCCCTTCGGGCAGGCAGTGTCCAGAGCCGATGATCTCAACGCCGATTCGGCTAGGGTGTGCACTCATGATGCGGGTTCGCCTTGCTTGTGCTGCTGAACATGCGCTTTCTCGATCTCCGAAACCTCGGCCAAGCGTTCGATAATCTCATCGTTGACATGCCCGCGGACATACTCGAGCGTGTTCTTGATCGCGGACTTGATCGTCCTCGCTTCGGCGCTCCCGTGCGAGATCATCATCACGCCGTTGAGCCCGAGCAGCGGCGCGCCGCCGTGCTCGTGGTAATCGTTCTTCTTGTAGATCGACTTGACCACCGGCTCGAACTGCTGGGCCAGCTTGGGGTCCTGCTCGTAGATCTCCTGGGCGATCGCCTGGAAGATACTCTTGGCAAATCCCTCGGCCATTTTGAGCACGGTGTTGCCCACGAAGCCGTCGGTCACAATGACATCCGCGGTGCCCGAGAAGATATCGCGCCCCTCGATGTAGCCAATGTAGTTGATTCCGGGCGTTTTCTTGAGCAACTCGGCGGTTTCCTTGGCCAGGCCCGAGCCCTTGCTCTCTTCGGACCCGATGTTCAGGAGCCCAACGCGAGGGGTCTTCTCGCCGAGCACTCTTCTGGCGTACACATCGGCCATGATCGCGTACTGCCAAAGATGGATCGCGCGTGGCTCGGGGTTCGCGCCCGCGTCACAAAGCACCACGGGCCCATGGAACGACGGAAAAGTGACGGCGATGCCCGGGCGGTGCACCCCGCCGAGGCGCTTCATGTGCATCTGACCAGCCGCGACGCACGCGCCGGTGTTGCCCGCGGAGATCACCGCGTCGCAACGAACCTCGGCTTTCTTCGAGCCGATCTTGGCCATCTTCACGATGGTCGAGTCTTTGAGCTGACGCACCGCGACGGTCGGCGAAGCACCCATGGGGATCACTTCGCTGGCGTGCTCGATCACGAGGCGCGCGTCGTCGATGTTCTTCTCACGCAGGTAGTCGCCGATCAGATCTTCTGGACCAACGAGGACGAGGACATCGGTCTTGTCAAGAATCGAGAGCGCATCGATACAGCCATCGAGGATGGCGATCGGTGCGTGATCGCCTCCCATGACATCAATTGCAATTCGAATCGACAAGGTCGAGCTCCTGCGTATGAAACAAAGGGATGTGGTTTGGTTTTAGCCGTTGATCCCGATGCCGAGCTTGCGGACCTTGATGCGGAGTCCGGCGCGGACATATCCGGATTCTGGGCAGGCGCGGTGGGAGAGCTTGGGCATCCCGCTCAGTGGGCACTGGGTGGGGGTCTTGCCGGTGATCGCATCGTGTGAACGACGACGCTTGGATCGGCCTCTGCTCTGGCGTTGTGTTGGAAGCATTGGCGCTCTCCTTCGTGATCGTCCCGGGCAAGCGATTGCAGCCCGGGGGATCGTCTGAGCCGCGAAGTACCGCGGCGGGTGTTCTGGTATTTGCTCGTGCGACATCGCAGGAGATTGGACGGCAACGATAGTCACAAAGTGCTCAAGAGTCAATCAAGCCCCACTGGACACCACCCCCCAGCGGGGCTATATTCACCCTGTCGAAAAGACACGCCTCCCTAGCTCAATTGGTAGAGCAGCGGACTCTTAATCCGCGTGTTCAGGGTTCAAGTCCCTGGGGGGGTATTCCGAGGAGCGCGCTTGTGTCCGGGCCCCCCGGCGAATCCGCCGACTCGTACGACCCCGAATCGTACGCCCAAGGACACCCAAGTGTGCTTTTTTCATGCCCTCAGCGTTCGGCTGGGCGGGCGTCGTCATTGGCTTGGTGTAGGCCAGTTTGGGAGAAGCTATGGGCAGCGGGCGCGAGTTTTCAGCCTCACAACGCAAGATCATCAGCCGATACTACGACCAGATCGACACCATCGTCCTGACCCGGCTCGGGGAGATCACCACCGACATGGCCCTGGCGATGGGCGACCAGAAGAAGCTCGATCGGCTCTGGAAACGAGCGGATCAGGCCTTGGCCAAGGTCAAGGGCCCCGACGGCGAGCCCCCGGCAGAGATCGAAAAACTGCTCCAATCGCGTGATATTGAGGGTTTGGCCAAGTTCGTGAGCAAGCTCGCCCGTTAACGACTCAATCCGAATGCTCCCGCCACAATGAAAAAAGCACCAGCCGAGGGTTGGCTCGACTGATGCTTCTTAGGAAATGGGGATTGTTGTGCGTGCCGACCGGTCGGCCTGTTAGCTGGTGATGAGGTAGATGCTCAGGGCGCTGATCACGATCCCGGCGATCGCCCAAACCCCAGACTCGATACGCGTTGGGTATGCGGACCAGCCGCGTGGGCAAGCTTCGATGCAGGTGTTCTTTTTCATGTCATACTCCTTCTCGTTGGTCTAAGGTTGAAGTGGACACCCGACCGACATAGGGTGTTCGCTATAGCATACGACACAAAGCGGCGGAATATTCGCTGTTTGTGAAAAGAATTCGCTAAAGCGAATTAATTAGGGAGAATTCCCTCTAGGAGCCCCCATGGAGTTCGGCGAAGCCGTCCGTAAACGAAGAACAGAGCTCGATTTATCGCTCGGCAACCTCGCCGATCGCACCGAGGTCTCCAAAGCCATGCTCAGCGAGATCGAGACGGGCAAGAAGAACCCGACGCTGCGGATCGCCTGCGCGATCGCCAGCGGGCTCGAATGCCAGATATCGGACCTACTCGATGTCCCGGCGGATGTCCAGTTCGAGAAGCTCGAAGGCGAGCGTAGAAAAGTGCTCATCGACCCAAGCAACGGCGTCGAGCGTCACCTGCTCTCGCCGCCGATGGTCCAGCATGGGATCCAGGTGCTCTACTTCGTTTTCCCATCCAAGAGCGAGGTCTTCTGGAACGCCGACGGCGTGGGCGTGATCGAGCACGCGACTTGCGTCGAGGGGCAGATCCAGATCATCGTCGATGGCGGCGAAGAAGCCGTCGAGCTGCTGCCCGACGAGAGCGTGAATTTTTCGAGCGATGTCGACCACCGGTTCATCAACCCGGGCGAAGTGCCCGCGCGGGTGTTCGTCGTGATCGATTCATCCCACCGCGGCAAGCCCGCGGTGATGCGCAACATGCACGCGATCGAATAGCTTACTTTTTCTTGGTGCCCGTGTTGGCATCAGCGTTGGCGGCTCTCGATTGCTCGAGCGCGCTGAGCTCATCGAACTTGTTCGAGTACATCACGCAGGTCGCCACCACCGTCGCGTGCGACCAAGTCAACGGCGACACCGACATCGGCGCCCCCGAATACGGATCGAACTGCTCAGCGAGCACGCCCGATTCGAGCGTGTGGTTTACGGTCCACTCAAGCAGCGGCACCGCAAGACGCAGCTCCTGCTTGGTCTTGGCGATCGCGATGTGGTACTGCGCCTGCCAGAGGGTGCAGATCACCCATGGATTGCCCGGCACATCGTCGGTCTTCTCGCACTCGACCTGGTGGTAGTAGTCGCGTTCGTAGCGGGCGCACCCGCCGACATCGGTCTTGACCCACAGGCGATTGCGGATCGAGTCCATCTCCAGCTTCACCAACGGATCGTCGGCCTCAAAGGCACCAAACGCGAACAACGCGTAGTTGGCGCTGTCGCGGGTCATGTCCAGGCGATAGGTCCCGTCCTCAAGCGGGATGGCCATGCGGGCGAACTGCTGGCGTTCGTCGTGCCACATATGGCGACGCAACGCGCCCTTCATCCGCTCGGCGCCCTCGCGGAACGAAGCCGCCCGGTCCATCTCGCCGAAGTCGCGCGCGAACGCAGCCGCGGCATTGAGCGCGCCGATGGTGGCCGCGACAGTGAATGTATGGATCCCGCGTCGCTCTTCCCACAGATCCCACGATTGCAAAGGCAGCCCGTTGTGATCGCGGTGCTCGAGCATCCACATCGCCGGGCGAACCACCAGGCTGATGTACAGCTCTTTGATGAACTCGACATCACGGAATGCCTCGAAGTGCTCGCGCAGGGCCCACACCGTCAGCGCGGTTTCGTCCTGCTGGATCGGCAAAATCGCCTGCCCGTCGATGGTCCACGGGTGCCATGAGCTTGCCAGGTTGCCCTCGGGGGTGTACTTGTGGAGGAAGTAGGGCTTGTTGCCGATGCACTTGTGGGCAAAGCGGAAGAAGTTTCGGCTCAGCTCGCTCTGACCCGCCAAGATCAGTGAGTGGGCAACGAGCGCCCCGTCACGCATCCAGCAGTACGAATAATGATCGCCCGCGAAGTGGGTGATGTCCGAGTCGTTGGCCGCGATGATCGCGCCGCCGTTGTCGATCTGGGTGCGGAGGATCAGCTGGCTCTGGTAGTAGAGGTCCTGGACGGGCTCGGGCAGCGAGCTGATATTGGTCGGCTCCTTGCGCGACCAGAGCTTCCAGTATGCTTCGGTGCGGGTGATGAGCCGATCGGGCCCGACCTCCCAGATTCGGCTGTTGATGTGCTTGGCCTGCTCGTAGTTCTCGGTGCACACGATCCACATCGTGGCTTCTTGGGTGGCAAACGGTTTGAGCTGAAGATTAATCCCCACGGTCGCGTCGACCGAGCCCTGCGAGATCGCGTTCTTGCCCAGCTGCCCGTCCTCGGCGTCGCGCCAGGTGCCCTCGGCCCCGCCCACACGCTTGGCCCCGATCGCCCAGTGCTCGACCCCGACCTTGGTGGGGGTGGCGGTGTTGATCAGGAAGTACGCGTCGTCCTTGTACATGATCAGCGCGTTGGTGGTGGGGTCGTAGTTGGCAGTGTCACCGACTGGCGAGCCGTTGATCGAGAAATCGCAGTGGAAGAACAGCCGAACATCGCGTGTTTCGCCCTTGAGATCGCGCACGGCAAGATGACGGAAGTAGACCGGCTTGTGCAGGTCCACGACATCATTGGCGATGATTTCGATCCCGAGCTCTTCGTGGACCAGCGTGACTTCGGTGGTGAGCGTATCGGGCTTGTACTGGAGTGTTCGGCTCCAGCCCTCGTCCTCAATCCACGCCATCTCGCCGTCGATCCACGCGCCGAAGCGCTGGGGGTGCCCGTTGGTATGGTTATGGCGACCGACCCTCGGCGAGTAGAGATCGCGGATGCGGTAGAGCTCGTCGAAGGTGATCAGCATGTTGCCGTTGCCGACAGGGATATCTCTTGGCATGGTGCAGCTCTCTCAGTTTCAGTCTGGGGTCTCAGTCTGGGTCTCGATCGGAATCCATCGAATATGGTTGATGACCCAGCAACTATCGGCCATTGAATGCTCCGATGTTGCTCCAATCGCCCGCTGGACGCAAGGAATTCGCCCAGAACCGTCCAAAAGGCGAGATTCTTGGACGATGAGGCGGAGAACGGCATTGTGAGGGTGCTGAATCTGTTGTATAGTGTATGAGAGGAGCGTTCGGGCCATCGCCTGCGCGCCTCTGTGAGGATGGGTGTGTGTGTGCCCATGCGTCGTGTAACAGATCTCTCCCTATTCGAGCTGTCATCGAACGCCACCAGTCGCCTGTGGTGGTCGTTCGTACAAGCTCTGCAAGGTCTCAACTATGCAACAGTCGATTCTTATCGTTCGTGAGTGTCCGGGTGCGCAACGGGCAACCCGCCGAGCGGTCCAACGAAACGCCGGTTTCACGCTCATCGAGCTCTTGGTCGTGGTCGCGATCATCGCCCTGCTGATCGGCATCCTGCTGCCAGCGCTCGGGGCGGCGCGCTCGAGCGCCCGGCTCGTCAAAAGCCAGGTGAACCTGCGCTCGCTGGCCCAGATCCAGGAGGTCTACGCCGGCGAACATCGTGATAGCCTGTTCAACCCATACCAGATCGCCGACTATAACTCCCCGACCGGGCTCGGCGGCAACGGCTGGGGATGGGTCACCAAGATCGGTGCCCCGAGAGGCAACGGGCTCGAGTTCACCATGGGCTCAGGTGTCAACGAATGGTACACCGAGATGTACGCTTTCCACTGGTATTCGGTCGTCGGCGGCTGGCTCAACGCGGGCGACTACGCTTCGGAGGTCCAGTTCTCCCCGTCCGACCGGCTCCTCCTCTCTCGCAATGATGATCTCCAGGACAACCCGCCTCCGGGGTGGACCCTCGACACCGGATTCTGGGATTGCTCCTATGTGCTCTCGCCGACGGTCTGGTTCTCTCCAGAACGCTACAGGGAGGATGGACGCGGCGACGCGCCAAGAACCGACCCGTGGGCTTCGAAAGCCAAACGCAACCGTCTGTCCAATGTCACCTACCCATCACAGAAAGTCCTGATGTGGGAACGCTTTGATTGGACGAAGAAGGAACGCACCCCGACGACCGTGCTCTCGGTCTTCGGCGAGAACACCACCGTCACCCATCCAGCCGAGAACGCGTCGCCGCAATGGAACAACCCAGATGCCGAGCCATCGTGTGCGTCCGCCGACGGCAGCGTCTCACGCGTCAAGATCTCTGATATCTATCAGGGCATGGCCGACGAAAACACACGCTCGGCCCGGGCCTACACCCCGACCGATGAATGGGACCCGAGCTACGATGGTCTCAGAGGATACTCCATGCACGAAGACCGCTTCGAGATCGGCAACGCGGTCTCGGGCAAGGGCAAGTACCCCGCGGTCTTCTGGGCGACGCGCGACGGCATCCAGGGGCGTGACTTCACCCGCTGAGCTTGATCTTCATAAACTTAGAGATCTCGATATCAGATCCGATCAACATCAGCCCTGGGCATCGCTCAGGGCTTTTTCGATGTCCTCTACAGATTCTGCTTCGGCTTCACCGCCAAGTGGAGCGTCTTCGCTGGCTTCGGGGCCCATCGCTTCGATTCGGTGGAGGGGATCGCCCACATAGTTGACCTGGATGCCAAAGTTCTCGCCGATTTTCACCGCCGAGCCCGAGCCGACCGCTCGGTTATTGATCCGGATCTCCAGATCCTCATCGGCCTCTTTCCCCAACTCGATGATCGAGCCGGGCACCCAGTTGCGGATGTCGTGGATGGATTGAGAGCGCTCGCCGAGCACGACCACCAGGGGGACCTCGAAGGCCAGAATTGATTTGATATCCGTTCCCATGCAGACTCCATCGGCAAATCCTGCGCCCTAGTGCAGGCGCAGTCACACACTACAATCTCAATTCACAAGATCGCAACCCGTGTGCCAACTGGAATGGGGGGGCGCACGGGGATGATCCCGCGTGTTCCTTTGATGGTGGGCTCAGCCGTCGTACTTCGAGCAGATCAGCGTCACATTGTGTCCGCCGAACCCGAAGGTGTTGTTCATCACATGGTGGATCGGCATCTCGCGGGCGGTGTTGGCCACAATATCGATCTGATCGAAACCTTCGTCCAGATTATCCACATTGATCGTCGGCGGCACGAGCCCCTCATGGATCGCCCCGATGCACGCGATGAGCTCGACGGCTCCCGATGCGCCCAGGCAGTGCCCGTGCATGGATTTGGTCGAGTTCATCACCAAGCCATTGCCGGGCTTGGAGAGTTCGCCAAAGACGGTCTGCACCGCTTTGACTTCGGCTTTGTCGCCCAGCGGGGTCGATGTGCCGTGGGCGTTGATGTAGTCGATGTCTTCGAGGTTGAGTTCCGCGTCTTCGAGGGCCCATCTCATCGAGTTGCACGCCCCGCGGCCTTCGCTGTCTGGAGCCGTGATGTGCCCGGCGTCGCACGAGTTGCCCGTGCCGCTGAGCACGGCGTAGATCGTTGCGCCCCGTGCCTTGGCGTGCTCTTCGGATTCGAGCACATACATGGCCGCGCCCTCTGAGAGGACGAAGCCGTCGCGATCGACATCGAACGGACGCGAGGCCTTGGTCGGCTCGTCGTTGCGTGTCGAGAGCGCCTTCATGGTCATGAACGACCCGATGCACAATGGGGTCACCGCCGCTTCGGCGCCCCCAGCGATCATCACATCGGTCTTGCCCGATTTGATATAGTTCATCGCGTCGCCGATCGCGTGCCCGGAGGACGCGCACGCGGTCGCGTGGGCGGTCGCGGGGCCCTGGAGGTTAAACGCGATGGCCACATTGCCGGTCGTCGCGTTGACCATCAGCTTGGGCACCGTAAACGGGTTGATTCTCGATGGCCCCTTGGCCTCCATCGTCAGCACGGCCGCTTCGATGGCATAGATCCCGCCCACGCCCGAGCCCACGACCACGCCGTGGCGGGTCGGATCGCCCTGGGTGTGGTCCCAGCCCGAATGGCGCACCGCTTCGATCGCGGCACTAAGCCCGAGCTGGGCCGAGCGATCGAGCCGACGGGCTTCTTTCTTTTCGATGACCGATGCCGGGTCCCAGCCCTTGACCTGCCCGGCGATGCTCACGGTCCAGCCGTCGAACTTCTCGAAATCGGCGCTCTCGATCGCGGAGATGCCTGAGGTGCCCGAGCGCATCGCGCTCCAGGTGTCTTGGGCATTGAATCCCTGATTGGTGATGGCACCGTATCCGGTGATGACCACACGATGGTTTGGCGATTTCGACATGGGGGCTGTACTCTTGGGCTTGGGATGAGTCGGTTGCCCGTGTGCACGGGTTGGGTCTCAGTGTATACGCCAAAACGCCCCTTCAGTTGTCCTGATGGGGTGCTCTGGGGTGGTTCGGTTCGATTGTTTAATCGACGCCGTTGGCTTGCTTGATGAAAGCAACCGCCTGTCCGACGGTCTGGATCTTTTCAGCCTGATCGTCGGGGATTGATGTCTCGAACTCGTCTTCGAACTCCATGACGAGCTCAACGGTGTCGAGACTGTCGGCGTTGAGGTCGTCAACGAAACTGGTCGCGCTCGAGATTTTGGCCTTGTCGGTGCCCATCTGCTCGGCGACGATGTCGATTACCTTTGCTTCAATTTCCTGTTCGGTCACAGCGTCTTCTCCGGATAAATGTGAGACCATGCTGTTGAGTCTGGGCGTCCCAAACATCCCACCAGCTTCGTCCTTTGTGAGGCCCGGATTCTAGCCGCTCTCGGGGCGTTTGCCAAATCGGACCAAGCTGGGAACCAGAAACGATGATTTTCGGTCCAAAGCGTCCACATTGGGACCGTTATCGACCGCGCCAGTCGGCATGTCCCGCCCATCGGGTGAACTCGCCCCCTTGCACACCCCAACTCTGGATATCACCATTGAGTACGACCCGCCAGTGGTCGAAATCTGGGCAGGCCCGTGTTGTGCGGGCGCGGTGACCCGGTTGGGTCGTGGAGGAGCAGGTCATGGGAACGATGCCCAAGGAACCCGAAGCGTTCGCAGAACAAGTCGCCAAGCTCATCGAGCAGATGCAGCCGGGCTACGAGATCGATCGGGTCAACGCCCAAGAGCTGCTCGTCAACGGACGACGCCTGGATCTTGAGAACCTGTTCCGGATGGTGGCCCATGAGCCGCACCGCGGGACCGATATTGTCGAGCACTTCCTCGATCAGCTCTTCGCGGGCGAACAGATGGAGATGGCCGAGGAATCGTTTGACCAGGTCAAGGCCCGCGTGATGCCCCGCATCCAGCCCATGTCGATCTTCGAGCATCTCTCCGAGGAGCTCGTCGCCCATGTGCCGTTTGTGAACGATACCGTGATCGTGTTCGTGCTCGATATGCCGCACATGACGGTGAGCATCACGACCGAGCAGGTCATCAAGTGGGGGATCACGGTCGAGGATCTTGAAGACCTCGCCCGCGAGAATCTGGATCTGTACGCTCCGGAACTCGAGATGCAGGTCATCGAATCCGCCGAGGGCGGCAAGGCGGTCATCGTGGCCGAGCAGGACGGCTACGACGCCGCTCGACTGCTCATGGGCGATCTGCACGCCAAGCTCGCCGGGCATCTCGGGCCCGACTTCTTCGTTGCGACTCCGGCCCGCGATATGTTCATCGCGCTCAGCTGCGAGCCCGCCGAGTTCGTCGATCGTCTGCGTGCACGCGTGGCCGAGGATTTCTCTCGCCTGCCGTACCCGATCACACAAGATCTGTTCTTGGTGACCCAGGACGGGGTCGCGGGGACGAGCTGGATGTGGAAGGCCGCGTAAAAAGCTTGTCTAACAATAGATTCTCAACAGCCCGGCGATCCCGGGCTGTTTTTGTTCCAGCCCTTAAGCCCAGCGTGTAGAGCCCCGCCCGTGTCTAGAGTTGCCCCATGATCCTGCTCATCGATAACTACGACTCATTCACCTGGAACCTCGTCCAGAGGCTCGGCGAGCTCGACCCGACACTGGAACCGGGCAAGGACCTGCTCGTCGTCCGCCATGACGCGATCACGCCCGAGCAAGCACAGGCCCTCGACAACGGCCAAGGCCCAACCCATGTGCTGATCTCCCCGGGCCCGTGCACGCCCAATGAGGCCGGCGTGTCGAGCGCGATCATCGAGCACTTTGCCGGGCGCGTCCCCGTGATGGGCGTGTGCCTGGGGCACCAGTGCATGGCCGACACCAACGGCATGGTCGTCGAACGCCACCAGATCATGATGCACGGCAAGACCTCCCCGATCATGCACGACGGACGCGGGCTCTTTGATGGCATCCAATCGCCGGCCACCGTCGCTCGGTACCACTCGCTGGTGGTCCGCCGAGATTCCGTGCCCACGCTGGAGATGGACAAGGACGGCTGGGAGGTCTCGGCTTCGTGCTTCGACGAGATCGAAGGCCAACAGGTCGAGGTCGTCATGGGACTGCGAAGAGTCTGGGCCGATGCGTCCAAGGCCCCGCTCGAGGGCGTGCAGTTCCACCCCGAGAGCTTCATGACCCCCGACGGCACCGCGATGCTCAAGAACTTCCTGTCGATGGGCGCAGTTGCCTCTTGATTGTTTCTCTGATCCATGATTCCTCGGCCGCGTGCTTTTGGGGGATCAATGTCTTATGATTACCGTATGCTCCACCCCGCACCCACCACCAAGATCGATCCAACCCTCGCCCGCGCCACGCTGCTCGAAGTTCACGACGCCGTGACCGATGCGACGGGCACCACACCCGCCCGCGTGGTGCTCAGCTTCCCCAACAACAGCTACAAAATCGCCCTCGACATGCGCGACGAGCCCTCGGCCCTCCGCCCGCTCATCGGCGAGATGATCACGGGGCGGATCTTCGCCACTGCCCGACGAATCGATGTACCCCTCGCCGGCGGCCGACGCATCACCCCGTGCTTGGGCACACCCACCCGCGTGATGGGCACCGTCGTCGGCGTGGACCCGATCAACAAGATGCTCGTGCTCAACGCGGGTGCGCCCGTCGTGCTCACCTTGTCCGCGCCCGGCCAGACCCCGGATCAGTTCGCCAGCGCCGAGTTTATTGCGTGCGATATCGCCCCCGGCGCGAGCTTTAAGCTCCAGGGCTGAGTCAGCTGATCCGCGGGTCGATCCATTTGTAGAGCACATCGACGATCAGGTTGAACATAATCAGCATGGTCGCGAAGACCAGGACCACCCCGATGATCAGGAACAGGTCCTTGTTCTGTACGGCGTTGACGAAATGCTCGCCCATGCCGGGCACCGTAAAGACTCTTTCGATCACGAACGAACCCGTCATGGCCATGGCCGTGGCAGGGCCCAGGAAACTGAGCACCGGCAGGAACGCGTTCTTGAGCGCGTGTTTGAAGAGCACGCTTCGTTCCGGCGAGCCCTTGGCCCGAGCCGTGCGGATGTAGTCCGCCCCGAGGGCGTCGATCATGCCCATGCGGGTGAGCCGGGCGATGTAGGCGGCGAATGGCAATGACAGCGCAAAGGCTGGCAGGATGATGCTCTTGGGCGTGCCCCATTGCGCGATCGGGAACCAGCCAAGCCAGAGCGAGAAGGTCAGCAGCAGCACCGTCCCGATCACAAAGCTCGGCAGCGAGATCCCGATCATCGAGACCGCCAGCGTCGACAAATCCGCAAACGAGTTGGGCTTGATCGCCCCAATCACCCCCGCGCCCACGCCAATAAACAGGGCGATGAGGATGGCCGAGGCCCCGAGCGTCACCGAGACCGGGAGCGTGTCGCGGATGATGCCGTTGACGGTCTGGTCGTCGTATTTGAGCGACGGGCCGAGATCAAAGATCGGGCGTTCGAGCATCGGCACGCCCTGCTCGATGCTCAGTTCTTTCTCGCGTTCGATCTGCCCCGAGAACCAGTCGCTGGCGTACTTGATCCCCGTCGCGCTCGTCAAGTACGAGACATAGAACCTCGGGAACGAGTCGAGGTTGTACTGCTTGTTCATCTGGGCGATGACCTCGGGCTTGGGTCGCTTCTCGGGGTTTTCGAGCGGGTTGCCGGGCACGGCCCACGCCAGCGTGAGCGTGATGGTATAGACCACCATCAGAATCACGGGCAGGGCGAGGAGCCGACGGAAGATCAGCGTCATCATGATTGATCCTCCGATGCGGTGCCATCGAGTGCTTGGTCTTTCTGAATCTGGTGCTTCATGGGCTTGGGCTTGTCATCGCCGAGCCCGTCGTTCATGATGTCGATCAGATACGCGTTCTGCTTGGTGCGTGGGTGCGTCGAGAGCCCGGTGAGCTTGTGCGCATCGAACATATAGATCGTCGCGTAATGAAAAATAGGAATCAACGGCACATCCTCATCCACCAGAATCCGTTCGGCCTCGCTTAAAAGCTCCATCCGCTTCACCGGATCGAGCTCTCGCGTGGCGCGATCGAGCAGGTCGTCGTAGGCGGGGTTGTTGTAGGCGCGATCGTTATTGCCGTCGGTGGAGTGGTTGATGTCGAGGAAGGTGGTGGGGTCGCCGTAGTCGCCGAACCAGCCGGC
Organism: uncultured bacterium; assembly: GCA_963976625.1. Classification (GTDB taxonomy): domain Bacteria; phylum Planctomycetota; class Phycisphaerae; order Phycisphaerales; family UBA1924; genus UBA1924. The sequence continues at coordinate 70,463 of CAXBLA010000010.1, forward strand.
GCGGGCGGTCATGAAGTCCTTGTTTTTCAGATCTTCCTTGAAGATCTTGAGCTCGTTCTGTTCGAGCAGGGTCTTGACGCCCAGGTGCTCCTGCCAGCTCTTGGCGATCGCCTGGGCAATCAAATCGTGCCCGGAGTCTTTGTTGAACGCCAGCGAGACGATGAAGTCGGCGGGGAAGTCAGCCTCGGCCAGCAGCGCCTGGGCCCGGGCGATGATCGCGTCGCGTTCTTGGGTGGTCTGGGCATCGCCGATATTGGGCAGGCCCTTGGGCGATGTGTAGCCGCCGATGGAGTTGGGCGGGATCAGGGTGGATGCGGTGGGCTCGCCCAATCGGCGGACTTCGTCGGCGACCGATTTCTTATCCACGCACATCGCGAACGCCCGGCGCACCCGTGCATCAGCAAACGGATTATCCTGCCCATCAGGAAGCTTGGGCTTGCAGTTGAAGTTATAAAAATAAGTCCCGAACGATGACACCGCGTGCGTGTGGGCGCGGGGGTCCTGGGGGAGCAACCGATCGATCGAGAACTGGTCGAGCCCTTGCGCCCGGTACTTTTCGACCTCCTCACGGTGCTCATCGAGGAAATCGAGCTTCTGGGCGACCATGTCCCCGCGGTATGGGGCGGTCACATCGGAGATCCAATCGAGGGCTCCGGTCTGGTACGCCAGCACCCCGGCGTTAGGGTCCGAGATCGACGGGATCAGGATCGAGTTGAGCGCGATCGCGTCGCGGTTCCAGTAGTGCGCGTTCTTCTCCATGCGCATGTCGCGCTTCATGCGCCATCGGGTGAGGACAAAGGGCCCGTTGGAGACCAGCACGCCGGGTTTGGTCCACCCAGGCTTTCGGCTCAGCCTCGCGGTGTTGGGATCAGGTCGCTCGTACTGGGCGACCAGGGGCTCATACACCGGCGAGAACACCGTAAAAGCGCACAGCTCGAGGAAGTAGGGCACCGGGCGTTCGAGCGTCACCACCAGCGTGTGCTCGTCAGGGGCACGCATGGACACCAGCTCGTCGAACTTGGCTTTGGTCTCGTCCCAGAGCGCGTAGGCGGCCCGCTGGCGCTCGGCACTGTCGCCAAACTCGCGATCGGGGAAGGCGCTGAGCTGATCCTCGCGCCATTGGTAAAATTCACTGGCCCCCTCGATGTTGAGGAACATGTTGACATAGTCGGAGACTAAATCGGGCAGCATGGCCCGACGCCACGAGAACCGGAAGTCCTCGGCTGTCACGGGCTCGCCATTGGACCACTTCGCGTCCTCACGCAGATGAAAGGTGTAGGTCCGCGCGTCATCCGAGCGTTCCCAGCGGCTGGCGACGGCCGGGATGATCCCGAAATCGTCGGAGAGCACATCGTTCTGGACGAGCCCCTCGTAGAGCAACCGGGCCGTCCGCAGGTCCTGCATCCAGCTCATCCGCTGCGGGTCGAGGGTGTTGACATCCGACGAGTTGATAAACACCAGATCGGCCCGGGGCTCCGGGCGGTCCGAGAGCACCGAGAACCCGATCAGGGCGAGAAGCAGGACAACGGGGATGAGCATCCGGTACATGCCTACACGATAACCGGCTGGGCACGCGATGTGTGCCCAGCCGGTGTGATTCGGAGCATGAAAATATGTTCGTGCTCAGCTTGGTCGGCTTAGAACAAGAACCGGTCGTCGCGGAACCCGAACCGCTTGACGATCGGCGAGCCGGGCCCGAGCAGGGCCGCCGCGTCGCCGCGGAACGCCCGGTCGTCGCCGCCGGCGATCTGGTTGGCGAACTTGGTCTGCTTGACCGTCGCGATGGACTCGTTGTTGAGCTCCGCGTCGTTCCGCAGGGCGAAGTAGAGCAGGCTCTCGCCGGCCTGAATCGTCTGCACAGTCGAGCGGCGTTCGCTCGCCTGAGGCATGGTGTTGCTGAGCACCTTTCGGAGCGAGACCGAGATGATGTCACCGCCGAGTCCGATGGCGGCCTTGGTTGCGTCGGCGTTGGTGTCCGAGCTGATGTCCGAGATCGAAGCCGTCGCGGCGCCCGCGGCGATCAGCGCAAGCTCGTGCACGGTGGTCGGATCATCGTTGACCCCGAGCCCACGCAGCTGCCGGCCGACCACCTCGCCGAGTGCGACGATCGCCAGCGAGCGGTTCTCGCCCATGGTCTTTGATGGCAGAGTGGTGCCGATGCTCAGCGCACGCACACAGGCACCGAGCAGCTCGGGGGAAAGATCATCGCGGCTGCCCATGTTCTGGATCGCCCTGATGAGCGACTCGCTGTCATTGGGTGTGAGCGCTGGGCCGTGGGTGTTGATCATGGAGAACACCTGCCCTGCGCGGGAGACGGCAAAGAGCTGCACGCCAAGATCCGGGCTGGCGGTGTTGTCGATGGCTTTCTTGATCCGGTTGACGGCGCTGGGGGTTGCCAGATCGCCGGCCAAACGCAGGGCCGCGAGCTGGGCCGCGATGGTGCCCTGCTCGTCGAGGGCGCTGAGCACCGGGCCGAGGGCCTGGCTGTACGCCTGACGGAAGGCGACGGACACGCCACGCTCGTTGAGCGGCTTGGTCAGCGCGTCGATGGCCTTCTTGACATCCTGAGCGTTGGTGCCGGTGGCATTGGGGGTCAAACCCTCAACGAACTCGTTGATCTGGGTGCGGTGCGAGCCGCTGATCGTGATCGCTTCAACCGTCGAGCGGGGCAGGCTCTGGGCGCTCGCATTGGGTGAGCAGACGGCGAGGGCCAAACCCAGGGAGAGGGCTTGGGCGAAGCGTTTGGTGCTCTTGGAGATCGAGCCCTTGGAGAATGTGCTGGCGTTGAATCGGATCACGGCGGATGCCCTCTTCTTGGATGACTGACTATCGGCGTCAGGAAGGTCTGTTCGAATACGGGGAAGTTTATCGTCTCGGATGTGCTCTGTCCGGGATTGCGGAAAAAGGAGCGGTCGCGGGAAATGGAGGGCTAATACACCTCGAGGAACACACGCTTGGTCTTTTTGATCAGCTTTGGGATCATTCGGCGTTCCCAGAGATCAATATCGCCCGCGATCGACGGATCGAGCTTGAGGTACTGCGAGAGTTCTTCAGGGCTCAGCAGGCGGGCGAGTGTCTGGAACACACCGAGTTCCATGCCCGCCATGCCGCAGATATAGATCAAGGTACGCTCGGAGCGGAGCATGGTTGCCAAGTTGTCAAAGTCTTGTTTGAGCCGATCCTGGACATAGATCGGCTCGGGCTGGTCGTGGGTGATGTGGCGCGAGACCGCGGTGCGGTAGTTCAGGTTCGGGTGCGTGCCCACCCATTGTGTCAGCTCGTCGTGGTAGAGCAGGTCCGAGGCGTAGGGCACGCCCATCAGCAGCTCTGTGCGCGATGGCATCCCGAGCTTGATCAGATCGAGGATCATGCTGCGGAACGGGGCGATCCCGGTGCCCGTGGCGATAAACAGATAATCGTGGTCTGCGGGGTTCTCGGGGAGCAGGAAGCGCTTGCCGACCGGGCCGGTGAGCATGACCTCGTCGCCGACCTGCAGATCGCAGAGGTAGTTCGAGCACAAGCCTTGGAAGAGCTCGTGGGTGTCCCAGTGCTCTTCGATCACGCGTTTGACGGTGGTGGTGAGGATCGTGCCGTCGCCGGTCTCGCCGCCGGTGGGGGCGGCGATGGAGTAGAGCCTGAGCTTGTGCTGCTGCCCGCTTGGGAGTGTGCCCGGGGGGATGACGCCGAAGGATTGGCCGGCGTGCCACGAGTTTTCCAGCTTGGTGCCCGCCACATCGAGCTCGATATGGCGCACAAAGCCCGCGGCTTTTCTCGATGGCGTGCACAGGCGTGTGGCGTGGACCTTGGCGATGATCGGTTCGCTCGGGGTCACGATATGCTGCTTCACCGCGGGGATGATCGGCTGCCCGGCGAGATCGTTTGAATCGCTGCCCATGCGTTGATCTTAGGGGAGATCGCCCAGCGGCGTATGAAAAAATCCGCTCAGTGAGCGGATTCGTGGGGATCGGTCAAAGTTCAGAGCTGATCGGGTCGGATCAGCCTTCGTCGTCGACGGGCTCGGCCTCTGTATCGTTGGCTTCATCATCGTTTTCTTCGTCGTCGTAGGTATCGGGCTCATCTTCGTAGGTGTCTTCGTACTCGGGCTCAGGCGTGATGCCGGCGAGGAGTTCGAGACGAACGGCGGTGGCTTCGGCCTTGTCGCCCTCATCGCCGCCGATGCGTGCCCTGCGGAGGGTCGAAGCGGCTTTTTCGAAGGCGGTGTTGGCTTCGCTGGTGGATTCGCTCTGGCTGTCGCTGGCTTGCTGGGCCAATGCGGACCAGTCGCCGGGGACATTGGATTCGATCAGGGCGTTGTAGAGGATCGCGGCTTCACCAAAGCCCGCGGCTTGCCTGGCGTGGCTCTCGGCCAATGTCTGCTGAGCGGAGGACTCGGTCAGCGCTGAGACCTGCTTGGTGGGGCCCTTGGCGTCACGCAGGGCGCTGATGGCGCCGCGGGCCAGCGAGATCGCCTTGGCGTTGGCGCTGCTGACTTCGTCCTCGCGGAACTGGGCGTAGTCCGCGACGGCGTCGGCGATCCGGTCCACCGCGGCGCTGGCGGCTTGCTGGGCTTCGCGGGCATCGTTGCGGCTGGCTGTTTCACGATCGGCCAGCTCGGCGCGGGCGGATTCGAGCAGCACGATCTGCGACTTGGCTTTGTCCACATTGAGCCCGATCTCGCGGGCACCCGGACGCAGCTGTCCGACCACGCCCTGGATACGCACAGCTTCAAGCTCGTAGCCATCGGCACGCAGCGAGTGCTCACGCACACGCACGACGAGCTCGGCGGCCTTGGTCGCGCTCACGCGGGGCATCTGGAGTTCGAGCCCGCCCGCTTCGTTGCGTTCGACTTCCGCCTTTGCCTGCAGGTCCGCGATCTGTGCATCAAGCTCATCGATCTGGGCGTTCATGGCTTCGCGTTGGGCGGTGTACTTGGTGACATCTTCCTTGCGGAGCTCGATGAGCTGCTCGATATCTCGTCGCTCGTCGGCGGCATCAAACTGACCGGCCGCTTGGGCGATCGCGTTCATGGTGAGCCATTCGTTGAGCATCCCGCGGACGATGCGTCCCTTGTGCAGGGCCTTGGTCTCGGTCTTGGAGGCATCGATCGAAGCCAGCGAGGCCTGACCGAGCTTCGAGAGCGAGAGTGTGATGGCCGCGGCTTCGCTGTACCCGTTCTCGGAGCCGGCGTGATCGGCGACCGAGCTTTCGATCTCGTTGTAGACCTTCTTGGTGTTGGTCGGGGTCGCGGTCGGATCGCCCGCGGCGATGGTGCCCAACGAGCGGGCCGCGGTATCGACGGCGGTCTTGGCTTCGTTGGATTTCGAGCACCCGGCGATCCCGGCAAGGGCGATCAACGCGGACGCGGAGATCAATGCGAGTGGTCGGCGGGCAGCTGTGGTGCGGGGCGTGCGTGCTTTGGGCATTGCGGATCCTACAAATATTGATTTCAAACTCGATCTCGAACGCTGGGGCACCACGCAAGAACAGGTGGCGGTTCGATGAGTGTCAGAAAGCGGGTACGGAACTGTGCGAGCGAACAAACGGGAAAACCATCTTAGCACACCCGATGGACGGATGTATCAGGGAGCCGGGCTCGGCTCGGTCTTTGGGTTGGACTTTGGTTTGGCCTCTGGGCTGATCTTGGGCTTGGTGCTTGGATTTTGCTCGGGGGCGGGTGGATACTGGAAATCGTACACCGGGCGTGGCTGGTAGAGCGATCGGATCCATTCGAGGGCGGTGCGGTACTTGCGATCGCGGGTCGAGCGGAAGATCGGTTTCCAGCCCCTGCCGGGGTATCCCTGCGGGATCTCGGGGTGCGGGGGCAGGGCGTTGTGGGCGACCATGCCCAGCTGGAGCAGCGGGGAGCGTTCCGGTGCTTCGAAATCGAGCAGCGGCGACCCGTCCTTGAGCCGATAGTTTTCGATGATATAGAAGTTGGTGTAGGCCGAGGCGTCCGAGCTTGTTCGGGTATTGATGAGCTGGAAGGTGCCCGCGTCGGCGCCGCCATGGCAGCGTGCGGTGGCGCACGAGTTCATGATCCAGCCGTGCTGGTCGTGGATGTCCTGCTTGAAGACCTTGATCGATTCGGGGTCCTCGTGGACGATGACCTGGCCGTAGAGATCACGGGCCTTGTGGGTAAAGAGGATCTTGAGTTTTTCGACCTCTGGGAGCCTGTAGAGGGCCTGGCGTTCGTCGTCGTTGGGCGAGAAAGCTTTGGGTTTGCGGAGGATCAGGGCGCGGAGTGTCTCATCGGGCACGGTCAGACGCGGCGGGTTGCGCAGGTCGATCTCGTAGACGCGCATCAGGTTGATCTGCTCGGGGGTGAGGCGTGGGATCGAGCTGGGGGTGGGGGGGCGTCCGTCCCTGTTGTTTGTGCTCGGCGCGGTCTTGATCTTGTCTTTGGGATCCTCGCCGGGCTCAGCGGGTGTGTCGGTCGGATCGCTTTGAGGTGTGGTTGGTTTGAGTTTGTTGTACTCATCGAGCCAGTTAAAGAGCAGTTTGGCGCGGGCGTTGGTGGGGGCATCGACGAGGATGGCCCTGAGCTCGTGCTGGGCGAGCTTGTACGCCCGGCGGGTGCGGAGCCACTCGGCCAGCGAGATCCGGGCTTCGATATCGTCGTCATTGATCGCGGCCCGCAGCTCGCGGTAGCGCTGGGGGATCGGGGGCAGGAGCTTGACCTCGGCAACCCGCCCGCGTTGGAAGGTGGTCTCGATGTCGTTGATCGCGACGACCACGATGAGCGAATCCTGGCGGACGAGCTCGCCGGTGATTTTTCGGCCCGAGAGCAGGGTGACGATGCACTCGCGGATGCCTTCGTTGGCGAACTCCTCGTCGGAGAGCTCGTCGGCGATCCGTTCGTGCTCTGTCTCATCGGGTTCGATACGCAAGATCGGACGGGCCGAGCTGGTCGCGCAGCATCCAGCGATGACCAGCAGCGCTATCGGGGTGCGGGCGGCGGTCATGCGGAACTGGGTGGCGAGGGTGCGGGGATTCATGCGGTTGAGGGTATCAGGGGTATGTGGGGTTGCTGGGTAGCTGGGGTTGCTGGGTAGCTGGGGTTGCTGGAAACGGGCGGGGCTGTGTGGGGTGCTGCTTATGTATGGCCAGCGGGTCGGGATTTGGCGTGTGCTCGCCCACGGACCGCGCACTGGTTTGCTTGATCCTATACCACGCGGAGGGGCGATCGGTTCCAGAATCGACCTTTATCGAGCTTGTAATGCGGAGGACTGCGGCGGGGGGGAGTTGGAAAGTTGGCGATGCGCCTGTTAATTCGCCCGTCTACGCCGCTGCCGGAATCGATCCGGTGCTTGCGCGGACCGACACATCGAGGAGCAGCTCGCCAAGCTCGGTGACGCACCTGATCTGGACCGTCGGGGTATCTGGAGAAGAAGCGACCCGGTGCCCGGGCCCGATGATGACCGTCGGGCACGACGCCATCGCGGTATCGTGGGCGGTGCTGGAGAATAATGCGGTCATCGCGACCATAGCGAGGAGTTCGCCGACGGCTTCAGCGATGGAGTCTACAGCTGCATCATCAAGGGCATCTATGCGGGCTTGTGCTTGGTCGGGCATGGGCAATCCAGCCATCCGATGGGCGAGCCCAAGGGCCGTGTCGAGGGCCATCGAGAGGGTGATGGTGCCGACGAGTGAGCCGGTGTAGGAAACGATGCCTGTCACATCGCCTGTCACATCGCCTGTGACATCGCCATTGACAGTATGCCCCGCAGCTGGAGCCGAAGCCGATGAGTCCAACGCGCGCGGGGTATCGATCTGCGTTGGGCCCTGGAGTTCGCCGGCCAGGGTGTTCTTGAGTGCGACGCGGAGTGATGAGATGAGCGATGCGTCCATAAGGTGCTCCAGAGCAGGTGCTTGGGTGAGGTCGCGATCAGAAGAGCGTGCGCGAGTTAGGCGGCTTTCGGCGTGGCTCGTTCGATGGGGATGGTGATGCTCACCGTGGTGCCCTGTCCTTGGATCGATTCGATCTCGATGCGGCCGTGGAGCTGGTGCTCGATCTGTTCGCGGACGACATCCAGGCCCACGCCCCGCCCGGAGCCCTCGGAGATCCGCTCGGCGGTCGAGAATCCGGGCTTAAAGATAGAGCGGAAGATTTCTTTGTTGCTGAGTGTGGCGAGTTGCCCAGGGCTCAGGAGCCCGAGTTCGACGGCTTTCTGGCCGATGGCGTCTTTGGAGAGACCCCGTCCATCATCGATCACCCGGATGGACAGGCACCGATGATCGCGTTGGGCTTGGATTTTGATCGAGCCGGTCTGGGCTTTGCCTTTGTTGTGCCGATCGTTTGTTGTTTCGATCCCGTGATCCACACAGTTTCGCAGCAGGTGCATCAGCGGATCGCTCAGGGCATTGAGGATGGGCTTTTCGATCTCGGTCTCGCCGCCGATGATTTCGAGGTGGATCAGTTTGCCGCTCTTTGTTCCCAGATCGCGGATCAATCGCGGGTAGCGGGCGCAGATTCGGTTGAGGGGCTGCATGCGTGTGCGCATCAGCGTGTGGTGCAGATCAGCGGTCACCCGATCGAGCGAGCCCGTAGCGCGTTCGATCCGCTGGCGGATCTCGTCGTCGGGGAGCGCTTTGGCGATGTCTTCGGAGATCGCGCCGATGCGTGAGTTCTCGAGCGTGAGCTCGTTGACCAGATCCATCAGCGATTCGAGCCGAGCGATATCCACGCGGATGGTTTGGGGGTGGAGATCGTGGGGCGACGGCGTTGTTCCTGAATACAGCGATGCCTCTGAAGTTTGGAGGTTGAGGTTGTCAGATTCGCGGTGCTGTTCCGAGCCTCTGCTGAGATTGCCGAGCTTGATCATCAGGTCTGGGTTCGCGGGGGTGATGCTGGTGAGCCCGGATGCGAGCTCGCGGTACTGGGCCTTGATCGTGTCGACGGCCGCGAGCATGAGATCGATCTCGGGCTTGGCGAGCTTGATCTGCCCGGTGCGTGCGGCGTTGAGCACGCCTTCGGTGCTGTGGGCGATGACGACCAGGTTGGTCAATGCCATGAACGAGGCGCTGCCCTTGATCGTGTGCAGGGTGCGGAAGATTCGGTTGATCAGGGAGAGGTCTTGAGGCGATGATTCGAGCAGAATCAGCTCGCCTTCGAGCTGTTCGAGCAGATCGACAGTCTCGCTGAGGAAATTGTGCAGGGTCTCGGGTTCGATATTGCTGTTGCTCAAAGAGTGCCCACTTTCAGTCAGCCGTGCCCTGTAGGTGTATGCATCGGAGTGCGCAGGTCACGATCTGGGTGGAAATCGACCAGTTCCGGGTGTCGATCGAGCGCGTTTCTCGGACTCGGACGAAATGTGGTACTTGATGATGGCGAATAACTTGCGCCTCTTACTTGAGGCTCGCTATGGGGCATCGACCACACAAGAGGGCTCTGAGCGCACTATCTATGTGCAAAGATAAGTGCAAAAAAAGAAGCAGCACTGGCCAAACCAGTGCTGCGAGCTTTCAATGCCCAAGAGAGGACTCGAACCTCCACTCCCTTGCGAGAACCACCACCTCAAGGTGGCGCGTCTACCAATTCCGCCACCTGGGCAAGTAGTGCGAGGGGAAGTATATGCCTATTTGTGCCCGTGTCGAGCCAATCCATAGATTGAAACTCAATTCTCGATGTTGATTCTTTTTCTACGCACGGATCGCGCACCACACACACCCTAGGATTGGGCACAAACCAAACACTTATAGGGCGAAGGGCGGGGCAGAGCCCGCGTTTGCTCTTGAGCCGACGAAGACACCCCGATACAGATCCAAGGATTCCCCATGGCCGCAACCACCGAAGATACCAAACAAGCACTCTACAAGCTCGTCGAAGCCGGCGCGATCAAGGCTGGCGTGTTCGGGCCCGTCAAGATCGACGATCGCGGGGTGTCGTGCCAGGCGAAAAACTCGGCCGAAGAGGCCTTTTATCGCGTGAGCGTCACCGACGACGGCGTCTGGATCGGCATGGAGACTGAGGACCGCTGGCTCTCGGGCTCGATCGAGGGCGATCTTGTCAATACGGGCGACAAGCTCAATGACCTGATCGAAGAAGAGGTCGTCGATCTGGGGCATGTAGATGCGAAGGTGAACTTTGAGCACTTCCGCTCGCCAGAAATGCTCTATGTGTTCCGCTCGAAGCTCTCGACCCCGATGGATGATCCCAAGGCCGGCGAGCACGCGTTGATCTGGCTTTTGGGCTACGAGATCGTGCTGCGAGAGCTGGGCGATATGGACGAGTCTGAGGAAGATTGATTTGATAGAGAATTCGCGACAGCGAACACAGAAAAGCGAGCGTTGAAGCAATGCGGATTTTGATGCTGGGGTGGGAGTTCCCCCCATTCATGTCGGGCGGTTTGGGCACAGCCGTCGAGGGGCTGACCCGTTCGCTGGTGGCTCAAGGGCACGAGGTGGTCTTTGTGCTGCCCCACCCGATCCCCGAGAATCATGTCTCGCATGTCGAGCTGATCGGACCGCGGATCTTGGCCGAGCGCAGCGCGGCTCTTCGCGCCGGGCAGCACGAGCTCAACCAGACGCCGCAGATGGTGGGGCGGGTCTCACAGATCGGTGACGATAGCCGATCGCGTGATCAGCATGAGTCGGCCCATGATTCAGCCCGAGATCCAGTTCAGTATTCCGTCGTCTACCAGCGCATCATGCGCCAGCTCGAAACCTTTAGCGCCTCTGCTCCGAGTTCCTACCCCGGCGTGGATGGGGCGGATGTGCTGCGTCGGGTCGTGGAGACGGTCCAAGAGGAACGCGCCCAGAAATCAACTCAGATGTTCGCCTCTGCTCCGATTGATATCAGCTCGGGCGTCGAAGAGTTTGCTTCGCTCTCAAGTTCGTCGGCCGACGAACTCGCCCAGGTCATCGACGGCGTGCTCGAATCGCTCGGCGAGATGGGCACGGGCTCGGGCGGGTACGGCTCGGATCTCTTCGGCGATGCGCAGCGCTACGCCCGCTTGGTCGCGGCGCTGGGCATGACCGAACGCTTCGATGTGATCCACGCACACGACTGGCTGACTTATCCCGCGGGGATGATGCTCAAGGCGATTACGGGCAAGCCGCTGGTGTGTCATATCCACGCGACGGAGTTCGATCGCTCGGGCGAGCACATCAATCAGGGCGTGTACGACATCGAACGCGCCGGCATGCACGGCGCGGACCGCGTGATCGCGGTCTCGCGGCTGACCAAGGCCATCGTCCACTCCAAGTACGGGGTGGACGATTCCAAGATCGATGTGGTCTACAACGGCGTCGCCCAAGACGGCATCCAACCCCAACGCGGGGCAGCGATCGAGCAGGGCGATCGGATCGTGCTGTTCTTGGGGCGCATCACGATGCAGAAGGGCCCCGAATACTTTATTGAGGCAGCCAAGCGCGTGCTCGAGCAAGAGGATCGCGTCAAGTTCGTGGTCGCGGGCTCGGGCGATATGGCCGTGCGGATGATCGAGCACGCCGCGGCCATCGGCATCGGGCACAAGGTGCTCTTTACCGGGTTCCTGCGTGGGCGCGATGTGGACCGGGTCTACCAGATGGCGGATTGCTATGTGATGCCCTCGGTCTCCGAGCCCTTCGGGATCGCACCACTTGAGGCGATGCGCAACGATGTCCCGGTGATCGTGTCCAAGCAATCGGGCGTGGCCGAGGTGCTCACGCATGCGCTCAAGGTCGATTTCTGGGACACCGACGAGATGGCCAACAAGATCGTGGCGGTGCTGCGGTACCCGCCGCTGAGCCAGACGCTGCGTGAGCACGGGCGGTTCGAGCTCCGGAGCCTGAACTGGGACGGGGCGGCCGAGAAATGCGTCAAGGTGTACGCGCGGTCGATGGCGCAGGCGTAGTTGCTGTGTATGCTGAGTTTGGTTGATTTACTCGGCCGTTGGCGGCTTAGCCCACATCGCGTCCCTGGAACGAGAGCACGGCGATCGACAAGAACACCACGATCTGGCACACGCCGTAGAAGAAGACCAAGACGACATGCGAGCCCGGGATGGGCTGGTTCTGTGTGACGGCGTCGAGGAGCCAGAACGATTGCATGTTGGGGACGATCGACCAGATGATCTGCGGGCCGCGGTGCACGACGGTGGGCTGGAGGAAGAGCGAATCGCCGGTCAGTGGGGGGCGCGAGACCGGGAGCACTTCGCGCCCGATCTGCATGATCGCGATCCGGTCGTCGTCGACATCGGTGATGAATAGCCCGGGCTGATCACGGGTGTTTTTGCCCAGCACGATCTCGGGGTCGTTGGCCGGGTCCATCTCGGGATCGAGTCTGTCGAACTTGGGCGTCACCATGGCGATGCCGCTGGGCGAGGCGCTGTAGTATAGCGGGTCGCCGATCTTGATCTGGTACTTGGGCGGGCCCAGCAGCGTGATCCACATGACCGAGCCCGGGCTGCGGAGCATGAACTCGTTGTAGTTGTAGTTGTCTTGGAGCTCGGAATCGTCCAGGCTCAGAAGCTCTTGGGACTGGACATAGCGCCGTGGGTCGTAGCCGTTCTCTTCGAACTCTTCGGGCGTCATCCCGGTTCGTTTGGCGGCCAGCTCGTAGACCGAGCGCCGGTGGAAATCGTAGAGATCGACATTGAGCGGCGATTGGGTCATCGCGACGACCCCGAAGCGGTCGTTCTCGTAGATCCCACGCCCGAACCAGTAGTTCGAGAGCAGCCCGATGACGAAGACGCCGGTGCAGATCGCGATGGTGACGACCTGCCCCAATCGCGTGGAGATGGCAGTGGCCAGCGCGGTCATCACGAACAGTGCCATCGCCAGGCACAGGCACGCGAGCATGATTTGGGGCTTGAGGTTCTCGCCCGGATTCATCATCGTCCAGTCTTCGTTGATAAAAAGCGAAGCGATGTACGCGATCCAGATCAGCGGGAGCAGCAGCAGCGATGCGAGCTGCCCGAAGGACCAGCCATTGAGGTAGTTGCCCAGGGCCGCGAGCAGGATCGAGCCAAAGATGGCGCCGACAGAAAAGAGGATGACTGGGTAGTTCGGGTCATCGGCCGCGTTGGCCAGCACGCCGTGGCGGATGCCCAGGAGCAGGTACCCGATCATCACACCCACGGCCACAAACATCGCGACCGAGATCCCGAGGAACTTGCCAAGGATGATGCTGGTGCGCCCGACAGGCTTGGAGACCACGGTCAGGACGGTTTTGTTCTCGATCTCGCGTGAGATCGCGGCCGTGGAGATGAAGGCGGCGAGCAGGATGCCGAGCAGGAAGATCGCGCCCATCGAGACATCGAGCAGGAGCTTGTCGTCGCCGGTCACTTCGCCGGGGACATTGTTGGCGCCCATCGAGAACCCGACGATCCAGGTGTTGAGCAGCTGGAGGAAGGCGGCCAACAGCAGCATAATGAAGAACACCGGCTGGCGGATGCTCTCTTTGAATGCGTTGCGTGCGATGGGGAGTGTCGATGTAATCATGCAGGGGTGATGCTAGGTTCGTCAAAACCGGTTGTGCGAGCCGGCGATGGTGGTATCTGCCATGCGGATATGGCGCATCATCTGCGCCGAGTGGTCCCGGTGGGCGTGGGGCGTGTGTGTTCTTGCTGGATACGCGGCTTGCGGCGTGGGGTTCGCGGATGGGGCTCATAATTCGATTATTTTGAGGATTTGATCTGAACCCCTCGCGGACCGATCGCGTACCGAGGTGGTTGCATCGAGACCCGTCGGCGATCGCGGATGCGAGCCGGGGACACTGCGGGATCGAATGCACAAGCCGCTTGGTTTGGTGCGATAGTCGAGTGCAACAGCTGAGCGATCAGCAGGCAGGTGGACGGTCTCCGATGCTCTATAGATGATACAATGGGAGAGAAGATCAGTTCGGGGTTGAATCTGGGCAAGAACATGCCCACAATACCGCCCGATCTTGTGCCCATTGATCTGTAAACAGCTAGATCGTGCATGGTTGGCCATACCATCATGGATGATCCCATGCCAGGGCACGGTTCCGGACAAGTTGAATCAAGAAGCTGATCTATACAAGGCTGCGTGACCATGAACCACAGACCAGAAAGATCCACCCGATGAGCAAGCCGATGAGCAAGGGCGATTACCTGACTTATCGCAAAGCGGTTTCGACCAGCCTGATCGGGCTGGTGTTCCAGCTTGTGCTGACGCTGATCGTCTTTGTGTATGCCAACGGTGCCGGCGATCAGGCCGCGAAGATCGCCAGCGTCTTCCTCGCGACGGGGTTGATCGGCTGGGGGCTGCTGCTCTTGGTCTACGACCAGCACCGGCGCGAGCGCATCGAAGCGATGGAGCTCGAGCAGATGGCCGTCTCGGGTGCATCGGCTGCGAGCGCGTTCGAGTCATCGGGCGACGAGCTGCGCATCGCGGCCCGGAGACTCGCCGCGATCTATAAATGGGTGATCCCCGCGGGCGCATTGCTCATCGGGTTCATCAATATTGTCTACGGCATCTCGTCGATGGGGTCTTGGATCAGCGATCCCAACCGGACACAGGGGTTCGGCTTCCAGCTCGCGATCGGGATCTCGATCGCGGTCGTCGGGTTTGTGTTTGCACGCTTTGTCTCGGGCATGGGCAAGGAGCCCGCGTGGTCGAACCTGCGTGCGGGGTCGGCTATTTCGGTCGCCGGTGCTTTGGTCGGGGTGGTGCTCGGGCTAAGCGCGTTCCTCGAGCTCGCACTCGGGCTCCGCGTCGGGCTCGACTGGGCACCCAACATCATCAGCATCGGGATGATCATCTTCGGCTGTGAGATCGGGCTCAACTTCCTGCTCGATATCTATCGCCCACGCAAGCCCGGCGAGCTCCCCCGCCCGGCCTTTGACTCGCGTCTGCTCGGATTGCTCGCGGCTCCGGATCGGATCGCCGAGAATGTCGGCGAAGCCGTCAACTACCAGTTTGGGATCGATGTCACCTCGTCGTGGTTCTACCAGCTATTGAGCAAGTGGATCGCGGGCTTTGTCGTCCTCGGTCTCGGGCTCGGATGGCTGATGTCTGCGCTCGTGGTGGTCGAGCCGCACGAGCGGGGTCTGATTATCACCGGCGGCGTGATCAGCGAGCCGCTGATGAGCTTCGGCGAGCAGGGCGACGGCGACATCGGCCCGGGCCTGCATGTCAAGTGGCCTTGGCCGTTCTCGAAATACGAAACACCCACGCTCGTCACCAGGCGTGGCGAGAATGAAGACCGCACGACCACGGGCGTGCGTGTGCTCCAGCTCGCCTCCAACCCGCCCACGCGGGGCACCAGCCCGGTGCTCTGGACCGAGAGCCACAGCGGCCAAGAACTGCTCAACATCGTCCAGCCAGAACGGCTCGAGGGTGGGCTTGGTGATGACGACGCACAAATAGAGCCGGTCCCTGATCAAGACGCCGAGCTCGACGCGGCGGAGAGCTCCACCGTCGCCGAGCTCTCGCTGCTGGCGGTCGAGGTGCCCGTACAGTATGTCGTACGCAATGTTCGGCTCTTCGATCAGTTCGCGGCTCCGGGCCAGCGTGATCGCCTGCTCCGCCAGATCGGTCGGCGCGTGGTGACTCAGTATTTGGGTGACCTGTCGATCGACGAGATCATCGCCACCCATCGCACGGCCATGCCAGTTGAGCTCAAGAACCGTTTGGTCGAAGCCTACGGGCAGCTCAATGACGGCGAGGGCCCCGGGATCGAGATCCTCTTCGTTGGCGTCAACGGCGTGCACCCGCCGACCAAGGTTGCACCATCGTTCGAACGCGTGATCATCGCGCGCCAGAACCGCGAATCGCTGGTCGAAGAGGCCCGCAAGTCGCAGATCACGGTGCTCACCGAGATCGCCGGGAGCGTCGAGCTCGCCGAGCGGATCAACAAGCAGCTTTATCAGCTCGAAGACATCCGGCGTGCGTCGGGCAACGATTCGATCGCGTACCTCGACGCCGAGCTTGGCGTGCAGCGTCTGCTCGAGCAAGCCGGCGGCGAAGCGGGCGAGCTGATCCTCAACGCGGGGGCGAGCCGATGGACGCGACACATGTCCGAGCGTGGTCGTGCGAGCCTGCTGAGCGGGCAGCTCGAAGCGTATCTGGCGTCGCCTCAGCTCTATCGCTCAGAGAAATACTTCGACGCGTTGCTCGCGTCGATGAAAGAATCGCGTGTCTACCTGACCCCGGCCGACATGGCCTCGCTCAAGGTCCGTCTTGAGCTCCAGGACAACGAAGTCGGAACCGATGTGTTCGACGCCGAAGCCGGCGCCGCCGCTGCGGAAGGCATGAATTAAACCAGTACGAACCCCCGCGTGGTCTTCCGCTGAAGCCCATGCATCGACGCCCACACGGGCACGAAACGCCGATGGCGTAATGGAGAATGAGCCGTGAACAAGCTCAAAAAATGGACGATTCCCCTGATCGGTGCACTGTTTTTTATCGTGATCGTGCTGTATAGCTCGAGCTTCACGGTGCGGTTCACCGAGACCGCGGTCAAGACCCGCTTCGGCTCGGCCAACGAGAACTCGATCATCACCGAGCCCGGGTTTAAGATGAAGTGGCCATTCCCGATCGAGAGCGTCACCAAGTACGACAAGCGGATCCGTCCGGTCGAGACACGCTCGGAGACGGTGCAGACCGCCGATGATTTCCAGATCATCATCCAGGCGTACCTCAACTACCGCGTCCAGGACCCGCTCAAGTTCTTCCAGAGCTTCTCGAACGCGGGCGAACGGGCGCAGGATCATTTCATCAAAGCTGAGAACGATGTGCTCGTGGACCTGCTCCGCAGTGCGCTCGGCGAGACAAGCAAGTACAAGATGAGCGAGCTGTTCACCTCGCAGGCTGGCGCTTCGGTTATCCCGAAACTCGAGGGCGAGGTCTTTGACCTGCTCGCCCTGGGCGGCAACGGGGGCAAGCCCCTGCAGGACTACGGCATCGAGATCATCTCGGTGGGGATCGACCGGATCGTCCTCCCCGAGGACACCACCACCGCGGTGATCAACCGGATGGGCGCCAACCGCGACCGTCTGGCCGAGCGGTATGAGTCCGAGGGTCGCTCGCAGGCCCGCGCGATCCGGGCCGAAGCCGAGAGCAACGCCGAGCGCATCCGTGCGTTCGCCCAGCGCCGCGCCGACGAGATCCTCGCCAAGGGCGAATCCGAAGCCGCCCCGTACCTTGCTCAGCAGAATGTGAACCCGGAGCTCGCGGTGTTCATCCAGAACATCCGCCTGATGCGTGAGTCGATGGCCAAGAAGTTCACGCTGATCTTCTCGACCTCGGACTACGGGATGCGTCTGTTCGATCCCGACATCATCGAGCAGAGCCAGGGGCAGCTGCCCGTGCCGACACTGGGCGGCTCAACCAGCGATGAGAGCGCAGGGAGCTGATCAATGACTGACCACAGCGACACACCCAGAGATCAAGAGCCTCACGACGAGAAGCCCATTGAGCAGGCGTCTGAGCAAGTGCACGCAGAGCACGCCGATGACCAAGCTCCAGCCGATGGGCTCGCGCCCCGGCGTGCAGCCTCGGTCCGTTTCAACCGCGAGCAGAGTTCGGTGGCTGGCGCGGATCACATCCGCATGGACACGGCGCACCAATCGCTGGCCGACGCGCTGCGGATCACCTATGGCTTGCTGCAGGTAGGTATGGTGGTCCTGCTGATCCTCTTCGTGTTCAGTGGGTTCCAGAAGGTCAACGAGGGCGAACGCGGGATCTCGGTGTTCCTGGGCAAGCCCGCCCAGACCAACATCGAGCCCGGGGCGCACCTGACCTGGCCGTACCCGATCGGGGAGCTGATCACGGTCACCGGCGGGGCCGAAGAGCTCGAGCTGGCCGGCGAGTTCATGCCTTCGACCTCGAGCCCGCCCTCTCTGTCGACGTCGCTGACCTCTTTCGGCAGCCTTGCTCAGCTCAACCCTGCGAGCAGCTTCTCGGTGATCACCGCGGACCAGAACATCGCCCACGCCCAGTGGAAGGTCAACTACCACCGCTCGGATCACCTGAGCAACCAGCAGAACATCTATCCGCAAGCCGAGGGGCTGATGATCCGTCAGGCGATCCGTCGCGGTGTCGTGCAGACGATCGCCGAGATCGATATCGATGACCTGCTCAAGAAATCCGCCGAGACCATCGCGGCCAAGGTGCGCCAGGTCGCTCAAGACTCGCTCGATCAGCTCGATGCGGGGATCACGATCGACCGTGTGGTGCTCGTCCGCAAGACGCCGCCGTTGTATCTGCTCGATCAGTTTGCCTCGGTGCAGTCCGCGGCTCAGAACGCGGGCAAGCTGCGTGAGGACGCGCTGCTCTCACGCGATCAGCTGCTCAACGATGTCGCGGGGCGTGCGGCCGGAGTGCTCATCGATCTGATCGATCAGTACGAACGCCATATTGAGCTGAAGGAAGACGAGCAGGCCGTCGCGGTGTTGGCGCAGATCGATTCTGTCTTGGCCGGTGAAGAGATTGATTACAACGGGCAGAGCACCCTCGGGCTCGTCTCGGGCGAGGTCTCCGAGATCCTGATCCAGGCCAAGGCCCAGTCGTCCTCGCGGATCTCGCAGGCGATCGCGGATCTCTCGAACTTCCAGGCCAAGCAGGCCCAGTACGACGCCAACCCCTCGCTGATGATCGCACGCGACTGGTCGCTGGCGATGGGCGATTTCCTTGGAAAAGACTTCGTCGAGACGATGTACCTCCCCGAGGGCGTGGACCTGGAGCTGATGGTCAACCGCGATCCTGAGATCTCGCGTGAGCTCGACAAGAGACGACGCGAGAAGGAAGCGATCGAGTCCTATGAGCTGCGGAACAAGAGCTTCCGCGAGGCCAACTATAAATCACAGCGCGGCATTCAGCAAGAGGACGAGCCCTAAATGACCCAGACCCCGAACACCACTGAGCCCGCGGACGCAACGACGCCGTCAACTCCTGAGACCCGACGATCCGTGGTCGGCTGCCAGCAGCTCACCAAGACCTTCAAGGACTTCTGGATGCGTGATCGCGCCCGCGCGGTCGATAAGCTCGATCTGGTGATCTACGAGCGGGAGATCTTCGGACTCCTTGGCCCCAACGGCTCGGGCAAGAGCACGATCATCAAAATGATCCTCGGGCTCCTCAAGCCCACCAGCGGGCGCGTGGTGGTGTTCGGCAAAGCGGCCAACGATGTCGCGACCAAGAACCGCATCGGGTACCTGCCCGAGGAGAGCTACCTCTATCCGTTCCTCAACGCCCGCGAGACACTCGACTACTACGGCAAGCTCTTCGGGCTCGATCGCAAGACCCGCGAGGGACGCATCGACGAGCTCCTCGAGATGGTCGGGCTCGAGCACGCCCAGTTCCGCCCGGTGCGTGAATATTCCAAGGGCATGCAGCGACGGATCGGGATCGCCCAGGCGCTCATAAACGACCCGGATCTGCTGATCCTCGACGAGCCGACGACGGGGCTCGATCCGATCGGCACGCGCCAGGTCAAGGACCTGATCACCGAGCTGGGGAGACGGGGCAAGACGATTATTCTCTCGAGCCACCTGCTGACCGATGTCGAGGATGTCGTCGATCGCATGGCGATCCTCTACGGCGGCAAGATCCGCGATGAGGGCACCTGCGAGGGGCTCCTGGCGAGCACCGAGCGGACACTGATCGAGACCGATGAGCTCGACGAGCAGACCATCGCCGAGATCGACGAGGTGATCCGCCGACGCACGGGCAACGAGAAATCAATCCGAACCGTTTCGGCTCCACGCCAGAAGCTCGAAGAGCTGTTCCTGGGCGTGGTCGAGCGGGCACAGGTCGAGCGGGCATCGACATCGGGCGCGATGCAGGGCGGGCTGACCGCGGCCTTCCTGCGAGCCGACGGCGATGGACCAGCCGAGGGCGACGCGTTGATCGACTCGCTCGTGAACGATGCAGGCGCAGAGCCCAAGCCAGAAGCTCAGGGGGGCACCCCGATCGAAGAGCAGGCCGGGACCAGCGTTGAAAAGACAAAGGAAGAATCGGTCGAGCAGGAGTCGGTCATCGGCTCGCTCATGGAGCCTGACGAAGCGGATCAGGCGGAGCAGGCAGTGGATAGAGGACAGGGCGAGGCGCCGGGCGTCGGCTCGGGCCAGCCCGCCAAACCAGCCGAGGAAGTCGACCTGGGCGTGATCGGTTCGCTGCTCGGCGAAGACACAGACGACGATCAAGATGGTCCACGCGATGAGGGCGAGAAGGGGTCCAAGCAGTGAGTTTTCGCGAACGCCTGGCCAAGCTCGATCATTTCCAGAAGAGCAAAATCTTCAAGATCGTCTCGACGGGGATCATCGTCGCGCTCGCGCTCGTCGTCATCGGCTACGGCCTGCTCAACAACTCCAATGAGCAGCCCGAGCTCATCGAGCAGATGAGCAAGATGCCCACGACGGTGACCAACTTCGCCGGCGAAGAGATCGAGAACCCATCGCTCGCCCGTGCCCAGCAGATCCAGACCCTCTACGACCAAGCCAAGCCCGGCACGCTGTACATGGTGGGGGCGATCGCGATCTCGACCATGCTGATTATTGTGATCTGGATGGGGCTCGGGCTCGTCCATCCGGTGCTGGCGTTGCTCGCGATCGGGGTGTATTGGCCCCTGCGAGGCACCCCATACGAGGCGCTCGGCTCGATCCTGCTGGGGATGATGATCCTCGCGCTGTGCTTTATGGCGCTGATCCGCGCATCGGGGTTGTTGCTCGGGTTCTCGTATCCGGTGACCGCGATCGCCAAGAATGTGCTCGCCGAGGCGATCCGCATGAAGATCTCGCTGGTTTTTATCGTGATGCTCTTCTTCGTGCTCGCCGCCCTGCCCATGATGCTCGAATCCGACACCTCGCTGCGGTACCGTATCCAGAACTTCTTGCAGTATTCGTCGAGCTTTACCTTTATGTTCATCGCGTTGCTGGTGGTGTTCTTCGGGGCCGCCACGGTGACCTATGAGCAGCGCGAGAAGGTGATCTGGCAGACGATGACCAAGCCCGTGGCCGCGTGGCAGTACATGCTCGGCAAGTGGCTCGGCGTGGTTTCGCTGGCGGCGATCCTGCTCACGGTGTCGGCAACAGGCGTGTTCCTCTTTACGGAGTACCTCCGCAACCAGCCCGCCATCGGCGAGACCCTGCCCTTCCAGGCCAAAGACGGACAAGACATCACCGAGGATCGGCTCTTTCTCGAGACCCAGGTGCTCGCATCGCGCGAGTCGGTCATGCCCCGGTCGAAGTACGATATCAACGATCCGCTGTTCGATGCCGCCCTCGATGAGCAGATCGAGCGCGAGCGGGCGTCCAACCCGAGCTACAACCCGAACAGCGCTGAGCGCCGAGCGATCAAGCACAAGGTCTACTCGGACCTGACGACCGAGTATTTCTCGATCGATCCGCTGCGTGAAAAGCTCGAAGAGTATGTGTTCGCCGGGCTCGGGCGGGCCAGGGCCGAGAAGCTGCCGTTGACCCTGCGGTACAAGATCAACGCTGAGGGCAACCGACCCGACAAGTTCTACATCCTGACCTTCGGGTTTGATAACGGGCAGATCCTCCCGCCAAGGCGCACCGGGCTGGGCTTCTCGCATACGCTGACGATCCCCCCGGAGTTCATCAACGATCGCGGCGAGATCCGCATGCAGATCATCAACGGGCAGATGGTCGCCGACGATACCGGGGGCGATGTCTTCCAGATCCAGACCAACATCAACACCATCAATATCCCCCCCGACGGGCTCGAGATCTCGTACTCGACAGGGAGCTACCGCCCCAACTTCGTGCGGGTGTTCTTTGTGCTCTGGATCAAGCTGGCGATGCTGGCGATGCTCGCGGTGTGGGCGTCGACCTTCACCAGCTTCCCCGTGGCGTGCCTGATCTCGGGCGGGTTGTTCCTGATCGGCGAGAGCTCGGGCTTCGTGCAAGAGTCGTTGCCCGGTTGGGGCAAGACCAACGCCGAGGGCGATCCATCGCTGTATCACACAGTGATCTACCATATCGCGGATAATGTCAGCTCGTTCTTCAAGGTCTACACCGATCTGACCCCGACGGCTCGGCTCACCGAGGGGCGGATGCTCTCTTGGGCGAGCGTGAGCCAGGGCGTGTTTGTGCTCGGGCTGATCGCGACGCTGTTCTACTTCGCGGGTGTGCTCATTTTCCGCCGTCGTCAACTCGCCATCTATTCAGGGCAATAAGCAGAAAGGAAGGGCTTCTATGTCGCAGAATCAACGCGTACGGATCATTGCTGTGCTCTTTCTCTTCACGGGGCTTGTGGGCTCTGGATACTTCGGCACCCAGATCACCAGCTCCGCGGGCGCCAACGGGCTCTCGTACACCGATCGCTCAGAGGACGGCGACCCGCCGATGGTCGCGGTGGGGATCGCGATGGGCGCAATGCGGGGCATGTTCGTTAACTACCTCTGGCTGCGTGCGACGCGGGCCAAGGAAGACGGGCAGTTCTATGAAGCCGTCGAGCTCGCAAAGTGGATCACCCGGCTCCAGCCCCGGCTCCCGCAGGTCTGGACATTCCATGCGTGGAACATGGCCTACAACATCTCGGTGACGACCCAGACGCCCGAAGAACGGTGGGGATGGGTCAACGCGGGGATCCAGCTGCTCCGTAACGAGGGGCTGCGTGCCAACCCCAACGACATGCACATGCACAAAGAGCTCGCGTGGATCTTCCTGCACAAGGTCGCGGGCTTCACGGACGATGCCAACCGCTACTACAAGAAGCAGTTCGCCTACGAGTGGACCAATGTGCTCGGGCGCAAGCCCATGATCGATCCTGATCGCCGCGATCGCGACAGCGTGATCGAGCAGTATGTCGATTGGATCCAGCCCATCGTCGATGCGCCCGCGACCCGCGCGGGCCTGCGTGAGCGCAACCCCAAGGCCGACGAGATCGCCAACGCCTATGAGGCTGCGATCGGCGAGGAGCTCGGGATGGATTTGCTTGAACGCAACACGCTCTACAACGAGGTCGTCTTCGCCGACAAGCTTGACGAGGTGCGCAAGAACGCAGGACCCAAGACCAACGCCTTCATCGCCCTGCGCGACGAGTACAAAGACCAGCAGGCCTGGGACGATCTGATCGCCCACACCCGCCAGCGCGTGCTCGAGGATGTCTATTTCATGGAGCCGATCCGGATGGTCCAGCAGATCCGCAAGTTCGGGCCCATCGACTACCGCCTGCCCGCCGGCCACGCCCTCTACTGGGGCGCGCGGGGCACGGATGTCGGACGCATGGAGGTCAACGAGCACAACGCCGACTCGCTCGACTTTGTTAATACCTACCGCCTGGTGACTCAATCGATCCAGGACCTGTGGCGGTTCGGGGATATGTACTTCAACTACCTTGATGTCCACGAGGGGCGCGCGTCGTACGCGTACTACCAGGGGGTTCCCAATCCCTACTTCGTCGACACCTACGGCTCGATGCTCGAAGAAGTCGTCGAGAACTCGGGGCGTTTCGAGGCCGAGAGCCGACCGTACCGCCAGTTCGCGGCGGGGTATGCCAACTTCCTGCGTGACGCGATCCGGTTCTATTACCGCCGGGGCGACACCAAGCGGGCGACCTACTGGTTCAGCATCTTGCGCAACTGGAAGCACCACAATATCAACGACGATGCGGTGACCGAGGAGTTCACGATGTCGCTCAAGGAGTTCGCCGATCGCCAGATCTATGAGTCGATGGGATCGCCTCAGGTCGCGGTGTCCGAGGTGGTGGGGGCGCTGCAGAGCGCGTTCTACTCCGGGCTGATGGTCGGGGATCTGGAGCTCTTCCGGGCGCAGTGGAAGTACGCCCGCGAGGCGCACGCGTACTACTTCTCGGAGCAGTTCAACCTCGTGGTCGCTTCGACCGTTGACGCACGGATGGAGTTCATGGACCGGGACTTCCCGTTCTTCGCGGGCAACCTGTTCGCCAACAGCCTGCTGCGATTGCGTCCCGCAGAGGCCGAGATTCTCTACGGCAATGCGCCCAACGACCTGCGCCAGTACGCCTACGACACCATCGTTCGCCGGTTTAAAGCGTTCATCGATGAGGAAGAGAGGGCGGGCAACTCCAAGCCGTTCGATCTGCTCTTCCCGCCGCCCGACGATATGGAATCATTCCGCGTGATCTACGAACGCAAGGTCCAGGCCCGCGAAAACCAGGGCGACGAGGGCGCGATCAAGAACTAACCATTCTGGTCAGCCGGAGAATGTAGAATAAGAAGGGCTGCTGGTATGACCGGCAGCCCTTTTACATGCGCTTACAAGATTCATCGATGCTCATTGAGCAATGCTCAGAGCAGCAGGTCGCGGGCCTGGGCGTAGCGATCGAGTGTGCCGCTGATCACGCGATCGGGCAGTTCGGGTCCAGGGTCGGCTTTGTTCCATGAGCCAGTATCAACCAGCTCCTGGAGAAACTCACGCAGGTACTGCTTGTCGAAGCTCTTCTGCGCCCGCCCGGGTTCGTACTCATCCGCCGGCCAGAACCTGGACGAATCCGGCGTGAGCGCCTCGTCGATCAGGATCGGGTCGTTGCTCGTCACTTTGCCCTCGTGATCGATCGGGAGCCCGAACTCAAACTTGGTGTCGGCGAGGATGATCCCGTGGTCCTTGGCGTAGGCGCTGGCCGCGACATAGATGCTCAGCGATCGGCTCCGCAGGGTCTCCATCAGCGCCCGCCCGCCGAGGTCTTCGACATGGTCACACGCCTGCTCGAACCCGATGTTCTCGTCGTGCCCCTCGTCGGCCTTGGTCGCGGGGGTAAAGATCGGCTCGGGGAGTCGATCGCATTGTTGGAGCCCTTCGGGCAGGTCCACGCCGCAGACTTGCCCGGTCTTGCGATAGTCGGCCAGCCCCGAGCCCTCAAGGTACCCACGCACAACGCACTCGACCGGGATCACCTTGCACAGACGCCCGATGGTGGTGCGTCCCTCGAGCAACTCGGGGGTGGTGGTGCCGGTGAATGCTTCTTCGGGGATCTGATCGACATCGGTGGTGATCAGATGGGTCGGGCACAGCCCTTGGTCCTCGATCCAGCGGAGCCAGAAGGTCGCGATCTGGGTCAGCAGCTTGCCCTTGCCGGGCATCGGGGTGGGCATCACGACATCAAAGGCCGAGACACGGTCCGAGGCGATCATGGCGAGCCGAGCCGGGATATGCTGCCCGTCGTAGTCGGTGTGGGCGGGGATGGTGTAAGTATCACGGACCTTGCCCCGGCGTTTGTTGGGCAAACTCAAATCGGTCTCGAAAACCGCCGAGCCGTATTCCGAGTAAGAGCCAGTGTTTGACGATCCAAAGGAGGATTGATCGGTGTGCATGCCCGGACGATAGCCATATTTGTGTGTCTGGTCACTCGCCGGGGATCAGAGATCTGGTAGATTCAGCACACCGAGAAACTGGTATGAATCCGCCGGGCACACTCGCCCGTAGAGGCTTACTCACATATCCTTTACAAACTGTCCACGCAATCTGTCCGCCGACCCCCAGCCAGACCCAGGAGTACGCCCCAACCCATGCTGCGCTTTGTTGCTCCAGATCGGTCCGCAGTCATGGTTCAGGGTGTGCTCGCCGGGGCGTACCTGCTCGGGCCCGATTCGGTCCCCATCGCCGGCGAGGTGGTCGTCGAGGACGGGCTGATCCGCTGCGAGAAGGGCTCGCGCGAAGCCGCGGCTGTGGGCCTGCAGGTCGATCTCGATGCCCAGCGACTCGAAGGTTTAGGAGATGAGTTCACCTCCGAGCCGATCATCGACGGCATTCGGCTCCAGCCCCTCGGTATCCTTGGGCTCCAGACCTGTCTGCTCCCCGACCGTGATCGCCCCTACATCCTTTCGCTCGAGCTCGCCCGCCACCGGATCATGCTGTTTTTGACCAAGCTCGAGGACTGGCAGGCGTTTGATATCGCCCCCGACTCGCAGGTCATGCGATTGTTCAACGAGGCTCGCAATGTCTTCACCCGTGCACTGGTCGCTTCTGGCTCGCGGGCGATGGGTGCCAAGCAGGACCCGCAGGCGGTGCAGGAAGCCTCGCGATTGGGGTTCTTGTCGCTCTGGATCGCGATCGAGGCGTCCGAGCGGCTCGCGCTGATGCAGACCCGGCGCGATTTCCCGCTGCGGATGTCCGGGGAGACCTATCTTGAGGTCTCCGAAGAGCCGACCATCACCAAGAAATCCAAGCCCGTGATCCACCCGAACCGTGGCGGGGTCGTGCTGCCCACCAAGCCCGCGATGGGGTCGGTGGTCTCGCCGGCGATGCTCAGCGAGCAGACCAAAGCCGCGGCTCGCCAGGCGTGCGACTTTGTGACCCTGCCCATGCGATGGATCGAGCTCGAACCCCTCGAAGGCGAGTACGCCTATACGCCGACCGATAGGTGGATCGAGTGGGCAATCCGCACGGCCAAAATGCCCGTGGTCGCGGGGCCCGTGATCGATTTCCGCACCCAGAGCGTGCCCGATTGGCTCTACATCTGGGAGAACGATTACGACACCCTCCGCGAGCTGGTCTACGAGCACCTCAAAGCCATCGTGACGCGCTACCGACGCACGGTCAGCCGATGGACGGTGTGCTCCGGGCTCCATTGCGGCGAGCACTTCAAGCTCGACTTCCAGCAGATGATCGACCTCACCCGCATCTGCGTGCTCGTCGTCCGCAAGCTGCATCCGCGGGCCAAGGTCCAGGTCGAGATCGTCGAGCCGTGGGGCGAGTACCACACGAGCGATCGCCGATCGCTGCCGCCGGTGTTGTACGCCGAGATGCTCACGCAGTCGGGCATACCCATCGATACCTTCTCGCTGCGGGTGCAGATGGGATCGTTCCAGTCCGGGATGCGCACCCGAGACCTGATGGCGTTTAGCGCGATGCTCGATCAGTACGCGATGCTCGATCGCCCGATCGCGATCTCGGCCATCGGTGCGCCGGCTTCGGCGCTGACGCCCGACGATCCATCAGAGTCGCACCCCGACGCGGGGCACTGGCGTCAGGCATGGACCGCCCAGACCCAGGCGCAGTGGGTGTCTGCATTCACGGCGGTCGCTTTGTCCAAGCCCTATGTCGAATCGATCTGCTGGCAAGAGCTCGCTGATCCCAAAGGCGTGTGCGAGATGCCCACTGGCGGCTTGCTCGACGGGCAAGCCCAGGCCCGCGAATCGCTCGGGCGGATTATCGAACTCCGCAAAGCCGTCGAGCTGGGGAACCTGCCCGATCGCCTGATGAACGACGCGTTGCTCGATGCCCAGAGCCTGCTCGCGTCGGCTACCCAAGCGCAGGGCTAACCCGGTGTCTGCCAAGCCATCAGAAACCAGTTCTCCCACAACCACAGCCCAACGATCGGATTGGTCCCGCACTCCAGCCGCGATGCTCGTGGCGTTTGTGCTCGCGGGGGCGTCGATCACGGGGCTGGTGTACTCATGGAACCGGAGCGTCGATCGCGAGACGCTCGAACCTGCGCCAGCGACTCATGCTGAGCAAGAGCCCAGACCAGGCGCATCCCCCGATATGCGTTCGCTCAGCGCGATCAAGCTGATCGACATCAACAACGCCGATCAGGGCCAGCTCCAGCTGCTCCCCGGGATCGGGCCAGCCTTGGCCGGGCGGATTATTGATGACCGTGACGAGCACGGGCGGTTTGATACGATCGAAGCGCTTGACCGTGTGCCGGGGATCGGGCCCAAAACAGTTGAGAAGCTTCGTGGATCGGTAGTCGTGGGGGACTGATTCTACCGTGCTTTGCCTGCAGCCGCTGAAGGCAGCGGGTACACTCTGGTACTGAAATGGCGTGCTCTGGATGATCGGTTGGGCCGATGATCCCGGGCCCGCGTGTGCGCTGCGCGTGCAGAAAGACCAACGACACATGGACCTGCTGACCCCGATCATCGCCGACAGCGCGTTCAAAGCCTTCGCCAAGGGGCTCGGGGCGGGGCATCGGACCATCGCCACGGGCTCGGTCGGGTCGTCGATCTCG
Source organism: uncultured bacterium (assembly GCA_963976625.1). GTDB lineage: Bacteria > Planctomycetota > Phycisphaerae > Phycisphaerales > UBA1924 > UBA1924. The sequence goes on from CAXBLA010000010.1 coordinate 98,303, forward strand.
CTGGTCGCCTATGCGCTGGGCAAGCAGGTCAAGCGTCCGGTGTTGATCGTGTGCGCACACTTGGACGAAGCCGAAGATATCTACGCAGAGATCAACGCGATCTCGCCCGACCAGTGCGCGGTGTTCCCGGCCCTCGAACTCTCGCCCGGCGAATCGAGCGTGAGCGCCGAGCTCTTCGCCCAGCGGGCGTCGATGATCAGCGCGTTTCGTAGCGGCAAGATCCCGCCGGTGCTCATCGCCCCGATCGCGGCGTTGATGCAGCCCGTACCCAGCGAAGAACGCATCGCCACGCTTGTGCGCGAGGTGCACAGCGCCAGCGAGGTCGATCCAAGCGAGCTCATCGCATGGATGAGCGGGGCGGGCTACGAACGCGTCGACACGATCGAGTATCCGGGTCAGTTCGCATCCCGCGGCGGGATCGTCGATGTCTTCCCGCCGACCGGGCCGGGCAACACCCCCATCCCGGTTCGGATCGATTTCTTCGGCGACGAGATCGACACCATCTCCGAGATCGACATCGACACGATGGGCTCGGATCGTAAGGTGGATTCAGTGTTGCTGGGCGCGGTCGGCGAGGCCCAGCTCTCGGGGGCCAAGGACGATCAATCGGTGCTCGAATACCTGCCCCGCGAGTCGATCGTGCTGCTCGCCGAGACCTTCGAGGTCGTCGAGCAGGGGCGCGGCTACTTCGAGCGCATCAGCGACGGACGCGCGATGTACGGGCCCCCGGCGGTGCTCAAGGTGCTCGAATCGCGTTTCCATGCGCTCGCCGAGGTGAACCAGTTCAGCGCGGGCAAGTCGGGCGCGGACGCGTTGGTTGGCTTACCCGTGGGGACGCTGCCGCCGTTTGACAAAGAAGTCTCGGGCGCGATCCGCGAGCTGGGAGAGCTCAAGGAGCAGGTCGACACCGTCATCCTCGCCTGCGGCTCCGACGGCGAGTTCGCACGATTAGGAGAGCTGCTCACGCTCCATGCGCCCGGTGTGGACATCGAACGGGCGATTCTTGATATCCGGCGTGGGTTCACCTGGGAGGCTTCAGATACAGGCGCTGGGATCGGTCGCTACGCGATCGTGCCGGCCGGCGAGCTGCTGCACCGTTCGAGCGTGCGTCGCAGGATTCAGAAAATCCGCGCCGGGCGGACGATGGATACTTTTCTCGATATCCAGATCGACGACTTTGTCGTGCACGCCGAGCACGGGATCGCCAAGTTTGTCGGCATGGCCGTGATGGACGCGTCGGGCACCGCCAAGCAGCGCCGCCAGTTCGATAGCTCGTCGATCAGCGCCCAGAGCAATAAGAAGGCCAAAGCCCGCAAGGAAGACCAAGAAGAGTACCTGACGCTCGAGTTCGCCGGGCGGAGCCGACTGCATGTGCCGTGCTCGCAGATCGCGTTGGTCCAAAAATATGTCGGCGGGTTCAAGGGCAAGCCGCCGTTGAGTTCGATCGGGGGCAAGAAGTGGAAGGCTCAGAAGGAACGGGTTACCGAATCCGTCAAGGACCTGGCTTCGGAGATGCTCCGCGTCCGCGCCGCCCGCGAGCATGTGCCCGGGTTCTCGTACCCGAGTGATACGGACCTGTTCAAAGAGTTCGAAGCCGAGTTCCCCTACGAGGAGACCGAGGACCAGCTGGGATCAATGGTCGAGATCAAGAAAGACATGCAGTCATCGCGTCCGATGGACCGCCTGATCTGCGGCGATGTCGGGTTCGGCAAAACCGAGCTCGCGATCCGGGCCGCGTTCAAAGCCGTCGAAGCCGGGCGACAGGTCGCGGTGCTGGTGCCGACAACCGTGCTCGCCGAGCAGCACGAGCGGACCTTCCGCCAGCGCTTCGCGGATTACCCATTCCGGGTGGAGTCCTTGTCGCGGTTCAAATCAACCAAGGACATCAAGCGGACGATCGAAGACCTCAAGCTCGGGCGCGTCGATGTGGTGGTGGGGACCCACCGGATTCTGTCCAAGGATATCCGGTTCGCGAACTTGGGCATGGTCGTGATTGATGAGGAGCAACGCTTCGGGGTCGAACACAAAGAGGCCCTGCTGCGATTGCGCTTGACGGTCGATGTGCTGACGCTCAGCGCGACGCCGATCCCGCGGACGCTGCACATGTCGATGCTCGGGCTGCGGGATATCTCGAGTTTGACTACGCCGCCGGTGGATCGGAGATCGATCGTGACGGAGGTCATCCCGTACAACACGCACCGCGTGACGCGCGCGATCCAGCGCGAGCTCGCCCGCGAGGGGCAGGTGTACTTCGTGCACAACCGCGTGCACAATATTGAATCGGTGGCCGACAACATCCGCCAATTGGTGCCCGGTGCCAAGGTCATCATCGGGCACGGGCAGATGGCCGGCAATGATCTCGAACAAGTCATGCACAAGTTCATGACACGCCAGGCGGACATCCTGGTCTCGACCACGATCATCGAATCCGGCATCGACATCCCGACCGCCAACACGATGATCATCAACGACGCCGACCGGTTCGGGCTCTCCGAGCTCCACCAGCTGCGCGGGCGCGTCGGGCGATCGCACCAGCGGGCGTACTGCTATTTGTTGTTGCCCGAGGATCGCACAGTCAAGGAGGTCGCCCAAAAACGCCTTAAAGCGATCGAGGAATACTCGATGCTCGGGGCGGGCTTCAAGATCGCGATGCGCGACCTGGAGATCCGTGGCGCGGGGAACCTGCTGGGGGCCGAGCAGTCCGGGCACATCGCGGCTGTTGGCTACGAGATGTACTGCCAGCTGCTCGACCAGACCGTGCACCAGCTCACCGAGGCCGGCGCCCCTGAGCAGGTGACGCATACCTCGGTCGATATCGGGATCTTCGGCTACATCCCCAAGGCGTACATCCCCAGCGATGTCCGACGGATCGAAGCCTACCGCCGATTGGGCACGGCGAGTTCTCAGGAAGCCATCGATCAGGTGGTCGAGGACCTGACGAGTGCGTATTCGGATCCGCCGGAGCTCGTCCGCCGATTGGTGCTCCGCGCCCGCGTCCGGGCGGCTTGCCAGTCCCTCTTCGTCCGCGGGGTCAGCCAACGCGGCGAGGATGTTGTCTTCCTGACTTCCTCCCCCGATCAGATCTTGGCTCAGCTGCGATCAAGCCCCGTCGAGTTGCGGATGCTCCAGGGCGATCTCGCCCAGACCAACGCCAAGACCAGCGCCGGCGAGCAGCTCAGCGAGATCTACGCCCGCCCACAAACCAAGCCCAAATCAGTCATGCAGGGGGCCAAGGGTGTGTTATCATGGGTGTCGTGATGATTCCCTGATGAATCTATGATGGGTAAGATCGCCCATGATTTACAGAAACTGAACACTCGTGGACAAACCCTGTGATAGACTATCTATCTGCCCTTTTTCCGACCTTGAAGGATCAACGACATGCCTCAATCGAACGATGGATCGACCGAACTCCAGCCAGCGACCCGCCCGATGCAGCGCATCGACGGGGCGACCCAGCTCGATAGCATGCTCACCTCGCTCCGTCGGCGTTTGATCCGCGAGGCATCGCAAGCCGTGGATTTGTTGTCGCGATCGCTCGAGGTCCTCTGGACGGCTGACGCCGAGGGGGCCAAGGAGATCCGCAAGATCGAGAAGCAGATCGACCAAGAAGAGGTCAAGATTGAGCAGGAATGCTTCCGGATCCTGGCGCTCCAGCAGCCCTTTGGGGCGGACTTCCGCCTGATTACCTTTAGCCTCAAGGCCAACTCGGACATCGAGCGATTGGCCGACCATGCCTCGTCGATCGCCAAGATCAGCAAGAAGTTCGATGCGGATTCGCCCGACTGGCCCGAGTCCCTGCGTGAGATGGGCGAGCGGATCCCGGTGATGTGCCAGGAACTGCTCCGCGCCGTCATCGGCGCGGACGCCGAGGCGGCCAAGCTGGTTGTCGAGCGCGACAAAATCATCGACAAGCTCGACAAGCAGACCTTCCAGGACCTGGCCAACAAGATCGAGGCGCACCCAGACTCGGCTTCGGACTACATGCTGATGTACCGCATCTCACGCGAGCTCGAGCGGGTGGGCGATCTGCTGGGTAACATCGCCGAGGATGTTGTGTACCTCGTGACCGGCAACATCATCCGCCACGCACCCAAAAAGAAGAAGAATCTCGACAAGCCAGAGGGATAAGCACCCAGGCTCGTGTCGATTTTGATACTATGCACTCATGGTGATCTTATATGGCGTGTCGGGTATCGTGTGTCTGCTGGGATTGCTGCTCCTGATCCGAGCAGCCAAAGGCCGACGGGTTTCATCCAACCCACACTGCGCCCACTGCGGCTTTGACCTCTTGGGGCTCACGCTCGATCGGGATGCCCAATGCCCCGAGTGCGGGCGCCCGACCATCCCCGGCACACCGGCGGTCTGTGACGGGCTCTTCAAACGACGCCCGGTGCTCGCGATGGCCGCCCTGCTGCTGATCGCGGTGGGGGTCACCGGCTTCGCTTGGCCGAAGGTCTCGCAGATCCCATCGATCAAGAACTTTGATTGGTACGCCTATTTCCCTGAGTCGCTGCTGCTCAAGCTCGAAGCCGAGGGAAACACCGATGCGCTGCAGGCACTCCACGACCGTTTGATCCCTGGCACGCTCTCTGACGAGGGCCTCGAGACGCTTATCGAGCGTTCTTTAGCGGTGCTTGAGGATGAATCGGTAGTGTGGAATGAGCGGTGGGGGGATGTGCTGCTTTATGGGATGCTCGAAGGCAAAATGAGCGATGCCCAACTCAAACACTACATGGAAGGGGCGTTTGAGCTCAGCGTCACAGCCCCAGAGCAGATCGGGCCGGATGTTGGAGTGATCCAATACATGCAAAGACATGAAGTAATCACTAGAGGCCAAGGAGATTTTGTTTTCAGAGTAACATGCGCTCAAGAGTCCGGCAGTGATGGAATTGATCACTCAGAAAATCGCTCACCCTATCAGTATTCAATCAAGAGCTTCCTTCCAAGAATAGCGGGCGAGCCTATTCCTGTGTCGAGGCGTTCATTCTCAGAGAGTGGAATGATTGGTCAAGAAGTGTACCCAGCTGGCTGGTTGCCGTACTGGGGTAGTAGTTCGGGGAGCGGGAGTACATTCAGGATCGAACCGGGCAAGGATTCATACGAGTATGTCTTTGAGGCACTCGTTGAAATCCAGCGAGATCAAGTTCCATTCCATCAATGGACTCTGAGCCAAACAATGACCATCAAGCGTGTTGAGGTCCCAGAATACGCTCTATCACTCCAGGACCCTGAGTTTCTTGATCGAATCAGCAGCAATCTCTTTGTCGAAGCAGTCAGTATCCCAATCAATCCCACAGCCGCGATGGAGCACGGCTCGATCGCCCAGTCACACGAATCGCTGATGTACATTGAGAGCAGGGTCGTCGAAGAAGTCGGCCTGTTGGGCACGCTCCATGTCGTGCTCGGTGATGAAGAACTCCCATTTATCGATCTCAATATGTCTCGGCTCTCTTTGAGTCAGCGTATGCTGAATCTGATGCGTTCATCAAACAGAGAGCCTTCCTGGCTGGTTTACTTTATCGAGCACCAAGCGTTTTGGGATCGGGCGCGTGCCAAAGGCACAGTGGACCTGATCTATCGTCCTGATCCGTCCAAAGGCGTGATGGGCGCGAAGGTTGATCACATCATCAATGTTCCCATTCGATGGAGCAATGTCCCTGTGGTTGATCTAGAAGCAGTCCAGGAGAAAGTTCGCGAACTCGACGGCTCCACCAGCAATCGATGGATGCTACGGGAGGCTCCAGACAAGGATACAGGGCGCCGACGCAATACCAAACGCACTCATATCCCCGGGGAAATGCTTTACGAAGCTGATGAATGAGTCGCCCGTAGGTCACGGCCAAGGACAACTCGAGCACCCAGGCACTTGATATTCATCGCATCCATCACATGGGTTTGATGAGCAATGTGGTCTTGAAAGATATCATGTAGAGGTTCAAGAGTGGGGGGCTGAATAGATGTTCAGTTCTATGCGCGCACGAAAAAGCCTGCTCGTGAGAACAGGCTTTTTGCACGGTCTTTGACCGGCAAACAGTTGGGTCCAACTTCACTACACATTACTGTGTAGCTATTCGTCTCTGAACTCGCAAAAGAACAGTATATAGACGAACGACAATGTGCTCATAGATCTTGATCCGGTTCGCACCGGGATGATGTCCATTTTGATTCCCCTTTCGGAGTCTCATGGGGGTCATCATACGATCAAGTCTAAGGAAATCCCTTAGAAAGGAGGTGATCCAGCCGCAGGTTCTCCTACGGC
>CAXBLA010000011.1:0-102690 GCA_963976625.1 uncultured bacterium
CGGGTCTTCGCAAGGACGCGAATAACCCACGGCTCATGCCCTCGACGGAGGGCACCCAAGCAGCGACCCAGTTCAACCCCCGACCCGGCTGACCCACCACCAGCCGGGTTTTTTATGCGCCAAGGGTGTTTCAGACACACTCATGAAGTGCTCACTCCAACTTATTGCGTTCTAAATACCCCAAATTAACATCGTTGATACGCTGTGGTTCTTGATGCGAGGTGCATCGAGGAAAACGGGACACGGAATTACAAGGAGATTTCACATGCGAATGAATCTGACCACACTGAGCACGCTTGCCCTCTCGACCATCGCCGCCTGCGGGGGCATCGCGGGTGCTGCTGCACCGACGATGGATGTGCTTTCCGCTGATCGTGAGCTGTTTGTCATCGCTTGCGGCTTTGATTACGAGTTTGATGACTGCGATGGCGCTCGGGAATCTTCCCAGGCGACCAGCGGGTTTTACGACAACGAGATCACCGCGGATCTCAATGATTACTACGGGACGGATATCTCGGACGCGGATGGCGCGATCTACTCGAACATCACCGATCAGCGGATCGAGCTTGAGTTCTTCGCGGACGCTTCGGTGGTGAATACCAGCATCTTCTCAGCCGACGCGGGGGTGTACGGCACCGCGGATATCGAGTTCGAGGTGCTCGACGATGTGCGTGTGGTGTTCGAGGCGTACGCCGAGGGGTACTACCAGAGCTACTTCACCGCCGGCGCGAGCCTGCGTGAGGTGGGCGGGCCGATGATCTCGGGCTTCGGGGTCCAGGGTGCGGGCGACGATGACACGGAGTTCGTGGGCTGGCTCTACGCGGGCACCTACAGCGTGTCGGCGGATCTCTCGGCCAGCGCGATGGCGACTGTCCCATCGGCCGGTGAGCTGAGCTTGTCGTTCCGCATCTACGAGATGGCGGACTTTAACACCAACGGCACCGTGGACGCGGCGGACTTCTACGCCTTCTACGGGCAGTACCTGAGTGGCTCGGCCAACGCCGACTTCAACGGCAACGGCGTGACGGACGGCAACGATCTCAACGCGTTCATCACTAGCTGGTACGCCGCCCGCTGATCCGATAAGCCGGACGATGCCCATTACCCTCTCCCGGCTGGTGCGGCACCAGCTGGGTTTTTCATTGGCTCCACCAGCGTCTCGGGCTCAGGATTGTGCTCTGGCTAGGATCGGTTTCTCTGGTGCGTCTACACTCTCTACCCACCACGCAACCCCCTGCTATTGATCGAATAAGACCGCACCCAAAGAGATTGAGCATTGCCATGAGCCAGATCGACCCACACAAAAAACGGCTCACCCGGATCACCTGCGCCGAACATATCACGCCGATGCTTCGGCGGGAGGTCGAGGAGCTCGGGTTCGAGATACAGGAAGAGGATCATGTGGCGGTGCATGTCGGGGCGACGCTCGAGGATTGCCTGCGCCTGAACCTGCACCTGCGGACGGCGCACCATACTTTCTGGTTGCTCACGCGGTTCCGCTGCCCCTCGCTCAATGCGCTCTCCAAGGAGGCCAGCTCGTTCCCGTGGGAGGAGCTGATCCCCAACGATTCGTACTTCACGATCACCTCGAACATCGATCACCACAGCGTGGACAACTCGATGTATCCCAATCTCGTCCTCAAGGACATGATCGTCGATCGGATCAACGCCAAGACCGGCGCCCGCCCGGATACCGGGCCGGACCGTTCGTGCGTGGTGATCCATCTGGTGTGGAAGAACGATCGGGCGTGGATCTATCTCAATACCAATGGCGTGCGGCTGTCGGATCGTGGGTATCGCAAGATGCCTCACGATGCGCCGATGCGTGAGACGCTGGCGGCGGCGGTGCTGATGGGCATGGGGTACGACGGATCGACGCCGTTGGTCAATCCGATGTGCGGCTCAGGGACTTTGGCGATCGAGGCGGCGTTGATCGCGGCCGGGCGTGCGCCCGGGCTGCTGAGATCGGACGCGAGCTGCCTGCACACGATGCTGGACCTCGATGAAGCGTATTTGGAGATGCGGCGCGAGGCGCGCAAGTCCAAGCCGGTGCTCAAGGACCCGATGCCGATCGTGGCGACGGATCACAACCCGCGTGCGATCATCGCGGCCAAGAAGAACGCCCAGACCGCGGGCGTCGAGCATCTGATCGACTTCGAGGCGTGCGACTTTGCTGATACACAGATCCCCGAGCTCAATGAATATGAGAACGGGCATGTGATCCTGAATCCGGAGTACGGCCTGCGCCTGGGTGAACACGACGCGCTGGTGAGCACCTATTCGGACATCGGCGACTTTTTCAAGACGCGCTGCAAGGGGTACACCGGGCATGTGTTCACGGGCAGCCGAAAGCTGTCGCACGAGATCGGGCTCAAGACTTCGGCCCGCCAGGTGTTCTTCAACGCGCAGATCGAGTGCCGACTGCTGAGCTATGAGCTCTATGACGGATCGCGCAAGGCGTCGAAGAATGTCGATCAAGTATCCGATGATCAGGCGAACCCGGAGCCGACGGCTTCGTACGACTCGGATGACTGAATCAAACACATCATCGTCTGACGGCTCCCGTTTTGAAATTCTTGTCGGGCTTCATGTCCACGATAACACCGAGTACGATCTGTACCGCGCGGGGATGACCCCGATGCTCCATGCGATGGGCGGGTTCTTCCGCCAAGATTTGCATGTGAGCGAGCAGCTCAAGGGTGAAGAGGAAGGCAAGATCAACCGGATCTTTGTGATCTCGTTCCCTGACAAAGCGACGAACGATCGTTTCTTTGCCGACGAGGCGTACAAGCAGGTACGCGCGGAGCACTTTGATGCGGCCGTGGAATCTTCGGTGATCCTGGCGGCTTACAGCACCTGATTCACATCCACGCGCAAGTGTTTCGATCTTGCGGGCATGCTTGATTCATGCGCCTACCGTTGGGCATGAGTGACGCTGCCAATATTTTGCCCGGGATGACCGAAGACCCGAAAAACGCCTCGCTGCCCTACAAGATCGCGTGCCTGTGTGACCTGCGCGACAAGGACGGGCGGGTGCTATTGCTCCACCGGATCAAGGCGCCCAACAAGGGGCTGTGCTCGCCGATCGGTGGCAAGCTGGAGATGCACCTTGGCGAATCGCCGGCCCAGTGCGCCCAGCGCGAGATCAAGGAAGAAGCCGGGATTGATGTCGAGCTCGACGACCTGCACTTTGGCGGGCTGATCGCCGAGACGGCCTTCGAGAATCAGACGCACTGGCTGATGTTCTACTACCGCGTGATGGTGCCTGTCGAGGTCATCGATGGGCACATGGACGAGGGTGAGCTGGTGTGGCATCACCTCGATGAGATCGATGGGTTGCCTCAGCCCGAGACGGATCGCAAGATCATCTGGCCGATGATTAACAAGCACGCGGCTTCGGGGCCTGGCGGCACGCCCGGATTCTTTAGTATCCATATTGACTGTCGGGGCGACGAGATCACTTGGACGATCGATCAGGAAACGCCGACGAACTAACGGCTCTCACTCCGAGTACACCTCTTCAATGCACATAAAAAAACGCTCGATCAGACGATCGGGCGTTTTGAGTTGTGCGAGTTGTCCAATACAAAGGGAATCGCTTAGGCCTTGGCGGCTGCGGCTTCGGCCTTCTTGCGGGCGTCGTCGAGCGTGCCGACATACATGAAGGACGATTCTGGGAGATCGTCGCCTTCGCCGTCGCACAGACGCTCGAACGAATCGATGGTCTGCTCGAGGGTCGAGTTGATGCCTGGGAAGCCGGTGAAGACCTCGGCCACATAGAACGGCTGGGAAAGGAAGCGCTCGATACGGCGGGCGCGGTTGACGACCTGCTTGTCGACATCCGAGAGCTCGTCGACACCAAGAATCGCGATGATGTCCTGGAGGTCCTTGTAGCGCTGGAGGATCTTCTGGACGCGCTGGGCGACGGCGTAGTGGCGGTCGCCGATGATGGCCGGGTCCAGGATTCGGGAGGTTGATGAGAGCGGGTCGACCGCGGGGAAGATCCCCTTCTCGGCGATCGAACGCTCGAGGACCACGAACGCATCGAGGTGAGCAAACGCGGTCGCAGGAGCCGGGTCGGTCAGGTCGTCCGCAGGAACATAGATCGCCTGCACGGAGGTGATCGCGCCCTTAGCGGTCGAGGTGATTCGTTCCTGGAGCTGGCCCATTTCGGTTGACAGGGTTGGCTGGTAGCCCACCGCCGATGGCATACGGCCAAGGAGTGCGGACACTTCTGAACCGGCCTGGGTGAAGCGGAAGATGTTGTCGACGAACATCATGGTTTCCTTACCGGATTCATCGCGGAAGTTTTCCGCCATGGTCAGCCCGGAGAGGGCCACGCGGAGGCGTGATCCCGGAGGCTCGTTCATCTGGCCGAAGACCATCGCCACCTTGTCGAGGACATGTGCGGTCTGTCCTTCGGCGTCGGTGTACTCTGCCTCGGCCATTTCGCGCCAGAGGTCGTTGCCTTCGCGTGTTCGTTCGCCCACGCCACAGAATACGGAGTAGCCACCAAACTCACGGGCCACACGAGCGATCATCTCCTGGATGATCACGGTCTTGCCCACACCCGCACCGCCGAAGAGGCCGATCTTACCACCACGCACAAACGGGCAGAGAAGATCAATAACCTTAATACCGGTGGGGAGGATTTCGGTCTTTGGGTTGAGCTGGGAGAAGGCCGGCGGATCGCGATGGATCGGCGAGCGGCGGACGCCGTCGAGCTCTGGCTTGTTGTCGATCGCGTCGCCGAGCAGGTTGAAGACGCGTCCGAGGACTTCTTCACCGACGGGGACGGTGACGGGGCCACCCGAGTCGACCGAGGTCATCCCGCGGGTCATGCCGTCGGTCGAGCCGAGGGCGACTGCGCGGACGCGGCCGCCGCCGAGGTGCTGCTGGACCTCACCGACGAGCTTGGTTGGCTTGCCATCGTGTTGCCACTCGGTGGTGATCGCGTTATAGATTTCGGGCAGTTCGCCTTCCGGGAACTGTGCGTCGAATGTCGACCCGATGACTTGTGTGATTGATCCTTTGGTCCCAGCTGCCATGTGCAGTGCTCCATTTCGATGATCTGCGATCGCCAGCATGGGCGATGCGCGTCGGTTCATTGATGGACAAATTGCCCGTTTGTTTGGACTGATAGGGTAGGACGATGATTCGCGGTGGGCCAACAATTCTGAGGCAATTGAGCCCGATCATCTTCCGTGCCCTAGCGGGGCTTGGATAGGAAGAATCGATGCCCAGAATCGGATAGCATCCGGGCTATGAACCCGACCCGAACCATCGCCCTGATCGCTCGTTTCCCGCTGGCTTTGCTAGTGTTCCTGCTGCTTGTTGGCATGGCTGGGCCCGCTCTGGGCGCTCAGGATGTGCTCACGACTACCGAACAAAACCAATCCAGCCCGGATTCAAGCGATGGGGGCGAGTCGGAGGGCGAAAAAGCCCAGGGGAGCACCGATGCGCTCTTGCGTTCGCCCCGCAAGACGATGTTCACCTTCCTGATCGCAATCAACGAGTACAACGACGCCGACTCATCCTCGGCCAAGCGCCTGGCGATGGACAAGGCGATCCGCTGTCTGGATCTCGAAGCCAGCTTGCCGATTGAGAGCAAGCGGAACATCGCGTTTGATCTTTATACCGTGCTTGGGCGGATCGGCGAAGTCCGCGAGAGCCACCTGCCCGCGGCTGGTCCTGAGACGGACCAACTCGCCAGCTTTGTCTACTTCCCCCAGAACAAGTGGAACATGCCGCTGCAGCAGGCGTTCGCGCTCAAGCATCCGGGGTACTCGATCTCGCTGTCCAAGGACACAAAGGGGAACTGGATGTTCGATCGGGCGACGCTCGAGCAGATCCAGGACTTCGCCATCGAGACCGAGGACGACGCCATGGTCGCGGGCGTTGCGCTCGAGAAGACACTGATGGGGCGGATCCGCGATGCGGTGCCGGCTCGGCTCAAGGGCACCAAATCGCTCGGGCTCGAATACTGGCAGTGGCTCGGGATCTTGGTCGTCATCTTTGTGGGGCTGATGGTCGACCTGCTGGTCCGGGCGATCCTCCGAAAGGGCTGGCATCGCTTCGAGCTCAAGCGTGGGCGTGAGGTGGAGAAGGAATCGCTCCAGCGGGCGGTGCGTCCGTTCGGGCTGTTAGCCGCTTCGGGCGTGTGGTACCTCGCCCTCGAGCTCGGGCTGCTGCCGATCCCGGCCATGGTCGTGCTGCTGGTGGCGGTGCGGGTGGTCTTTATGGCTTCGCTCGTCTGGGCGGCTTTCCGGGTGACGGACCTGGTCGGTGATTGGCTCTCGATCCAGGCGTCGAAGACCGAGACCAAGTTCGATGATCTGCTCGTCCCCATGGTCAAGCGTACGGCCAAGCTCTTCCTCGGGGCGATCGGGCTGATCTACATCGCCAGTGCGTTTAGTATCGAGATTATGCCGTTGTTGACCGGACTGGGGATCGGCGGCTTGGCGGTGGCTTTCGCGGCCAAGGACACGATCGAGAACTTCTTTGGGTCGATCGCCGTGATTATGGATCGCCCGTTCGAGATCGGGGACTGGATCTATGTCAACGAGGTCGAGGGCACGGTCGAGGACTTGGGCTTCCGCTCGACGCGGATCCGTACCTTCTATAACTCGCTGGTGACGGTGCCCAACGCGACGCTGGTGCGGGCCAAGGTGGATAACTACGGTCGGCGACAGTATCGGCGGTTCACGACCAAGCTCAATGTCACCTACGACACGCACCCGGACAAAATCGAGGCCTTCTGCAGCGGCGTCCGCGAGATCGTCAAGCTCCACCCGTATACCCGCAAGGACTATTACCATGTCTGGCTCAACGGGTTTGGCCCGCACTCGCTCGATATCTTGGTGTACATCTTCTTCGAGTGCCCGGACTGGTCGATCGAGCTGCGCGAGAAGCACCGGTTCATGCTCGATGTCGTCCGCCTGGCGGATCGGCTCGGGGTGGAGTTCGCCTTCCCGACGCAGAAGATCCATATGGTCAAGGACGACCCGGACGCGATGCACTCGCCGATGGATGTGCCCGAGGCCAACTCAGAGCGCCGCTGGGTGCTCGAGGGGCGCAAAGCCGCCCGCGAGCTGACGGCCGATCAGCCCTGGAAGCACGAGCAGCCGGGGGCGGTGTTGTTTGCGGAAGAGTTTGATTCCGAGCATGAGGCTCGGGGGGATAGTGCTGGGTAATCTAATTCATTGTTGTGATCTGCTATGATCATTTGATCGAAGGAGTATCCAAATTATGATTCCGACCTATCGAAACATTGACCAGATCACCGAGGCAGATCTCCAAGCACTGATAGACGATCAAGTGCCCGAGTCAGTGGAGCTAGACTACAAAAAAGAACTCAGCGATAACAAAAAATTTTGCCATTTGATTTCGGCATTTGCCAACACCAATGGTGGGTGTGTCGTAATTGGTATTCCTGAAAATGCTCAAGGTTCAGGAGATGAGCTGCTCGGCATTGAGGATAATCCTGACGAATACATACGGAGCCTGACTCAATCTGCCGCCAACACGATTCGCCCTCGAATTACCATTCATTCGCGAGCAGTCCCATTAAACAATGGCCGCCATATCATCCTAATTGCTACGCCACCAAGTCATAGCTCGCCCCATATGTGGGTTTCAGGCGGTTCCAAACGCATCTACACTCGTATAGCCAGATCAAACGAGCAGATGGATATTGAGCAAATCAGACAAAGCGTCCTGTATAGTCAATCAGGGGAGGAAATTGCCCTAAGTAAGCATTTGGAGCGTCTCGGTCGAACTCGGCTATGCGCCGAGAATGAACACGCGATCACACTCACTTGCCACTTACCTACAGGATTTGGAGAGATCTTTGATGTAGCAGATAAGAATACTCGAGATGCTGTATATCGAACTGCCCCATCTCTTAATCACGGGAAAAGCCCCAGGATTTTCTTTGATGGACTAGACCTTATCAGAGAACAGAATGGCGATGTGCATTCACTATCACGAAACGGTGTCTATCAGATTTCAGAGTATTTGTCACCGCCCCAAAGCAATCCAGAAGCGATCAATGTTTCAGCATTTTGGATGCGTCGTGAAATTTATATGTGGATCGAAAAAATTCAAACTATCTACCCCCTGATTGGATATCAAGGCACTGTATTCGCTTGTCTATCGATATCCGGCTGCCATGGAAAAAACCTAATAGCTGACCACTGGCCCCATTCTTTCTCGAATCTCACAGATATCACTCACAACCTAACAATGCCAGTAATAACCCTCGATACCACCGCTAAAGATTGGCGGCCATATACGAATCTATGGCTTGAACGACTCTGGAATGCCGCCGGGCTCGCAGAGTGTACTGACACTCAAGACATTGTCTCATTTGGAGATTCGGAATCAGCAGACTAAGTCAAGCCCCCGCGTCGCGGGCGAGGGTGGCGGTGATGTTTTTGATGATGGTGTCGGTGTCGACCTGCTCGGCGGAAGCCTCGAAGTTGAGGATGACGCGGTGGCGGAGGGCGGGCAGGGCGATGTGTTGGATGTCTTCGATCGAGACGCTGGCGCGCCCGTCGAGCAAGGCCAGGCATTTGCCGGCGAGCATGAGGGCCTGGGCCGCGCGGGGCGAGGCGCCCAGGCTGACGAACTGGTTGACCATCGGGGTGGCGAAGGTGCCCTCGGACAAGCTGCCCTTGGGATGGGTCGCCAAGACGCAGCGGATGGCGTAGTCCTGGACATGGGGGGCGACGGGGACCTGGCGGACGAGGTGCTGGTGGGCGATCAGGCTCTGGGCATCGAGCACCGGGGTGATCTGGGCTTGGGCCGCGCCGGTGGTGCGGGCGACGATCTCGTTGAGGTCGGCCCGTGAGCCGTAGCCGACCTGGAGTTTGAAGAAGAAGCGGTCGAGCTGGGCTTCGGGGAGTGGGTAGGTGCCCTCTTGCTCGACGGGGTTTTGGGTGGCAAGGACGAAGAAGGGGGACGGGAGCGGGTGGGTGGTGTTGCCGACGGTGACGCTGCGCTCTTGCATGGCTTCGAGCAGGGAGGACTGGGTCTTGGGCGTGGCGCGGTTGATCTCGTCGGCCAGCAAAATCTGCGAGAAGACTGGCCCCGGCGAGAAGCGGAAGCCCCGGCGGAGATTCCCGCGTTCGTCTTCCGTCTCGTCGATGACGGTGGTGCCGGTGATGTCGGCGGGCATGAGGTCCGGGGTGAACTGGACGCGGCCGAACTTGAGATCCACGGCCTGTGCAATGCTCCGCACCAGCAGGGTTTTACCGATCCCGGGGACGCCTTCGAGCAGGGCGTGGCCGCCGACGAAGAGGCAGATGAGGGTTTGCTCGATGGCGTCGTGCTGCCCGACGACCACGCGGGCGACTTGCTCGCGGACGCTGTTGAAATCTTCGCGGAACCGCTGGGCGGCCTTGGCCACTTGATCGGCGGTCATCGGCTGGGGATTGGATTGGGGATCTGGCTGCTTATCCATAAGGGCATGATAGTGGAACGGGCATGAAAAAACCGATCCGGGATAAGGATCGGTTCTCACCATCGATGTTTCGATGAAAGGCCGCAGTGGGATTCGAACCCACGGTTGGCTTTCGCACAACGGATTTGCAATCCGTCCCCTTAGACCACTCGGGCACACGGCCAGCCTTGTCGCGCCCCGCTGGCCGCAGATGGGCCGGGGATGCACCGACAAGCATAGACCCCAGAGGGTCAAGATTCGATTGGATCATCGAGCAATTGGGCGTCGGCGAGGGCGGCGGGTCCAAAAAATGCGCCCATGGGGATTGTCCCCCGGTTTGCACTATACTTGTGCCCATGAATGCCCAGAATGCCCAGCCCCCGCACGCCGTCTCGGTGGTGCTCAACTCGATCAGCCACGATGCCCGCGTGCTCAAAGAGGCTCATGCCTTGGCGGGTGCGGGGTATCGTGTGACGATTGTGGGAATCCGGGACAACAACTGCGCGGAGGCACTGACCGTGTATCCAAGCGGGACGCGGGCCGAGCGGGTGGAGTGCCGGGATCAGCTGGCCCAGACGATCGCGCACTATCGCACGCTCCGCAAGCGTGCTCGTCGCCCGGTGATCATCGGGGGCTGCGTGGTGCTGTTCTTGATCTTGCCCGAGTTGATCGGTCTGGTGACGCGGTTTGTCAATGCGAGCACGCTCAACGAGCGGCTCGCGCTGATGGTACTCGGTGTCATCGTCGGCTTTGGGATTGACGGATGGCTGCGTCGGCGAAAACCCGCAGCCAAGGGCGGCACTGCGAAGACGGGTGATATCTCGCTGCTCGAACGGCTGTCACGGGCGACACGCAACAGCATGCGTCGGCGGGTGTACTGCAACGCGTTGACCGCCAAGGTACAAGAACTCAAGCCCGATGTCCTGCACATGCACGATGTGACGACGCTGCCGATCGGGCTGCTGTACAGAAAACAGGGTGGCAAGGCGAAGCTGGTCTTCGACAGCCACGAGCTCTTCGAGGACATCCCGCATGCGTCCAGGCTCCACCGTCGGCGGGCGCGTCGGCTCCAGGAGCGGATCGCGCCGATGCTCTCTGGGTTTATCACGATCAACGAGAGTATTGCTGACAAGCTTGTTGGGCGGTACCCGAAGATGCCCAAGCCTGTGCTGATTATGAACGCGGCCAGGTGCCCCGATGCACCGGCTGTGGATGATGGGCGATTGCGAGCAGCTGCGGGTGTGGATGCGGGGCAGAAGATCTTGCTGTATCAGGGCGGGTTTGCGGTGCATCGCGGGCTCGATAAGCTCGTCGAATCGGCTCGGCTGCTGCCCGAAGACTGGACGCTGGTGATGATGGGCTGGGGACGGTATGAAGAGGGGCTCAAACGCAAGGCCGATCAGATTGATCCCAAGGGCGAACGGGTGCGGTTTATTGGGCGGGCGCCGCAGGAAGAACTTGTCCACTGGACGGCCGGTGCTGATCTGGGCGTGATCCCGTATGTGAACATCGGGCTCAACCACTGGTTCTGCACGCCCAACAAGCTCTGGGAATACCCGGCGGCTGGCGTGCCGATCTTGGCGAGCCCGTTCCCTGAGCTACGGCGAATCGTCGAAGGCCAAAATGTCGGCGTGCTGCTCGATGATCCGGTGACGCCCGACGGGATCGCCCGTGCGGTGGGCTCGATCAGTGATGAGCAGCTCGCGGAGCTGAAAACGAACTGCCGAGCGTTTATCGAGCGGGATCACTGGGGCGTGTACAGCGATCGTTTGCTCGCGTTGTATGAGCAGATTATTTGAGCCCAGTTCATGACACCGATCGGCTACACTCCATACGCATGAGCAACGATCGCCAGCCGCCAACTCAGCCGATGCCCGATTGGGAAGATGTGCAGAACGCGTGCGCGATGATTCCGGGCGCTGAAGGCATCGAACGAAGGCGCGTTGCCTACGCCCCCTACTTCTTCAGGATGGGCATAGGCGTAGAGATCGATGTAGGGTGCCACTTCAGCCATCCCGAGCGGATCGTGCTCGATGACGACGCGCGGATCAACCGCGACGCGATTATCTATGGCAGCGGTGGCGTGTGGATCGGTCGGCACGCGCGGATCGGGCCGAGAGTTTTTATTCATAGTGCGAATCATGAGATCGAGCCGAGCCCGGACGCTTTCTTTGAGCGTGGGTACAACTTTGATTCGGTGCGGATTGATGACAACTGTTTGCTGTCGGCCAATGTCTCGATCTTGCCTGGGGCGCAGCTCGCGGCCGGGTGCTTTGTGGCGTGCGGGGCAGTGGTGACGAAGGGTGCTTACCCAGATGATTCGCGGATCATGGGCGTACCGGCCAAGGGGAAATCAACCCATGGCTCATCACGGGGGCTCAATGCATCGCCTTCGATCGTGATATTGACACCCGCGAGCGGGCCGTATGGGGCGATGGCCGATTTGTTGGCGGGGTCGCTGGGATTGCCTCAGCTCGGAGTGCTGCGGGTGGGGCAGGTCATGCCCAGCTCGGTGCACACGGTGCTGCTGTCCGGGGCGGATGGATGGACGCCGGAGCTGCCTGAGCATTGTCGGGTGTGGCACATCGAGCGCGGCGAAACGATGCTTGAAGGAGCGATCACGGGAGCGGTCCAATGCCCCAGCAAGCGAACACGCAAGCTTGTACCGACCGCTGATGAGCAGCTTCGTCCGATCGAGAATGTGTGCTCGGCCACGGTGTATTACGCGAGCAAACGCCTGCGCAAACGATGTGGGAACATGACGGATGCAGATCAGCTCGATCTGCACCTTGCGATTGCGATGCTTGAGCGTCAAGACTCGTCTCAGGCACAGCGTGTGCGATCAATGTTTATTGAGATGCTCCCGGAAGCATCAGCCGATTGGCCAGAGCTGGAACAACTCATCATCGAGCTGATGCACGCTTCGGACACTGTCCGCGATGCGGCCAAGAGCGAAGAGCTCCACCCGTTCAGCGACCGCACCGTGCTCGCGTGCTCCGAGCTGATGATTGTCAAAGCGATTCAATCTCCTAAACCGAACGCTGATCGGATTGAAACGCTTGATCGGCTCATCGGATTGGCAACCAAAGCGTCGCAGCTTATCCACTTCGGGCTCGCGTCGTCGGTCCTCGGGCTCGATGAACAGCTCGCGCGGTGCGTTGGCCGATTGCTTAGCGAGCCGATGCTTGATGAGCAGGCGATGTTGGTGCGGAGTGCCGAGGATTCGACCGGGTATTGCTATTCGCCCGCGTTGGCCGCGTTGCTGCTGATCGCGGGATCGGACGACGATGACGATTTGACGCTGCGATTCGAGGAGACGCGAGAAGAGCAACTCGCGTGGCGTGTGCTCGCGGGGTCTGATTCGGAGTGGTCGATCGCTGATGAAACACACAGCGGGCGACTCGTGGATGATGACCGCAGGGTGGTGGCTCGGTCGCTGCTTGAGCAATGGATATTGAGTGTGCGGGTGCCGACGATGGACGGGCATCATTATGAGATCAGCGACGATGACTACCGCCCCATCGCTCAAGAGCTTGAGCAGGTTTGGACGAAGCTATTCCGACGGATGCTCCACGATGCAAATGAGCCGATGGTCAGGGTGCGTCCGTGGCCGAGCGGGTATCGGGCCGCGCTGAGTGTTCGCTACGATATCGATCGCAATACGCACGCCGAGCAGGTGCAGGGAATTATTGAAACGCACAGCCGACTGCTCAACAGCGCGTGCGGGTCGTGGTACCGGATCGACCAGACCCCGTTCGGCGATCGGCTCAGCGAGCTGCTGCCGAGGTTCTTGCAGGAGGTCGGGGTCCATGCACTCAATGCGGACGAATCTATGGAAGGGCAAGGCGTGACGCATCACTCGGCCCCCAACAGCCAGTACTGGCGCGGGCAGCGCACGATCGAGGGTATTGAACAATCGAAGGCCGCCTATGGCGAGATGCTGGCAACACAACTCTCAATCCCGCGTAAAGCATGGCTCGGGGATCTAGAACACGGGCGGGCGACTCGGGTCATGCTTACGCCGTTGCATTTTCCGATCGAGGGCTCGACGAGTGAGCAGGACTTGAGCTACTTTGATCAGCGGGTGGATACATTCCGCGAGCTAATCGCCAAGGGCGGGCACGCGATCGTTGGGTGTCATCCGGATCTGAATCCTGGGCTGCTCGAAGAACTGCTCGAGCGTGAGGATTTCGAGGGTGTGTGGTGTGTGCCCATCGGGCGGGCGGTGGAGCGGTGTACTCAGATAGGCAGCGTGCGCGTGGTGCGAGGTAAATCTGGTGCGACTTCGATAGTGTCCGACCACACGATCGCGGATGTGCAGGTCGAGATCGACTCGCCGGGTGATGGAGTACGGACGCAGTGTCTGCAGCTCAATGCACACATGCCCCGCGTGCTTGAGCTTTGAGAATCAGCCCTTGATGAGTTTGGCGATGATCGCTTCGGCGGCTTGGCCATCGCCGTAGAGGGTGCCGGCAGGGATAGGTTTGCCCAGCATATCGCGTCCGTGCTCAGCGATCGCGTCCGGGTCGGCCCCGACGAGGCGGTTGACGCCCGCGTCGAGCAGTTCGGTCCATTCGGTCTCGTCGCGGAGTGTCAGGCAGGGGACCTGGTTGAAGTAGGCTTCTTTTTGGACGCCGCCGGAGTCGGTGGCGATGAGGGCGGCGTTGGCTTCGAGCATCACCATATCCATGTAGCCGACCGGATCGATCAGAGTCAGCGTGGACTTGGCCCGCTCCATAAGCCCGGAATCATTGAGCTTGTTGCGGGTGCGTGGGTGCAGGGGCAGGATGACGGGGAGGTCTTGGGCGAGTTGGCCCAAGCCGTTGATGATGCCGGCCAATCGGTCCGGATCATCAGTGTTTTCGGCCCGGTGAGCGGTCGCCAGGATGAAGCTCTTGGGGGAGAGCTTGAGTTGATCAATGATGGATTCTTGTTTGGAAGCCAGGTCGCGGTAGAAGATCATCGCGTCCTGCATGACATCGCCGACGCGGGCGATGGTGGCTTCGGCGATGCCCTCGCCGACCAGATTGCTCACGGCTTGGTCGGTGGGCGCGAAGCACAGGGTCGAGGCGTGGTCGGTGAGGATGCGGTTGATCTCTTCGGGCATCTTGCGGTTGTAGGAGCGGAGCCCGGATTCGACATGGGCGACGGGGATGTGGAGCTTGACGGCCGCCAGTGCGCCCGCGAGCGTCGAGTTGGTATCGCCGTAGACCAAGACCCAATCCGGCGGGCTGTCCATATAGACGCCCTCGATGGCTTCGAGCATCCGCCCGGTCATCTGGCCGTGGGTGCCCCCGCCGAGATTGAGATGGTGGTCCGGGCGGGGGATGTCCATCTCGCGGAAGAACACATCGGACATGTTGTCATCGAAGTGCTGCCCGGTGTGGATGATGGTCTCTTGGATCGGGTTCCCAGGATGTGATTCGTTGTGTCGTTTGATCGCGCGGCTGACCACCGCGGCTTTGACAAACTGCGGGCGGGCTCCGACGATGGTCGTGATCTTCACTGGGCTGTCCCCCTGGCGTGCGCGGTGCTCAATACGAACCAAGCATGATACCCGATCATCCGCCCCGCTACTCGATGGGGATCATCCTGTTTTGAGCCCGTTTAGCCGGTAAGAATTTCGGAATGGGCGCCACGGATCAGAGCGTGTTGTGCTACAGTTTGAGGCATGCCACAGGACCAATCCAGCACGAATCCAAGCCCATCCGGGCCGCTCACGGCGGTCTATGCGCACAACTCGACCAGCGATCCCAAGATCGTGCACCAAGCGATCGCACCGATCGTGGGCAAGGGCTTTGATACCGCCCGCTGTCGATATCTTTCGTCCTGGGGGCACTTGCTGACGCCGACGGCGGAGTATCGCCCGTGCGGGCATTATTTGTCCCCGTTGGATGCGTCGTTCAAGCGGGCGATCATCCTGCGGAGCGCGATCCCGCTGCCCGCGTCCGATGCGCTCGGCGCGGTGCTGGGCGCGATGCTCGATCAGATGGGTGAAGGGTCCGAGGTGTGGATCGAATCGCCCAAGGCCTCCAACCCGGCGAACACATGGGTCACCATCGAGCAGCTCGCGTCGTGGTTCCCCTCGTGTCAGGTTGACGACCAGCCGAACAAAGCCAAGCACTGGCTGCGGGTGAGCTGGAGCCCTCAGCTCCAGAGCGATCTCGATGCGCTCGGGAGCATCTATCCCAAGCTCGCGGGTCGGCTCGACGAGTTTGCCGAGATGCTCGAAGACTCCGAGCACCCCTGCGAGGATCCAAAGAAGTCGTTCACCAACTCGATCATCGGCTCGTTTGTGTACTCGATGCACTGGGCCCTGCACACGCACGGGGCGATCAAGAAAATCACGCAGGCGATGGGTCAATCCGGGCCGATGAAGATCCTCGATATCGGCGGCAGCTATGGGTTTCTCACCTGCGAGCTGGCGGCGTGCGGTCATCATGCGACGAATCTGGAGATGATCGAGTACCGGATCGACCAGGTGCTCCCGTGGATGGTCGAGGCTACGGGCGTGCACGGGCGCGTCGATGGGGTTGCTAAGCGGATGGAAGAGCTCGAAGGGATCGAAGAGAGCCTGGACATGATCTGTTTCATGGGCAGCCTGCTGTGCATCGATCGCGACGATGTGTCGGGCGTGCTCGCCCGGGCTTCCAAGCTGCTCAAACCGGGCGGCTTGATTGTGCTGCGTGAGAACATGCTCCTGCCCGAGAACGCGGCCAATGCCGCGAACCACGAAGAACGATTCACGGCCGACGAGCTGCACCGCCATCTGCAGACGATTAACCCGGATGTGTTCTATCTGGATCATCTCGGGCATCAGCGGACGCCTGAAGAAGCGACGAAACTCTGGACGCTCTTCGCGGCTGTCCAGAAACAGCCCAAGCACACACAGTACCAACCAACCGTCACGGTCCCCAACACGAAACAAGAGATGTCATCATGATCGGGCTTTATTTTTCCGCCGTCTCGCAGACTCCCGAGCAGATCAACGGCGCACTCGATGTGTACCAATCGCTCATGGGCAAGGGTTCTACTGGCGCATCGAGCGACTACTTCATCGCCTCCCCGGCTTCGTATGATCCGACGCCCCCGACGGAATCCGGGCAGTCGATCTCGTGCCTGAGCCCGCTGGAGCACGAGTCGATCTCGGGCGCGGTCTTTGTGCCGCCGATTCGCAGCTTCCGTGATAACTACAGCCTGGCGATGATCGCGCTGGTTTATAACGCGGTCGAAGAGGGCGGGCTTGTGCTGTTCCCGTTCGTGAGCGCCAAGGCCGCCAAGGCGACGGGGTATTGGAGCCTGGAGTGGCTGAGAGAAGTCATCGGGCGCGAGTACAAGGTGCTCGAAAAATCAAAGTTTGTCGCGTTCCGTCGCGATGATCCGCTGATCGCCCCCGAGTCGGTGTTTGCGGCGGTGACGCACGATATCGAGGGGCTCGCCAACGCGTTCATGCAGGAGCGTGACCTGGCCAAGGACCCGGAGTATCTGAGCACCTGCAGCTCGTTCCTTGCTGATTCGTCGGCCATCGGATCGAGCGCGATGACCAGTGCCGTGGCGATGATGCCCGATGTGCAGCAGGGGATCGAGCAGTTCCTCAAGTACGCGACCTACAGCGTGACCGGGGCGGCGTACAAGACAGAATCCATCCGGCGGTTCATCGCCCAGTACATGCCCCGCAAGCGTGCCATCAACATGGTCGATATCGGGGGCGGCATGGGCTTTGTGGATATCGAGCTGCTGTTGACCAACTCGCTCGTCAAGCACCTGACCAACTGCGAACCCGTG
The DNA here is from genome assembly GCA_963976625.1 of uncultured bacterium. Classification (GTDB taxonomy): domain Bacteria; phylum Planctomycetota; class Phycisphaerae; order Phycisphaerales; family UBA1924; genus UBA1924. Next base: position 17,228 of record CAXBLA010000011.1, read on the forward strand.
ATCTCGACACTGCCGGTGACCAAGCGATTGGTGAACCGGTTCGATCACATGATCAAGGGGCGGTTCCATGTGTCGGCTCAGGTCGCCCAGGACTTCGCCTTCGACCAGCCGATCGATGTGCTGACTGACTTTGCATCGCTGCTGTATATGCCCAGAGAAGAGCTCGTGGGCACGCTCGATCGGGCGTGGGCCGCGCTGCGTCCGGGCGGGATTTTCATTATCCACGAGAACATCAAACGCGACATCTTCAAGAGCAAGAGCTACTACAAGCAGGTCTTCGAGATCGACGAGCTCGAAGGATACCTCGGCAAGTACGGCACGATTGATCGGTACCGCTCGAGCGACATGGCCCCGATCGCGGCCAACAAAGCCGGCGACCAGACCATCTTCCGAGTCGTCCAAAAATCGGCCAACGCATGATCAGCATCACCCGCCCAACCTTGGATCAGATGCAGGCCCTTGAGCATCGCGAGCAGAGCTTCTATTGGAGCCACTGCGCGGACCTCTACTTCGCCAAGCAGGCCATGCTCGGCGCGTTCACGACGGGCGAGTTGGAAGTCGTGCTGCGGGGCGCACGATCACAGGATGGACCCGATCAGCTCCGGTTGATCGAGGGGCCGATCGATAAGCAGCAGCTCGAAGAGCTTGGGCTGCGTGGGCAGAGCTGGAAGGGCGCGGAGCTGCCGATCTTCAATGCCCAGCGTCAGCCCTACGGCAAGGTCGTCTACGGCACATTCTTCACCAAACGCATCCCCAAGTCCTCGAAGGAAAAAACCGAGCCTCAGTCGTACTCGGACCCCGACCCACGCTGGCGGGCCAAGCCCGTGCGGGTGCAGACCTACGAGTTTGATCCGTCGCGGTGGACGGCGCTGATGTACGCCAAGATCCACAACGAGTGGGTCCCGATCGTGGTCAGCGACGGGCGGACGATCGTGCTTGGGTTCCCGTTCTTCGATCTGCTTGGGTTCAACCACGCGATGCCGGCGATCAGCGATGGGTTCTACAAGGCGGATCGCGTCTCGCCGATGCTCCCGCTTGAGCGCTGGCTCCGTGAGCAGATCATAGGTCTGCTCTCGGCCAACGGGCACACGGCTGAGCCCTCAACGGATTGGCCGCACGACGAGCATGTCGACGGGCGCGGGTGCCTGAGCGTGCGTCATGATTACGACCGGGACATCTCGATGGATCGGCTCAATGACATATTGGGTTTTTATGATCGCACCGGGATCAAGGCGACCTGGTTCTTGATCGAGGGCAAGCCACCGCCGGCTGGGCAGGCGCAGATGATGGTCAACGCCGGGCACGAGATCGCGCTGCACACGATCGCGCCGTCGTTTGACGCGATGAAGAAAGAAGCCGACCGGTTTGTCGAGCGCTACGGGCAGCGCCCGATGGGCTATACCTGCCATGGCGGGATCGGCAGCCGGGGGCATTTGGCGCTCAATCACAACCGCTGGGCGATCGAGCTGGGCATGCACTACGGCGAGTTCATCGGTCGCTGCCGGGGCTTCCCGCACGCCCTGATCGATCCGGGGTGCGATCGCCCGCAGGATCGCGGGCTCCATCTCCCGGAGATCAAGCCCTTGATTCTTCAGGATTGTCATCACAGCCTGGACCTGACGATGAAGCCCGAGGATCACCAGCTTGAGTTCCTCGGCAAGGACATCCCCAAGTGTCTTAGCCGCAATGAGCATGTCATTGTGATGAACCACCCGGATATCCACTGGGAGCAGCTCCAGGAGCTGATCCTGGGGCTCGATCTCACCGGCACCTGGCTGGCCACGCTTGAGCAGGCGGCCAAGTGGACGGCCCAAGAGAAGTATTCCAGCCTGATCACCCTCGGAGAAACCGATGTCGCTGTCGTTTCTTAAACCCGGCAAGAAGCCCATCGACGGCGTGTCACCGGCCGGTCGGGTGATGCCCGGGCTGCGGATCGACACCGCCGATGGGCGCCGAGCGATCAACGGGCTCGCGCTGTCGTACTCCCAGTGCAGCGTGTACTGCCTGAACAAAGAGCCCGAGCTCAACGATCGGATCGAGCTCGATCACACTGACGGGCTCGCGCCCGGGGATCTGGTGCTGATCACCAACGCGATGTACGGCGGGAGCTCGCGGAGTGCCTTCCAGTGCATGGTGACGCTGCACACCGTCGAGGATCATGAGGTTAGCTTTTCGCCACCGCTGCCCAAGCACATCATGCGGTTTACCAAGAGCTTGTTTGTGCTCAAGCGGGCACCCTCGCAGACGATCGCCGCGGGACCGTGCACGGTGATCGAAGAGCGTTCGGATGCTGCAATCATCGAAGCCGAGTTCGCAAACGACGACCTCTCATGCACATTGACGCTGACGCTGCGCAACGACTCGCCGAGGATCGATGTGCAGGCAACAAGCGTGTTCAAGCGAGATGTGCAGCTGTTTAACCTGTCGCTGGTGTTCGATTCCGCGTTGCCCCTGAGCAGCGCGTTTCTCAAGAACCGAGTGGTGCGCGATCTCAAGGACGAGCCGCTCAAGCGGGACTTGTGGCTGTGGAAAGAAGGGTGCGCCGCGATCAAGGGTGCGACCAAGGGCTCGGCGGGCTGGAGCGTGCTCCATAATCCCGAGATCGCGTCGTGCGAGATCGTCACCCGCGGCGTCGGGTTCCCGTTCAAGACCATCGAGCCGCGCCGAGAGCCGAGCTTTGTGATCAACCTCGAGCACTACAACGCCCAGCACTTTCGGCTGCACAAAGAGTTCATCATCAACACTTGGAGCACTTTTGATGAACACTCGCTGCCGAGCTTCAAGTCGGGCGAGCGGGCGGAGCACCGATTCTCGATGCATGTGGGCGACGAGCTCGGAGCCCAGCCCAGGCTGATGCTCGCGCCGGGCGGCCACCGGGCGGTCAATGTCTGGACCGAGCACGCGGACAAAACAACGATCGAATCACACCGGGCGTCGTACTTCGGTCACGAGACCATCACCTCGGCGGACGACGCGATTGGCGGGTTCGTCAAGCACGGGCATGTCGTCACCAAGAGCGTCTTCTGCGAGAACCCATTGGGCTATCAGATCGCGTTGATGCGTGACGGCCAGGTCATCCGAACGGGCTCAACACTGGCGATGGAGGAGAGCCCCGAGTTTGTCGAGCTGCTCGATCAGCTTCACGATCGCGGGCACGAGATCTGCGTCCACGCGATCCGCCCAGATTCCGAAAAGGGCGGCAAGCCCGACGGCTTGCCCGAGAAGATCGACGCGGTCTATGAACGCTACAAGGGCCACACATGGATCGATCACGCGCTTGAGAAAGTCGAGTTCTGCGCCGGGTTCCGAGGTCTTCTTCCAGAGGATGAATGGTCGATGCTCGACGCGTGGAAGAAGAACGACATCCGCTACTTCTGGACCTGGTCGTCTGCTGATTTTATGCCCAAGGGCAAAGACATGATCGACCTGCTGCACAACGACGGCGACGGCGCGATGCCCACGCCGCTGTACTGGCGACATCCGATGCTCCCCGAGGGCTGTGTCGTGTGGGGGGCCAACGAGTGCCACCTGGACTATTTTTCGGATCAGGTGATCGACCAGCTCGTGCTCGATCGCGGGGTCTCGGTCCAGCAGCACTACTACCCGTTTATCACCTGCGAGCTCCACTCGTTCGGGTTTATTGATCGCGATGAGAACGGGCACTACACCACCACCGAGCAGTTCGATGCGATGCTCGCGCACATGAGCGGCCTGCGCGATCAGGGCGAGCTGTGCCTGACCACTGTTGGCAAGATACTCGACTACTGGATCGCGCTCGAGGGCATCACGCACACGCTGTTGCCCGATGGACGCTTCGAGCTGGTCAACACGAGCGATGAGCCGGTGAATGGATTGAGCTTTGTCGTAAGTGCCGGGTCTGTGCGCACAAACGATGTTCTGATCCAGCAACGCACCATCGATCGGGGCGATGTGCTCGTCTGGTTCGATATGCCAGCGCGTGGGCGTATGATCTTCGAGACGACGCCGATCGCTTAAGTCACATTGAAGGAACTATCTATGAGCCAAGCCGCCAATGCTATTGAGAAGAAGCCCGTCCGCCCCAGCGATGTCGATTGGCTGCTCGACGAGGAGAACGGGTTCGTGCTCTTCTTCCGCCCACGCTGCGGCAGCACCACCCTCACCCGCTGGTTCTTCGAGAACATGGGCGTGGTGTTCAGCGGGTTCTCGATCTCGGCGTACCGCGTCGAGTGGCTCGAATCGCGGATGGAGCACCTGCAGCAGGTCCTCGATGAGCGCTACGACGAGCTGCACAAGTTTGTCGTCATCCGCGATCCGATCGAGCGGGCGGTGAGCAGCTACCTGCATGTGGTCAACAACAAGACCGACGCGCAGTGGAGCGTGGTCAAGCCGCTGGTTGATCCGGGGCTCGAGAAGCACGATCTGACCTTCCGCCAGTGGGTCGAGTACCTGAGCAAGATCGATCTCGACACCGCGCACATCATCTGGCGTCGCCAGTCGGCCCTCTCGTGCTGGGAGCGCGGGGTCAACGATGTGGTCTCGCTTGATGCGATGAACGAGTACCTGGGCAAGATGAACGATCGGTTTGATCTGCCGACCAAGCCGACCTTTAACTCGGTGACGGTGCCTCAATCAGAAAAGACCACGCCGCGGGGGTTGTTTAAGAACAAGTTCTTTGGCGATACGCCGTTCAGCGAGCTGCTCAAGTACAAGGGCAAAGCCTACTTCGAGCGGTTCCCGGATTACTCGTTCTTCTATGACCGTAAGCTCCGCGCGACGATCAACGAGATCTACAAGGACGACATCGCGCTCTTTGATGAGCACTGCAAGCCGGCTGATTGATGAAGCCGATCACGCCTGCCCGGCTTCGTCTTTGTTTGAATAGATCTGCTCGTAGAGCCCCACCACTTCTTCGGTGGGGCCGTCGGCGATGATCTTGCCGGCTTGCACTAATATAGCACGGTTGCAGTGCTGGCGGATAAAGCTCAGGCTGTGGCTGACGATCACCTGGCACGATGCCTGCTCGAGCATCTCGCGGAGTGTCCGCTCGGACTTCTGCTTGAACTGCAGATCGCCGACGCTAAAAACCTCATCGATGAGCAAAATATCGGGGCGCATCACCAGCACGATCGCGAAGCTCACCCGGCTGATCATCCCCGAAGAATAGTACTTCATGGGGACTTCAATATGCTCTCCGATGTCGGCGTACTCGATGACCTCTTCGAGCTTGGAGTCGATCTCCTCGCGCGACATGCCCAGCGTGAGCGCGTTGAGCACGATGTTGTCGCGTCCGCTCATCTGGTTTTTGAAACCTGTCCCCAGGCTCAGCAGCGTCGAGACGCGCCCGTTGAGCTCGACCGAGCCCTCGTCGGGCTCGTAGATGCCCGCGATCGTGCGCAAGAGCGTGGACTTGCCCGAGCCATTGGGCCCGATGACCCCCACGACATCGCCCGTGTTGATCTGGACGCTGACATTCTGGAGCGCGTGCGAGTAGCCCGGCTTGTGCCCCCGGCTCATGCGTTTGTAGAGCTCGGCGAGCTTCTGCTTGACCGAATAACAGCGATCGAAGCTGTGCTTGAAGCTGATGCGGACATTGTCGACGATGATCTTGGCTTCCTGCTCAGCGATGGGAGCGGCCGGGTTTGCTTGCTGGTTGTGCTGTTCGTTGTTGATTGGCTTGGCTCCTTTCTTTGCTGATCAGGTTTGTGTGGTTTGGAGTGCGTCGATGATGCTAGATCGACTTGGTGATCTTCGCTCGGCAGCGCTCATACACCTGATGCGCGAACAGGAACAACCCGAGCGAACTGCAGGCCGCGAGCCCGAGCTGCCACATCGCGATGGGATCACTGCCGAGCAGCGACCATTTGATCATCGCGAAGTTGACCGCGAACGGGTTGAGCATGATCAAATCGATCAGCGGCACGGGCCCGATGTTAGCGGTGAGGAAATCGACGCCGTAGATGACCGGGCAGAGGTACATCATCATCAGGATGAACAACCCGGCGGCTTTCTCCAGATCGCGGAAGAACACCGACAGGGTCGCCACTATCAACCCCAGCGACCAGGTGTTGAGCAGCAGCATCCCGATCCAGACCGGATACAGCGCCAGACGCCAGCTCAGCTCCGGGCCCCACATCAGCAGGATCACGGCCATAATCCCCATCTTGATGACCAGATGCTGGAGCTGCTCGCGGAAGAGCACGCCCACAAAGACCACCGGGGGCACGGGCGATTGCTTGAGTAGGCTGTCGTTGCTGGTGATGGCGGTGGTCGAGTTGGACACGCACAGGTTGAGGAAGCTCCAGTGCAGGATGCCCACCGAGATGGTGACGAAGACCAACTTGGGTCGGGTGCCCCCGCCGCCGAAGATGTAGTTGACGACCACGAAGTACACCGCGATCTGGACCACCGGCGGGATCAGATGCCACAGACGCCCGAGCAGGGTGTTGATGACCTTGGTCCGCAGGTTGCCCGAGACGATAAACGAGATCAGCGATCGGCGGTTCCAGATCTGGGACCAATGACTCATTGGCGCGCGAAGCATGCCCAGTCGCTGGCCGCTGGCGAAGACGCTGCGGTGCGGGTTGATCAGCTCGTCGAACACGGGCTGGCTCGATTGTGAACTCGGGTTTGTACTCATGCCTTGACCCCATCGGCGGCCCGCCCGACGAGCCCGAAGGATCGGCAGAAGATCGGCGAGGTGATCGCGACGCGGACGCCATCAGAAAGGCGGTTGTGCAGTCGCCCGTTGGGGTGGTAGCTGATGCGCTCGAGCCCGGCTTGACGCGCGAGCTTGCGGAGCCCGGGATAGGAGGTGTAGTCGATGTCTGAGAGATCACGCCGCCCGAGCCTGGTGGTGATGCGTTTGGCCATGCTTCTGGGAATCCAGTGCACGATGGGCAGGCGGGTGAAGGGCTCGCGGGGGTTGACTGGGTTGGGCACAAAGATCATCAGCGTGCCCCCGGGCTTGAGCATGGCCGAGAGTCGGCGGATGACATCGAGTTTTTGCTCGCGCCCGACTACATACTGCAGGGTGTTGTTGAGCAGAATCACATCGTAGGGCCCGGCGTCCTCATCGAGCGTGTCGCATAGATAGTCAAACTGGTTGAACCGCACGCCTTTGGCAAGCTCGGGCTCTGCATCGGCGAAGGATCGCCCGAGGGCGAGGAAGCCCTCGGAGCGGTCGTAGGCATCGATCTTGGCGCCGGTGACGCAGTGCATCAGCAGGGGCATGAAGCCGTAGCCGCAGCCGAAGTCGCCGATGGTGTGGTGTGATTGAATGCCCAAGAGCTCGACGATCTCGTTGACGCGATCGATCATGGCGCTGGTGTTGACCTGGATCGTCGCTTCGATCGCCTGCTCGCTGGCGTTGGTCTTGGTCATCGCATCGCGGATGAGCCGATCCACCGCGGCGGAGTAGTCCGCCCATCGGGCGCTGGATTGGAAGAGCCCCTCATGACTCGCGACTTGATCCTGCACCGTGAAGCGTTCTCCGTTGATGATCGCTCATGCGTATGGGCGGCCGCGTTGCTAAACACAGCCTCAGACGGTACACTCAGTTGGCAGAGTTTTCAACACCGCACCGGGTTTGAGCCCCCATTCATGGCTTCGATCAACAGGGATCATGGAATGATCCCCGGGCGGAACTGCGGAACGGACACCAGTTGATGCGCGCACCACGAAACACCATCTCGCCGATCTTGCTTGTGCTGGTTGCCAACTCGGCGATCGCATTTGGTCAGCCAGATTCTGACACCGATCCCCAGCCCGGCTCGCCGGCGCAGGTCGAGGACGCGTTGTCGATCCTCCCGCGTGTGGGCACGAATCAAGAACCGGTCATGCCCACGACGCCCGAGGTCTCGGTGCCCAAGCAGCCCGGGCTCACCGAAGGGCAGGACTGGCTCAAGGTGCTCCACGAGACCCTCGATGAAGCAACGGAGCCGACCAAACTGGCCGAGGGGGCGTTCGTGCTCAAGCGGCTCGGCCAGTTGTACGAGGGCCCGAGCGATCTGCTGATCTTTGTGCCCGACAAAGCGACACGCTCGATTGCGGAATCGCCCGTGCTGCTGATGCCCTGCCAAGCCCTCGAGCAGCTTGAGTCTGAATGGACCGGGCAGCAGGTCGAGGTCTCTGGAGAGATCTTTACCTATCACGGGCGGAATCAGCTGCTGATCTCGTCGTACCGGATCGGAACCTTCATCCACGACTCGGCCAAGCCCCAGCCGGACGATACTGCTGAGCCTAAACAAGCACCAGAGCAAGATCCCGAACGCGAACCCTCGACAAACGAGCCGACCGGGCTCGAAGCGGACCCGGCCGTGCGTGATCTGCTCAACGAGCTCAACTTCGATGCCGAGCCTACAGACGCCAACCCGAGTCAGGCGAATCGCCAGGCCATGCACGACCAGCTCACCCCACGCCACCAGCTGGGCGGGCGTCAGCAGGTGACCACGACCTCAGCGGGGCTCAAGGAGGGCACGCTGATCATGCGTCGCCCGGCGCGGATGATCCGCAATAGCTCCGGGGCGTGGACGATCGTCTTTGATAACGACGATCCTGAGCACACCGATTCGATCGAGCTGATCGTCGAGCCGTGCCGAATGCTGATGCGGATGGAGTCGATCGCGATGCAATCGGGCGACGCGGGTCGCCTGCTTGTTTCGGGTCGCGTGTATGCCTACAAGGGTGCCAACTACATCCTGCCGACGCTGATCCAGCGCGTGCGGGCGCAAGAAATCAACAGCTTGCAGTAGCGGCTGGTTGATCCCGTTTGACGAAACAATCTGTTTTAGACCGTCGTGACGGTGCCCTGCACCGGGCGGTCTTCGATCGCCATGGCCACGGTCGGCGCGGTGTTGACGCGTTCGCCCTCCATCGGGCAATAGCGCGAGCCGTAGAGCGGGACCTTGCGGTTGAGGGTCGATCTGCCGAAGGACTTGGCGAGCAAGAAGCGTGCGATCATGATGACGACGAGCATCGCGATGTTGGCGGTGAACATCGGGAGCAGGGCGGTCTGTCCGAGGTAGACCATCGTCGAGGTGACGACGAGCATCAGCATCCCCGCGGGGATCATCGCCTGCCATCCGAGCATCATGACCTGGTCGTAGCGCAGGCGAGGCACCGTCCAGCGGACGACGATCGCGAGGCACACAAGCAGGACGACCTTGAGGGCGAAGACGCTGATCTTGGCGACCACGGCCAGCAGGCCCATGGCTTCAGGACTCGTAATCCCGATGCCCGGGATGTGGTACCCGCCCATGAACAGGAGCGCGAAGAACGCACACGCCGTCACGAGGTGGGCATACTCGGCCATAAAGAAGAGCGCGAATCGCATCGAGGAGTACTCAGTATGGAACCCGCCGACGAGTTCCTGCTCGGCCTCGGCGTTGTCGAACGGGGCGCGGTTGGCCTCGGCGAGCCCGCAGATGTAGAAGAGCAACGCGGGCAATGGCAGGCTGAACATCAGCCAGCCGTACTTGGCCTGGTATTCGATGATCTCGTTGGGCGCGAATGACCCGGCGATGAGCAAAGCACAAAGGAGCGCCAGCCCGAGGGGGATCTCGTAGCTGATCATCTGAGCAGTCGCGCGGAGCCCGCCGAGCATGGAGTACTTGTTGTTCGACGACCAGCCGCCGAGGGTCACGCCGTAGACACCCAGCGAGGCAACCGCGAGCAGGTAGATGATCCCGACATGCACATTGGCGCCCGAGACCACGACGGTCTGGGCCTGGATATGCCCGAAGACGAAGTCGAAGGCCCCGCCGAGGACTGGCATATCGAAGAGGAACTGGAAGAACGCCATATCAGCCGCCGCTGGGATCGCCAGCGAGCCGCCCCAAGGCATAATCACAAACCCGATCAACGCCGGAACCACGGCCAGGGCCGGGGCGAGGGTGAAGAGCACGCGATCGACATTCTTGGGTGTGAAATCTTCCTTGACGAAGAACTTGATCCCGTCAGCCAAGGGCTGCCCGAGGGCGAGCATACCCTTGAGGAAGCTCAAAAATGGCAGTCCGAAGTCGAAGCCGACGCGGTTTGGGCCGATGCGGTCCTGGATGTACGAGCAGATCTTGCGTTCGAGGTAGACCCCGTACGCGACGAGCCCCAAGATCGCGTGGACCCCAATGGCGAGCACGAGCCCGGAGATGATGAACTGCCAGTCGATCAGATCGTGGATGTACTCGCTCATAGTGCCCCTATCGTAGCAGCCAAGCCCCGTGGTTGCCTCAAACGGGGCATGGGAAGGGACGCAGACGCACAAAATCTTCGGCTGTTTCCATCCCGCGACTCGAACATCAATCGCCGGGCTGTATCAAGGTTCGATCCCGCTCACCAGGCGGATGCTGCGCCGAGCACTTCGCCCAGAATATCGCGATGATTGGCGCATCGGGGGCACTTGTGCTGCCCGCCCAGCTTGCCCTTGGCGTCGAGCCAGCGGTGGAATGTGCCCATGGGCATGGGGGTGAGGGTCGGGAAGTCCATGCCCAGCCCGTCGCTGCGTTTGGTGGTGTAGTCTACATTCTCGGCTTTGACGGTCTCGTCGAAGACGGCCGCGAACTGGTGGAGCTGGTCGGCGGTGGGCTTGGACTCGAACTCGACCGCGACTTCGAGCCCGGCGCGGTTGGTGGTCGAGGGGTAGACCGGGGCAGCGGTGAACTCGCCGATGGTGAGCCCACTGGCGGCCACGGCGGCGGCGATGCCGTGCTCGATGTGCTCGCCGATGAGGTTCTCCCCGAAGGCGTTGATAAAGTGGCGATGACGCCCCACGATCCGCAGGCGGGCGGGGCCATCGCCCAAGCGCATGGTGCCGTCGGGCTGGATGCCGTCGGGGATGGAATCAAACTTGACGACATCGCCGATCACATAGCGCCAGAGCCCGGCGTTGGTGGTCATCACGACGACATACTTCTGGTCCTTCTGCACCTGCCAGCAGGTGAAGACATCGGGGTCCTCATCGTCGATCTGATCCAGAGGGACGAACTCGTAGAAGATGCCGTTGTCGGTGAGCAGGCGCATCGACGGGTCGTTGTCCTGATCCTGCATCGCGATGAAGCCCTCGGACGCGGGGTAGAGCTCTTGCCTACAGGGGAAGTCGATGTTGGCGTCGCCCGAGTAGGCAGTGCACATGCGGGCGACGAATGGCTCGTAGTTGACGCCGCCATGGACGAAAGCTTCGAGGTTGGGCCAGACATCGCGGGCGCACTTGGCGTTGATCCCGCGTTCGTTGGCCAGCTCGATCACGCGGTCGATCAGCACGAGCGCCCATGAGGGCATGCCGGAGATGAAGCGGATGTCTTGGTCGATCGCCAGCTGGGCCATGGCTTCGATCTTGCTTGGCCAGTGGTCGAGCAATGCGATCTCCGGGCCCGGCGAGTAGATCGTCGACAAGGGCCACTTGATCAAGGGCGTCACCAAGCCCGAGAGATCGCCCGTCGCCACGCCGTGCTCGTTGTAATCGAGGTCGGTCGAGCCGCCCAAAAACAAACATCGCCCGCCCATGATGCGCTCGGGGTGGGAGCCGCGGTTGATCATGTGGGCGAAGATGTCGAGCGAGGCGAGGTAGTTGGACCGCATCATCGACTCGGTGACGGGGATGTACTTATCGCCGGCCGTGGTGCCCGAGGTCTGGGCGAAGTGCATGACCTTGCCGGGCCAAAGGACATCGCTGATGCCGCGCTCGCGCATGTCGATGATGTCGTCCTGGAAAGCGTACCAGTCGGTCACCGGGAGCTGGCTGCGGAAGGAGTTGAGCCGATCCATTGGATCTTGTTGGGTGAGCACGCTGGTGAAGTTCCCGCGTTGGCCGATGCGGGTGTGCTTGCAGGTCTCGATGAGCTTGCTCAGCTCTTTGAGCTGGATGGACTGGGTGTTCTTCTGCCAATAGTCGAAGTCGGCGAGCTTGCGTCGTCGGGCTTCGACGCGTGCGTGCAGGGCGACCCCGACCAGGCTCGTCCACGAATGGGGGCCGTTGGGGGTGGGGGCGTTGGTGCGTTGTTTTTTGCTGTGCTCGGCGGTGATCATCGCAGGGGTCTCTTTGCGCGGTACTGACTACAGAGAACCACTTAGCCGAACTGGCCGTCGGCTGTCAACTCATCGAAGAACCCGTGCATGGCGTCGCCGAAGTCTTCGGGGGACTCGATCATCGGGGCGTGCCCGCATTTGTCGAGCCAGACCAAGTTCGCGTTGGGCATCAGCTCCTGGAAGCCCTGCCCCGCGCTCGGCGGGGTCACGACATCTTCCTTGCCCCAGATCAGCAGGGTCCACTGCTGGATATCGGCCAAGTCGTCGGTCATGTTGTCGCGCCTGGCGCTCTTGGAGAGCTTGACCATCGCGCGGGCGCCGCCGCGTTCGTTGAGCAGCTCGTAGGCGCGGTCGACATCGTTGGGGTCCATCTTCGATTTGTCGAAGAAGAGCTCCCCGATTTTCTCAACGAGCCAATCTCGCGATGGACGCACGGGGGCCCCGCGGACAACGGTGCGCTCGATGAGCCCGCTGGAGCCCGCAAGCACGAGAGCGTGGACGAGTTCGGGGCGTTCGTGGGTGACGCGCAGGGCGACATGGCCGCCGAAGGAGTTGCCGACGAGTATCGCGGGGCCGTCGATCTCACGATCGAGGAACTGCATGGTCATCGCGGAGACCGCCGAGAGCGAGCAATCGACGCCGCGGAGCCCGAGCAGGGGCACTTCGAGGGTGATGCACTTGGCGCGGGTGGCGATGCGATCGACGACCTTGCCCCAGTGCTCATTGAGCCCGACGAGCCCGTGGAGGAAGACGACGGGGATGCCCTGGCCGCATTCGACGACATCCGCCGGGATCTGCTTGCCGCTGAGCCCGGTGAGGTTCACTGTGCGCTTGGTGCGCTTGAGCGCTGATGTGTGTGCGTCGATAGAAGTCAAAACACCCGTCTCCCCTGTGCAGGCCCGGAACGACTCCCAGAACCTGCTCATTATGAATGTTTCAATGGTAGTACACACTATCCAGCGAAACACACCTACGAGTGGGTTATTCCTTTTCCTGATGGGTCTGTTTCAGGCTCAGAACGGATAAAATTAGAACAAGGGAGTCTCTAAATCGCCAGAACGCGCGGTATTGAGCGGCCTTGACAATCGCTCACTCTTCGATCACGCGCCCGTCAGTCTTCGACGATGCGCCAATCAGTCCTCGACGATGCGTCCATCGTGAAGCCGAATCACACGATCGCTCCGCTCGGCGATCCGCTCGTCGTGGGTCACCATCACCAGGGTCAGCCCGGTATCTTGGCGGAGTTCGTAGATCGAGTCGAGGATCGAGCCGCCGGTCTTGGCGTCGAGATTGCCCGTGGGTTCGTCGGCCAGCAGCAGGCTCGGCTCGTTGATCAATGCACGCGCGATCGCGACGCGCTGGCGTTCGCCGCCGGAGAGCTCGGTCGGGCGGTGCTTGAGCCGATGCGATAGCCCGAAACGGTCGAGAAGCATGGTTGCGCGGTCGATGATCGATTTACGATTCATGTGGTACCCGATGCGCCCGTGCTTGATCATCGCACCCACGGCCACATTCTGGATCACGCTTAGCTCAGGCAGCAGGTGGTAGAACTGGAACACAAACCCGACATCGTTGGCGCGGTAGTGATCGAGCTGGCGGGCGCCCATTTTCGTGAGCTCGCGTCCTTCAAACTTCACCGATGGCGGCGGCGATTTTTTATCCGGGCGATCGAGCCCACCGAGCAGATGCAAGAAGGTGCTCTTGCCGCTGCCCGAGGCCCCCAAGATCGTCACCCATTCGCCTTTTTGTACATCCAGATCCACGCCATGGAGCACAGGGACTGCTAGGCGACCGAGCTTGTAGGTCTTGTGGATCGCGCGGGCCGAGAGGATCGCGTTGGGATCCGCCTTCCATTGCTTCTTGTTTTTCTGTGGGTTGGGCTGGGTGTGCGTTTGGGTTTCCATTATTCGAACCTCAACGCTTTGACGGGATCGAGCAGCGCGCTGTGCAGCGCGGGGATCAACGCCCCCACGATGCAGGTCATCACCCCGATCACGAAGATAATCACGGCCTTGACCGGATCCACATCACTCGGGATCTCGATAAAGTAGTACTGACGCGGGTCCCAGATCACGATGTTGAGGTGTTCGCCCATCCAATCATGGATCTGGTTGATATTGCTCACCACCAGATAGCCCAGCGTGGTCCCCGCAACCGCGCCCACAAGCCCGATCGACGCGCCGTAGCGCACCCAGAGCCACGCGATGCCCATGGTCGAAGCGCCCAAGGCCCGCAGCACCCCGATGTCTTTGGTTTTCTCGGTGGCCATCGACCAGAAGATCGCCAGCACCAAGAACACCGTCGTCATTGATACGATCCCGAAGATAAAGAGCACCATCAGGGTTTCCTTCTCGACGGCGCTGATCATGGTGCGGTTGAGGTCTTCCCAGGTTTTGATCTGGCGTTCCATCTGGAAGCCGGTGGGCACCTGCCCGGCGTGCTCGTCGGCGAAGTCGTTGTAGATCATCCGTACGCGGGCCTGCAGATCATCAAGCGTGATGCCGTCGGCTCCGCGGACGAGCACGGTTGTGACGCGGGCGGGGTCGATGCCGACGATTTCTTTCATCTTGGGCACGAACTGGCCGGTCACGGGGTCAAACTCGGTCGCGAATGGATCGTCGTTATCTTTCACCAGTTCGACCTTGGATGCCTCGTTGAGCCGGAGCATCTTCTGGAGGATCTCCAGAGGCACGAAGATCGTGCCGTTGTCCACCTCATAGAGCCCGGACTGGAACTCGTTAGCGATCGGGATGGTGCGTGTCACCGGGTCGATGGGACGCCCGGAGGAATCGAGCGCCAAGATCGTGAGCCCGATCGAGCCATCGACGGGCATAAAGGATTCAATGGTCTCGACGCTGCCATTGGGCAATGCGCGACTGACATTGTGCGGGAAGTACCCCCCCCAGTTGGTGCGCTCGTTAATCCCCGTCACCTCGATGCCCAGCACGCCGGCGGGCTCGATCGCCCCGGTTTTGGGATTCGGGCGGGTCATCGAGCGTCCATTGCCCAGGATTCGGTTAAAGCTGTTCTTATAATCAGGAACCAGGCGGATGTCATCGCCTTCGTGATCCTTGACGGTGGGCTTGTCGATCGGCTTCCACCATAAGGTGTCCGCGAAGCCGGTCACATTGGAGTAGCTCTTGGCATCGACGCCCTTGATCGAGATGAGCTCGATGCGATCGTCGGGGAGCTGGGCGAGCCCAAAGGTCTCAATGGTCGGGGTGGCGGCGGTGATGTCTTGGTCCGCTTCGAGCATCACGATGAGCTCGTCATAATGCGCGAATCCGACATTGGGCCAGACGATCACGACATCGCCTACGAGCGTGCGCCCGGAGTTGACGAGGTTCTTGAGGAACCCCCCCATCACCGACCAGGTGATCAGGATCGTCGCCACCGACAGCATCACCGCGACCATCGCCAGCAGCGGCATGACCTTGCGGGTCAGGTACTTTTTCGTCAGTAATGCTTGGTACACGGGGGGAGTCTAGCCCTTCTGCTGGGTGCGAACAGGTTTAGATCGGCTCAATCGGTGCCCGCTCGCCAGCATCGGCCATGACGAGATAAACCAAGCTCGGTCGGCTCAGCGCCAAGTGTTGTTGTCCCGATCGGTGTCGGGCAGGATCGAATCCGGATCGAGCGTGATCTGCTTGATCGTGCGTCCGCCCGTGTCGAGCCCGGCCCGCCAGCGATCGGTCTGGAACCAGATCTCGACGGGCAGATCAACCACCTCGCTCGAGCCGTCCTTGTACTCGACCCGCATGCGAATCGGCATGACCATGTCGCCGAGGTTATCGAGCACGACGATCGCGCTGTCTTCGAGGTTCTTGACCCCGACGATCGCCTGGTCGAGGGTAGTGGGCTTGAGGAACCAGCCTCGCCAGAACCAGCCGAGCTCCATCCCGCTGCCGTCCTCCATCGAACGGAAGAAATCTTCAGGCTGGGGATGTTTGAAGGCCCACTTGCTCATAAAGCCGGCGAAGGCGGTGTCGAAGCGATTCGGGCCGAGGATGAACTCGCGGAGCAGGTACAAGCCGTGGGCGGGCTTGCGGTACATCAACCGACCCGTCCAGCGGGGCCAGACCTGATCGGCGTAGGTCATGATCGACTGCTGGTGCTCGGCCATCGCCAGGCTCATGGTCTGACTCATCGCTCGGCTGATGTCCGTATCGCGCTTGTACCATGCGGCCTTGGAGTAGAGATTGATAAAGGTGTTGATGCCCTCGTCTTGCC
The DNA here is from genome assembly GCA_963976625.1 of uncultured bacterium. Lineage (GTDB taxonomy): Bacteria > Planctomycetota > Phycisphaerae > Phycisphaerales > UBA1924 > UBA1924. The sequence goes on from CAXBLA010000011.1 coordinate 33,458, forward strand.
ATTTGAATCGGCGTTCGTCGTTGTTGATGACCATCGGGAACCAGTTGTGCCCGATCTCGTGGTCGGTGACATTGAACATGCCGTCGGGGTTGGTTCGGCTGCCGCAGAAGATGATGCCGGGGTACTCCATCCCGCCCTCGGGGCCGTTGATGTTGGACATCACCGGGTAGGGGTACGGGAAGAGGAAATCGGAGTAGAACTCGATCGAGTGCTTGATGGCCCGCGATGAGCCGCCCTTTTCGTGGATGTTGTACCACGCGGTGGCTTCCGAGGGGTAGAACGACTGGCAGAGCACGGTGGTGTCCATGCCGTTGGCGTCGATGATCTGGGCCCGGCAGGCATCCCAGATGAACGCGTCCGAGGCGGCCCAGGCGAAGGTGCGGGCGTTGTCGATGTGGAACTTCCAGGTGAACTCATCTTGGTTGCCCGGGCGGATGTCGGGCTGCCCGACCTGCATCGGGTCCACGATCCAGACCGGCTCGTCGGATTGCATGGCTTGGGCGAGTTGATCGCGCTGGGCTGAGGTGAGCACATCGTTTGGATTGGTCAATGCGCCCGAGCCGGCGACGAGGTATTCGCGGGGCACGGTGATGGCGACATCGAAGGTGCCAAAGTCGGTGTAGAACTCGCCCGAGCCCAGATAGGGCATGGTGTTCCAGCCGTGGATGTCGTCGTACTTGCAGATTTGTGGGATCCACTGGGCGATCTCGAAGATGGTGCCCTGCTCGACCTCTTCCGAGCCCATCCGGCGCAGGTGCGGCGGGACATCAAAGGCGTACTCCATCTCGAACACGAACTGCGTCCCCGGGGCGATCGGCGCGGGGAGATCAATGCGTCCGAGCGTGTCGTAGACCTTCATGTCGAGGCTTTGACCGCCGGCGACGCCCCCGGTTCCGATAGACCCGGTACGGATCGAGGAGAAGCTGTATCCGCCGTCGAAGTCGTCTTCGAGCATCTTCATGACGCTGCCCGGCGAGCGGGATTTGGACCCGAGCGAGTCGGTGCGGAAGAGGTTCTGTTCCAGATTCATCCAGAGATAATCAAGTGTGTGCGGCGAGTTGTTGTGGTACACGACCTGCACCGACGCTTCGATCCGCCCGAGTTCTGGATCAAGGCGGGCGCTGATGGTGTAGTCGCTTTGCTGCTGCCAGTACGCCGGGCCCGGTGCGCCCGATGCGAGGCGGACCTCGGTCGGGGTTGGCCAGTCGATCGGGCGGAAGATGCTGCTGTCGGCTTGGTCGCCGGTGTTTGCTCGGCGGAAGGCCTCGTCGACCGCACCCACGGAGAGCGAATCGCCCATGCCGGGGCGCGAAGTGCGGACTTCCCCGCCGGCACAACCTACAGCCATGTTCATGATGAGCGTGATAAGCAACAACACCGGCACCACACCTACGCGACTCAGAACTGCACACCTCATCGACCATCTCCTCGGCTTTGACTGGATTGATTCGTACCAGAGGGTAGCCGGGAAGGTTGCGTGGTGCGCAGCAGCTATGAACGAACCCAGACGATGATCACAGCTTGCGGTCGAGCAGGCGATACTGCACGGCTTCGCCGATGTGCTCGGCGCGGACGGTCTCGCAATCCGCGATATCCGCGATCGTCAGCGCGATTCGGCGGATTTTGTCGTACGCACGGGCGCTGAGCCCAAGCTGGGTCATCGCCTGCTCTAAAAGAACGCGAGCCGCGTCTTCGAGCACCATGATCGTGTCGAGCTCGCGCCCCTTGAGGCGAGCATTGGGGGTATCTCCCTGGCGCTTGCGGGATCGGATGCGGGCGTTGATGACCATCTCGCGCATGGTCGCGGTGTCGGTGCCGGTGGCTTTTTTGCTCAGTTCGACCCACGGGACTGCGGGCGCTTCGACATGCAGGTCGATCCGGTCGAGCATTGGGCCAGAGAGCCTCGCCAGATACCGCTCCATCTCGCGCAAGCCGACCTCGCCGGGCGATACATCGCCCTTGGGCGTGGGGTTCATGGCGGCGACGAGCATAAAGGAAGCAGGGAAGCGGACCGTCCCGTGCGATCGGGCGATGGTGACGACATGATCCTCCATCGGCTGGCGCATGGTCTCGAGCACATTGCGGGAGAACTCGGGGAACTCATCCAAGAACAGGATCCCGTGGTGGGCCAGCGAGATCTCGCCGGCCTGCGGGATCGCGCCCCCGCCCACGATCGCGGGCGCACTGGCCGTATGATGCGGCGTGCGCACCGGACGCGATGAGACCAAGCCCCGCGCAGCATCCAAAAGCCCACGCGACGAATACACCCGCGTCACCTCGATCGCTTCCTGAGGCGTCAACGGCGGCATGATCCCGGGCAAAGCCTTGGCCATCATGGTTTTGCCGGTGCCCGCGGGACCGAGCATGACGATGTTGTGTTGCCCAGCTGCAGCAATGACCAAGGCACGCTTGACCGATTCCTGCCCCTTGATCTCGGCGAAGTCGATCGGTGCCGAGGATTGGGAGAGCATCGCATCGACATCCGTCGTGGGGTACGGCTCGAGATCAAGCGACCCGTTCATGAGCCCGACCACCTGCGAAAGGCTCGACACGCCGAACACCCGGATTCCCTCCAACACGGATGCCTCGGCGGCGTTCTCGGCGGGCACCACCACCGCGTCGAGCCCCAGCTCCTTGGCGAGCGTCACCATCGCGATCACCCCACGGATCGGACGGATCCGCCCGTCGAGGGCCAACTCCCCAGCAATCAACGCCCGGCGGGGATCAAGCCCGACGGATTCGTCCTCAAAGGAGAGCCCACCACAAGCATCCCCTTCTAGATCGAGCCCGCTATTACTCCCTGCTCCGACCAACGCCTGAGCTGGCTGACGAACTGGTTGTCTGATGGGCTGAATCACACCATTCCCTACCAGCACCCCCACCGCGATTGGCAGGTCGTACATCGGGCCTTCTTTGCGTACATCCGCCGGGGCGAGGTTGATGAGTGTGCGCCCGGCGGGCATCGGATAGCCGCTGTTGCCCATGGCGGATCGGACACGCTCGATCGACTCGCGGACCGCCGCATCCGGGAGCCCCACCACCACTTCCTTTTGCAGCTGGGTCTCGTCGAGATCAATTTCGATCTCCACGACCTGTGCGTCGATGCCTTGCAACAAGAAACTGCGAATCTTGGGTACCATACACCGAAAATAACAACACCCAAACAACTTGTCAAGCGGTTTGTTCGGGAATTGGACTGTTTTCTAAAAATCGTTCTAAACGACTGCAATCACCGCTTTTAGGCAGCGGATACCTTAAGTAAGGACCCGTTCATCGTCGGGATATAGCGAGCGATCTGTTCGAGCACCGCTTTGCGGGCGTGGCTGACGCGGGCGCTGTCCATGCTGGCGATCATCGCGTCGATGGTCGCGGGCTCGACATCGGTGGGATCGTCGAGGGCGTAGATCCCCGGGTGGGCGGTCCGCTCCAACCCCTCGGCATCATAACTGAGCTGCTCGTGGAGCTTCTCTCCCGGGCGGGCGCCGGTGAGGATCACGGGGACCGATTTGGGCGAAATACCCAGGTTGTTTGGGGCACCGATGGGTTGGCCGATGATGGCGTCGTAGCCGCAGGCTTTGATGAATCGGCGGGCGAGCCCGAAGATGTTGATCGGCTCGCCCATGTCAAGGACGAAGACCTCGCCGGAAGATTGTGAATCATGAATAGCGCCTGACATAGCCCCCGCTTGGAGCACCAAGGTCGCGGCTTCGGGGATGGTCATAAAATATCTGGTCATGCGCTCGTCAGTGACGGTCACCGGACGCCCGGCGGCGATCTGATCCGCCCAGATCGGCAGGACGGAACAGGCGGACCCGAGCACATTGCCGAAGCGGACCATGCTCAGTTTGGTGCCCGACACGATCGCCTGCTGCTTGCGGGCCAGCGACTGGACATACATCTCGGCGAGGCGTTTGGTTGCGCCCATCACATTGACGGGGTTGACCGCTTTGTCCGACGAGATGAGCACGAAACGCTCGACGCCCGTGGCGATGCTCGCGTCGGCGATGGACTTGGTGCCAAAGAGATTGTTGGTGACGGCGTGGGACGGGTGGTCTTCCATCAGCGGCACATGCTTGTGGGCCGCGGCGTGGACCACGACCTGCGGGGCGTAGCGCTGCAGCAGGCTCAGCGTGCGCGGGGCATCGACCACATCGTGGAGCACCGCGACGCGGTTGAGCTTCGGGAAGCTCTCTTTGAGCTGGCGATCGACCTCGAAGAGCGCATTCTCGGAGCGTTCCATCAGCACGATGGTGCTCGGCGAGAAGGTCGCGATCTGGCGGACGAGCTCGGAACCGATCGAGCCGCCGGCCCCGGTGACGAGGACGGTTTTGCCGGTCAGGGTCTCGGCGACGAGGTCGCGATCGATGGTGTGGGCCTGGCGTCCAACAAGCTTGGCGAGGTCGATCCGCGGTGCACCAACGGCCACGGTCGGCGATGCGGTGACCTGCGGGGCGCAGCTGAGCAGCTCATCCATAGGCGGCACAAAGCGTTCGACCACGCCGGCGCGGTGCAGCGAGATGCTGATCTCGCGCCACATCGAGCGGTGCGAAGCGGGCAGGGTGACGATCGCGCTGGCGATCTCGTGGGCGGCGCACAAGGCGATCAGGTCGTCGGCGGATCCGAGCACGGGGAGCCCTTCGATGGTTGTCTGTTCGGCTTCATCTATAAGGGCCACACCAATAAGCTCCGGCGGGTTCTCGACGAGGGCGAGTTGGCGGATGACCAGCGAGCAGGCTTGGGCGGTGCCGACGATGATCGAACGATTCTGGACGGGGGTGGACATGGACTCCCTATCGGCTCGATCTAACGAAAACATGCCCATTTTCGCTCGCCGGGGGCAATCTATGCGCCCGAATCCGGGTATCCTCTGCCCGTATGCTCACCCGATTGACCGCTCAGCTTGAATCCATCGACGAAGGATCGATCCCCACCCTGACGGTGGCGGTGTCGCCGACGGTTGCGATTGAGGTGCTGATCCCGGCGTATCTGGCGAGCGAGCTTGAGCCTCAGATCGGGACGACGATCACGCTCTATACGCATCTGTACCTCGAATCGCAGGGGCAGGGCACGAGCTTTCTGCCCCGGGTGATCGGGTTCGCAAGCGTCGCGGATCGCTCGTTCTTCGAGATTTTCACGACCGTCAAGGGCGTTGGCTCCAAGAAGGCTCTCCGCGCGATGATCGAGCCCCCGGCGTCGATCGCGGCGTCGATCATCGCCAGGAACGCCAGCGCCCTTGTCAAGCTCCCCGAGATCGGCAAGCGGACCGCCGAGACGATCATCGCCCAGCTCAGCGGCAAGGTCGAACGATTCGCAGGCGATGCGATCATGGGACAGGCACCGGCACAGGCCGGCAGTTTCATCGAGCATCCGACCCTGCCCGCAGCCGCGATCGAAGCCATCGCGGCCCTGGTCGCTCTGGGCGAGCAGCGAGCAAACGCTGAGCAAAAGGTCCAGCTCGCCCTCACGCGGACCCCTCAGGACGCCGATGTCGATACCATTGTGGGCGCGGTCTTCGCGGGGGCTTAACCCCCACAATCCGCCACAATTCGTTCATCCACCATACGATTTCCATTCTTGATAACGGCAAAGGACCTGCATGCGATACTCAATGATCATGGCCGGCGGCTCGGGGACGCGTTTGTGGCCCATGTCGCGCGATGGGCAGCCCAAGCAGCTCATCAAGTTCATCCATCAGGGCAGCCGGACGGTCTCTTTGCTCGAGATCGCGGCCCAGCGTGCGTCCAAGCTGGTGCCGAGCGATAAGCAGTATATCTGCACGGGCGAGCGGTACCGGGCGCAGATCCGTGAGGGCTTGCCGAGCTTTGATGATGCCCACATTCTTGGTGAGCCTCAGCCAAGGGACACCGTCAACGCGGTCGCTTTCGCGGCGGCGGTGTTTGCCAAGGAAGACCCCGACGCGATCTTCTCGGTGCTCACCGCGGATCAGCTGATCGAGCCCGACGATGTGTTCAACGCGGCGATGGAACTCGGATACAAGTTGGTCGAAGAAGATCCGTCGCGGTTGGTGACCTTTGGTATCAAACCCGATCACCCGGCGACGGGCTATGGCTACATCGAGCATGGCGAGACGCTGCCTGAGACCGACGGGCAGGCCTTCAAGGTGGCTCGGTTTGTCGAGAAGCCGCCGCTGGAAAATGCCGAGGCCTATGTCCAGTCCGGTCGTTACGACTGGAACGCGGGGATGTTTGTCTTCCACGCGGGGACCTTCCTCAAGCTTTATGAACGCTTCATGCCCGAGAACGCCGAGCTGATCGCGCACATGGCCAAGGCTTGGGGCACGGAAAAGCAGCAAGCAGTGCTCGATGAGATCTATCCGCAGCTCACCAAGACCTCGGTGGACTACGGCATCATGGAACCCGCAGCCAACGAGTCCGATGTCTCGATCATCGGGGTCAAGATGGATATCTCATGGCTCGATGTCGGGTCGTGGCCGGCGTATGGCGAGACACTCGACGCGGATGAGAACGGGAACAAAGCCGCGGGGCTCAACATTGCGAGCTTTGATTCGTCCAACAACATCGTTATCGGCGAATCCAACGAAGACCACACCATCGCTCTGGTCGGTTGCGACGATCTGATCGTGATCCGCACCGAGCGCGCGACGCTGGTGATCCCCAAAGATCGCGCCCAGGACATCAAGAAACTGCACGACGAGCTGCCTGATGGGCTCAAGTAAGCGAACCGTATTTAGTCGTCAGCGTTGACCAGTTCGAGGACGGCTTGGGCGATCAGGCGGTCGTTTTTGTGCTGAAAGTGCCCGTCGCTGACAAAGCTCTGGGGATCGGTCGAATCGAACAGATCGACTGTTGAGATCACCGCGACGCCTTGCTCGGCGAGCTGGTCTCTGAGCCATATGTCGAGATGCCCGGGCTCGTTGCGGGCGTGGAGCAGGAGCACGACCAAGCGTTGGCCATCGGCTTGGCATTGTTCATGCATCGTCGTCAAGATCTTGGGGACCGCGGCCATCACCGGGTGATCGGTTTTGTAGCCGGCTTTGGGCGTATATACCTGCTTGTTCGCCTGACCGATTTTTCGTGAGGCCCACGCTCGTCGGACAAGGCGGATCATGGCCGATTGGTCGGTGATGGATCGCTCAAAGCCGAAGCTGTCCCAGTACGCGTCGTGCTCTTGAATCGCTGCGAGTTGTGTGTCCCATGCTTCGCCCTGGGCGCGATACGCCTGGACGAACTGGTCGCGCTCCATAATCGGGGGGGCGGTCTCGACGAGCTGACCATCTTCAAGCGTGAACTTCGGGTAGGCAAACGGTGCGGGGCTCTCGGGGGTGTAGCCCAGCCCGGTCATGCCCTGCATGTAGGGGATCGACGAGGAGAGCACTCCCACGATCACCGTGTCCGCCTGCGATCGCCACGGGTCGGCTTGGATGAGGGCCATCGAGTGTGACAAGGGCGCACCGGGGCCCGCGCGGGTCAGGATGCCCAGTGATGGGTCGAGTTGTTCGAGCTCGCGGGCGATGTTGTTGGTGAACGACATGCCGAAGAACATCAGCTTCTGATCCGCGGCGTTCCACGCGTCCGTCGCGGGGTAGAGCTCCGTAGGCACCCAACCCGCCTTGACGATGTTGGTCGGCTCTTGGTCGGCGCGCCCGACTGTGCGATCGAGCTTGGCTTCGATGCTGTAGCCATAGCTAAAGAAGCGTTCGAGCGAGCCCGATGGATCGCGATCGTTTGGCCCCATCGAAAACTTCGCGGCCACCACCAGCTCGAAGCCCGCCATGACCACAAGAATCCCCGCACCGAACCACAGCGCACTGCGAACGCGTGAACGCTTCGAGAGCGGCTGATCAGAACCAGTCTGAGAACTGGACTCAGAACTGGAAGTAGATGAATGTGCTTGCATCATTGTTGAGTCCCATCAGGAGCAGAATTATGAGCACACCCACGAGGAGCCCACGCACGAACGGGTGCCACGAACGATAAAAAGTATCTCTGGAATTGGCGTAGGTCATCGCTTCCCACGGGATCAGGAAGCACAGCCCCAGCAGCGTCGCCAACGGCGGACGCGGGAACGAGACATCCGCCCAGCCCGCACCCCACCCGGAGGGCGTGAAGAGGAGACTGGTGAAGTCGACAATCTGTGTGAACGAGTCCGCCCGGAAGAGCAGCCAGCCGTAGCAAGTGAGCTGGAAGAACAAAGCGGTGCCAACAAGGTAGAACAGCATGGATCGACCACGCCCAAAGAGCGATGCTGATTCATCTGAAGGTTCTTGCTTGGGCTTAGTGAACACACGGAACATACACAGCAACGCACCCTGATAGATCCCCCAGAGCACGAAGTTCCACGCGGCCCCGTGCCAGAGCCCGCCGAGCACCATGGTGATCATCAGGTTGCGATACAGGCTCACGGTCGAGCCGCGGTTGCCACCGAGGGGGACATACAAATAATCCCGCAGCCAGGTCGAGAGCGAGATGTGCCAGCGGCGCCAGAAATCGCTCGGATTCCGTGCAAAGTATGGTCCACAAAAATTATCCATCAGGTCGATCCCGAAGAGCTTGGCCGTGCCCCGGGCGATGTCGGTGTACGCGGAGAAATCACACAGGATCTGGAACGCGAAGGCGTAGGTCGCCAGCGTGACATCCAGCCCCGAGACATCCGAACCCGTGCCGTAGATGGCGTCGACCTTGGCGCTGAGCCCATCGGCGATGACGATTTTCTTCATCAGCCCCAGCAGGATCAGGAATGCCCCACGCGAGCAGCCCTCGAAGGTGATCACGCGTTGCTTGCTCAATATGGGCAGCAGGTGGCTCGCCCGCTCGATCGGGCCGGCGACAAGCTGGGGGAAGAAGGCGACGAAGAGGGCGAAGTCGATGAGTTTATCTGTTGGCTGGAGCTTTCGGCGGTAGATATCGATCGTATAGCTCAGGGTCTGGAAGGTGTAGAACGAGATCCCCACGGGGAGCACGATCTGCAGCGCGGGGCGGTGGGCCTCGAGCCCCATCCCATCGAGCAGCGCCACGGCACTGTCCACGAAGAACCCGAAGTACTTAAAGAACCCGAGCATCGACATATTGGCGATGACCGAGACCGCCAGCAAGTGCTTGCGTCGTTTGGGATCCTCGACGCGGACGAGCGATCGGCCCACCCAGAAGTCGATGAAGGTCGAGATCACGATCAGCGAGAGGAATCGCCAGTCCCACATGCCGTAGAAGTAGTAGCTGGCGATCAGCAGGAGTATGTTCTGTCCGCGGAGCTTGAGCAGGCGGTAGGCAACCCAGACGATGAGCAGAAACACGAAGTATTCGATGGATGCAAAGTTCATGGGCTTTGGGGTGCAGAGAGCTGCTTCGTCTGGCTATTCGTCTGGATAACTGACATGATTGGGTTTGTGTCTGGGTGTATCGACCCGCTGGGGGGTTCACTTCTACAAATGTTTTCCCCGTGTCCGCTTACTACCATAGCCCATGCGTGTTTTTTCGATCGATCTTGGTGACCAACGCACTGGGCTGGCCCTGGGCGATCGAATCACGAACATCGCTTCGCCGATCGGGTTGATAGAAGTCCCGATCGACCGGAATGATGGGCAGGCCCTGCTTGACGAGATTCTTCGTCAGCTGTTGGCCAATGTGGGCGGTGTGTCTTCGGGTGCACCTACGGGCCCGGGGAGCCAATCGGATACGGAGCTGTTGATTGGGATGCCGCTGAATATGGACGATTCTGAGGGGCCGAGGGCGAAGCTGGTCCGGGTGTTCGCTCAGCGATTGGCCAATGAATCTGGGCGGGCGGTGGTCCTGATCGACGAACGCAGGACCTCGATCGCGGCTGATGCCCGGATGGCCCAGACGGGGCTGACGCATAAGCAGAAGAAGAAACGCCGAGACGCGATCGCGGCGGCCACGATCGCTCAATCGTACCTGAATGACCCGGATATGGCGATCGACACGATCTGGCCGATGGAATCAGCGTAAACACTGCCGGGTCCGCAACATCGCGGGGGCTCAGGCGTTAAGAAAGAGTAGATGATGCCACTCCTAATCCAATATGCGCTCCAAGCCGTGCTCGCCTCGTCCATCTCTATCGGAGCGCCCGCTACGATCGAGCCCAACGCCGCTCCTGAAACACCGATTGAGCAAGCCGAGCCTACGGCAAACGATTCGAAGTACGCCGATGCCCGGGCCCTGCTCGATGCGCTCTCGGCGAACGATCAAACCACCAACTCGCTGACGGGCACGGTCCGCTTTACGACGATCAATGCTTTGGAGAACGATCGACAGACCCGCACGGGCGATCTCTTGATCGCCCGTAAACCCGACGGCAGCGGGCGGAACTACGCGGTGAAGTTTAAAACGCTCGAGATCGACGATCGGCGGGAGAACATCGCCGAGCACTATATCTTTGATGGGCGTTGGCTCGTCGAGCGCCTGCCCGAGGACAAGCAGTTCAACAAGCGTGAGCTGGTGCCCAAGGGCAAGACGCTCGATCCGATGGAGCTGATGCGCGATGCCCCGTTCTGGGTCTCGGTGGGGAGCGATCAGGACCGCCTGCTCGCATCCTACAACGCGGAGTTGCTTGAGCCGAGCGTCGGTTTGACTGACAATGAGGACTTCCCCGAGTTGGCATCGCTGGCTGAGAAGCCGTACATCAAGAGCGCGATCCAGCTTGAGCTCGAACCCAAGCCGGGAAGCAAGTTTGAAGATGACTGGGAGAAGGTCCGGATCTGGTTCGATGCCGAGACGCTCGAACCCGTGCTGTATATCAAGGCCGAGTGGACGGGCGATCTGCAGATCGTCGAGCTCTTTGGGGTCAAGACCAACACCGAGATCGCCCAAGCCGTGTTCGACACCACCTCGCCGGGCGAACGCTCGGGCTGGAATATCCAGGTGTCCAACTGGAGAGGGCAAGAATGAACCCGCGTGTGCTTGCGAGGCTGGCCCATGCGCTGGCGATTGGTGTGCTGATAGTTGGGACGCAATCAGTTGCTGCTCAGCCTGAGCAGCCAGATCAACCTGCCCGGCCTGACCTGCACGACCACACGCACCAAGCCGCCGATCGTTTGGGTGCACCCGACGAACTCGGGGTGACTTCTCAGGCGCTCAAAGATCAACTCAACGCCTCGTTTCTCAGCGACAGCGAGCGGGCCTTACTGCGGGTCGATCACGGGGTGTGGACGCCCGAGGACCTTGAAAACCCGGTGTATCTGGCGAAGGCCGCGCTGGCGGTGGGTCTGTATGACCATCCGAGCCTGCTTGATGCGGACGCCGACGCGATCGATCGGGCAGACGCTGCGTTGATGCGTGGAGAGCCGGCCCTTGCGCTCGAACTCATTCCGGTTGCCAACTCACCGCTGAGTATCAAAGAGCTTTGGCTCCGCGCACATGCCCAGCAAATGCTCGGGCAGACCCGACGGGCGATCGGCACGCTCGAAGCCATCGAAGAACAGATGGGCGCGACCACCATCGACGATGCGGACACCATCGCGACGGGGGTCGAGGGGTTGATCTTGCTGACGCAGCTGCGCGGGCCTCAGGGTGATGCGAAGGAAGAATACCAGACGCTGGCCAAGCTGCTGGCCAACGCCCGCGACAACCTCGATCGGCTCAGCTGGCGGGTGCGATTCGTAGAAGCCAAGCTGCTCTACGCGCACAACAACTACAAAGATGCCCACGCGGCGGCTGTCGAGACGCTGCGCCTGCATCCACGCAATGCCCAAGCCGCGGCCATCATCGGAAACATGGCGGTGGACTCGTTCGACTTTGATACCGCCGACGAGATCGCCCGCAAGCTCGATCTGATCGCGGCGAGCAGCATGCACTCGGTCGCCGAGAGAGTGCAGGCCCAAGAAGATTTCGATCCGACGCAGGACTTCCCGCCCACGCTGCATTCCTCAATCATTCGCGCCCGGGTGTCGCTGCGTCGCAAGGACCCGCAGGGCGCGGAGTACGCGCTCGATCCGATCCTGGCGTCAATGCCCGATCAGCGCGATGCGCTCGAACTCAACGCCGCGGCCGCCGCGGCGGGGTTCCGGATGCGCTCGGTCAATCATCTGCTCGATCAGTACGACGAGCTTTCGCCGGGCTCGCCCGACGCGATGATGCGGGTGGCCGACACGCTCGGAGAGTTTCGCCAGTATGAACTTGCGGAGTCGATGTATAACCAGGTCATCGAGCGCGCGCCGTTCTACGCCCATCCCCGCCTTCGGCTCGGGCTGCTGCTGGTGCAGGCGGGCAAGGACACCCTCGCGCGCACCACGCTCGAAGAAGCGTTGGCGCTCGACCCGTTCGATCTGCGCGCCCAGAACTCGCTGACGCTCGTCACCGAACTGGGCTCGTACGCGACGATCGAGAGTGAACACTTTATCGTCCGCTACAAGCCCGACACAACCGATTCGATCCTCGCCCACGAGATGCCCGCGGTGCTCGAACGCATCCATGAGCGGGTGTGCTCCGATCTGCCCGGCGGCGTGGACTATGAGCCGAAGACCAAGACGATCATCGAGCTGATGCCCAATCACGAGTGGTTCGCGGTGCGGATCGGTGGGATGCCGTCTATTCATACGATGGCCGCGTCGACCGGGCCGGTGATCGCGATCGAAGCGCCCAAGGACGGGCAGAAATCGTCCGTCGGGCACTACGACTGGGAGCGGGTGCTCCAGCACGAGTACACCCACACCGTCAACCTCGCCCGGACGCGCAACCGCGTGATCCACTGGATGACCGAGGCCAACGCCGTCTTCAACGAGGACGCGCCGCGCTCCTCGCAGACCTGGGCCCTGCTGCTCAATGCGTACGAGAATGATGAACTGTTTGATCTCGTCGAGATCAACACCGCGTTTGTGCGCCCCAAGAAGCCCAGCGATCGTGGGTTGGCGTATGCACAGGGCGCGTGGATGTTCGAGTACATCGTCGAGCGGTTCGGCAAGGAGGCATCGCTGGAAATCTACGACGCGTCAGCCGCGGGTCGATCATCGCGCGACGCGTTTGCCCAGGTGCTCGGCGCTGAGCCTCGGGCGTTCTTGCAAGAGTTTAAAGCGTGGGCCCACGACCAGCTGCTCGATCGTGGCTTGATCTTGGCTGATGGCGTGCCCGATCTTTCGGAGCTCTTCGACACGAGCGACGAGCAACCAAACAAAGCAAATATGCCCACCGTCGATGAGCTGACGGACCTGCTCGAGCAATACCCCGACCACCCGCAGCTCGTCACGCTTCGGCTCGGGTTCGCGTTGCTCGGAGCCGACACACGCCTCTCGCCCGAGCTCGTCGCCATGCTCGAGCACGCGTGCGATGTTCGCCCAACGGACGAATCCCCCCACCAGCGTCTCGCCAAGCACTACCTTGCCGGCGAGACGCACGAAGAACGCGCCAAGGCCATCCCGTACCTTGAGTACCTTGATGTGCGCGAGACCTACTCGCCGGCCTTCGCCGCGGAGCTTGCGTTGCTCTATGCACGCTCGGACGACCCGCTCGATCAGCACCGTGCGATGGACAAGGCTTTGCGGGCGGTGTCGATCGCCCCCTACGACGCCGACCAGCGCGAGCGGGCGGCGCGTGTGGCGTTGCTGACAAAGAACAATGCCGAAGCGGTGCACCAGCTCGAAGCGTTGATCCAGCTCGAACCCGATCGAACAATCCACCAGCGTCGGCTCGACGCATTGATCGCGCAGTTGGGCGATTGAACTTCAATGGTGTTGAAGAGCGTTGAGCGTATCAGGACGCGATGAGCATCTCGTTGGTTTCTGGCTTGCTCGGGCTTTGGGCATCCTCGGATTCGATCGTCGAACCTTGTTCGAGCTCTTTCATCCACACGCTATACCGAGCATGCAAGTCTTCGGCGATTTCGGCGTTGCCCATGCCCGAATCCGAATAGTCGATCGGCTTCATCACCTTCACGCGGGTGTTGGATCGTGTCCAGAGTGAGTCCCAGGCGCTGGGGGCCTGCGTCGGGGTGCCCTCGATGAGTACGGGGAGCACGCGGGCGCCGGATCGTTTGACCAAGACACCGACGCCGGGGGCGAAGCGGAGGAGCTGGCCGGCGGGGCGTTCGATTTTGCCCTCGGGGAAGATGCCGATGACGCCGCCATCGTCGAGGTGGGCGCGTGCCCTCCGGAGCCCGGTCCGCCCGTGGCGATTGCGGGCGATGAAGATCACGCCCGCCCAGTTCCAGAACCAGCCCATCCCACGCAGACGCATGTCGTCGGCCATCAGCCAGCTGATCTTTGTCGGCACCGACAGGCTCACAAGGATCGGGTCGACGCCGGCGGTGTGGTTGCACACCACGATCATGGGCCCGCCCAGATCATCGAATGCCCCGTCCTCGGCTTCCACCGTCAGATCGTGCATGCCCCGAGCATAACCGAACCCTAACATATAGAGGAAGCCGTTGATCGGTGTGAGCGCGGGCTTCCACAGCTTCCCGTAGGCTTGGCCGCCGAGAAAACACCCGATTCCGACCAGAATCAGCACCAAAATGATCCAAAGTGTGAGCACCATCGTGTTTATGTTAGCATTTGCAAATCTCGGGTTCCACCGGTTTGTCCATTTCCAGATCAATTGTCATGATTCTCGTGCGCTCCACCCGCCTGCCGATCGAAACACACCCATACACTTCCCGTATGCAGGACCTCTGGCAATCCAACCGACAAACCGCGGTCGACTCGATCGCCCCGCTCGCGGCTCGGGTCCGACCCGAATCCCTTGAACAAGTTGTCGGCCAGACGCACCTGATCGCACCGGGAAAACTGCTCCGGCGGATGGTCGATGCCGATGCCCTCACCTCGGTGATCCTCCACGGCCCACCGGGGACCGGAAAAACCACCCTTGCTCATGTCATCGCCAAGGCGACTTCTCGCCGATTTGTGCGCGAGAACGCCGCGTCGGTCGGGGTCAAACGCATCCGCGAGATCATTGACGACGCGTACCGCGTATTAGGCGATTCCGGGAAACGCACCATTCTGTTCCTCGACGAGATCCACCGGTTCTCCAAGTCGCAGCAGGATGTGCTGCTCGCCGATGTTGAGCGGGGGCTGATCACGCTCATTGGGGCGACCACCGAGAATCCGTTGTTCGCGGTCAACGCCGCGCTGATCTCGCGCTCGACGCTCTTTCGGCTCGAATCGCTCAGCGAGGACGAAACCGTCGAGCTCATCGAACGCACCATCGTCCACCCGGACGCATTCCCCGATCTGACCATCACCATCGACGACGACGCGAAACAAGTCTGGGCGATCAAGTCCGAGGGCGATGCCCGACGGGCGCTAACGGCGCTCGAAGTAGCCGTGCTTTCGTCGATGGGGGCAAACAAGAACTCGGGCAACGGCACGATCCACATCGACAAGCAGACCGCAGAAGATTCGATCCAGCACAAGCTGGCGACCTACGGCGACGACGGGCACTACGACGCGGCGTCGGCGATGATCAAGTCTGTTCGCGGGTCTGATCCGGACGCGGCCCTGTATTGGATCGCCCGGATGCTCGACGCGGGCGAAGACCCGCGGTTTATCTGTCGGCGGCTGGCGATCCTGG
The DNA here is from genome assembly GCA_963976625.1 of uncultured bacterium. GTDB lineage: Bacteria > Planctomycetota > Phycisphaerae > Phycisphaerales > UBA1924 > UBA1924. The sequence goes on from CAXBLA010000011.1 coordinate 48,952, forward strand.
CGAGCGAGGACATCGGCAACGCTGACCCACGGGCCGTGGTCATCGCGCAGTCATGCTGGGACCTGGTCGAACGCATCGGCATGCCCGAAGCCCGGATCACCATCGCCCAGTGCGCGACTTACTTGGCGTGCTGCCCCAAATCAAACGCGGCGTACCGCGCCATCGACGCGGCCCTCGACGATGTCCGCAAGAACCGTGTGCTGCCCGTGCCGATGTACCTGCGCGACAAGAACACCTCGCCGCAATCTACAAGCGATGGTTCGGGCAAACGCGTTCGCCTGCTCGGGGGCGAGAAGTACGAATACTCGCACAATAGCGACGATCAGCTCTCGGGCCAGGACTACCTCGGCGTGGACAAACGCTACTACGAGCCCAAGGACATTGGGGCCGAGCGGGTGCTCAAGGGGTATCTCGACGAGGCCCGCGCCCGCCAGGAAGAACGCAAAGACCGACCCAATGATTAATCGGTGAGGCGTTTGAGGCGTTTGAAGGGCTCAGATTCCATCAAGGATTCGTCCACGCTCTGCGGCCCATATTCAACCGCCTTGCGACCCTCCTCATGGACAATATTGGGATCGGCCCCGGCATCGAGCAGGATACTGATGAACTCCGGATTCTTGGCCATCACCACGGCCATCATCAGCGGCGTGCCACCCAGGAAATACTGGCCGTTGATATCGATCCCTCGATTGATCAGTGCCTCAAGAATCTGAGTCTCTGTCCGATTGTCGAACAGGCAGACCAAGGCATGGTCCTGTTTGTCATTGATCGAGTCAAGCTTCGCGCCCGCCTCGATCAAGAACACGCTCATTTCTGGTTTTCTGTTGTACTCGAGCGCGGACATCAACGGCGTGTACTCCAGTTCTCCGCGCTGATCGATCTTGGCACCAGCATCAAGAAGTGTCTTGGCAATCATCGGATTCGGATTTAATGCCGCGGCATAGGAAAGCAGTGGACTCCCTGCTGAATCCAGCACATCCATATCGAGCCCAGAGTCGATCAAAATTTCCAATACCTCGACGCTCGGGTTGTGAGCCGCAGCGATCTGCAGCAGCGTGAGTCCTCGAGAGTCGAGTGCCTGTATATCTGCACCCGCATCGAGAAGAATACGGATTGTTTCTGCAGATTCGCTCGACTTCGCGGCTTGCATCACAACCGAAGCACCATCAGGCCTCACAAAGTGTACATCCGCACCACCATCAACCAATTGCTTGGTCACTTGCGGATCAGCATTCCGTTCTACTGCGAGCATCAATGCACTCAACCCCAACGGCGGCATGACATTCACCTCTGCACCAGCTTGTATAATCATGTTGACAAATTCAGCGCTATTTGTGTCCTTTAGTATCGCATACATCAGTGGTGAAAGCCCCGTTTGATCTTGATGATCAATGTCTAAACCAGCTTTGATGAGCGAATCTAGTATTACACTGCTCTCACTTTGTCCTACAGCAAAGAACAATGCAGTCCGTCCTTCTTTATCTGTTGAATGTAATGGGACTCCCGATTGAATTAATAGTTCAACTACACGCGGATCGGTAGTGTACCGCGCAGCTGTTATCAATGGAGTCCAATCGTTGTAGTACAACGACCGCAAGTTTCCGCCCGCAGCAATAAGAACTCGAAGAACTTCTATCTCGTTGTTTGACGAAATCGCCGCATGAATCGGCGTGAGCCCGTCATCTGCCACAGCGTTCAGATCTGCCCCAGAATCAATCAAAAACTGGATGAGGTCCGGATTTGGATCGAAGCCGGCTGCGAGCATGAGCGGAGTAAACCCTGCGAGCGATACAGAGTTGACATCCGCCCCAAGCTCAACGAGCACACGGATAACTGATTGCGATGGATTAAACTTCGCAGCCGCCATGAGTGGATTGACACCCTCTGTGGAATCGGTGGCCTCAATATCTGCCCCAGCATGAACTAACACACGACACACATCCGGATCGGGATGAATAGCTGCTGCAAGAAGCAACGGCGTTGCGTCATCGGAATTACGAGCGTTGACATCAGCCCCGACATCGATCAATCCTTGAATCACACCGAGCTCGGCCTGGGCGACGATGGCTTCGATGAGTTGATCTTCGATGCTCGGGGGTACTGCTGATACGACCTCCGGCGATTGCTCTGGATCGACTTGCCCCACACCCGGAGCCGCAAGGAAGACCAAGGACATCACACATGCGGCTTTGAGCATCATCTCTCTTCTCCATGACTCGGTTGCGAATCTGACTGGCACGCAGCTCGATGGCTGCATAAAAAATCCCCAGCGGATGATAGTGCACCGCTGGGGATATATGGAAGTGAGGTTATATCTTTGATTCATCGCTGAATCAAAGCGTGTTCATGCTTACGGGCAGCCCGCACCGAACAGATCGAGGAAGATCGAGATATCGAAGAAGTCGAAAATCTCGTTGTCGTCCATGTCGGCGATGGGGTCCGAGTCTCCAAATCCATCGAGGAAATCGGAGACATCGAAGAAGTCGAGCACGCCGTCGCCGGTGAGGTCGGCCAAGCAAGGCTCGGCGCCTGATTCGTGGGAGATCAGGGAATCACCCAGGCTCGTCTCTGAGAGCGATGGGCCCGCGACGGTCGCGATGAGCCCGGCCCCGCCGCCACGCTCGAAGAACTCGATCCGGATCTGGTGCCAGCCCGCGCTCAGCGGCTTGGTGCCCGTCCGGCGGACCATGCCGTGGAGCCCGTCGTTGTTGATGATCAGTTCATCGCCGATGTAGAGCTTGGAGCCGTCGTCGGAGTTGATCGAGAAGGTGTGCACGCCGCTGGTCTCGGCGAAGACATAGCCCGTGAAGACCGCGGCCACATCTTCTGAGCGGCCCGAGTTCATGAAGTTGCCGTTGGTGGATGCGTAGTCGACATCCATCGAGACATCCTCGGCGTACGGAGTCAGCGTATCAAAGTTGGGCAAGTTGCTCAGCTGATTCACGCTGTAGTAATCCACATGCATGCCGGCGATCGGGCTCGAGCGGACATCTGGTGTGCGGAGCGCTTCGACATCAATCGAGACGACCGCGGTCTGTGCGCCCGAGACGCCGGAGATGGTGTACTCGAAGGTGTCCACGCCGTCGTAGCCGTCGGCTGGGGTGTAGCGGAGGATATCGCGTCCGCCCGGGCCCTGGCCTGTGAGCACTTCGACGCTGCCGCCGTTGTCTGATGCGCTATCCACACCGGCGAGCAAGAACGCTTCGCAGGACTGGCTCTCGTCGTTGCCCAGCACATCGAGCATGATTGATTCGTTCATCAGTGTGCTCGCGAAGTCGGGCACCGCGGTGACGCCGTCGCCGATCAGGTCACACCCGATATCATCGAGGAACCCGAGGATGGTGTCTTTGACGCGTGGGTGGAAGTCGAGCACGATGTTGCTCAGCCCGCCCGAGCAGCCGTGGCAGTAGGACATGATGGTGCCGCCGAATGGATCGGAGCAATCACCGTTGCCGCACCCGTCGATCGCGGGCGAGTAGCTGTGGGTGTGCCCGGTGCCGAAGTTGTGTCCGAGTTCATGGCTGGCGACGATCAGGTCCCAGTTGCCATGGCTGTGATCAACCAGCGGGTAGGGGAACGAGCCGACCATGTGGGCCGATACGCCGTAGCCGTACTCGGTGTTGCACAGTGCGCTGACATACGCGACACCGCCGTACTCTGGGTCGGTGCGTCCGGTGAAGTAGTGCACCGTCGAACGCTGGATGTGGTTCATGTTGGCGTTCCACTCGTTGAACACCAGGTTGAGCGGATCGCCCGCGGCTACCGAATACGGATCGGAGTTGTCGCCCCAGACCCGCAGGAACGGGATCGACAGGCGGACATTGAGCTCGCGTTCGTAGATCTCGGAAATCGCGCCCATGAGCGAGACGAGGTAGGCGGCCGACGCGTCGGTGTTGCCATCGAAGAGGCGGTCGGTGAACTCCCAGTCCGTCTCGATCGCGATCGCGGCGATGCGGCAGGTCGTGTCGCCTCGGCTCGCGCTCGGGCCATACTCAACCGGTGGGCCGTTGGGCTCGAGGGCCAGCATGCCGGCGTCGTAGCCGCACAACGCGGGCGCGTTGGCGGGGTCGATCACATCATCCATGCGCACGCTCTGGAGTGCTTCTTTGAGTTCTTTTTCCTGAGCGTACGGGCCGGTGGAGACGGAGATGAGATCGCCGTTGATCTCGACATAGCCGTTGGTGCCGAAGGGCGAGACGGCGAGGTATGCGGTTGAATCCGGGATGCCCGCGACGATGCCCGAGAGCATGATCACATCGGGGCGCTCGAGCTGCTGCTGCCCGTCCTTGGTGCCGACAACAAGCTGGGCGTCCGGCGCGAGCACATTGATGCGCTCGAGTTGGAGATCGACATAGCCCTCGGAGATCAGCAGCTCGTTGACCCGCACATAATGCCCCTGATGGAGCGACTTGAGCATGCTGTACTCGAGCTGGGTGCCCGCGAGCTGCATGACTTCGGTGGGCTGGGCTTCGAACACGGGCTGATCGAGCGTCACGCCCTGCAGTCCGGATTGGTCGAGCGATTGAACTGATTTGATCGACTGGGTTTGCCCCTGGGCAACCCCCGCGATCAGACACACAAGCGAGGCGCTGCACGCCTTGAGACTCCACATAACTATTCCTCCACAAGAGTACTCGGCTTTTGCCGATCCTCTGTTCTTTCAAACTGGTTGTTCCAACCTGTTTATGTATCCGGCTCACACGATCGAGCCGGGCTCATGGGTGGGGCTTGCGTACAGATTGAGTGTTCTCGAGAGAACGCTCGACCCCGGTGCGCTTTCGCGCTGCGGACCAGAGAGACAGGCCCGCATGACCCCGCCGACGGGCTTTGATGTAGTCAAAAACAGGCTACACCCGAAGCGGGGATCCACAGACTATCCGAAGGAACGCCGCATCGGGTGCAGAAAATGTGAAACTTTGAGCCAATTTACAAACCAAAGACCGAACACAAGCACCGGTTGAGTGTTTGCTTACAGGCAGCCGCTGCCGAACGCGTCGAGGAAGGCGGAGACATCAAAGAAATCGAAGACCCCGTCATCGGTGAAGTCCGAGGCATCATTTTGTGAGCCGAACCCATCAAGGAACGCGCTGACATCGAAGAAATCAAGGATGCCGTCGCTGGTCAGGTCCGCGGGGCAATGGTCGGCGCAGGTGCCGTGCATAGTGCAGAAGAGGCGCACCTCCACGATCGGCGAGGTCGCGAACCCATCGGTTGCCCCCGGATCGCTCACCCGCCACTGCATGTATCGGCTCTGCCCGTCGAGCCCGACGATGTCGGGGATCGGGTAGGCCATGGTCCCATAGCCTTCGCCCGCGCCAACTCCTTCGAGGGTGATCGGGCCGAGCAGCTCGTCCTGTGCCAATACCCCGTCGGCTGGCGGGTCGTTGGACACCACCACCCACGCCTGAGCCCCACCCAGCGCCGAGTCGATCCCGAGTTTAAAATCATCATTCCCCAAGTTTGGCGGCGACAACGCGATCATGCTCGGCATCGCACCCCCGCTCCCGGCCACGCCATCGCTCACCGTCAGTGGGTTCTGCGCTGATTGCTCGCTGTGGAGCATCGGGCGATCGAACGGAAACTCCTCATTGGCCACGCGCTGATCGGTCAGCCCGTTGACAATAAAGTTGACGACATCGCCCTGCACATTGGGCGGGAACGCGATGGGCACATTGAGCAGGGGGTCGCGGTTCTGGGCGAACGAGACCTGCCCGTTGCGCCGGGCGTAGAAATCAAACACCTCGTTGATGTTGGAGAGCTGACCGTTGTGCATGAATCGATCGCGGAGCCCGACATTGCGCAGCGATGGCACCTTGAATCGCCCGCGGTCCGCGGCAATGTTGGTTACCTCAAATCGCCCAGCATCCTCGGCGATCGGGCGCAGCCCGATGTTGCGGAACCCGTTGCCGGTGAACTCGCTGCCGATATGGCAAGCCGAGCAGCGCGAGCCGTTGAACGCGTTGAGCCCGTTCTGCTGGCGATTCGTCAGGGCCTGCTGATCACCGGCGACGAACGCATCGAACGGAGTCTGATCCGGGACCAAAGTCCGTTCATAGGTCGCGATCGCCATCCCGATGCGGGACGCGGTGATCTGTTCGTCGCCAAAGGCGAGGGCGAAGAGCTCGGGGTAGCTGCTCCCGGTGAGCACGAAGCCGAGCATGTCGCTGGTCAGGTCAGACGCCAGAGCCATCGGGCGGGCGTGGGTGAGCTTCTCGATCACCTGTTCCCAGCTGCGATCCGAATGCGCCATCTCGACACTCGACAGAATCGGTTCGACGGCTTGGCTTTCGAGCGCCCCGCCCGATTGGATCACAACTTGCCCTGTCTGCGGATCGACAAACTGATCAGTCGCGCGTCCGTCCCAGAAGAGATCGGGCGCGAACATGGACATGACCGAAGGCTGGGCCATGCGCCCCGTGGTCTGCGGCATCAATCCATACGCCGGGGACTTCACGAATCGATCGTCCTCATCGAAGAGCGACACACCAAACGACCCGAGCACATCGTCGTCGTTTCCAAAGAGCCCGTCGAGCCCTGGATTATGACCGGCTTGTGGGTCGCTGCCCCCGCTGGAGTTAATGTGGCATGTGCCGCACGACATGGTGTTGTCGCTCGAAAGTTGTTCGTCCCAGAAGAGCATCTTGCCGAGGGTGCTTTTTTCGATGCTGAACGGGTTCTCGGGCGGGAACTGCACCGGCGGGAGGGCTTGGGCGCTGGCGATTGAGCCCAGAGACCCGAGCAGAGCCATCGCACCCGCGTAGATCAGCGGATTTGATGGTGCGAATTGAAAGCGATCGCGCCCTGGGCGCCCGGTTCCTGTATTCAGATGCATGTGAGACCCTTCTTCTGTATCTGTAGTCATGCGTGCGGCAACACCCGGCCAGCGGGCATCTTGCACCGGGGCTCAACGCCTGATTGAGGGGTGTATTGCAACGCTGAGCATTTTTCTTCTATGCAGGGGTTTCGATGCCGACACAGCTCTGCCGGGGCGATCAACTCTATCATCCTCTTATGCATCCCCCACGCAGCAAATCCGAGCTCCGCGCCCAGCTCAAGAACAGGCTCGATGGGGTCAGCGAGCAAGAGCGGACCGATGCGAGTACCCAGCTCTGCCAACGGCTTATCGGAACTTCGTACTACCAAGAAGCCGAGACCATCCTGGCGTACGCATCGATGGCCAGCGAGCTCTCGCTCGATCCGCTCATTGAGCATGCGATCAGCGATGGAAAAACAGTGTGCGTGCCCCGCATTGATTGGGATCACAAAGCTATGGAGCCGGCCCAGATCCGGAATCTGGACGCGGACCTGCGGATGGGCCGATACGGAGTCCGGGCCCCCGTGGGCGGGTGCCCGCTGGTGGAAAAATCAACACTGGACCTGATCCTGATCCCCGGGCTTGGCTTCGATTCGGGCCTGCGCCGTCTTGGACGGGGTGCGGGCTTTTATGATCGCATGATCGACGCGCTGGGGATGCCCCGCCCGTTGATGGTGGGCGTATGCTTCGGGTGTCAGGTGATCGAGCGGGTGCCGACGGAGGCGCACGATTGGTTGATGGACCGGGTGTTTGCGGAGACTGGCGAAGTTCGCCGCCCATCGTGAACTGACCTGACAGATCCCGCCAGAACCTGATACGACCAGAAACACGATCAGTACCGAGCAAGGACATCCGATGAGCTTACCGAGTCAATCATCCCGCAACGCCACCCGCTCTTCTCAGGTCCACTACCGCCGATCGAGCGCCGGGCCAGTCCGCAAGGTCGTGACCGCCCTGATCGTCATCGGGCTCCTCGCCCTCGTGTGGTACACGCTGATCCGCCCCGCAGCATCAGAACTCGTCGCTGAGGCAGACCAGAACACCGACCAGCCAATCGACCAGACCATCAACCAGCCAGAAACTGCTCAGGGCAACACCCCGATCGAGCAGCAGCCCATCGTGATCAACAACTCGCCGGCCCGTCCGCTTCCGGGCGCGGACGGGAACACCGACCCACGGGGCGATGTCGAGCGGGCGATCCGCGACCATACCCCAGCCAACACCGACACCGGCTCGTCGCGCCCCGCGACGCGCCCGAGCACCCAGCCTTCGACCAATACAGGCCCCAGCACGGATATCCTCGACGCGGCTTCGAATACCAATCAAACGAATACCCAGCCAAGTACCCAACCCAACATTCAATCTCGAAACACGGGGCTCTCGTCGGGCATTCGGCTCCAGCTCGATTCCGCCCGTCGCCTCGTGGCCGAGAACAACCGCGTGGGGGCTCGCAGGCTCCTTTCCCAAGCCTTGATGGGCTCGGACATCACCCATAGCCAGGCCCAGGTCCTGCGTGACGAGCTCACCGCGATCAACGAGGTGCTGCTGTTCTCGCCGGTGGTTGATCCGGACGATCCGATGAGCGAGTCGTACAAAGTGCAGTCGGGCGATTCACTCTCGCGGATATCTGGTCGGCGTGAGCTGGCGACGCACTGGAAGCTGATCTCGCGTGTGAATCAGATCGCCGATCCGTCCAAGATTCGGCTCGGGCAGACGCTCAAGCTTGTCCGCGGGCCGTTCCACGCGATCGTGTACAAATCGGCCCACCGGATCGACATCTACCATGGCTCGCCCGCCGATCCGAAATCTTGGCTCTATATCAAATCGTTCGATGTCGGGCTCGGCTCCAACGACGGCACCCCCGTGGGCGAGTTCGTCGTCTCGGCCAACAAGCTCGAGAACCCCGGGTGGGTCAACCCACGCGATGCACGCGATCAATACGCGCCCGACGATCCGGCCAACCCGATCGGGGAGTTCTGGATCGGGCTCACCGGCGTGGGCAAGTACAGCACGCTCACCTCCCTGGGCATCCACGGCACCATCGACCAGGACTCGATCGGCGGGGATGAGTCCATGGGCTGTGTGCGTCTGGCCGAGGGCGATATCGACACGGTGTACGAGCTGCTCAACGAGCACATCTCGCGCGTACTGATCGTGCCATAATCGTGCCCTAAGACAAAATCCGGTTTATTCGCCGAGCCGATCCATCGGGACCGGCGGGGTCGGCTCGTCCGTTCGGGCGGCTTGGATCAGGCGCTGGGCGAAGAGCCGACGGCTGCTGGTCATGGTCAGCGCGATGTAGATCGGTGTGTAGTCTTCAGGAAATGCCTGGGCGTGGGGCCAGCGTTTGGCCTGCACCAGCTTGGGGAGCGGCTCGCCGATCGGACGCGGGGGTTCGATCACCGCGATGTGACGCCCAAAGTCCACACACACGCCCACTTTTCGCAGATCGAAGCTTTCGACCGTGGGCTTGCCCGAACCCAGAAATCCGAACCGGAACACATCGAGCTGCCCGGGCACCAGTCGCAGATAGGTCGGCCAGATAAGTTCGGCGCTCACCACGCCCCCGACCATCATCAGCCCCATGCCCGCGTAGGTGAGGAAGCCGAAGGATTGCATGATGCTTTGCCAGCTGCCCAGCACCTGCGAGAGCAGAATCGTCGCCCCGAACCCGACGACCACGCACATGATCGCAAAGGTCCGCCAGTAGAGACGATCGCGTTTGAGCCCGAACCACGGGCGGACGATCATCGGCTCGAACCCGCCTCGGATCATCTCGAGTTCTTCGGCGGTCATCTCCGCTTCTTCGCCGACCACTTCGCTCGCCAGCTCGTCACTCATCGCCCTGGCCCACTCGACGATCTTGGCCCCCTGCTGCTTCTTGGGGATGACCACCCGCACACGGAACCGTGAGTCGCTCTCGTTGGTGTAAAAAGTCCCGGCGTTTTTGTTCTGGTTCACGCGGTTGACCCGGCGCAGCATCACGATGCCAGCGGTGAGCACAACCGCCAGCAGCGCCCCGGTGACGATCCCCGCGAGCACCATCGACGCCCCGAGCAGGTTCCGCATTGCAAAGAATCCCACGGCCGGGATCAGGAAAAGCATCGCGAAGAGCTGGGTGCAAAACAGCCCCATCGTCGTCCCCGACGAGCCCGCGTTGACAAACTCGTGCCCCGGGTGCTCGCAGACATATAACCCACGCTCAAAATCGGCGTTTTCTTCTGTTTTTTCAGGCTCAACTGCCATCGTTTGCCCCCAAAGCCACTGCCAGATAGCGGCCCGATCTCAGATCAGTTTGTCCGTGTGAAACCGGGCAGAATGCCCCCAGATGCGCTATGATTCAACGCATCAAAATCGATCAGAAACCGATACGCCATCACAAGATACCACAGAATATCTTTCGCTGTTCGAGCCTTCGATTTTCAACCCATTCGAACAGAAACAAAGCACACCATGAGCGAACACCAAAGCACCAACCCCGCTTCCGATCCGATCCCGAGCGATGGAGCCGCACCGGCTGCGAAGAACGGCTACTCCTCGGACCAGATCAAGGTCCTCGAAGGGCTCGAGGCTGTGCGCAAACGCCCGGGCATGTACATCGGTGGCACCGGGCTGGGCGCGCTCCACCATCTCGTGTATGAAGTGGTCGACAACTCGATCGACGAGGCGATGGCAGACTTTGCGACCTTTGTGTCCGTGACGATCCAGGCCGACGGCTCGATCAAGGTCACCGATGACGGGCGTGGCATCCCCACCGACCCCGTCAAGAACGACGACCCCACCGTCAACGGCAAGCCCGCGATCGAGGTCGTGCTCACCAAGCTCCACGCCGGGGGCAAGTTCCAGCAGGAAGACTCGGCCTACAAGGTCTCGGGCGGTCTCCACGGCGTGGGCGTCTCGTGTGTCAACGCGCTCTCCTCGCTGCTCGAAGCCGAGGTCTGGCGCGACGGGCAGATCAAGTCGATTACATTCGAGCGCGGCGTGGTCACCAAGCCGCTCTCCGATGTCGGGCCGATCCCGGCCAACGCGTCGCGCGAGACGGGCACCACCGTCGTCTTCAAGCCTGACACCCAGATCTTTGACGATGTCACCTTCGATTACAGCGTGCTCTCTCACCGCCTGCGCGAACTGGCGTACCTCAACCCGGGCGTGGTGATCCGCCTGACCGACGAGCGCGTCGGGCCTGATGGTAAGATCAAGCACGATACATTCAAGGCCGAGAACGGATTGCTTGAGTATGTTGTGCACCTGATGCAGGGCAAGACCGCCCTCTCATCGCCCGTGTTCCTGCGCAACGAGATCGCTGAAGAGAACATGCTCTGCGAGATCGCCCTCCAGTACCACGACGGGTACTCCGAGAGCCTGCTCACCTTCGCCAACAATATCCACAACGCCGACGGGGGTACCCACGGCCAGGGCTTCAAGACCGCGCTCACCCGCACGCTCAACGGCTACGCCCGTCGGCTCGGGTTCCTCAAAGACAAAGACCCCAACCCGTCGGGCGACGATCTGCGCGAGGGGCTCATCGCAATTGTTTCTGTCAAGCTCCCCGACCCGCAGTTCAACAACCAGCCCAAAGAGAAGCTGCTCAACCCCGAGATCGAATCGTTTGTCTCGGGCACGGTGCAAGAAGCCCTCAACGCCTGGCTCGAAGAGCACCCGGCCGAGGCCAAGAAGCTGTGCCTCAAGGGCATCGTCGCGGCCCAGGCGCGCGAAGCCGCCCGCAAGGCCCGCGAGCTGACCCGGCGCAAGACGGCCCTCGACTCAGGCTCGATGCCTCACAAGCTGCGCGACTGCAAGACCAAGGACCTCGACCGGGCCGAGCTCTTCATTGTCGAAGGCGATTCCGCGGGTGGATCCGCGACGCAGGGGCGCGATGTCGAGACGCAGGCGATTTTGCCCCTGAAAGGTAAGATTCTCAATGTCGAGCGTGCACGCATCGACAAGGTGCTCGGGTTTGAAGAAATCCGCACGCTCATCGGTGCGCTGCGTTGCGGCATCGGGGGCGACTTCGACATCTCCAAGCTCCGCTACGGCAAGATCATCATCATGACCGACGCGGATGTCGACGGCTCGCACATCCGCACGCTGCTGCTGACCTTCTTCTTCCGTCATATGAATGAGCTGGTGCGGCGCGGGCATATCTACATCGCGCAGCCGCCGTTGTATCAGATTATCAAGGGCAAGAAATCGCAGTATGTGCTCAACGAGGGCAAGCTCGATTCCGTGCTCACCGAGCTGGGGCTCGACGGCTCGTCGCTGCTGATCCGCGACATCGACAACACCCGCCTGGGCGATGAGCCCGCGACGCTCACCGAGATCTCGGGCAACGACGCCATGCGCGCTGTGCGGGCGATCACCCGACTGGGCGACCTGGTCGAGGTGGCCGAGCGCCGCGGGTGCCGATTCGTCGATCTGCTCGCGGCTCGTCGCGAGGGCACCCTGCCCACGCACATCGTCGCGACACTGGCCACCAGCGAGTACGCCTGGTCCGAGGTCGAAGCGCTCGAGATCATCGAGAAGAACAACTGGCGTCACTCCGACGACATCGAAGAAGCCCAGGAAGGCATCGAGCTGCCGGCAACGCCCGAAGACTCCGACACAATCGCCGAGATCAACTCCCCGATCGCCACGGTGCGTGAGCTCCACGAGAACAAAGAGCTCGCGGTGATCTTCAAGGAGCTTGACGAGCTCGGGCTCGACATCAACGACTACGCGCTGGTCCAAGAAGAATCGATCACGGGCGAGAAGCTCCCGGCCCGCTTTGCGTGGAGCACGACCAAGGTCGGCAAGGCACCCAAGCCCGGTTCAGATGATGACACCGAGACTTTGTCCTCAGCGACTTCCAAGATCGTCGAAGCCGAGAATATCCCTGATATCCTGCGGGCGCTCCACGAGATCGGACGACGCGGGATGGAGATCAAACGGTTCAAGGGTCTGGGCGAGATGGACGCGATCCAGCTCTGGGAGACCACGATGGATCATGATGTCCGCTCGATGTTCCGCGTGCAGTGGGACCAGGCGGGCGAGGCCGACAACCTGTTCTCGCTGCTGATGGGCGAGCATGTCGAGCCGAGGCGCAAGTACATCGAGGATCACGCGCTGGAAGTCAAGAACCTCGATATCTAAGCCAAACATATCAACTTATATCTCTGCATGTACCCCGCAAGCCCCGTTCATCGGGGCTTGTTCTTTGTTTATTGGACTCAGATTACCATCGCCAGACACGCTGCCCCCGTGGATCTGGGGGGATCAGCGTTCGAGTCGATCTCAATCTGCTATTGGGCCAAAGCCCCCGCTTCAACACGCCGATATGCGGTGATACATCGAGCGTACACGCACGATCCATCCCATTTGTTAATAAGGTGCCCGATGAAAAAAGCCCAGAACCTGGCCAATACACTCCGCCTCGGCGAACGCGAACTCAACAAGCTCCTCGAGCAGTTTGACAAGGATCAGGAATCATATGTGAACCCGGATCGCGAGTATGTGCGCTGGTCGTTTCGGGTCGGGGCCGTGGAACTCACCATCCAGCACGGCAACGGCGCGAAGGTCACGATCCCGGTCGCGACCCGGAACATCTCACGCGGCGGGATGTCGATCCTGCACGCATCGTTCGTGCATGTCAACAGCCCCTGCGAAATCACGCTCAAGCTCGCCAATGGCACCAGCCAGACCATCCAGGGCAAAATCGTCCGCTGCGGCCATCTCGAGGGACGCGTTCACGAGGTCGGCATCGCGTTCAACGAGCAGATCTCGACCAAGGACCTGCTCGGGCTCGACCCGCTCAACGAGGCGTACTCGCTCGAGCGTGTGGAGCCGGATCGACTGCACGGCTCGCTGCTGATCGTCACGCCGACGGATCTTGATCGTGACCTGATCCTGATGTTCCTCGAAGAGACCAACCTGGCCCTGGGCACCGCGGACTCGATCGAGTCGGCGGTCTCGCGCGCGAGCAAGGGCTGTGATATTGTGCTCGCCGATTACCATATGGGCGAAGAGTCCGGCCCCGATCTGATCGCAGCGCTGCACGAAGCCGGGTGCGATGCGCCGGTGATTCTGATGACCTCGGACAAGTCCGAGCCGGTGATGGAATCCATCCGGGCATCGTCTGCCTCGGGCATCCTCTCCAAGCCGCTCTCGAAAACCCGGCTCTATCAGGCGCTCGGCGAGTTTCTCCACTCGGACGGCGATGGCGGCCCGCTCTATTCCACACTCGAAACCGACAACCCGGCGTACCAGCTCGTCGGCAAGTTCCTCACCGATGTGCCCCGGATGGCGATCAATCTGGAGAAGGCCCTGCGTGAAAATGATGGGCCCGCGTGCCTGCAGATCTGCCGAACGCTCTCGGGGGCCGCGTCCCCGCTCGGGTTCCCGACGATCTCGGAGCTGGCGCTCGGGGCCCAGAAAACACTCGCCGCCGGCGAGCTCAAGGACTGCGCCCCACAGATCAGAACCCTCGTGGTCACCTGCCGACGGATCAAAGCGAAATCAGCCGCATAACACCAAGCCGCACGACCATTGCATAGCCCAAAGAACCCCGCGTGAAACACACCAACAAACAACTCGGCGCGAATCAACGCAACTCGCTGGGACTGGGCACCCAGGCGTATTCGCAGCTGCTGAGCAAGCTCGAATCGAACGGTGATCAGCCGCCCAAGGCGGCGAAGAAAGCCCCGAGTCGGCACTTCACGCGGATCGAATACTTTGATCCGTGCTTCGAGCTCACGCTCGATCCGGGCAAACACTCACAACGCCGAAAGATCGCCGTGGCGACCAGGAACATCTCCCGTGGGGGCATGTCGGTGCTCCACTCGAACTTCATCTACCCGGGAAGCGCCGTGCAATCGACCCTCACCAAAGCCACCGGCGAGCCCGTCGAGATCAAGGGCACCGTGTGCCGATGCGATCACCGGGGCGGCGTGGTCCACGAGATCGGGATCAAGTTCGAGCACGAGATCTTCATCCAAGAATACATCGAACCCGACATCCTCGCGGGCATCAGCTCGCTCGAAACTGTTGAGACCCCCCAGCTTGTCGGCAAGGTCCTCTTTGTCGGCAACGACCCGAGCATTACCCCCTTTGTGCGCCAGTACCTGCTGACGACGAACCTAGATTTCGGATTCGCCGACAGCGCGGCGGAAGCGCTCGAGCGGGGCATCCATGATGTGGACCTGCTCTTCGTTACCCTCGATGTCGGCGACCGATCCGGGCCCGAGTTCATCCGATCACTGCGGGAATCCGGGTTTATGAAGCCCGTCATCCTCGCGGGCAACGCGCTCGAAGACGAATCCACCAAGCAGCAGATCCGCCTGTCGGCCGCGGACATGTTCTTGCCCATCCCGCTCAACGAACAGACGCTCTTGTGCGCACTCGGCGAGTTCCTAATCAATCAATGGACCGCGCCCACCCTCGAACGCGTGCGCAGTCGTGTGGACAAGGGATCGGCGGCCAAGCTCCTCGAAGAGCTGACAAAGATCACCAGCGTGCTTAATGAACAGATCGAATCTGAGAACGGTGTAGACCTGTACATCACCTGCACCAAGATCAAACGCATCGCGTCCCTGCTCGGCATGAAATCGCTCCGCGAGCTGGCGGGTGCTGTGGGTGAACTCATCGCGGATTCGGGCGATCTGGGGTCGCTGAGTGGTCAGATCGCAGAGATCCGCTCGTTGTGCGCCCAGGCCGATAATCAAGCTGGCAAGGCTGCTTGATCGGCCGCCCCGAGCGATTCTGAACACCACATCCCATAGATTCTGGCCTCCATGGATTCAGATGATGCCCGATCGGGTCGATAACTCGATGTGCGATTGATTAAGAGCACAACGGATATCCACACATGAAGTCACTCAACAGCAACGAGATCAGCAAGAACATCAAGAAGTTCAGAATCCTCGCGATCTCCTTCGCGTTGTTTATCGCGTTGCTCTCCTCGGTGATGATCATCCGTACCACCTCATCGCTCGACAACACCTCGGCCACCAAGATCAACCTCGCCGGGCGTCAACGCGAGCTCGCTCAGCGCATCGTCACCGATGCGCTCAAGATCGATATCGCGATCCGAATGGGCGAGTGGGATTCACTCAAGCCCGTGCTCACCGAGCTCCAGAGCTCAACGAGCGATCTACAGAACACCCATACGCAGCTCTCATCAGGCTGGTCTTCGTTCAAGCTCGACGGCAACAGCCCAACAGAACGAGAAGACACCTACGAGGATGTTGAGCTGCCGTTTCGTCAGCTTGTGCGTTCGTCCGATGAGCTGCAGTCGCTCACGATCAGCATGATCCGACGCGCGCCCTACATCGACCAGCAGACCTTCGATCGGGTCAATGCGGCCAAAGACGAGATCGAGCAAGCCCACGCCCTGTTCTTTCCACGGATGAACCAGGTCCTCGATGAGTACGAACGCGCGTACAAGCGCACGATCGCGTCGAGCATCGGGCGGGCGAAGTTTGGCATGGCGATCCTGATCGGTGTGCTCGTGGCGATCCTGCTGTTTGTGATCGAGCCGACCTTCCTGATTATCCGCCGCCAAGTGGCCCAGCTGACCAAGGCGATCAACCAGGCCCAGCGGGCCGACGCGGTGCGTTGGCGTTTGCTGACCAACATCGGGCACGAGTTCCGCACGCCGATGACGGCGATCATGGGCTTCGCCGACCTGCTCAACACCAGCGAGTTGAGCGAATCCGAACGCTCGCGCCTGACTCAATCGATCTACAGCTCGAGCGCTGAGCTCACCGCGCTGATCGAGAATATGCTCGATATGTCCGCGATCGAGGCCGGCCAGCTCCGCATCGCCAAGAAGCCCTGCGAGCTGACTAAGATCCTCTCGGATCTCTACCGCGGCGCGACGGCCAAAGCCCTGACCAAAGACCTGCAGATCAACCTCACGATTGATCCATCCTGCCCGCAGCGGATCACCACCGATCCCAAGCGCCTCGAACAGATCCTCACCAAAATCACCGAGAACGCGATCAAGTTCACACCCTCGGGCACGATCGACATCAGCGCACAGATGAACGAGGTCAATCAAACACAGGTGCTCGAGATCGTCATCGCCGACACCGGGGTGGGGATCGACCACGAATCACTCAAGACCATCTTTGATCCGTTCAGGCAGGGTCAGGACACGCTCACCCGCCAGTTCGGGGGCGCGGGGCTCGGCTTGGCGGTCTCACGCGATCTCGCGCGAGCGCTGGGCGGCGATGTCGCCGTGGAATCTACGCTCAACGAGGGCTCGGTCTTCCGGGTCACCATCGATCCCGGGGAGCTGGCCGCGGCATCACCGAGCATCGCCGACTCGCACGGGGAGCAACCCTCCGCCGATGCCCCCGGCGTGCTCAATGACTGCCGGGTCTTGGTCGTCGATGATGCCAAAGATAACCGGATATTGCTCAAGCATATCCTCAGCACGACGGGCGCCCAGATCGAGTTCGCCTGCGATGGGCAGCAGGCACTGAGCGCGGTGCTCGAAGCGGATACCGCCCACACACCGTTTGATCTGGTCCTTATGGACATGCAGATGCCGGTGATGGACGGGTACTTCGCGTCGGTGAAGATCCGCGAAGCCGGGATCGACACCCCGATCATGGCCGTCACGGCCCACGCGCTCGAGGGCGATCGCCAGCACTGCCTGGACTCTGGTTGCAACGAGTACCTCACCAAGCCAATCGACAAGGATCTGCTCCTCGAAACCTGCATCCGGCTCATCAGTGAGCAAAGAGCCACTGCATCGCCCGCTCGTCAGGCCGCCTAACGCGATCATCATTGCAATCAATAATCGATCAGTCCATTTACAAAAAAAACGCCCCCATCTTCGATGAGAGGCGGCCTGAACTGATCGGAAAAGGGTGAACGACGGGGCTTGAACCCGCGACATCCTGGATCACAACCAGGTGCTCTACCAACTGAGCTACGTCCACCAGCAAGAAGGCGAACCCAAGGGGTCGCCCTGCGAGGAGAATATAGCACCGATCACCCCCCAAAGTCTGCCTGTTCACTGACAGAATTCACAACATTTCCGACCTTCAGGGCTACAATTCTCACCTGACAATCGAGCGAGGGGAACCCTGGTATTGCGCCCGGGTGTTGTTCAAGTCGTTGTTCCCATCCCTGTCAAGCACACCTCGCTCGCCGATCACACAATCCCCCGCCGCTCGAGAGGCCGCGGGGGGCAAAGGACCAGAGGAGCCCGTCCATGAGCGCCGTCACCGATCAACTCAATCTTTCCAAAGATCGCACCCACACCAACTGCTCATCGGCTGAGCTCATGGAGCGCGTCATCCGGCGCGGCGAAGGACAGCTCGCCGCCAACGGCTGCGTCTCGGTCAACACCGGCGATCGCACCGGACGCTCACCGACCGACAAGTACCTCGTTGACTCCCCCGCCATCCACGACAACATCGACTGGGGCAAGGTCAACCAGCCGATGACCCAGACGCAGTTCGACACCGCCCTCGACATCGCCACCAAGTACATCAATGCCCAGGACGAAGTGTTTGTCTTCGAGGGCTTCACCGGCGCGGATGTCTCGCGTCGGCTCGGCGTCAAGGTCGTCACCACCATGGCGTGGCACTCGCTCTTCGCCCAGACCCTGTTCATCAAGCCCGGCTCGGCATCCGACGCCGGCGACGGCTCGTGGAACCACGACTGGACCGTCATCAACGCGGGCATGCACAAGCTGACGGCCGAGGAACAAGCCGCCCTCGGCGTCAGCTCCGAGACCTTCATCGCCCAGTCGCTCGAACAGAAAATCGTCATCATCCTCGGCACCGAGTACGCCGGCGAGATGAAGAAATCACTCTTCTACGCGATGAACTACGACATGCCAGAAGTCGGCGTCTTCCCGATGCACTGCTCGGCCAACATCGCCAAGGATGACCCGTCCAATGTCGCCCTCTTCTTCGGGCTCAGCGGCACCGGCAAAACGACCCTGTCTGCGGACGAGAATCGCGCCCTGATCGGCGACGACGAGCACGGCTGGGGCCCAGAGGGCGTCTTTAACTTCGAGGGCGGGTGCTACGCCAAGGTCATCGGGCTCACTCATGAGAATGAGCCTCAGATCTGGGACGCGATCCGCTTTGGGTCCGTGCTCGAGAACACCGTCATCGACCCGGCAACCCGAATCCCCGACTACGACGATGTCTCGCTCACCCAGAACACCCGCGTGACCTACCCGGTGGACTTCATCCCCGGCGCTCAGATCCCATCGGTCGGCGGGCATCCCAAGAATGTCATCTTCCTGACCGCCGACGCGTTCGGCGTGCTCCCCGCGATCTCCAAGCTCACACCCGAGCAGGCGATGTACTACTTCATCAACGGCTACACCTCCAAGGTCGCCGGCACCGAAGAAGGTGTCAACGAACCAACCCCCAACTTCTCACCTTGCTTCGGCGGCCCGTTCATGCCACGCCGACCAGCCGAGTACGCACAGATGCTCGCTGACCGGATCAAAGAACACGGCGCCAATGTCTGGCTGCTCAACACCGGCTGGTCCGGGGGCCCCGCCGGCGAGAACGGCAAGCGCTTCAGCCTGCCCTACACCCGCGCGATGGTCACCGGCATCCTCAACGGCTCGCTCGACAACACCAACACCGTCGAGCACCCGGTCTTCGGGCTCAACATGCCCACCGCCGTCGAAGGCGTGCCCAATGAGATCCTCGACCCACGCAACATCTGGGACGACAAAGCCGCGTATGACGCGCAGGCCGTCAAGCTCGCCAAGCTCTTCCGCACCAACGACGCCAAGCACGACCTGCCCGCCGACATCCTCTCGGGCGGCCCCAAGGGCTGAGCATCGCATAGATAAGCAAATCACAGCCGCACCCCGATGGGTGCGGTTTTTTTATGATCACGCTTGATTGCATACCGAACAAAACGGTATCATGCTGCTCCGCACAGAAAAATCACACCCCAGCCAGGAGCACCCCATGAACGCCATCGACTTTATCAAAGCCACCATCGCCACCTCCCGAGGCATGACCACCCAGCTCTTGGTGGACCTCAAATCCGAGCCCGTCGCCCAGCCCACCGTCAAGGGCGGCAACCACGCGCTCTGGGTCTTAGGGCACCTGGCCTATTCCGAATCCTCGTTGCTCCACTGCCTGATCATGGGCAAGGAGACCTGCCCTCTCGATCACCTCAAAGAGCTCTTTGATTACAAGACCGAGCCGAGCGCGGACGCCTCGATCTACCCGAGCTTTGACTCGCTGATGGCCGACTACGAAAATGCTCACAAAGACACCATGGCGTACCTTGATTCGATCACCGATGCCGACCTCGATGACGACGCGCCGGGCTGCCCCGAAGAATGGAAAGTGTTCTTCGGCACCAAGGGCCTGTGCTTCACCTTCATCGCCATCCACCCGAGCCTGCACTGCGGGCAGCTCGCCGACACCCGCAGGGCACTGGGACGCGCCCCGCTGATGGCGTAAACACTGCTGTGATTCGATGTCTCAGCTGGTCGGATCGTCTTTGGCCGATCGGTGCTTGTCGACCATCTTTAACAAACACCAATCGGTGAGCCCGGGCATCATCACGCTCGCGCCCAGCCCGATGCGTGAGACCCAGCTCGTCCAGACCTCGCCTTTGGGCTTCTTGAGGCAGCGGACAATGGCATCGGCGACGCGCTCGGGGGTCTGCATGCGCGCGGATCGGCTGATTTTGAGCTTGCCGCCCGAGTGGCGAGCCGCGGCTTCGTGGAACCCGGTCCTGGTCAACACCGGATGCACGCTCGAGACATGTACACCCGAGCCGCGGAGCTCGAGGCGCATCGCCCGGCAGAAGTGATCTTGAACGGCTTTGGTCGCGCAGTACGCCCCGTAGTACGGCAGCCCGATCTTGCTGAGCCCGCTCGACACCATCATCGCGTGCCCGGTGCCCCGCTGGCGGAACTCGGCAACCATGGGCTGGACAAGGTTCATCGAGCCATAAAAGTTCACCTCGAAGATCGCACGCACCGCTTCAATATCGACCGTCGCGCATTCGGCTTCGAGCCCGTACCCGGCGTTGGCGATGGCGCTGTAGATGTCGCCGAAGGCTTCTTGGGTGCGGGCGATGAGCTCGTGATTGGCATCGACATCGTCGACCGAACCGCAGACCACGATCGCGTGTCCGCCCGCGCCTTCGATCCGCTCCTTGATCTCGTTGAGCTTGTCCTCATGGCGCGCGAACAGCGCGACGGGCATACCTTGTCGGGCGCACGCGATCGCAGCGGCGGCGCCGATGCCGCTCGATGCGCCGGTGATGATGATGGGTTTTCCTGTAAGGTCGATCACGGTGCCCGATCGTGGTTGGATTAGTCCTCGATCGCTTCCTTGACATTGTCGCTGGCTTCTTGGAGGTCTTTGCCCACGCCGCTGACGGTGTTGCAGGCGCTGAGTCCGACCGATGCGATGGCCAGTGCGATAAAGATCCCGACCTGAACTGTCCGCTTGTATTCGTTCTGCTTGTTTTCGTTGTTCATCATGCGCTTCGCCCTTTGATGGGCGCTCCTTGATTCTTACTTCTGATCGCTGGTTGACCTTGAGAGCAGCCATCCCAGCTCGTCCATCTTCATCACTATCGACCAAACCGCGTACGCGGCAACACCCACCCCCGTGAGCACAGCGACCCGCGCCAGCTGCCCGCCCCACGCCATCGGCTGGGGATAGACCATGAGCACCCCGATCAAGAGTCCGCCCATGACCAGGGATCCGATGACGATCTTAACAACGGGTTGGTAGCCATCGATCACGAGCGTCACCCCGAGCCGACGCTTGGACGCGATCATCAGCCCGATGGTCTGCCCAATGGCGCAGATCGCGGTGGACCACGCGAGCCCGGCTTCACGCAGCTTCCAGATCAGTACGACATTGAGGCACAGGTTCACCCCCACCATCACCAACGCGATCCGCATCGGGGTCTTGGTGTCGTTCTGGGCATAGAACGCGCGGGTGAAGAGCTGGTTGAGCGAGTACGCCCAGACTGCGATCGCGTAGCCCATCAGCACGGCGCTCGCCCGGATGATGCCGTCTTCGGAAAATCCATGACTAGCAGAGCCCTCGCCCGCGCCGAATCCAGAATACATCACGCGGATCAACCCCGGGCCGACGATCAAGAGCCCGACGCTGGCGGGCAATCCTATATAGAGGCTCAGGCGGACCCCACGGGCGAGCATATCGCTGAATCGTTGCTTGTCGCCGGCGACGCGCGCCAGCGCCGGAAACGCGGCCGTGGCGACGGCGATCCCGAATACCCCGAGGGGGAACTGGTACAAACGCTGGGCGTAGTAGAGCACCGCGTTGGAGGATTCGTCGAGCGGGTAGGGCGAGCCGAAGATCGTGGGCCCGACCCAGTTGGGGTACATCGCGATGAGCGTATCAACGAAGGCGTTGAGTTGGAGGGTTCCCAGTCCGATGATGACTGGGATCATCCGCGCGAGCATGAGCTTCCCATCGGATCGTGCTTGGGACACGCCCTTTGTCCAGCGGACTTTGCCGCGCAGGGCCCAGAGCGACCAGAGCACCTGGAGCAACGCGGACACGACGGCCGCGATCCCGATGGAGTAGGCCCATTGTCGCGGGTCCGCACCCTCGACCCAGAAGAACGGCAGGGCCGCTCCGATGATGCACAGGTTGAGCAGGATCGGCGCGGCGGCCCATGGGCCAAAGCGTCCGAGTGTCTGGAGCATCCCGCCCAAGATGGCCGCGATGCAGATCATGGGCATGAAGGGGAGCATCACCATGATGAGCTTGAGCGAGTACACCCGCTCCGGGTCTTCGGGGGCCCAGATCACGACGGCCAGCAATCCCAGCTCGATGACAATGGTGAGCACGCCGGTGACCAAGGCGAGCAACCCGATGGTCAGCGAGGCGAAGGCGTTGGCCTTCTCGGGATCGCTGTCGCTCATGCGGGTGTATTCGGGGAGGAAGGCCGCCGAGAGCGCACCCTCGCCGAAGAGTCTCCGGAACATGTTGGGGATCGCGAAGGCCGCCCCGAACGCCGAGCCGACTGCGGTGTCGCCAAACACCCGCGCGGTGATCAAGTCACGCACCATGCCCATCACGCGCGAGACCAGCGTGAGCCCGGCGACCGTGCGGGTGTGCTTGCCGACGCTATCGTCGGACTGATTGGGCCGCTGATCGGGCAGCGAGTCGGATGGGGTGTTGTCGGGCTTGGTCACGCCCAATCAATCGGCTGTTTCGCCCGTGGTTCGCCCCAAATCGTCCACAAGCACAGCGGTGTTTATCGACAGATTGTCCCCATTTCTGGCGATATCGGCGGGTCTGTGCGATATCGAGCCCCCCGCGCGAGCTTGCGGATACACTGGATCATTATTGTGAGTCATCATCTGCGCAAGGAGGCCAGACCATGCCAAGCACCTACCGGGCGCTCTGCTCCGATTTTTACATCAACACCAAGCTCAGCGTCCGCATGGAGCTGCCGACCAATCGTGAGCCGGTGCTTGAGCTCTTCGAGCGCACCCGGCGTTCGTACCCAGAGATGAGCGCCTTCCGTCGCTACAAAGAGGAACTCGCCCTCGAGTCTGCCCCCAATGCCTCGCCCCACCGCTGGCTGGCGATCCGCAACGCATCGGTCCGCGCCGGTGTGGTGAACCCATCGACCGCCGAGGACATGTACTCGATCCATCGGACCGCCTGCGAGATCTCGCCGTACTTCTTGTCGATCTCGCCATTGGACATCGAGTACATCGAGCTGCTCTATGGGTTCGATCTGGCCGCCAAGGGCAACCACGACGCGATCACGGCCAACGCCCTTTTCGCCGGCTCGCCCATCGCGGCGCTGCTCGATACCGAAGCCATCAATGTACTCGACTGTCAGCCCTCGATGGGGATGAAGCTGATCGACGACCAGGGGCTCGAGTGCCACTTCGAGGTCAAAACGCGATCAAAGGGCAAAAAATCATCGGAGGCCAACCCCGATCCGATCTCGGTGTATCTGACATTGCGCAAATACGATCCGGTCAAGAACCTCGAAGAGCTCACGCCAAGGCTCGACGAGATGATCGAGCGTGGGCAGAACCTTGTCGATCAGTACGCGCTGCCGAATCTCTTGATGCCGATCCGCGAGGAGATCGCTTCGGGTTCGTTCTAACACCAAAGTAGATCTGGCCGCTCTTGAGCGCAAAGAAAATCCTGCACCGGCGATCACACCGATGCAGGACATATGAAAGAACACAACAATAAAACTTCACTCAGTCAGTCTTGACTGATTCGATAATCACGGCTTTAGCGGCGACGACGGGCCATCATGCCCATGGTGCCCATGATCATGGCCATAGAACCCGGTGCAGGCACCGAGTTGAGGGTGAGGTTATCGAGCAGTACGCGGCCGCCGGAGTTCTCGGTACCGAAGGTGCCGTAGATACGCAGCGAGTCAAACTCAACGCCATCCACGCTCAGCGAGTCGAACGCGATGTTGTCGCGACCGCCGAAGTCCGAGATGGTGAACGAATCAGTCCCGACGACCTGCCCCCCCATCATCGCGTCCATGTGATACTCGATACCGCCCCAAGGGCCGTTCTCAAAGAATGCCATATCGACGGATGCGAAGTCCGAGACTGAATCAAGCGTCATGGTGACGGTCGAGAGCGCACCGATTGAGAGATTGTCGCCTGGGATAAATGAAGTGCCAAAGGTGAGCGCGTTGTTCGCTGAGCCCCATTCCGGAAAATCGTTATAGAGCAGCGTTGCATTCTCAACAATAATGGTAGTCCCGAGCCCCTCAATACCACCACCGGCCTCGAAGGTGCTCCCGTCAGGGAACACGCCGTCCACATTGTTGACATCGGAGTAGGTGACCCCGTTGTAGTGGAACGAATCGCCGAAGAACCCTTCGTCCAGATCGTCGTAGTTGCTTACCGAGATATCAGCCATCGCTGAACCGCTGATCAGTGCCAGCATACCGATTGTTGTCATTGCCTTTTTCATCTTCAATCTCCATTTAGAATACTTGCGGCCATCGCCGCGATAACACAAAACTCGAGCGTACATGCTCTACTTACGATCGCCCCTCGTCCTTGGGGAGCAACTCATGTTTCATCATCACCGTCGAGGGCATGGGCGGGAAGGCCATGCGGATCCTGTACAACTCATACTCGTTGGGATCGAGCTCGAGGCGGTGGAATATTGCTTGGGTAAAACTCTGGTGCCCGGGCAGGTCCGGGGCGTGCGCCCGCTTGAGCCCGAGCCCTAGATTCACGATCTTGTCGCTCACACTCAGCACATCGATATCCTGAAAGGTCAGCTTCGATGCGACATCAGAGAACACGCGCAGCTCGCGTTCGACCTCCCCGAAGAGCCCGGCGCGAACATAGATATCAAAGTTGAGCATCTCTGCCGGGATCCGGACACCGGTCCCGAAGTGCGCGGTCTTGTCGTTGGGTGTCGCGTGCGTAGGGGCGATGTTTCTCAGCAGCTCGCCCGTCACGAGGGTCCGCTGACCCTGGAGCCCGATCTCGGATGAGAGAAACTCGTCTTGCATCATCCCGTCTGGGGTTTTGGTCCGAGTGAACGCGGGCATCGGCGACGAGCAGAACTCGGGGAGCACGGGCACGCCGTTGTGGGCCAACGCGGCCTCCGGATCGAGCGCAACACGCTCCATGGATTGTTCGTGGGCCACATGATCATCGACCGCGACCGATTGGTTGAGCAGCCATCGCACGCCGGGTCGGCTCTGGCGGTAGCCCATGAGACCGCGGATCTGCGCCAGATGGAAATAATCTTCTTTATCGTCCGACGGCATCAGCACGCACACGCCCATCATCACCCGGCAGTGCACCCCCCAGGTGAAGCTGTTGCCTTCGAAAGCTTGCTGACGCCAGCGCTCTTCGGTGCTGGTGTCTTCGTTCTGGGCCGAGGACTCGACGAGGATGTCAAACTCGGATTTGCTCGACGCGTGGGTGCTGATCAGCTCCTGGAACCGGACCTCCGCCCGACGGACGGCATCGACCAGCTGCGTATCAATGCCCGAAGCCTCCACCGCGTGGACCCACACATCGGTGCTCTTTTTGGAAGGCATGTGCTTGGCGGCGACAAACGGATCGTCGCAGTAGGCGACCTTGATGACTTGCCAGGCGAGCTTGCGATGGATCCCGAAAGCCGAGCACACGGCGCTGACCGCTTTGGACCCGGGGCATTTCTCTTCGATGATCCGGCAGTACGCATCGCTCGCCAGCCCGATGACCTGTGTCATGTCGTTCTGGAACTGGTCGACGGTGGCGACTTGTTCTGCAGTTTCTGGTTGGGCGGGCGCTTGGTCCATGCACGCAATATACAGGAAGCCCATCCAATTTCAAGTACTGTTTCAGAAACATAATCGGAAATTTATCGGTTTCTTACCAAACTCCTCGCGGCACACTACCTATAGAGGCTGCTCGATCACTGAGATGACGGCAGACCCATCTCCGTTCAATACCCGAACACAACTGGGTTCAGCATCCATTTTCGCCATTGCTCAAAGGGACATTTATATGGACAAATACCGAATATGGTTTATTGGGCGTTGAATTTTGAGTTGAATCTCAAATTTTCAAAATTCCGAGCAATTTCGTGCTAACTCATTGCAATTGTATTGATTAGCCCACTTTGTCGTGATATTCTAGAACAGATGTTCTTCCGAAATGAGCTGGCCTTCCGCACTGGATAGGTCAAAAACAGTTCGCCGAGGATGACATGAGGGATGAATTGCCCACCACGATGTGTTCGGTGTGCTCATAAACCGTTTGGGGAAACTCAAGCTACAGAAGAGATTACAGAGGAGAAGACATGAAAAATTCAACTATCGTAGCCGCACTCGTTGCTGCTGGAGCAGTCGGAGCAGCGCAAGCTGGCTTCACGGAAGTCGTTGGAGACACCACCGGATCAGCTTCCGACATTGGTACATTCTCTAGCTCGTTCAGCGAAATTGGCGACGGCTCAATCACCGCTGGTGGCGATGTTGACTGGTTCTCATTCACAATCACTGCGGATGCGACCCTCCAGTTCAACACTGTGTTCAGCATCGCCGGCCCACACAGCGCTTCGATGCAGGTCGTCACTTCTGATGGCGTCACTGTATTGGCATCGCTCTCAGGATCCACTCCACTGTCAATGAGTGAGTTCGATTTGGCTGCAGGCACATACTTTGTCGGCGTATCGGGTTACGATGATGACACCGCGGGCGATGACTCCATCATCCTCAATGGCTTTGACGGTGCCGTCGCCAACGACGAGGCCTTCAGCTACAAGCTGAACATCGGTGCTTCGATCGTACCACTGCCAACCGCAGCACTCGCTGGCCTTGGCCTCTTGATCCCACTGGGTGTCAAGCGTCGGATGAGCCGTCGCGGCTAAACCCGCTGCGTTCATCGCAACACAAACTGAAAAGCCGCCACTTTCGAGTGGCGGTTTTTTTTCGAGTGCACTTCATCGGCTACCCTCCACCATGACCACCAACACGCGTCCACCGATCACCGAGTTCCTGTATCAGATCGTGCACCACGACTCGCCGCTCTTGCTCGCGACCTTCCCGAGCAGCTACGCGATACTCAATCCCAACCAGCCAGCCCAGATCACGGGCTGCTGCATGCTGATCCCCAAAGTCATCGTCCCATCGCCCAACGAGCTCACGCATCAGGATCGCGCCCAGTTCTTCCTCGAGATGACGATCCTTGGAGACGCCATTATGGCCGCGACCGGCTCGTTGCGGATCAACTACCTGGTCTTATGCAACCAGGCCCCCGAGCTCCACGGGCATTGCATCCCGCGGTTCGAAACAGAGGATCCGACCCGACGCAAGCAGTGCCCGTTCACGGCCTATGACTTTGCCCATAGCAGAGCCAGCGAGCCCCGAGGGCGGGACCAAGCCCTGGTGACCCGCCTACAACAGGCACTGCAAACCCGGCTCCCTGAGTAAGAACCCCCATTGCGAAAATTCTGCCCACGAAATACGCTATTTGCCCCATTCTGCCTAAGTTTTCATGGCTAGCATCGGATCCACTCAACCCCGATCCGCTCAACCCGACGGACTCTAGATCTATCCGCCATGTCGCACGCTTTTTCGCTCCATCTTCAGCTGTTACGCTGCACCGCGCTTGCCCTGCTTGCTGCGCCGGTCTGTGCCTACGCGTGCATCCCCCCTGCTGCTGTACCCGACGATGAACCGGCTCGATCAGCGGATGACCCAGAGCAAGATACTCATCCGGCCCCCGACGGCTTCGTTCAGGAGCGGACCGACCATGCTGTTGGACACGCCCCCAACCCGATGCTGGACCTGCTCGATGATCCACGGCGATATGTAATTGTCGGCACGACGGCCTATGTCGCCAACCTCGATCGCGGGCTGATGACGCTGGACATGACCGATCCGGAGAAACCAGTGCTGATCGGGCAATACAACACCCCGGGCATATCTCTCGGGGTCACGATGGTTGGTTCGACGGTGTTTGTCGCCGATGGGTTTGGTGGGCTGGTCGTGGTTGATGCACGCAACCCCGCGGAGCTTGTGCTCCTCGGGCAACAGGACTCGACCGGGTATGCGTATGGGGTGAGCGTGATCAATGATCGCGCTTACCTGACCCAGTTCGGCGCGCCACCTCAGGAAATCGATCTGCTCGACCTCGAACTCCCCTGCCGCCCTGATCTCGTTGAAGATGGCGTGCTTGATATCGCCGACATCGCCTTCTTCGGCGAGGCCTACGACAACCAACACCCGCTCGCGGATATGAACAACGACGGGGTCTTCGATTTCTACGATGTCGCAATCTTCTTTGATCTGTTCAGTGCCGGTTGTCCATAAATACACGCCGCTGCTTGGAAAACAAGCAGGCGAGGGCCTCACAACCTCGGTCTGGTGTGGTATTATTTTGCATGCCCACTCCAATTTTTTTCGCCATATTCCCCGCACCAACGAGCCCCCTGCTCGCGCAAGGGGCCGCGGCTGATCCCGATTACTGGCTCGCGATCGCGCTGCTCTTTGTGGTGCTGATTTTGGGCGCGGTGATCCTCTACAGCGTTCGACGGAGAATGATGTCCTCGGAGGATTCGCGCTCCAACTCGCCGGGCGGCGGGCTCCTCGAGCACCTCGACGAGATGAAACGGACCGGGCAGATCACCAAAGAAGAGTTCGATCAGACCCGACGAGCGATCATCGAGAAAGCGTCGCGCCAGATGAAGGATGACGAGCTTGGCGAAAAGGACACATTGAGTATCGAGCCCAACGATCCGCCGTGAGCACACGAACACTTCAGAACCCCTCCAAAAACAGGGTGGGTTTGTACCGATTATCTGGATAAAACCGCCGTTGCTTTGGAATCTGCACGCCATGGAGGTGGTGCCGAGCCGGCGGCGAGTCTAGGGTTTTCTGGCTCCTTTTGAAGGGCGCAAGGTGTGCGCCAAGAACCTGAAAAACCCCGCAGATAAGGGTTGAGCCGGGGGTGTCGGAAGGCCGATACCATCGTGACACCCCATGATTCCCTGCTTTGGGACGGGGCTATTTGTTTCCACCACCGAGAGGCTACACGCATTATGACAGATCAATCCCCCACCAACCGCCAGAGCTCGCCAAAGAACGCCTCGGACACCGGCTCGGACGGCTCGGGATCCGGCTCAGGAGGCAACTCCGGCTCGATCGGCGGCAATGGCTCCGATGGCTCCGATGGCTCCGATAGTTCATCGGGCGGCAGCGGATTCAAGGGACGCAAAATCACCACCTGCTCATTCTGCGGCAAGACCTCGCGCGAGGTCGGGCCGATGGTCGAAGGGCCGGGCGAAGTGTACATCTGCTCGAACTGTGTCGAGCTCTGCCAGAACATCTTCCGCCAGGAACGCAAGCGCGTCTCGGCGGTCTCTGCATCGCTCTCCGAGATCCCGACGCCACGCGAGATCGTGGAGTTCATGGCCCAGTATGTGATCGGGCAGGAGCTGGCCAAGCGATCGCTCTCGGTCGCGGTGCACAACCACTACAAGCGTCTGCTGCATTCAGAATCCGAGCAGGCCAACGATATCGAGCTCGACAAGTCCAACATCCTGCTCATCGGGCCCACCGGCTCGGGCAAAACGCTGCTCGCCAAGACCATGGCCCGGATGCTCAAGGTCCCGTTCGCTATTGGCGATGCGACTACGCTAACTGAAGCGGGCTATGTGGGCGAGGATGTCGAGAACCTGCTGCTCAAGCTGCTGCAAGCCGCCGACTTTGATGTCGAGGCGGCCCAGCGTGGGATCATCTACATCGACGAACTCGACAAGGTGGGCAAGTCCTCGGGCAATGTCTCGATCACCCGCGATGTGTCGGGCGAGGGTGTGCAGCAGTCGCTGCTCAAGATGCTCGAGGGCACAATCGCCAATGTGCCCCCCCAGGGCGGACGCAAGCACCCCGAGCAGCAGTACATCCAGTTCGACACGACCAACATCCTGTTCATCGTGGGCGGGACCTTCGTCGGGCTCGATGAGATCGTGCGTCGCCGACTCGGGCAGACCAAGATCGGTTTCGGCGTGGCCAACGAATCGGGCGCTGACAACGAGCGGAAGCACTTCATCGACGACAACGCCGAGCGTGAGTGGCTCCAGTCACAGATCACCAATGAGGATGTCGTCGAGTACGGATTGATCCCCGAGCTTGTCGGGCGTCTGCCGGTGATCACGCCGCTGATGCCGTTGGCCAACGAGGCGCTGATCCAGATCTTGACCGAGCCCAAGAACGCGTTGATCCGTCAGTACCAGCACCTCTTTAGCCTTGAGGGCGCGAAGCTGACCTTCACCCAAGACGCGCTCGAGCTGCTCGCCCAGCGTGCTTCTAAGCGGGCGACCGGTGCCCGTGCACTGCGAGCGGTGCTCGAAGAAGTGATGATGGATCACATGTACGATCTCCCAGACCAGAAGAACGATGGCGCGGAGTATGTGATCAACGCCCACGCGATCGAGAACAAATCCCAGCTCACCGAGCTGCGTATCCCGCAGGCCAACTCGGCCTGATCCCTATTGAGTTTGCAAAGACAAAGGCCGCGATTTCGATCGCGGCCTTTTTTATAGCTCAAGAATGTTCGTATGACTCAGCTCAGTTCACCGGCGTGGCGATCTGGGCGATGACCTTGCCGACCTTGACACGCGCGAGTGAATACACGCGGACCTGGGTGTCGTAGATATCACGAACCGCCCGCGGATCCACGGCGATCAGGTGCATCAACGCATCGGTATCCACATCGCGATCAGCGGTCGGCATGCAGAGCCCGGGCTCGGCGCGGATCAGCAGCGCGAGGTTGTTGCGGGCCCAGCTCTGAGCCGCGAGCAGGCGGTTCATCGCGTCGTCGGTGTCGGCGTCATTCACGATCATGTGCAAGCGGCCAAGCTCATCAATCGCCAGCTCGACCCCTGGAGCTTTGGGGCACCGGGTCTCGATGGGGCTCAGCCCCGGGATCATCGCGCAGAGCCCGTCGCGGAGGGTCGGGGCGTCTGACTGAGCGGAGACTGGCTTGATGGACACTGGCTCTTCAACTGATGGCTTGGCTTCTGGCTTGGCTTCATGAGCCGCACTTCCCTCGGGCATCGGAACACCCTTGGCGGGGAACTCGACCTGTAACGATTCTGCTGGTGCGTGATCAATCGGCTCGTGCACACGCAGATCCTGACCACCCGCCGCAGCGACGAGGGCGTTGATGATGTCGGCCCCGCGGTGGGTCGTCGAATCTCGGTATAGGCTCGTCGTGCCGGTCGCGTCGATCTGCCCGGCCCCGATCACGATCTCGATCGGTCGCTGGATAAAGGTTTCGACCGCGTTCTCGAGCTTGGTGCACGCGTCCATCGCCACTTCGCGTCCGGCGCCCATGACCGCTAAGCGCAGTGTCGGGCCTTCGCCTTCCATGTACTGCATGTATTGTTCGTTGAGCGTGGCATCAAGCGTCTTGACCAAACGATACGACGCGACCACGGCCGCCTCGTCGGCGCCGCTGAGGATGGTGATCTCTTCGACCTGCGGGCGATCGATCAGATCGGGTTCGCAGGCTTCGTCAACACGGAGGATCACGCGGTCGGCCAGGTCGTTGACCACCGCCAATGCTTCTTCGATGCTGTTGTACGAGCCGGCCCGGTGGGTGCGTCCGTCGCCGATCAGATCGACCGAGGTCGAGCCCGACGCGGCCCGGATGAGCGCGACGGTCTGATCGAGGGCCTTGGACTGGTTGCACGCGTACTGGCGTGCCCACAGCGTCGCCCGCACAGGCAGGTGCCCGAGCACGACGATCTCGATCGTCGGGTTGGGCATCGCAATGTAGTCGATGGCGGCCGAGGCGTCATCTTCGAACTGGCTGGCGATTTCTGCGAGGCTCTCGAATGCTTCTTCGTCCGTACCGCCATCTATCGCAGCATGACGCATCAGTTCCTCGAGGAGCACCGAAGCGTGGCTGTCGGTG
The DNA here is from genome assembly GCA_963976625.1 of uncultured bacterium. Classification (GTDB taxonomy): domain Bacteria; phylum Planctomycetota; class Phycisphaerae; order Phycisphaerales; family UBA1924; genus UBA1924. The sequence continues at coordinate 81,150 of CAXBLA010000011.1, forward strand.
GCATCGAGCGAATCGAGCACATGCAGGCTCGGGGTCTGCATCTCGAACTGCTCATGGTAGCTTTGATCCATCGAGCCCAGCTCGGCGTCGTCCTCGTGGCGGGTGAGCTGCAATACCGGAGTATGCGTGTCGTGGGCCGGTGGCTCGCTGATGGGCTCATCTTCGATCGCATCAGATACCGACTCAGCTTCGAAAGATTCTTCTGATGCTTGATGGCTGCTCTTTGATTCGGGCTCGGCGGTTGCCGGGCCCATCGCGCCGTCGCCGAGGAAGAGATCGGCGAGCGCGTCGTACTCTTCGTGATCGATCTGCGCGAGCACCAGCTTGGATCCAGAGTCAGTCCCCGAATCAGTTCCCGAATCGGTCCCATCAAGCGTGGCGTGGGCGGGGCTGGAATCAGCACTCTTGGTTGTGTCTTTGTCCATTTCGAGCTCCGCTCACCACGAGTAGGGATCCATCCCCGGTTTGAGTTCTCTGAAACCGTTCCCTCTCGATCGCTCGTACCCCCGCGCGATCACACAATCTTCATCAAACTATTCTAGTGCCAGCCCGCCGGTGCGTCTAATTGAGCCGACGCGAAGAGCACTAATCGATCCGAATCATGTTATTGTGACCACCGAGCCCGTTGCTCTTGGAATCGGGGTTGTAGGGGTCGTTGCACCACTGGCCGTCGATAACAAGCTTGTAGGCGTAGTTGCCCTTGGGGAGCTTGACATGCTTCTCGTACACCCCGAGCGCCTCGTTGCAGGTCATCTGGGTCTGTTCGGGCTTCCAGTTATTGAAATCCCCGGCTATTTCTATTCGTTTGCCGATGGACTTGGGTTGCACAAACAACACACCCTGCGAGCTTTTACGGATGCCGAAGAGGTGTTTTACTTTGGTCACATCGACGCCCGGCTTGGCCACACGATCGTCCACCAGCTCGACGGCCACCGGGCGATGGGGCATCATCGATCGCCGGAGGGGCACGGGCTTGGATTCGGTCGACTTCGTATCCGTATCCAACACGCTGGTGCTGGCGGCCGGCGCGGAAGTATGTTGTTGAGACTGCTGGCTCTGTTGCATCGTCCGCGCACGCACGGCCAGCTCTTGGGCCCGCGACAACGGCGCGCCCTGGTTGCTGCTGACCACCTCGATCGTCGCCGACGCGAGCGTGGGTGCCGGCGGGGGCAGCGGCGCGCTGTTCGTCGCGAGATCTTCGGGCTCTGGGCGATGGATGTGGGCGTGCTCGACGAGCCATTCACACAATGAGCGATAGTCCTCGGCCCCCATCGACTCGGGCGCGTACTCGTCGATCGGCTGCCCGAACGACGCGGCTTCCTTGAGCGCATGGTCATAGCGCACGACCACGGGGATCATCCCCGCGCCGAATCGATCGCGGAGATCATCGAGCAGATCGCGGGCGAGGGGCTGGTTCGGATCGTGCATTGTCGCCAAAAGCCTCGGGTGTATCCGCATGCCGATGCGCCGGGCGATCGAGCGGGCGGTCTGCACCTGCTTGGCGGCTCCACGCAATGAGAAGAAGCTCGTCTCGACGGGAATAATCACCTCGCGCCCAGCAGCGATCGCGTTGTACGAGAGCAAACCGATCGAGGGCGGGCAATCGATGACGCACACATCATAGAGCTTGGGCTCGGTGCCCGGCTCGAACTGTTCGGGCTCTTGATCGTCGGCCATGGGCTGGGGAGTGGGCGCGATCTGGGCGTCGTCTGGGCGTGAGAGGCGTGCGAGCACTGAGCGGAGACGGACGGCTTTGTTTTCTTGGTCGGCGAGCCCGCCGTTGGCGGCTTCAATCCCGGCGAGCTTCATCTTCGAGGGCAGCAGATCGAGGTTGCGCGAGACATGCCAGATCAGGCGATCGCGGTTGAGCTTCTGGTCGATCGGAGCGCGGAGCGCGTCGGAGACATCCAGGTCCAGGCGTTCCTCGGGGATCCCGAGCCCGGCGGCGCAGTGCGACTGGGGGTCGAGATCGACCAGGAGGGTTCGGCAGCCCGATCGCGCGAACGCCGCGGCGAGGTTGATCGCGGATGTGGTCTTGCCGCATCCGCCCTTCTGATTGATGACGGTAAATGTTCGCACAGATTCGTTGCTCCGGTGGCCCTGTCCGAACAGCACACAGGACAAATCACTGCGGCTTTTATCGGAGCCACGCTCTGATTCTCTCCAATGTTGGGGCGATGAACGGAGCCGGGCCCGATCGAATCAGGGTCTTCCACCCAGAAGGGTGGTGAGCGAAGTACACGAAAATGGGTGGTTTGGCCGAACGCCCTTAGGCTTCGTCGGCACGGATCGCGTCGATCCCGATGGCGAGCTTGCTCGGGTCCGGGTCGCTGACAATCGCGCATTCTCCCCGTCCGATGGGCAAAATCACGCGGAGCGAGCCGCCCGCGGCTTTCTTGTCATGCGTCATCCGCTCAATGACTTCACTCGTCGCGGGCAGGCCGGCGACGCGGGTCGGCAATCCGATCGATCCGAGCGTGGATTCAAGTTCGCTGATCACAGATTCTTCGCAGTGCCCCATCGCGTGGGCGGTATGAGCCGCGGCCACCATGCCCAGGGCGATGGCCTCGCCGTGATGAAGCGGGGCCAAGCTCGGTTGCGTCGGATCGGGGCTCAGACCTCCGATGGTCTCGATCGCGTGCCCGAAGGTGTGCCCGAAGTTGAGCAGCATCCGCCCGCCGGCCTTGGCCTGGGTCGATTCGTGCTCGTCGCGGACCACGACCGTCGCCTTGAGCGCGGTGTTGCGGGCGACAAACTCTTCGATGGTTGACGGGTCGAAGGCGCAGATGCCATCGAGCTGGGCGTTCATCCAATCCATGAGATCTTGGTGCCCGTCGCCGATCGTGGCGCAGATCATCGCGTGCTTGACACACTCGGCCAGCCCCGCCCGGCGGTAGCGTGCGTCGAGCGAATCGAGCACGGCCATATCCGCGATGACCAGGCTGGGCTGATGGAACGCGCCGACGAGATTCTTGTACAGCGTCGGGTTCCCGGCTCGGTCCGTCGAAGTGAGGTTGAAGCCGGTCTTGCCGCCCACAGATGCATCGACCATCGAGAGCAGCGTCGTCGGGCATTGAATCACCGGCACGCCGCGCTGATAGCTCGCGGCCGCGAACCCGGCGAGGTCCCCCATTACACCGCCGCCGATGGCGATGACGGGATCGACGCGGGTGTGCCCGGTCGCGGCGATCTGCACGAGTATTTCCGCGTAGGTGGCGATGGACTTGATATGCTCGCTCGGTGTGATGGCGCTCGTGTTGACGACGAAGCCCTGCGATTCGAGATCGCTCGTGGCTCGGTCAATAAACGAACCCGGCACCCCGGTATCGACGACCAAGAATGCACGCGAAGCCGACGGGCCCACGATCGAGCGGGTTGATTCTGCGAGCGTATTGAGTGCGCCCGCCCCTACGCGGACCTCGTAGGCCCGGCTCGGGAGCTTGACCTCAACCGTGCGCGTGCTCACTCATCGCCCTCTTTGCGGATGACGGTTCGTCCGGGCATGGCCGAGCGTTTGAGTGATTGGTCTGGCTCGGGGATGTCGAGGCGTTCGCCGGCGAACCACAAACCTTCGAGGTCATAATGAGCGCGGGCGTTGGGCTCGAAGAGGTGCACGACGACATCGACAAAGTCGGCGAGCAGCCAGATCGCATCGCCGTCCTCGGTGATGTGGAAGGCGCTGGTGCCGAACTCCTCGGCAACCTTCTCGATCGCCGCGAGGGCACCGCGCATCTGGCGGGCCGAGGTGCCCGAGCCGATCACGAGGAAGCCGGTGACCGGTGAGCGCCCGCCGACATCGATGACGACGACATCGGTGCACTTGTCTTCTTTGAGCGACTGAGCCGCGAGGATCGCAAACTTGCGGCCGTCTTCGACATTGAGAAGCTTGGAGCCTTCGGACATAGTCGCCCCAGCCATGGGCTGGTTGCTCTGATCTTGCTGTTGGTCGGGCTCGTTGGTTTCATCGTGGTTGTTCATTGTTGAATCGTAGCACGCTCGCCCGACGATTCACGCCCGAACAGGCTCATGTGGGCTTTGATTCTGGGCGAAATCCGATGATCCCGCGCCAGCCGATTATTTCGTCCGGGTTGAGGGCTTTGACGGACTCAGCCCCGACGGATTCGAGCCGATCTCGGAGCGGATCGAGGTGCTCTTCGGGGCTCTTGCCTGGGCGAGCGATCTGTGTGCTGATGAGCACGATCGGGCCGCCCTCGGAGACAAGCCGCCAGAGCTCAGCGATCGCCCGGCTCTTGCTCGGGTCATCGGGCGCATCGCGGAACAGGTCCACCGCGACGATCGCGTCGAATCCGTCATCGAGCTCGCCGGCGAGGGTCTCGAGCCAGCCGAGTTCAAACGCGAGGTGATCCTGGCGATAGCGTTGGCGGGCGAAGCGGATCGAGGGCCCGTCGCGGGTCATCGCGACGACCCCGCCCGAGGGGCCGACGAGCTCGGCGAGCTGCGCGCTGGCTGGCCCTGTGCCGCAGCCGAGTTCGAGGATGCGATCGCCGGGCTTGATGTGCGATCGGATCTGATCGAGGAACCCAAGCCGGGGGTCGTGCCCGAGATCAGCGAAGAGCCGCGCCGGGGTGTAGCGGATCTCCATCGACTCGCGGAGTGGATACTGAGCGCTGGGCATCGACCCACCAAGCACCGGGAAGCGGACCTGGTATTCCTTGTACCCGATGCCGGTCGGGCTCAGGGATCGGCGCAGGCTGGTGTTGTTCTTCTCGCGATAGACGACGCCATCGACGACCACCCGCCGACGGGACATGCCGGCGGATCGGGCGAGCCGGGCCAGCGATGAGATGAACCAAGCAAAGAACCGAGCGATCAGTGATGGCACCTTCGCCGACTTGCCCGCCCGCTCGCGGCTCTTGCGCTGCTCGACGCGATCGCCCCACGATAGCGGACGCGACCCGTCGGACTTGGGTTCGATTTCTTGGCTTGGTGGGCGTTGATCATCCATCAGTGGCTGCTTGGATGATTGCTTGGATGATTGATCGTTTGGGACGACCCGAAGAGCCTGGGCTGGACCTGCTTGGTGTGCACCTTGGGGGCGCGGCGTTGCCCGCAGCCTCGAATAGGAATCCACGGCGTGGGCTCGCTCTGCAGCGAGATCACACAGGATCGCTCGGGCTGCTCGTCGATGAAGCGTTTGTGGTTGCCCATGGCGATGGCCGGCTCGTTGCACTCTTGGGAGAGGTGCAGGAGCACAAGCTGTTCACGCGGCGCAATCCGCCCCACGGCGACGGCGGATTCTTCGTTGCTCAGGTGCCCGGCCCCGCCCATGATGCGTCGCTTGAGGAACGCGGGTCGGCCCGAGGCTTCTTGCATGACCGGACAATAGTTTGATTCGATCGCCAAGGTGTCCACGCCGCGGAGGTGGTCGATCATCTCGTTGGTGACATGCCCCAGATCGGTCGCGTACCCGAACGATGCGGTGTGGCGATCGGGGAGGTCGATCTCGCCTCGAAATACAGCCACGCCCAAGTCATCGTGGGCGAGCATGACGGATTCGATCTTGACGCCGGGCGCGGGCTCAAAGACCTCCTCGAATGGCTGGGCCTTGGAGTACAACAGGCCCATCCGCTCGGCCCGTCCCATGTGCATCCGGTGGATCCGCAGGGTCGCCCGCCACGCGCCGGTGACGGATCCGGGGCGGATCGCCTGGACCCACCCGCTGTGGCAATGGTCCGAATCGAGATGCGTGAACACGATCTCATCGACCTCGTCGGCCCGAATCCCCCGGGCGTGGAGCAGGCTGTTGGTTCGGCTCGGGCTCAGCCCGGCGTCGAAGAGGATCACTCTACGGGCGGTGGTCTCGGTTTTGGAGACGACCAAGACGGCGCAGTTTCCCTTGGAGCCTGAGGCGAGGACGCACAAAGCGCCGCAGCCGTCGCCGTTGTTGGTGGCGTGGTCGAGTTGCTGGGCTGGGGTTGGTCGGCTTATTGACTGCATCGATCGGCTCACGAGACCCTCCGCCCGCCGACGGGGATGATCGGGCGCTGGGCATCGTTGATGAAGTCCGAGATCAGCTTGACGGCCGGGGACTGCTGCCCGAGCTCAGCGAGCATCTGCTTCATGATCGGCATCGGGGGGTTCTTGCGGAGAACGGTTTTATACGCGTGGCGGACGGCGTTGATCTCGTCGGCGCTCATCCCGGAGCGGCGCATACCAACCAAGTTGAGCCCGACAATTTTGTTACGCCCGGCGGCCATGCAGAACGGGGGGAGATCCCCGGTCAGCACCGCGGCCCCGCTGGACATCGCCTGGCGACCGACGCGGCAGAACTGGTGGACCAATGAGCCGCCGGCCAGGATCACGCGGTCCTCGACCTTGGCGAACCCGCCCAGGTGGGTCGAGTTGACCAGGATCACATCGTTGCCGACGACGGTGTCGTGCCCGGCGTGGCTGGCGACCATCATCATCACCCGATCGCCGATCTGGGTCGGGGTGTCGTTGTTGCTCGCGGCGTGCACGGTCGCGCCCTCGCGGAGGATCGTGTTCTCGCCGATGATCACGCCGGCGGTGGGCGAACCGGGGGCGAACTTATAATCCTGAGGCTCGTACCCGATCGTGGCGTTTGGATACACGATCGTGTTGGCCCCGATCTCGACGGGCCCTTGGATCGAGACGCTCGAGAGCAGGCGGACGCCGTCGCTGAGCTTGACCCGCCCTTGGACGATGCAGAACGGTCCGATCTCGACGCCTTGGCCGAGCTCGACCTCGTCGCCGACGATCGCGGATGCGTGTACTTGTGTCGTGTCTGTACTGTCTGTCATGCGAGAACTATAGGTCCATCATCTCTCGGGCCGGATATAGTCACCTGTGAAACCATTGGCCAAAATACCGCTCGAATCGCTCGATTATGACCCCGCCTACGAGCGCCAGCAGCACCACCACGCCCAGATCCTCGATGCACGCAAGACCGCGGCCGCTGAGTCCGGGCGGGTGCTGATGGTCGAGCATCCCCCGATCATCACCGTCACGCGTCGCCCGGACGCTCCGGGGCATGTGCTCGCCAGCGGCGATGAGCTCAAAGCACTGGGCGTGACCCTCCATGAAACCGATCGGGGCGGGGATGTGACCTATCACGGGCCCGGGCAGCTGGTGTGCTATCCGATCGTGGATCTCAACGCGGCCAAGCTGCGGATCCATGACTACATCCGCACGCTTGAGCAAGCCGTGATCGCGACGCTGGGCGAGTACAACATCATCGCTCAGACCGACCACTGCGCCACGGGCGTGTGGGTCAATCCTGCATCAAATCCCCAGTATACATTTGCCACTGATCAACCGGCCAAAATCTGCGCGATCGGGGTGCGGGTGCGCAAATGGATCACCCTGCACGGGTTGGCGCTCAACCTGAACCCGAACATGGAACACTTCAAGCTCTTGGTGCCCTGCGGGCTCGCCGGTCGCCCGGTGGTCTCGATGGCTCAGATTTTGCCCCCCGATCAGCTGCCGACGATGAGCGAGCTCAGCGATCGGCTCTTCGCTCAGCTTTCTGAGCGATTATGAACGCCCGGCGTAGTGATCCCTCGCCTCGACGGCGAGGTCATCGACGCGTTCGTTCTCCGCGTGCCCGGCGTGCCCCTTGACCCAGTGGAAGTTGATCTGGTGCTCTTTTTGCAGCTCGTCGAGCTGCTTCCAGAGATCGACATTCTTGACGGGCTGCTTGGACGCGGTCTTCCACCCCTTGCGCTTCCAGCCAGCCATCCATTCTTTGAGCCCCTTGAGCACATACTGGGAGTCGGAGTAGAGCTCGACGGTGCTCGGGCGGGTGAGGACTTTGAGCCCTTCGATGACGGCCGAGAGCTCCATGCGGTTGTTGGTGGTGTCTTTCTCGCCGCCGTTGCGTTCGATGGCCTTGCCGGTCTTTGGGTGACGCAGCAGGAAAGCCCATCCCCCGGGGCCGGGATTGCCAGAGCAGGCCCCATCGGTGTAGAGCTCGACGGTCGGACGATTGGTGGTTTGGTCTTGCACGCCCCATCATACCCGGTATATTCTTGGCTCGCGCCTGCCCGTGAGAACCATCGGTCTGGTAGTATGAATGCTCACCCTTCGATCAACTTAGAAAGCAGTTCAAATGTCCGATTTACAAACCAACACGCTCTTGCTCGTCATCATCGCCATCTTGCTTCCGCCGTTGGCGGTTGGGCTCAAGGACGGCGTTGGCGGATCGCTGATCCTCAACATTATCCTGACCATTATTTTCTATCTTCCAGGGCTGCTCCACGCTCTGTATGTCGTGCTGAACTGATCGGGCCAGCGACACCTGCGCCCAGCGGGTCTAGCATCGGTGATGAGCACGACCACCGCCGATCAATTGCCCGTCGTATTGTCTGTTTCATCATCTGTTTCATCGCCCGATCTCGCCCATGAACACACGGTTCATCGCATCGAGATCCACCCCCTCGCCCATGCCGGCGATCCGCGTGCCCATTCGCTAATTAAGCAGGCTGACGGGGTCGGCATCACGCTCGAAGGGGCGCACTGGTGCCGGGTGTATTTGATCGAAGCCAAGCTCACCGACGCCCAGCTCGATCAGATCGTCAACGGGTTGCTCGCCAACCCCGTCGTCGAACGAGCCGTGCTCGGAGCCTCCGGGCCTCGCGGCTCGCTCGTCGAGATCCATCCGCTGCCCGGGGTGATGGCCCCGCCGGCGCAATCGGTGTCCGACGCGATCTTCGCCCTCACCGGCGTTCGCGCGACGGTCTCCACCGGCGATCGCTACGACCTGATCGGCCTCTCCGAAGCCAAGGCCCAGAACCTGGCCACGCAGCTGCTCGCCAATCCGGTCGTCGCGGGTGTGCACGCGGTGCCGTTTCACCCGGCCCAGCTCCCCCACGGGCATGCGCACGACTTCAAGCTCGCCCATGTCAACATCCGCTCGCTCGACGACGCGGCCCTTGAAATACTCTCACGCGAGGGTCATTTGTTCCTCTCGCTCGAAGAGATGCGGGCGATCAAGGATCACTACATCGCACTGGATCGGGAGCCGACGGATATCGAGCTTGAGACGCTCGCCCAGACCTGGTCCGAACACTGCGTACACAAGACGCTCAAGTCCACGGTCCACTACACCGGCGATCCCACCGCGGATGTCCTGCCGACAACCCGCCCGGGGCACACGCTCCACGATGACGGGTCGTACACGATCGATAACCTGCTCAAGTCCACGGTAGCCGCGGCGACCTTCGAGCTCATCGATGAGGGGCTCGATTGGACGCTCTCCGTCTTTGTGGACAACGCGGGGATTATTCGGTTCGATGACGAGCACGCGGTGTGTATCAAAGTCGAGACGCATAACCATCCTTCGGCCCTCGCCCCCTACGGCGGCGCCGCGACGGGAATCGGCGGGTGCATCCGGGATATCATCGGCACCGGGCTGGCCGCCAAGCCGATCGCGTCGACGGATGTCTTCTGCGTGGCGCACCCGGAAATGGACGGGGTGCCCGCGGGGTGCTTGGAACCACGACAGATCTTGACCGAGGTCGTCGGCGGCGTGCGGGACTATGGCAACCGGATGGGGATCCCGACGATCAACGGCGCGGTCTCGTTTGATAACCGGTATGTCGGCAACCCGCTGGTGTACTGCGGGTGCATCGGGATCATGCCGATCGATCTGATCAGCGGCGACGCGGCCCCGGGCGATCGCATCATCGCGCTGGGTGGCAAGACCGGACGCGACGGCATCCACGGGGCGACCTTTAGCTCCGCGGAGCTGACGGATACACACGCCGACGAGTTCTCGCACGCGGTGCAGATCGGCAATGCGATCGAAGAAAAACGCACGCTCGATGCGATCCTCCGGGCGCGTGATTATGACGGCGGGCCCTTGTATCGCTCGATCACCGACTGCGGGGCGGGCGGGTTCTCAAGCGCGGTCGGCGAGATGGGCGAGCAGGTAGGCGCGAGCGTGAATCTTGAGCAGGCCCCGCTCAAGTACGCCGGGCTGTCATACACAGAGATCTGGATCTCGGAAGCTCAAGAACGCATGGTGCTGGCGGTGCCTCAGGAGAACATCGCGGCTCTGCAGCAGATCTGCGACGAAGAGCATGTCGAGCTGGCCGACCTTGGTCATTTCGGGGTCAGCGATCCGGACTCCGGACAGGCCCAGCTGGTGCTCAACTACAACGGCACGGTCGTCGGGCAGCTGCCGATGGCGTTTATGCACGACGGCATCCCGACGCCGACACGCAAGGCGGTGTGGACTACACCGGAACGATCGACGGCGACACCAAAGAACACCACAATGAAGGATTCGCTGCTCGAACTGCTCGCGCATCCCAATATTGCCAGCAAGCACTGGATCGTGCGTCAGTACGACCACGAGGTGCAAGGCAATACGGTCATCAAGCCACTGGTTGGGCCGCGTGGGATCGGGCCGGGCGATGCCTCGGTGGTCGAGCCCGTGCCGGGCTCGGGGCAAGGCTTGAGCGTCGGTTGCGGCTTGGCGACGGGGCTGGCCGACGATCCGTACCTGATGACACTGACCGCCATCGACGAATGCATGCGGAACCTCGTGTGCGTGGGCACCGATCCATCGCGCGTGGCGATCCTCGACAACTTCTGCTGGCCATCGTGCAAGAAGGCGGAGAACATGGGCTCGCTCGTTCGCGCGGCCCAGGCGTGTTATGACGGGGCCAAGGCGTACAAGACGCCGTTCGTTTCGGGCAAGGACTCGCTCAACAACCAGTTCACCACCGAGGGCGGCGAGACCATCGAGATCCCGGCGACGCTGCTGATCACCGGCATGGGCATCGTCAATGAGCTCGACCAGTGCGTCACCTCCGATGCCAAGACAGCGGGCAACGCGTTGGTCTTGGTTGGGCAGCTACAGGGCAAACTCGGAGGCTCGCACGCCGAGTTGCTCGGGATTGTTGGCACCGGCGAGCTGCCCAAGCTCGATCTGGAGATCGGCCCCAAGACTGCACACGCCGTGCACCAGCTGATCAAGCGCGGGCTCGTATTGAGTGCCCACGATGTCTCCGATGGCGGGGTGCTGGTGAGCGTGGCGGAAATGTTGATCGCTGGGAACTCCAGCGAGCGACCGATCGGCTTTGTTGGCGATGGGCAGATGAACGCCGAGTTCGCGTACGACGAATCGCCCTCGTGCTATGTGCTCGAAGTACGCGAAGACGACATCGGCAAGCTGGGCGCGATCCTCGGCGAGATCCCGATGCGGAAGCTGGGCACGCTCGATGACTCAGGCACGCTGAGCTGGGACGGGCTGAGCGCCTCGGTCGAAGAGCTCACCACGGCGTGGCGATCGACTTTGGATTGGTAGCTGGATTGGTAAAGATGGGCTTGTGATCAGGCGGCTTTGCTGCTCGGGCTGAAGACCTCGTTGAGGCAGCCGTTCACATCGGCGCAGAACTCGTCCTTGTGGATGAACTTAGCGGCCCCGAGTCGGAGCGTCTCGTCCTTCATCGCGTGGTCCGAGCTTCCGGTGAGCATAAAGAATGGGACATCTCCCAATCCTGGAGTGCCTTGGGCGACGCGGAGCACCTCGTGCCCGTTGCAGCCCGGGAGCATGAAGTCGCAGATAATCAGATCCAGCCCGTTGGACTGATCGAACTTGCCGGATTCGAGCATGACGCAGGCTTTGGTGCCGGATTTGACCCACTGGATATCGACGGCTTTGTCCCGGCGTTTGATCAGCGAGATGACGAGGGTGGCCGCGAGGGCGTCATCTTCGACGAGCAGAATCCGCCGGCTCGCGTTGGTTGACTTGGTTGGGATCTGCGGGCTCGGCAGTTCGCTTGAAGCACGCTGAGTCATGGGCTCTGGAAGCGTTTGATCCTGCTCTGCTACATTCTGAGTGGTTTCATATCGCCCGAAGACCTTGACATTGTTCCGCCCGGCTTCTTTGGCGGCGTAGACGCATTCGTCGGCTTCTTGCACGATCTGATCGCCGCTCGATAAACGTTCGGGCTTTCCCGCATCAACGGACGATACACCCACACTCACGGTGACCGGGAGGGTATCGGGGACACCATCGAGCATCGAGAGATCGAACGGGGTCGCGGCGATGATCGAGCAGACCTGCTCGCCGAGGGCCGCGCATTCATCGAGTGTCGCGTTAGGGACGATGATCGCAAACTCTTCGCCGCCGTAGCGGCAGACGGTGCCCTTGTCGCCGACGGTATCTGCTGTTCGGCGTGCGAGCTCGACAAGCACCGCATCGCCCGCGGCGTGCCCGTAGGTATCGTTGACATCTTTGAACTTGTCGGCGTCGAAGAAGAGCACACCAAAGCCGGTGCCGGTGGCCGTGAACTCGTTGTAGGCGAGCTCGAGCACGCCGTCGAATCGTTTGCGGTTAGGCACACGGGTCAGGCCATCGGTCAGGGCTTCGATCGCGAGCTCTTCGGCTTCGCGTTGGATCGCGACCTGGTGCTCGATGGTCTTGTCCTGCGCCTGGGCCATGAGCTCGTCCGGCGATGGGAAGCTTCCGATCTCCTGATTGAACATTTTGGCAAGGGTCTTGGATGTCTCGGCGACTTCTCCGATGAGTTGCTCGACATCCGGGGCACGCTTGGCGTACCAGTCACCCGAGAGTCGTTCGATCTTTCTGATTGCGGATTTGGCGGCGGCGGGGTCCATCGCGTCGCAGAGCATCGCGCCCATCGAGACGGCCCGCGCAAGTGCCTTGTTCTGTTCGCTCACGCTGTCGAGATTATGGTGGCAGCGGATGGCCTCGCAGATATCACTGGGGAGCTTCCATTTCTCGGCGAGCCCCGCCCCGACGATGGCGTGATCAAAGCCGAACTCTTGTGATTCGGTGGCGCAGAGTCCCCGGTGCGGGACCCCGTCGATCACCGCGGCATACCGCCCTTGCATCGCGGCGAACGCGGCGAGCATCCCCATGTCCTGGAAGAGGGCCGCGGTGAATGCTTCTTCTGGATCCACCCCGCCCACATTGCGGGCGATGGTGCGGGCGCCGGTCGCGCCGATGATCGCCCTTCGCCAGTGCGCTTCGAGATCGAAGCCCTCGCTCACAGACTTGGTGGTCTCGACCAGGCTGAACCCGAGCACAAGCGACTTGACCGTGTTGAGCCCAAGATAGCCCATCGCACGATCGATCGAGGCGCACGGCGAGGACAAGCCGTAGAAACTCGAGTTGACGGTCTTGAGCACCTTGCCTGCGAGTGCTTGATCCTGCTGAACCAGCCGGGCGATGTCGCCCATCGCGACATCCGGATCGCTGGTCAGTTCCAGCAATTGGATGGCCACGGCGGGAAGAGAAGGTAGCTTTGTGCAAGAAAGTACGTCGTGTAGTAGATCGTCAGACATTTGTAGTCGTGCTCCGGGCTTTCACCCATTGGCCCCCTCAGGCAGTTGTCCCCACTCACCATGGAGATACCCAGAAGATCGGTATCATGGGTGGGGAAAACCACTCAGAGTCTGGAATTCCGGTGTCTTTCAGCCCCATCTCACGGGTGATGTTGACCTAAACCCTTGCGTGTCCGAAATATAAGCCCTCTCCGCGATCGCAGAGTTCTTTGGTATCGCTGTTTGTACCCAGTGAGTGGGCGTTATCGCAGCCCGTACTCTTTGAGTTTCCGATACAGGGTCCGTTCGCCGATGCCCAGGAGCTTGGCGGTCTGTTCTCGGTTACCGGCCGTGAGCTTGAGGGTCTCGCGGATGGCGCGTTTTTCGAGCTGTTCGAGGCTCGTGCCCGCCAGTGAGCCGCCGGTCGAGCCGGCTGCTGATTCATCGATCCCGTGCTCCTGATCGCCTTCTTGGATCTCGTCGGGGATGTGGGTGACCTCGATGCGAACGATTTGCCCGGGCTCAGCGTCGCCGATGGCCATCACGACCATGTTCTCGACGACATTGATCAGCTGACGGACATTGCCGGGCCAGCGGTAGGCCGTCAGGCGGAGCATCGCGGCGTCGCTGATCTCGGGGATCGGTTGGCCCGCGAGCAGCTCGGCGCCGAACTTGGCGATCGCGTGTCGCACGATCCGGGGGATATCTTCCCTGCGATCACGCAGCGGCGGCAGGTGCACATGGGCGCCGTTGATCCGGAAGTACAGGTCCTGGCGGAAGGAGCCGTCGGCGGTGCGTTTGGCGAAGTCTTGGTTGGTCGCGCTGACGATCCGGACATCGACATGCTTGGACTCGTTGGCCCCCAGGCGGACGACCTCGCCGCTCTCGAGCACGCGCAGGAGTTTGGCCTGCATAGCGAGAGGCATATCCCCGATCTCGTCGAGGAAGATGGTGCCGCCGTCGGCGAACTCGAAGAGCCCTTCGCGTTCTTTCTCTGCGCCGGTATACGCGCCGCGCATGTGCCCGAAGAGCTGATCTTCGAGCAGGCTCTCGGCCTGCCCGGCGCAGTTCATGGTGACGAACCGCTTGCCGGCTCTTGGCGAGTTGTTGTGCACCGCTTGGGCGATGAGCTCTTTGCCTGTCCCGCTCTCGCCGGTGATCAACACGGGCAGACGCGAGGCGGCGACGGTCTTGACCGTTTTGAGGATTTTGCGCATAGCCTCGGAGCCGGCGACGATCCCCTCGAACCCGTCGTGCTGGATCAGCTCGCGCAGCTCGCTCGACTCTCCCCGCAGCACGGCCTGCTCAGCAGCGCGGTTCACAACCGAGCGGAAGACGACGAGATCGAGTGGTTTCTCAACAAAGTCGAACGCGCCGTGCTTGAAGGCGTCGCGGGCGGTGGGCACATCGCCATGGGCAGTCACCATGATGGTCTCTGCGTCGGGCTGGAGCTGGCCAGCCAGATCGAGCACGCGCATCCCGGCGTCGCCGCCGTCGTGGTTGGTGCCTTCTTTGCCGGCGCTCTCGGGCATGCGGAGATCGGTGACGATGACATCGAAGGACCCATGGCGGAGTTCCTCGGCGGCCGCTTCGATCCGGTGGACAATCGTGCAGATGTGCCCTGGGCGGCGGAGGGCTTCGGCCATGACATCGGCGTGCTCGGGCTCGTCCTCAACGATCAGGACCTGGGCGACTATTTTTTCAGGCGGGCTTTTTTCGGGTTCGGCGCTCATATAGGTGAGTTTAGCGCGCTCTCGGGCCTCGGCTTAGACAACCAGCCCGGATTGGGCATCGTGGCGGCGCAAGCCGCAGACGCCGATGGCCAATGCGTCGGCGACATCGGCCGGGGTGGGCAGCTCGGGGAGCCCGAAGAGGGACTGGATGGATTCTTGCATCTGCACCTTGGTCGCCCGCCCCGAGCCCGTGGCGGCTTTCTTGATCTCGGCGGGCTTGAACTCCATGATCTCAAGCCCCATGTGCTTGGCAGCCAGCAGGATCACGCCGCGCCCATGGGCCATTTTGACGGCTGTCTCCGGGTGGGCGTAATGCGCAAACAAGCCTTCGACGGCGATGATCTGGGGCTCGACGCGTTCGATCAGCTCGCGCAGATCACGATCGAGCTCGACGAGCCGATCCGCGACCGGAGGGACGGGCGATTTCGACGCGAGCCGAAAGATGCCGGCTTCGACGATTTGCGGACGGATGGCATCTCCCTCGATGCACCCATAGCCGGTGATTCGTAAGCCGGGATCGATGCCGAGGACACGCATGAACAGAGTATATCAGAGCCAGCGCCTTTCAAAACGCTTGTAACGCCAAGATTTCTTGTACTTTGGGCGGACGAAGTAGTACAGCCAAAGAACAACGATGGATATCAGCCCGATGGCCCAGACACGCACCCCGAAGTTTCCAACGCTGAACAAATACGCGGCACTGAGTACGCCAAAGCACGCGAGTGCAACGAGCACCAATGAGCACACATCGAGGACTTTGACGACGACACAGAGCACCAGATGGAGGCAGAGCATCGCGGCCGCCATCAAGCCGACTTCCGTCTTGTTGATCTCTTTGAGGTTCCCGTCCTGATCTCGGTACTCAGCCTTCAATCGACGATCCCATCGCCTGCTGGTAGTGGGCCATGGTGTGGACGATGGTCTTGACCATGACATCGGCTTCGATGTTCACCCACTCCCCCGCTGCTCGATCGCCTAGATTCGTCCGCTGGAGGGTCTCGGGGATCAGGGCGACTTCGACCCAGTGATCGGTTGTATCCAGATCGGCGATGGTCAGGGAGATGCCATCGATGCAGATCGAGCCTTTGGGGATCATGAACCGCATCAGATCGGCGTCGAGCGTGAGGCGGACACGGTAGCCTTTCTGATCATTTACGAGCGCGATCTTGGCCGTCCCATCGACATGGCCCTGGACCTGGTGCCCGTCGAGCCCGTCGCCCATGCGGAGGGGGCGTTCGAGATTGATGCGTTGTCCGGGTTTCCAGCTCCCCAGCGTGGTTTTGGCGAGGGTTTCGGGGATGGCGTCGAAGGTCATGAGCCCGTTGGTTTCGCTCAGATCGGTCACGAGGGTGAGGCAGCAGCCGTTGTTGGCGACGGAATCGCCAGGCTTGGGCTGGTACTCCCACTCACCCGGGTCGATGACGAGGCGTAGACCCGATTCGGTCTTGGTGACGGATTCGACGACGCCGACTTGCTGGATAATCCCTGTATACATCCCCGAACCGTATGCGATCGGGTGCGAACAGTCGCGTGCATGGTGTCGCTGGGCTCATTTTCTGCTCATCAACCGGCCCGTCAGCGGGCTCATAATTGGTGGCGAGAAATGGGCCCTGATCGGTGTAGATCGGGGCTCGGGCGGATATCATGCATCTCCCTGTTTCGTTTGAGGCTGATCCTGATCTGAATAAGATCCTGATCGGGTCTTGCGAATCCACAGAATCGGATCCCCAGTTTCTCGGGCATCCGTCCATTTGCACCCCATCGGAGAGGCCTCGATGCTCGAGCAATCCATCAATCGCTGTTCTTTGTTCGCACTCCTCGCTGTTGGCTCGGCCTTCGCGCTCGGCGGGTGCACCAGCACCAGTTCGAGCACGAGTTCGAGCACAAGCGAAGCCTCGACGGGCGGCAACAACGGCGCTCAGATCGTCGTCGAGAAGAAAGAATGGGCGATCAACCACGACGACTGGGGTCGGATGGGCTACGACTGGAAATGGACCGGGTTCCCCCCGCTCCAGCCCGGAGCCATGATCAAGCACGCACGCGTCCACGACGATGTGCTGGTCTTCCAGGGCAACGCCAACACACTCTCGGTGCTCGAGACCAAAACGGGCAAGGTCCGCTGGTCGCGTCAGATCGATCGCCCTTCGACCCGGTTCTTCGAAGCCGTCCGCGAGGGCGGCACGCTGTTCGCATCGTCGGACACCGATCTGTGGGAGATCGACATCAAGAACGGGAACACGCTCGATCGGGCGACTCTGGGCACCTTGGCGAACACCTCGCCGTTGATCATGGGCAACATCGCGATCATGGGGACCGCGACGGGCGAGCTCTTCGGCTGGGAACGGCGGAACGATTTCAAGCTCTGGTCGTACCAGTTTGGTGGGCTGTTCGATGTGGCTCCTGTAGCGATCGACGAAGAGTACTTCGCGGCCATCTCCAGCAACGGCGAGATCCGTGTGCTCAATGCGGAAACCGCCAAGTCCAAGATGAGCGTCCAGATCGCCGGGGGCACCGGGGCCGAGATGCTCACCGATCAGATCGGGCTCTATGTGGTCTCCGATGACCAATCGATCTACGCGTTTGATGTCGAGGACGGCTTCCGCTACTGGCGCAAGCGTTCGAGCGCCCCGGTGACCATCCAGCACACGCTCTACGACAATGTCGTTTTCGCAACCACGCTCGACACCGGGCTCTCCGCGATGGACGCCGTGACGGGCGAGGTGCTCTGGGCCAACGAGGAAGTCCACGGCTGGGCGATCACGGTGCTCGATGCATCGGAACTCGTGGTGTGGTCGGGCAAGGAGCTCTTCCTGATTGATAAGGATCGCGGCGATATCGTTGAGCGGATGCCGCTGAGCAATCAAGACATCGCGGGCATCCGGACCAGCTCGATCGACAACGGCGACCTGTATGTCGTCACGCTCGAGGGCACCGTCGCCAAGATGAGCCTGAAGTAAACCAGACCAATACACCCGGTCGGCGGAATGGCGTCGGCTGATTTTTCACCACATTTCAATGCGGCCTCGGGTCAAAGCGGCCTCGGGGTCAACCCAAGAGCCAACGAAGGGCCAACCCATGACCTCCACAGCGCACGCTGAGGCGATCGCTCATCACGCGGACGACCACGACCCACAGCTGGTCAAGGTCACGCGGGCGCTCGTCTCTGTTTCTGACAAAGCAGGCATCACCGAGCTGGCCAAGAGCCTTCACGCTATGGGCGTTGAGATCATCTCCACCGGCGGCACCGCAAAGGCCATCAGCGACGCGGGCGTGCCCGTGCTCGCGATTGATGAGGTCACCGGGTTCCCCGAGATGATGGACGGGCGGGTGAAAACACTCCATCCCAAGATCCACGGCGGGCTCCTCGCCCGGCGCGATCTGCCCGAGCATGTCGAGTCGATGAACGACCATGGGATCAAGCCGATTGATCTGGTGATCGTGAATCTGTATCCGTTCGAGGCCACCATCGCCAAAGAAGGCGTGACCGAGCCCGAGGCGATCGAGCAGATCGATATCGGCGGGCCTTCGATGGTGCGATCAGCCGCAAAGAACTTCGCGTCCGTCGCGATCGTCACCGATCCATCGCAGTACGCCGCGCTGAGCGAAGAACTCAAGGCCAACAACGGGCAGACGACCATCACGCTCCGCAAGCAGCTCTCGGCACAGGCATTTGTCCAAACCGCGAGCTACGACGCGATGATCGCCCAGTGGCTGACCCGCAACGACTCGGCGACCCCTAATACCCTGACCATGACCTATCGCAAGGCCGATGACCTGCGCTACGGCGAGAACCCGCATCAAGGGGCGGCTTCGTATCGTGCGATCGGATCGCCCAAGGGCACGCTGGTTGATGCTGAGCAGTTGCACGGGAAGCCGTTGAGTTTTAATAATCTCAATGATGCGTCGGCCGCGCTCGAGCTCGTCCGCGCGATGTCGCGCCTCGAGGGCACCGAGCACGCGGCGATCGTTCTCAAGCACACCAACCCCTGCGGGGCCGCGAGCGCGGGCACTGTTGCCCACGCGATTGATCGTGCGATCGAGGGCGACCCGATGGCCGCGTTCGGCGGAATTTTGGCCGCTTCGACGCGGATCGACCTGGCCGGTGCTCAACGGATCACGGCCGAGGGGACCTTCTTTGAAGTGCTGATCGCGCCGTCGTACGATGATGATGCGCTGGTGCTGTTGAGGGAGCGTTGGAAGAACCTGCGGATTCTGGCCGTGGGCGATTCGATCCCGGCGATCAGCACCGAGACCAAGTTCATCCCGGGCGGGCTGCTGGTGCAGGACCGCGATTTGATCGTGCCTGATCCGTCGGCGTGGGTGCATGCCTCAGGCCCGAAGGCGAGCGATGAGCAGCTTCATGGGGCAGCGATGCTCGAAACGGTTTGCCGGGCGTTGTCGTCCAACGCAGTGCTCATCGGCGGGATCGACCAGAGCGGCGAAACCCCGGCGGCCCGGCTCTATGGCGCGGGCGCGGGGCAGATGGACCGCGTGGCTTCGTGCCTTGGCGCGGTGCGCAAGGCGGGCGAGCTGGCCAAGGGTTCGATCGCGCTCTCGGATGCGTTCTTCCCGTTTAGCGATGGGCCGCAGGTGCTGATCGATGCGGGGGTCTCGATGATCGTGCATCCGGGGGGCTCGAAGCGCGATGGCGATACCTTCGAACTCTGCGAAAAGCACGGCGTCACCTGCATGACCACCGGCGTGCGCCACTTCCGTCATTGAGGCAACCGAGCGATGACCACGATGAAAGCCGCGAGCTATGAACGGTATGGTGCGCCCGCCGTGGTGAGGCTTGTCGATGTGCCTCGCCCTGTCCCCAAGCCAAACGAGCTGCTGATCCGGGTGAGCGCGACGACGGTGAACTCGGGCGATGCGCGGATGCGCCGGGCTGACTTTGGGTCGCCGATACTGACGATCTTTGGTCGGTTGTTTCTCGGGATCTTCCGCCCGCGCACGCGAGTGCTCGGCACGGCCTTCGCCGGCGTTGTTGAGTCGATCGGGGACGAGGTGGACCGGTTCAAGGTCGGCGATCGGGTCTTTGGATCCGCGGGCATGGGCATGGGGGCGCACAGCGAGTACATCGCGCTCAAACAAGACGCGACGGTGATCGCCACCCCCGAACAACTCAACGACGAGCACGCCTCGGCCATCCCCTTCGGCGGGTTCACGGCCCTGTACTTCCTGCGCGATCTGACACAAATCGAGCCCGGGCAACGCGTGCTGGTTGTCGGGGCGTCGGGCTGCGTGGGGATCAGCGGCGTGCAGTACGCCAAGAGCGTGGGCGCCCATGTGACCGGCGTGTGCTCGGGCAAGAACGCGGAGTTGGTGCGCTCGCTGGGGGCCGACGAGGTGATCGACTACACGAACGCAGATTTCACGAAGCAAGCCCAGCGGTACGATGTGATCTTTGACACAGTGGGCGGCGTGTCATTCGGCGCGTGTAAGGGCGTGCTCAACGACGGCGGGAAGTACCTGGCCACGGAGATGAGCACGGCGATCATCTGCCAGCTGCTTACAACGCGAACCTTTGGCTGGTTCTTGGGCAAGAAGCGCGTCTTCGGCGGCGTCGCGATGGACAAGCCCGAGTATCTGCGGGTGCTCAAGGGGTTGACCGAGTCGGGCGCCATGGCGGCGGTGGTTGATCGGGTGTATGGGTTCGATGAAATTCAGGCCGCCCATGCCCGTGTGGATACTGGGCGTAAGGCGGGGAGTGTGGTGGTGCGGATATGCCACAAAAATTCGATTACGCCCACAGTATTTTTTGGCGCCAATAGTATAATCGAGACTTGAATGTTATCGTGATTGATACAGTACAAGAGGGAATGCTAAGTGGATAATTATCAAGTTCAAACAGACATCTTAAATAAAATCATTGCTGACCATCCAACTATTGAGCACGTGATGGCGAGCTTGATCAAGTCTTACGACAAACAGATCACCCCTGAAGTTTCGAAAGCACTGCGCGGAATTGATTTCCAAGCCACATTCGACCACGTAAAACTCTGGTTCGATGCATTGATAGAAAGCTGCCCTTACG
Organism: uncultured bacterium; assembly: GCA_963976625.1. Classification (GTDB taxonomy): domain Bacteria; phylum Planctomycetota; class Phycisphaerae; order Phycisphaerales; family UBA1924; genus UBA1924. The sequence continues at coordinate 102,198 of CAXBLA010000011.1, forward strand.
AACCGGACACCATTGCGTTGTACTTTGGCATGTACGACGCCGCGCCGGATGATGACATTCCGTATGAGTACACCCAGCTCTATCTTGACGGCTCATCAAAATACAGCGAGAATGATGAGGGTGAATGGGCCGGATACTGCTCATGGACAGAAGAATCGGATTATCGATACCCAAATGTTCCGGCTATGCAAGAGATTGGGAAGCTCTGCAGCAGCATTTCCAATGCTTGCAACTTCAGTTTTTCACAAGCATTTGCAGCGTGCTTAATCATTGAGCTTGTCCCAACAATCGTTCGCACGCTCGATTTCCAAAGGCACGCTCGCTACCCGATCACGCTTGGACACGATAGTGGCGATTTGTATCTGCTTGGCTATCTCACCCCAGATGGGCTTGATAAACCCCAAATCCCTTACAGCTTCTTCTATCGCAAATAGATCCGCTACAATACCCCCACTGCTCGGGGCGCGGCTATTGGCTGCTGAGAAGAACCCGT
>CAXBLA010000012.1:0-99387 GCA_963976625.1 uncultured bacterium
CCGAATCGCGGACCTCGCCGATGCGTTCGGGCTCGTGATTGGGCTTGATGTTCGTCGTGCCGAGTATCTGGGCGATCATGGTGGCCAGTTCATTGATCGAAGTCCGCACGCCCGCGCCGATGTTGACGACCCGCCCGCCCAATGGCTTGTCGGCGATCGCGCCCAGCAGGTTTGCGCCCACGACATTGGACACATGCGTGAAGTCGCGGGTCTGCCCGCCGTCACCAAAGATGGTCGGGGATTGCCCGTTGAGGTAGCATTTGACAAAGGCCGGGATCACCGCGGCGTAGGCCGAATCGGCGGCCTGACGCGCGCCGAAGATATTGAAGTAGCGCAGCGACACCGTATCGAGCCCGTAGCACACCGACCATGTCCGCATGAGCGACTCCCCCCCGAACTTGGCCGCGGCATACGGGGACTCGGGCTCGGGGGCCATCGTCTCGACCTTGGGGAGCGCAGGGTTGTTGCCATACGCGCTCGATGAGGCGGAGTAGACCACGCGTTTGACGCCCGCGGCCGAGGCGGCTTGGAGCAGGCGCATCGTGCCCGTGGCGTTGACGACCCATGTGCGGGTCGGGTCTTCGACGGACTTGGGGACTGATCCCAGAGCGCCGAGATGAAAAACAGTTTCCGCACCATCGAGGGCAGATCCCAGAGATCCGGGGTCGAGGATGCTGCCCCGGATAAACCGGACGCGATCGGGCGCCAGTTCCATGATTGATCCGACATGCTCGGCCGACGAGTTGGACAGGTCATCAAGGATCGTCACCCGCGCCCCCATCGAGACGAGCGCATCGACGATGTGCCCGCCGATGAAACCGGCTCCACCCGTAACGCACACTGCTCGCCCATCGATCTTGGGGCGAATCTGCTCTTCGAGCGCGTTCGGGAGCTTGATGGTGGCGGACGCGGGTTGCTTATTGGTTGAACTCATCGAGGGCAAGTCTAGAGCGGATTGAGGGACGGGTCGACGAGCGGGTCAAGAAGAGTCCCCAGATTGAGATGGAGAGGTCTTCGGATACATGCGCAGAAAAAACGCCCCCGGCGTGAGGGCGTCATGGGTTTGGAATCAGAATCGTTCGCCTGGTTCGATTACGGGTTACAGCCCGCCCCGAAGGCATCAAGGAAGTCCGAGACATCGAAGAAGTCGAACTCGCCGTCGTTGGTGAAGTCCACCTCTGGGTCCTTGGCTGCAAACTTATCGAGGAAGTCCGAGACATCGAAGAAGTCGAGCGCTCCGTCGAGGGTCAGGTCGGCCTTGCAGGTCTGCCCGATCATCACCTTGGTCCCGGTGTTGACCACGCGTGTGACGAAGCTGCCCGGGGCGGCTGGAGCGTTGACGGTATCGAACGACCCGGTGATGTCGCTACCCTCGATGATGGTGCGGACCCAGAACTCGGCGGGTGCGAAGCCATCGATGAAGAGCACATCGAGCGTGCCCTCGAGATCCACTGACGAAGAACTATCGAGCAGGTCGCCGCCAGAGCCATTGATCTCGGCTTCGAACGATGCGGAGCCCGAGAGATCGATCGGCTGGGTGGCGCTCATGGTCCCGATGCTGAGCCCCGGTGCGAGGGTGCCGTCCATCGCCAGATCGATCCCAACCAATCCGACGCCTTCGAGGCGCTGGCCCGATCCGAGCCCGCCCTGGTTCACTTTGCCGCCAATGGCGGTTAGCTGAGACAGGGTGTTCGATCGGGTCAGCCGGATGGTGCCGGACCCTTCAAGAGTGAACTCCTCGTCCCATCGCAAGGTGGTGGTGGACGAGGCCGAAGTCGAGTTGACGATGATGAGCCCGTCGTTGGTGACTCCACCCATGACCGCGAGTATGTTCGCGTGGGGGAGATTGAGCACGCCAGAGAAACTCACACCCTCGAGGGTGCTTGTGCCGGTGGATTCGATGTCGGCATCATTTTGAGACACCAGCGTCCCGCCGACAACGGTCGTGTTGGTGAGCTCGACCTGTGAATCTGTCCCATCGGCCACGATCTCGCCACCGGGGCCCTGCGTGATGGTGATCCCGCTGAACTCGAGGATGCCGCCATTCACGGCCTCCATTGTCGAGTTGTTCACCTTACTCTTGGCATTCTGGATCATCTGTCCACTGGTGCTATTGGCACTAATGAGCCCGTTGTTCACCATATCCGCTTCGATCTGCCCCCGGCCCTCGATCGTGTGCCCCGCGGCGTGGGTCATGACTTGATCCGGAGCCGTGGTCAGACGCGAGAGTGTATTCGATGATGTCAGCACCAGCGACCCCGTTCCCATGAGCGACGAGCTGTCTGTGAAGTTCAGCGTGGTGGTCGACGAGGCTGGAGTCGAGTTGAGAACGATCACTCCGTTGCTCTCGATGGAGTTGGCGATGTTCACCGTGTTGGCGTGCGGTATGTTCATCAACCCATCAAAGAACACGCCGTCGAGGGTGCTGATGCCGGTGACTTCAATGTCCGCGCCGTTCATGCTTTGGAGGTCCCCGCCGATGATCGTGGCGTTGACCAGTTCGATCTGCGAGCCGACGCCGTCGGCGATCACCTCGCCCCCAGCGCTCTGATCAACAGTCACACCATTGATCTCGAGGATGCCTCCATCGACGGCCTGCATGGTCGCGTTGTTGGTCTTGTCGTTGACATTGAGTGCCATCTGAGCACCCTTCGCATTCGCGCTCACGAGCCCGTCGTTGATCAGCGTCGCTTCGATCTGTCCGAGCCCGAAGATCGTGTGATCCGGGTTCTGGGTGACGGCCACCCCGTTGTCGCCCTGAATTCGCGCGAGCGTCGAGGGCCTGGTGAGCTCGATCTCACCTGATCCACCGATGGTCATTGAATCTTCGAAGAACAGTGTGGTGGTCGCGCTGATCTGATTCGAGTTGACCACCACGGTGCCGTTGTTGGTCCATGAATCTGAGATCCGCAGTGTGCTGGAGAACGGGATATTGATCAAGCTCTCAGAGTTCACGCCGCTGAGTTCGCTGCTGCCGATGATTTCAACATCCGCCGTATCTACTGATAGAAGATCACCACCGATCACGGTCGCATTGGATAACTCAATCTGAGAGCCCGCACCGTCGGCGATGATCTGCCCCCCGCTGCCTTGCGTAACGGTGATCCCGTTGATCTCCATAATCCCGCCGCCAACGGCTTCGAAGGTGGCATTGTTGATCTTGTCGTTGACATTGAGGCGCATCTGACCGCCGTCGCTGTCGGCGCTCACCAGCCCGTTATTGACCAAGTCGGCTTCAATTTGCCCGAGCCCAAAAATTGTGTGGCTTGGACCCTGGGTAAGCACGGCGCCATCAGCCGTGCGCAGACGAGAGAGGGTGTTCGCGGAAGTGAGATGAAGCGAGCCGTTGCCATTGAATGTCAGTGTGGAATCCACATCGATCGTGGTGGTGGCTGCGACTTGGCTCGGGTTGAGCACCACGGCCCCGTTGTTGGTCCATGTGCCGCCGAGATGGAGTGTGGCGTTAAACTGGATGTTGAGCAGGCCGGCGAAATCAACATTGTTGAGTGTGTTATTGCCGGTCAGCTCGATGTCCGCCCCGTTGAGCGATGTCAGCATGCCGCCGTTGATTGTGGCATTGAGCAACTCGATTTGTGAGCCCGCCCCGTCGGCCACGATCTCGCCGCCAGCGAGCTGGGAAACGCTCGTTCCGCTGATCTCCATGATCCCGCCGTTGACGGCTTCGAAGGTGCCCAGGTTGGTTTTGTCATTCGAGTTGAGCTGCATCTGCCCCTCGTTGATATTGGCGCTGACCAGCCCGTTGTTCTGGAGCAATGCGGTGATCTGCCCGAGCCCCTCGATGGTGTGGTTCGAGGCGTGGTTCAGGGTCGAGCCGTTGAGTGTCTGGATCCTAGCCCTTGATCCAGGGCCCCCAAGATACATGCGTCCGCTTCCGCCGAGCGTGACATCGGTCAAGGCGCTGAATGTGGTCGTCGCCCCGACATTGGATGTGTTGATCTCGATCGAGCCGAGGTTATCGAGGTTGCCCGACATGTTGAGCGTCGAGCCGAACTGCAAGTCCAAGATCGCATCCATGTTGCTGATGCTCAGGCTCCCTGCGGCCCGACTCCCTACCAGATCCACGGTGTACGCCCCGGGGAGCCCGATCGAGACCGGGTCGCTCGCGGTCGGTACAAGCCCCGTCGACCAGTTGGCGCCGAGCCCCCAGTCGCCGCCTGCCCCGTTGTTCCAGCTGGTGATCCCCCCGGCGTTGGCCGCCAGTGAGCCGGCGCTGATCATGCCGATCGCGAGGCGTGTCATGGTGTTCATATTCATTGAGTTGTTCATTGTGGTGTCCCTTCTCTGGTTCTCTTCTTTGATTCTCTTCTCGAACCGATTCCCTGTGTAGCAAGCAACAAAAACCCCCGCCGATCCCGTCCGACGGCTGCTTGGTTCTGGAGTATCTTCCCAGAATATCATATAAGGACAAATACCCATCGCAAAATACTGGATATTTACTGAATCAGAACACCCAGAACCCAACCCGTGGGCCCGCTTGATGATCAGTCAGCACAAACGCCCGGCATAGGTCTTCAACTTCGGCATGTGAAAATAGGCATCCTGACGCACTGTGATCTGATTGATCTGGCTCAGTGACCATTGAAGTCATCGAGGAATCCCATCACATCGAACGCATCAATCGCCCCGTCGCTGTTCCAGTCGGCGTTGATCTCTGCGGAGCCATAGGCATCTAAGAATGCTGAGATATCGAAGAAATCGAGCACGCCGTCGAGGGTGAGGTCCGCGGCTAAGGTTTGCCCGATAACCAACTCGGTGCCCGTGTTGAACACGCGGGTGACGAATCCATCAGGCGCATCTGGGATCAGCACCGTGTCGAACCGCCCAGCGATGTCGGTGGCCCGCATGGCTGATCTTGCCCAGTAGCCGACGGACGCGAAGTCCTCGACGAATCGGACATCGAGTGTGCCCCCGAGGTCGATCGTTGAGGTGCTCTCGAGCACATCGCCCGCCACCGCGTTGACCTCGACTTCAAATACGGCGGTGTTCGTGAACTCGACTGGTTCGCTCGCCAGCATGGTGCCCAAGCCGAGCCCCGGGGCGAGGGTGCCGTTGTTGGTGAGCGGAAGCCGGATCTCCCCGACGCCTTCAAGGCGCTGGTCAGGGCCGAGCCCGCCGCCGGCGACCTCTTCGCCCGCGCGGAGCACCGAAGCCGGGCTGTGAAGTTGTACGGTGCCCGCTCCAAAGAGGGTGGTATGCTCGTCCCATTGCAGGGCCGAGAGTTCTTGACCATCGGATGAGTTGACGACGATGGTCCCGTTATTGAGCACGCCGTTCTTGATCGCCAAGGTGTTTCCGTCGGGGATGTTCATCGATCCAGAGAAATCAACGGCCTCAAGCTCACTATCCACCAGAACGAAAACACCCGCTCCTTGACCGCTCTGAATTTGACCGCCAACAATTTTTGAATCCCATAGTTTGATTTCAGAGCCAAGCCCGTGTGCCTTGATGATTCCGTCGGGACCTTGTGTGACGGTCGCCTCCTCAAACACAAGAGCACCGGCATTGACGGCCTCAATTGTGGCGTTGTTGGTTTTATCGTAACGAAAAAACCAAATGTCTTTGCCTGGCACATTCGCTCGAATCAGCCCATCGTTGATCAGTTCAGCGAAAATGAGGCCCTGCCCTACGATCGAGTGATCTTTACCATTCGTAACAACTTGTCCTATGGCTGAAGTTAATAATGCACCACCGTATGGCGAGTCCATAATCATTGTTCCATGCCCATCGATCACCAAAGAATTGGCGAAAGAGATTTCTCCGTTGAGCCCAATTTGTGAGCTGAGTGTAACTGTGCCGTTGTTTGTCCACGAATCAAATATACTGAGTCTTCCATGGCCGATGATATTGATCTGACCGATGGTCGTCACACCTGTAAACGAGCCATACCGACGATACTCAATAATCCCTCCGTTGGAACTGATGAGATCGCCCCCTACAACGGAGGCATTGACCAACTTTACCGCTGAACCCAATCCATCAGCCAGAATCTTCCCCGATTCTCCCTGCGATATGGTCATGTCGTAAAGTTCGAGGGTGCTGCTCTGCACGGCTTCAAGGACCGCGTTGTTCGTTTTGTTTTCGCCATTGAGACGCAACGGAGCCCCGCTCACATTGGCGCTGACCAATCCGTTATTCACGAATGCCGCGCTGAGCTGCCCGCGTCCGCGGATGGTGTGCTCTGGACCCTGTGTAAGCACCGCTCCATCAAGCGAGTTCACGCTCGCTCGATCCACTGCATACGACAACTGAATCGATCCCGAACCATCGAGCGAGAGTGAGTTCACAACATCAATGGAGGTCGTCGCCCATTGTCTATCAGAGTTCACCACAACCGTGCCGTCATTCGTCCATGAGTTTTCCAATCGCATTGTTGAGCCACCGAGCACATGTATGCGCCCATCGAATCGTCCGCCATCGATCGTGGACACTCCGGAGAGCTCAATAACCGCCCCATCACTGCTGAGCAACGAACCACCCCGGACCGTTGCATCGACCAGTTCGACCTGTGCGCCGATCCCGTCGGCCATAATCTGCCCGCCTGCCCCTTGCGAAACTTTGATTTCATTGAGCTCCATGACGCCACCACCGATCGCCTTGATGAGGCCATTGTTGACTTTGTCAAAACCCGCCAGGCGCATCTGTTCGCCTTTGACATCTGCCCGGATGCTCCCATTGTTGACCATGGATGCATTGATCTGTCCCTGACCCACAATTGAGTGTCCCTGCCCATGCGTGATCGTCGAGTTTCGCAGCGTATTGATCCGTGAGTTGGGACCAGTCGTGTGCATCCTGAGTGTGCCCATCCCGCTTAGCGTCATGTCGCTCTGCACGTCAATGCCGCTTCCAGCCGGTGCAAATCCAGAAAACTGCATGATCAAGCCGTTGTTCTCGAGATCGCCGTACATGTTGAGAATCCCTCCGGGCCTGATCGCCAACACTGCTTGGGGATTCGCTATTTGGAGTGCAGCGGCGCTCTGATCGCCTTTAAGCGAAACCGTGTACGCCCCCCCGAGCCCGAGTTGCACCCCGGCCCAGCTCGTCGGCACGATCCCAGAGTCCCAGCTGAGCCCCGATGACCACTCGCCGTCCTGGGCGTTGGCCCAGCTGAAATCCACGCCGCCCTGGCTGATGAGTGAGGTGGTGGTGAGAACGCCCATTGCAATCAAAGCCTGCGATTTCATGTTGATGATCCTTTGTATGTACAATATATGTACTGAGTATGACACCGTCGCTGATCCGAAAACCAACCAACGATCATCAGACTCATCGGCCATCGCGGGCAAAGAGAATAATCCGTAAGATAAAGAATCTGGCGAGACTCACAAGAAATCTGTTTGTTATAAAAGACACACCACAAGAAGCCCGGCAAGCTTGAGCGGCTTACTTGGACTGCTTGGACCACGAATCCCGCAGCGAAGCCGTGCGGTTGAGGATGATCTGGTCCGGGGTTGAATCTGCATCAACGCAGAAATACCCGGTCCGCTCGAACTGGAATCGACGGATGCCGTCGTTCCATTCCGGTTCGTCTTCCGTCCGCTTTGCGAGCATCGGCTCGATCTTCGCACCCTCGACCACGACCAGCGAGTCCGGATTGAGATCATCGAGGTGGTCGCCGGTCTTCTTGCCCGGGCGCTCGGCCATGTACAAACGATCGAACATCCGCACCTGGGCATCGGCCGCGTCGTGCACGCCGACCCAGTGGATCGTGCCCTTGACCTTGCGGACCTTGCCCTCCGCGTCTGCGGGCGGGTTGTTGCCGCCCTTGGTCAACGGGTCGTAGGTGCAGTGCACCTCGGTGATGTTCCCGTCGCTGTCGGTCTTGTAGTCGTGGCACTTGACCCAGTAGCCCGAGCGCAAGCGGACTTCGCGATCGAGCCCGAGCCTGAAGAACTTCTTGGGCGGGTCGATCATAAAGTCTTCGCGCTCGATCCAAAGCTCTTTGCCCAGGCCTACGGACCGGGTGCCCATGGACTCGTCCTTGGGGTGGTTGGGGACTTCCATCTGCTCGATGCGTGATTCATCGCCACCCCCACCTTCAGCATCTGCCCAGTTCGTAATCACCAGTTTGATCGGGTCGAGCACCACCATCCGGCGCGGGGCGCGGGTGTTGAGGTCCTCGCGGATCATGTTCTCTAAGCGCGAGAAATCGACCATCGCGTTGAACTTGGTAACCCCCACATCCTCGGCCAGCATCCAGAAGGATTCGGGCGTGTAGCCGCGCCGACGAAAACCGGCGATGGTGATCATCCGCGGGTCGTCCCAGCCGTGCACATGCTTCTCCTCAACGAGCTGACGCATGTAGCGTTTGGACATGTTTGTGTAGCTGAGGAACAGACGCGAGAACTCGATCTGCTGCGGGTGGTGGATGGCTTCAGCTTCTGATCGCCCCTGATTGATCGCGTTGATGAACCAATCGTAGAGCGGGCGGTGATCCTCGAACTCGAGTGTGCACAGCGAGTGCGTCACGCCCTCGATCGAGTCCTCGAGCCCGTGGGCCCAGTCGTACATCGGATAGATGCTCCAGGTCTCGCCCGTGCGATGGTGCGGGGTATTGAGAATCCGGTAGATCAACGGGTCGCGCAGGTTCATGTTGGGCGAGTTCATGTCGATCTTGGCGCGCAGGACCTTGGTGCCATTGGCAAACTCGCCGGTTTTCATCCGTGCGAACAGATCCAAGTTCTCTTCGATCGAGCGATCGCGGAATGGTGATTCCGCTCCGCCGTCTTTGAGGTTCCCGCGCCCGGCGCGGATCTCGTCGACGGTCTGGTCATCGACATACGCGAGCCCTTTGTTGATCAGCTCGATCGCCCAGGCGTACATCTGATCGAAGTAGTCCGAGGCGAACTTGGCCTCGCCGTCCCAGTCGGCGCCCAGCCACTGCAGATCGCCCTTGATCGAATCGACATACTCCTGCTCTTCCATCGCGGGGTTGGTGTCGTCGAAGCGCAGGTTGAACTTGCCGCCGAACTCGCTGGCCATCGAGTGGCACAGGCAGATGGCCTTCGAGTGCCCGATGTGCAAATAGCCATTGGGCTCGGGCGGGAAGCGGGTGGTCACGACGGAGCGATCGCCCGGCTCCCCCCACTTGCCCGATGCGATGTCCGCGTCGATCACCTGCTGGATGAAGTGACGGGACTCGGATGGGGTCTCAGGGGAATCTGGGTTCTTGGCTGTGCTCTGGCTCATGGGTCGCTCCTATCGGGAGCGATTGTACGCGCTCAAGTGCGCTCTAAGGGTGCAAAGCTCGTATATCCCTCCGCTCCACCGCCATAGAAAGTTTCGGGCTCGGGCGTGCGGTATGGGCCGCCGAGCGCGATCCGCTCGTCGAGATCAGGGTTCGGGATCCAGAGCTTGCCGAACGCCACCGCGTCGGCCCAGCCGTCGGCGAGGGCCTGCTCGCCCTGCTCGGGCGTGTAGTTGCCATTGGCAATGTAGAGCCCTCCGCCGCTGTCTTTGAATGCTTTGACGATCGCGGGGATCACCGTTTCGACCCGCGGGTCGATCGTCGCACGATCCCAGGTCTCCACGGCGTGCAAGAACCCGAGCCCAAGCTTGCCCAGACCACGAGCTAGCGCCGAGAACACAGCCTGCGGATCCGAGTCGCGAACATCTTTGTGCTCGCTGAGCGGCGAGATCCGGTACCCGACCCGGCTGGCCGAGCCGTCGGCGTCGCGCCAGACATCGACGACCGCCTGGGCCACCATCAATGGGAAGCGGATGCGGTTCTCGATCGAGCCGCCGAAGATGTCGTCGCGTTTGTTGACCCCGTCGCGGGTGAACTGATCGAGCAGGTAGCTGTTGGCCCCGTGGATCTCGACGCCGTCGAACCCGGCGTCCTTGGCCCGCTGGGCCCCGTCGCGGAAGGCTTCAACGATGCCCGGGAGCTCATCAGTCGCCAGCTTGCGGGGGGCGGTGTTCTTGGCCCGCACCATCGTGTCGTCGATGTAGCTCATGGACTCGGAGATCACATCGGTCGAGCTGACTGGCTGTCCATTGTTCGGCAGGAGCGCAGAGTTAGACACGCGCCCGACATGCCAGAGCTGGAGCACGATCTTGCCGCCCTTGGCGTGCACCGCGTCGGTGACCTTCTTCCAGCCTTCGACCTGCTCGTCGGTGTGGATGCCTGGGGTTGCGTAGTAGCCGTAGCCCCAGGGGGTGACGGGCGTCGCCTCGGCGATGATCACGCCCGCGCCGGCTCGCTGTGCGTAGTACTCGGCCATCAGGTCATTGGGCACATTGCCGGGCATGGTCGCCCGACTGCGGGTGAGCGGGGCCATCCACACACGGTTCTTGGCTTGCAATGGCCCAATCTCGACACTATTCATTAACTGTTCATGCATTTAAAAACTCCAACCATCCGTTCGTCTCTCGCTGTTCGTTTCTCAATCACCAACCGCTGGGAACCCGCACCCGCACTCGGGGCAGATGCTCGGGCCAACGCAAATCTCTTCGAGCCAGATCGGATCGAGCCCTTGCAGTTCGTACCTGCACTTGTAGCAGTGAACATGGATCCGATCGTGCTTATTCCGCTTCTTGGATCGGTAGGCGTTCCTCGATTCCGGGATCCAGCGGAGCAAAAACGGTCGGCGAGCTCGGCGTTTGCGCCCGCACCGCGAGCGCAGCTGCGTCATCAGCACATACCGCTCAACCGGCTTGGGCCCGTCGACGAGTTTCTGGATGACCAATATGAGGGCGGCGCGATCGATAAACGATGATAGGAGTCTCGTCGCCTTACTTCGCGCACAGTTCTTTAAGGGCTTCGTCAAGATCTGGATGGGCGAAGACAAAACCGTGATCGAGCAGTCGCTGGGGGATGCAGTATCGCCCGTAAAGTACGAGATCCGGGTCAGTTTTGAGGATGAACTTGGCGCCGAAGCGGATCATCCACGCCGCGGCTGGCAGCCCGATGGGCATCTTGACCGCTTTGCGGAGCGCACGCATAAATACCTTATTCGAGACCGGCTTTGGCGAGCTGGCGATGTACGCCCCGTCCATCGTGTCGTCCTCGATAGCTGATCGGACCATCGAGACCATGTCTTCTATGTGGATCCAGCTCATGCCTTGGGTGCCAGTCGAAACCGTCCCGCCCAGTCCGAGCTTGGAGATGAATGAGAGTTTCTTGAACGCCTCCCCGTCACGCCCCAGCACGATGCCCGGACGGAGGATCACTTGGCGGACATCCTCGGGGCAGCCCTCTTCGAAGGCCTGCTCCCACGCGATCGCGACGGTTGGCGCGAAGCCATAGCCGTAGGCTGAGTCTTCGTCGCAATCGAGCTCGGAGTCGCCGTGGATACTTGCGGTGCTCATCTGCACCCAGACCTTGGGTCGCGAGCCTGCCTCTTGAACCGCGAGCCCGAGCTCGCGGGTGGATTCGACCCGCGAACGCAAGACCTGATCGCAGTGCAGCGGGGTCTTGATGCAGTCCACCGTCCGCCCCGCCAGATTCACCACGGCGTGCGCGCCATCAACGAGCTTGGACCATTCGCCCTGGCTCCGCCCGTCCCACTTGGCGTGCGACCATGGCCCTTGTCGAGGTTGTGATCGGGACACAATCACGACATCGTAGCCGCGCTCGCTCAGGTCCTCGGCCAGGTGCATCCCGACAAATCCGGAGCCGCCGAAGATCAGGACGCGTTTGCTGCTTGTGTCACTCATTGACTGGCTCCATTTATTAACTGTGACTGGCTCATTTAAGTGTTGTCGGCGTTCCCCTGATCCTCCGCGACCTTACAGCATCGATCGATCCGTGCGAGGACCGAGTCCTTGCCCAAGATCGCCAGCGTCTGCCCCAGCGGCGGGCTCACGGCGGCCCCGGTCACGGCGACCCGCAGCGGCTGGGCGAGCTTGCCCATACCGACCTCTTGCGATTCGGCGTACGACTTGACCAGCGACTCGATGGGCTCGGGCGCGAAGTCTTCGAGTGATTCGATCTGGGATCGGAATCCTTTGAGCAACTCCAGCCCCTTGCCCTCGCCCTTGATCAGTGCCTTGTGGACCGACTTGGGGTCATACTCGATGGCGTCGTCGCTGATGAGCGCGAAGCCGACCACCGACCGACCGTCGGCCAGTGTCTTGCAGCGGGTTCGCACGGCCGGGGCGAGCAGACGCATATCTTCGAGACTAAATCTCGCAACCAACGACGGGTCATAGGCCGATGCCCAATCAAACCAGAGATTGGCAAAGGTTTCATCGTCGAGGGCGGCGATCGCGTCGCCGTTGAAGCTCAGGAGCTTGACGCGGTCGAACTTGGACTGCCCCTTGCTCATCGCGCCCATGGTGAAGTTGGCCGCCAGATAGCTCATGTCGAAGTGCTCGAGGTCCGTGCCGTCTTCGTTCTTGGTTTTGGGGTTCCAGCCGAGCAAAGCCAGGTAGTTGTTGAGCGCCGACGGCAGGTACCCGGCCCGGCGAAAATCCTCGACATCGATCTCGGGGAGCGTGATCTTGAGGAACTCGGCCAGCTCGATGAGCTGATCGGACGGGAGCTGGCGGGTCTTGTCCTTGAGCCAGCCGGCGAAGTCCTCGTCGCTGATCGATGCGATGGGCGAGGCGCTGAGCTTGTGTTCTTTGACCGCTTTCTTGGCCAGCTTGTCCTTATCGCGCTTGGACATCTTCGAGCCGTCGGGATTAAAAATCAACGGCATATGCCCATACACCGGGGTCTCAAACCCGAGCGCCTGCTGGAGCGCGATGTGGCGAGGCGTGTTGATCAGGTGCTCTTGACCGCGCAGCACATGGGTGATGCCCATGAGCGCATCATCGACGACCACCGCGAGGTGATAGGTCGGGAAGCCGTCGCGTTTGCGGATGATGAAGTCATCGAATTCGCTCGGCTCGACCGTGACATCGCCGAGGATCTGATCGTGCACGGTGATCGATTCGTCGGGCATCTTCAGGCGCACGACATGGGGCTCGCCGGCGTCCATCCGGGCGATGCGATCCTCGAGCGACACCTCGAGCCCGGCGCGGTTGTACTTGTAGCCGGTCTTGGCGGCGATCGCTTCTTTGCGGGCCGCGTCGAGGACTTCCGGGGTCTCGAAGGCTGGGTACGCCTTGCCGGACTCAATCAGCGCCCGGATGTGGGTGTTGTAGAGTTCCAGACGCTGGGCCTGGAAGAACGGCCCGACCGATCGCGGGTCGCCGCCCAAGTTCGGGCGTGACGCGAGCGTCGGCCCTTCGTCCCAGTCGATCCCGAGCCAGGCGAGGTCTTCGAGGATCCCCTGCATCGAGGATTCGGACGAACGGGTCTGGTCGGTGTCCTCGATCCGCAGGACAAACTTGCCGCTTTGGCCTTTGGCGAACGCCCAGCAGAGCAGCGCGGTGCGTGCCCCCCCGATATGGAGGTGCCCGGTCGGGGAGGGTGCGAAACGAGTGATTGAGGATGGGTCGGTCATAGGACCAGAGTTTAGGTGATGTTTTCCGGATATCGAGCCTGCACGCCCGCTTGTGTGAGCGGATAGGCACAGTAAATGCACGCCGATCGGCGGACCCGGCGCTTCTGCACCCGCCCGAGGGCAAAGCGAGCGACCCAGTGGGTGAACTTCCAGATCAGCGTGAAGAGCACCCCGATGGATGCGAGCGTGAAGACGCCGAGACTGGCCGTCCGCTGATCCTCGATCGGCCCCCACTGGAGCGTCAGGATTCCCTGTTCGGCGAAATCATTCCAAACAGATCGACGGTGGCGATCCGGGATTTTTTCCTCTGGCTTGTGTTCAGGATAGGAGATTCTTTGATAGCCAACGAGCGGCCATCGGTCCGAGATCGCAAGCGAAAAATAGGCCGACTGAGGCTCTGCCCAGTGTTGAAAGAAACTCCTCATATATAGCGTGTCCCGCCTGAGTATCATCTCGTCAGACTGTGAATACGGCAGAGCCTCCAACAGCTTTCGGCAAAGCTCGATGAGCTTCGCATCATCTGATACGGACTGATCAAGCTCTTCGTACCAATATGTCCCACCCACTCTATTGTCAATTGCCGTGAACATGATCATGGAATCGAACTTGGAATCCCGCGGCTGGCTCATCGAATACAACAAAGCCGCGATCAGCAGCCCCATCAAAATGTATCCCTTCCTTAAGTGCACACCCACAAGCCTCTGCCCACCCATAGCGACCAGCCATGTACAGACCAAGCAAACACTCAGCAAGCCGAACACACTAACGGGATTCACATACAACCAATCGCTTACCGCCCCGTCTCTTGTGATGACCGTTTTGCTAACAAGGGGATTGAACGACCAGCCGCTATCATCCCAGCGTGTTGAATAGCGATTGATACCAACCGAATGCTCATCGCGTACATCTTTCAGGTCGACCCTGTGGCCGGATGCCCAAAGCAAGCCGCCAAAGCGGAGCTGTCGACTTGAAACGATGGAACCGGAAGTCTCTCTCCATGAAAAATTGATGTACTCTACATTCTCTCCATCAACAACCATACTTTGCTTCACATCAGCGAACTGTTCGCGAACTGCGTTGAGAGCCTGTGCATCGCCAGCAATGGCACTTTGTAGAACTTTGGAAGATATATAGTCCGATTCAATTGTTGATCTATATCCCAAATTGGGCTGCAAAAAATACGGATATCCTATTTTGGGATCTTGAAGCTTCATGTACGAATTGTGAGGGTTCTCTGCAGAGACCATCTGCCCAACATACACCCAGTACCCAATCAACCCCATGCACGCCACCGCCCACACAATCCTCGGGATCATCCGAGATCGGTGCGTCCAAGGCCGCTTGGTGTCGTGAATAGTGCAGACATCTCGCCCGCATTCTGGGCAGGCGAGGGCTGGCGAGGGCTTCGTCTCGCTCTCGGGGGCGGGCTTGGTTTCTGGTTTCTGGTCCACGCTTGATAATAGACCCGTGAATTTTCTTCCAACTTGCTTCGATTCCTGCTAGCATGTAGGTCGCACCGGCTCAGACCCGGTCGCACAACATCTTGTATGCGGGCACTGCCGGCCCGCGGTGTTCAAAGGCCGACAATTGCCCGCCGGAAGGAGGCGGCAAGCTATGGCACTCAGATCCCCGGCGGATATCAGAAACCTCGCACTCGTAGGACAAACAGGCTCAGGAAAAACACTCCTGGCAGAACGCCTCCTCTTTACCACCAACACGATCGATCGCATGGGCTCGATCGAGGACGGCACCACCTTCTCCGACTGGTCCGAAGAAGAAAAACACCACAAGCACTCGCTCCGCACCTCATTGCTCCACTTCGATCACGAGGGGCACATGGTCAACCTGATCGACGCGCCCGGGTTGGGCGACTTTGTCGGGCAGGCGATCTCGGTGTTCCCGGCCGTCGAAACCATCTGCGTGGTCATCGACGCCCACAGCGGCATCGAGCCGATGACCCGGCGCATGATGCGCATCGCCAAGCAACGCAACCTCCCACGCCTGATCATCATCAACAAGATCGATGACGACCAGTGCGATCTCGAGGCGCTCGTCGAATCCATCCGTGAGGAGTTCGGATCCGAGTGCCTGCCGATCAACCTGCCCACGCCCGATCGCTCGGGCGCGATCTCTGTCTTCGACGACGAGGGTACGGGCGAGACGCTGTTCTCCTCGGAAGCATCTGCCCACCAGGCGATCATCGAGCAGATCGTCGAGATGCAAGACGACCTGATGGACACCTACCTCAACGACGGCGACGAGCACAACATCACCAAGCAGCAGCTCCATGATGTGTTCGAAAAAGCCCTCCGCGAAGCCCATCTTGTGCCGATTAGCTTTTGTAGCGCCAAGACCGGCGCGGGGATCGAGCAGCTCCTGCACATCTTCGCGTCCACACTGCCGAGCCCGCTCGAAGGCAACCCTCGCCCATTCCTCAAACGCGACGAAGAGGGCGGCGACGAGCACGCCTTCCACGCCGAAGCGGACCCGAATAAACCGGTCATCGCCCATGTGTTCAAGGTCACCACCGACTCATTCGTCGGCAAGCTCGGCGTGTTCCGTGTGCACCAGGGCACACTCAAATCCAAGTCCGAGATCATCATCGGTGACGCCAAAAAACCCGTCAAGATCGGCCACCTGCTCAAACGCCAGGGCAAGGAATCGCACGAGGTCGATGAGCTCGGGCCCGGTGACATCGGCGCGGTCGGCAAGATCGAAGAGATCCATTACGACGCGGTCCTTCATGAAGGGCACGATCTGGACTCGGTGCATCTCAAGCCATTGCCGCTGCCCAAACCCATGTACGGCTTATCGATCGAGCTCAAGAACCACGCCGACGAGACCAAGTTCTCCACCGCGATCCACAAGCTGCTCGCCGAGGACCCGTCCTTGGTGATCGAGCGGATCGCCGCGACCAAGCAAACGGTCATGCGTGGGCTCGGGGAGCTGCACCTGCGGGTGGTCATCGAGAAGTTCAAGGAGCAGATGGGCATCGATCTGGCCACCGAGCCCCCACGGATTGCTTACAAAGAGACCATCGCCGGAAAGGGCGAGGGGCACCATCGCCACAAGAAGCAATCGGGCGGCGCCGGGCAGTTCGGCGAGGTGTATTTGCGGGTCGAGCCATTACCAACCGATCATGAGACTGGGTTCGAGTTTGTCAACGCCACGGTGGGCGGGTCGATCCCGCGCCAGTTCATGCCCGCGATCGAGAAGGGCGTGCGCAGCGCTCTCGATCAAGGGGCGGTGGCCGGCTACCCGATGTCGGGGATCAAGGTCGAGGTCTACGACGGCAAGTTCCACGCGGTAGACTCTAAAGAGATCGCGTTTATCACCGCGGGCAAGCGGGCGTTTATTGACGCCGTCACCAAGGCCAAGCCCATGCTCCTCGAGCCCTTCGTGCACATGGAGATCACGGTGCCGGCGGACAAGATGGGCGACATCGCCGGCGATCTCTCGACCAAGCGCGGGCAGATCCAGGACACGCTGATGCTGCCGGGCGATCTGTGCACGATCGTGGCCAAAGCACCCCTGAGCGAGCTTCAGAGCTTCTCGACCGAGCTCAAATCCATCACGGCGGGCTCGGGCAGCTACACCATGGAGTACTCGCACGACGAGAACACGCCGCCTCAGATCCAGCAGGAAGTCATCGCGGCCTTCGCTGGGCACGACCACGATGATTGATCGGTCTGACTCAACCCGATTCCAACCAGCCCGGATATGTTCCGGGTTTTTCTTTGGGCGCACAATCCTGTACCATGGCGTTAGAGCACGCGAATCAGGAGCATTGAGCGCAGCATGAGCCTTAGATCAGACATCGAGCAATGGGATAAAAAAGCTGTCCAGCCGATCGCCAAGGCATACAACGCCCATGCGTCTTCGCCTTCTTTTATAGAAGATCTCTTGGACATGCTCACAGAGCCCACGCTCGAGGTCGGTGTGAGTTGGATGCTCAAGCACGCGATCGAGGCCGACGATCTTGTCGGCGAGTCGCTCGCACCCGAACAGCTCACTGCCCTCTATCGGGACGCGACCAAGCTCACCCATTGGGAATCGAAGCTGCACCTGTTGCAGATCATGGAGTTCTTGCCGATCCCGAGCAGGGCCAAATCAAATGCCGAGCGCTTTGTGCGTGATGGGCTCGATAGCGAGCACAAGTTTGTTCGCGCATGGGCGTTTTCGGGGATGCACGCCCTGGCAACCAATCACCCGGCATATCAAGCCGAGGCAGAAACACTGTTTGAGCAAGCGGTCAGCGGAGAAAATGAGCCGCCATCGGTCAAGGCCCGTGTCCGCAAGCTCATCAAGCGTGGGTTTCCAGACAGCAACTGATTGAAGCTGACCTGCATCGCTTACTCACGGACACCCCGACCCAAAGTCCTCGAGAAAAGCAGACACATCGAAGAAATCAAACACTCCATCATCAGTCAGATCTGCGGCTGGGTCTTCCTGAGCAAACCCGTCCAGAAAAGCACTCACGTCAAAGAAATCGAGAATCCCGTCGAGCGTAAAATCGGCTCGACAGCTGGCTACATCACAAAGATTCAGTGACACCGATATGCGGCCCCCACCATACACCGTCAAGTCGAGAGCTCCATCCTGATTGAGATCTGCAACCTCTATCGCACTCGGATAGCTCACCGTCGAGAAACTTGACGACCGCTCGATCACCCCATCACCCGCGTTGTAGAGGATTTCAGCTCGATGAAGCTCCCTGCTCACAAGAACAACATCGTTATCCGAATCACCATCTACATCAATCACCTGCAGATCATTCGGGTAATTGGTCTCCCAGATGATCTGCTCATTGATAAACGCTCCTTGGCCGTCCCCTTCCATCAGAGTCAAGTGATCTGATGACCATACACCAAATATTAAGTCAAGAATCCCATCGCCCGTCATATCAGCCAGCGTGGTTCCCTTACTGTTTGAATGAGTACGAAACGGCTCGAGCAGGGTAAACTCTCCCGACCCCTTGTTGTTTAACAGCACCATCGTGTTTTGCGAATGATTTGATGCCTTAATGAGTATATCCAGATCTTGATCGTTATCGAGATCGGCCAGATACACACTCTGTGGGTCTTGTAATACATCGTATTCTCGGCTAAAGACGAACCTCCTGTCCCCCTCCCCAAAGCCAATACCGATCTCATCACCGAATCTGTTGATGGTCACGATATCGGCCAAGCCGTCACCATTCACATCGCCAACCGCACCACCGCGGAACCTTTGCGGAGCTGGTGGGCGGCGTAGATTCCCGAACGCTCCATTCCCATCCCCAAACAAGAGCACAATATCTTCGTCTGAAAATCCTGAAGTCATGAAATCGAGGTGCCCGTTCTGATCAACATCGGCGATGATCAAGCCATTCCCCGCACCAGTGACAGCGAAGCTCTGAGGTTCGCTGAAGGTCCCCGAGCCTGAGTTCAGCCGAACAATGATCTCTCCAAACTCGGAATCACTTCTCGCTATATCCATTGCCCCATCGCCATTAAAATCACCCATCCCGAAGCCCCTCTGCCTTCGCCCTGTCACGACATACATATCCATCGACCCGAACGACCGGTCTCCCTGGTTGTACCAATGCGACGCGCTGTGGTAATCGCGCTCAAGAATGTAAAAATCTAACTCCTGATCACCATTCAAATCTGTTATTAAGACTTTGCTCGCAATTTTTCCATGCAAGAAATTTTGATAGGGCAAAAACTGACTATTCCCAGTCCCATACAGCACACCAATATCCCCCAGGCCCGACCCGGATGTGCTGACAACGACCAGGTCAAGTATGCCATCAGAATCTAAGTCGACAATCTTCACATCTGTTGGCAGCTCAGGCGTCTGATAGGTACTCACAGATAGAAAAGTCCCTCTCCCAGAGTTCCGAAGAACAGTTACACGATCATCAAACAAATCTCGGACGACAAGATCGAGCGAGCCGTCATAATTCAAATCCTCGGCTGTGATTGAGCTCCCGCCGTCGCCAACGAGCCTGGGGTTTTCAAAGTCAAACTGTCCGTCCCCGATACCGAGATACACATACAAACTCTGTTCACCGAGCCCTACGGTGGCCATATCGAGCACTTCGTCACCGTCGATATCTCCAATCGCTACACTTTGAATGCGACTGGAAAAATCTACAAACCGAGGATCTTCAAATGAACCATCTCCATTGCTAATTACAATAGATAGATCCTTAGAAATTCCAAATTGATCCACGCCGACAACATCGAGATCCCCATCCGCTTCGATATCAATAACATGAATTTCGTATGCCCGAAGCCCAATATCTACGGCAACAGGACTCCCAAGAAGGCCATCCCCATCGTTGTAAAATATGTAAAAACTATCCCAAACCCGACTAGTCAAAATATCTTGATCCCCATCACCGTCCATGTCCACGAAATGAATCGAACCCGCCCCATATGCTGTATACCGCACGCCTTCAGCAAATACTCCATCGCCCAGGCCCAATGCAACAACGATGGCATCCTCACTCGCTCCATTTTGATCCCTGGCACCAGACACCAGGTCATCGACACCATCACCATCGAGATCCCCGAGAACCGATCCAACCACGCCGGCGCTGAAGGTTTGCGAGGGCCCCGGATAGACCAAATCACAATCCTGCCCGATAGCCCGATGCCCCAAACCCGCTAGTGTGAGCACAAAAAGGAGAAATGTGTTGGTGTATTTACTCTGCATTACAAATCCAATCAATTTTATTGACCAAGCCGGGCATCATCACATGCGAACAGATAACTTACTCGATACTTGATCGAGCTGCAAGCATTTATTACCGATCTACATATGGCCCTGGAAGCCACTCTCGAAAAACACCGAGCTGCATTGGACCATCATCGAAGGCGCAAGAATGGACAGCCCATAACACTTTTTCTCAAGGTCCACACGAGTTATCACGCAGATGATGCGTGATCGCCGATGGTGGATCTGGTAGGATGGGCCCTGCGATGCAGGATCGTGTCCATGGATGGACTGATGAAGTACACGCCCAGAGCCAGTGGATGCTGGATCAAATCTTTGGGCGATGAGACCAGAACCGATGGATCGAATCAACGCCAGCTCATTCCCGATCAACCAAGCGCTCCGCGCGTACGCCCAGTCGCCTCAGGTCAATCGCCCCGGGGGGGCGCGGTATGCCAAGGCCGTCCAGCCGATGCGCCCGGTGGCCAATCCGGTCAATACCAACCCGGCCCAGCAGAATCAGCAAACTGAGCAGATCCAATCCACCCAAGGGCTCACCCCAACGCAGCGCGTCCAGCAGATCCATCGCCCGCAAGCAAGCGGGCGGGCCGACACCGTCGGCAAGATCGTGCCCAAGCAGTCGCCCTTCGAGACCAACTCAATCAACAAGCTCATCGGCGCCAAGGTCGCCCCGATTGATCTGACCAATGATGTCGCGCGGGTCACCGGGCCCAAGCCGATCACGACGAGCGCGGGTACTTACACGATGTATCCCCAGGCCGCCGATCGGATGCAGGCGGCGACCAATCTGGCGAGCAACACCTCGCTCGGTCGCTCGCTCGATCTCCGAGGCTGATCAAACACTCCAAAAACTTTCTGCCGCCCGCTGTCAGCAACCCTGATCGCGGGCGGTTTTGCACAAGTAACTCACAATCTTTAGGTCCGCGGGTTATCCGCTGCTCCACTTTGAACCATCACACCGATACGCTTGATTATGCCCAACGAATCAACACTTTCGTCCGCCTCTGCCCCGAGCACCGCTCCCGGCGCAGGCATGCCCGTGACCCGCCCGGACCCGATCATCGAGTTCGTCCGCCATCGGATCTCGGAGCCAGCGCAGTTCCCCGTTCGCCAAGGGCTCACCCAGATCAATAATGGTTCGTATGGGCTGACGCCTCAGGTGGTGCGCGAGGCCCAGATGGAGTTTGTCCGTCGGCTCGAAGGCGACCCGGTCCGGTTCTTCAAGGCTGATCTTGAGCACTATTCCGACGACACCCGCAAGGCCCTCGCCGAGTTTGTCAATGTCCAGCCCACCGATCTCGCCCTCGTGTCCAATGGCACCGTGGCGGTCGCGACGGTGCTCAACAACATCGAGCTTTCGCCGGGCGACGAGATCCTGATCACCGACCACGAATACGCCGCGACGCTCAACGAGCTGAGCAAGGTCTGCCGAACCACCGGCGCGGTCGTGACGACCGCCAAGATCCCCTTCCCTCAGATCACACCCGAGCAGGTCGTCGAGTCGATCGTCGCTCAGATCACCGATCGTACGAAGCTGATCATCGTCTCGCACATCGCCAGCGCCTCGGCTCTGGTCATGCCGGCCAAGGAGATCGTGCAGCTCGCCAAGGCTCGCGGGATTGATATTTTCCTAGATGGTGCGCACACGCCCGGGCAGATTGATCTGGATATCGGGGATCTGGACCCGACCTGGTATGCCGCGAGCTGTCACAAATGGCTCGCCTGCCCCAAGGGGTCGGCCTTCATCTACACCTCACCCAACCGCCAGGACGGGTTCAAGCCCATGATCCTGTCTTGCCGCGAGCAGGACGAGCGACACGATCGCCGAGCCTTCCTCAATGACTTCGATTATGTCGGCACCAACGACTACACCGGGAACCTCGTCGTGCCCGTCGCGATCGCCCACATGGGCGCCCAGCTGCCCGGGGGCTGGGACCAGCTCCGCCAGCGGAACCACGATCTGGTGATCGAGGGCGCGAACCTGATCTGCGATCGGCTCGGGATCGAGCAATCGGTGCCCCACTCGTTGATCGGCACCATGGTCGGCATCCCGCTGCCCGGCGTATGCCAGGTCAACGAGCCCTCGATGCCCGGCGGGGTCATGGGCGAGGCGCTCTGGGATCGGCTCTATCTCAAGCAAGCGATCCAGGTCCCGATCTGGGAGCTTACCGGCGTGCACCCCAAGATCATGCGGATCAGCGCCCAGCTCTACAACACGATCGCGGATTATGAGCGGCTCGCCGACGCCCTGATCGCGGAACTCTAACTCCAGCCGCCCGTCATTGGCATCCGTTGGCCCGGCGTGTCTACCCTATATCTATCTATGGCCACCGCCGACCACGCCATCCCGGTTTCGCCGATGGGCATGACCCTCGCCGCGTATCAGCAGCTGTGCGCCCAGCAGGGCGTCGGGCCCGGGCGCGCCAAGATCGCGTACAAAGCCATCCTCTGCGATGGGCTCACCGCTTCGCCCCCCGCCAAGATCACCCCGCCCGCGATCGTCAAACGACACGAAGAGCCCGTCGACGAGGGCATCACGATTAAGTTCGTCCAGCGACTGCCCAATCCGGAGCACCGCCTGGCCGATCGTGGGATCGACTTCGATGACATCGAATCGGTGATTATCCCCATGATCGGGCGTTCGGGGCGCAAGACCCACACGCTGTGCGTGTCTTCGCAGGTCGGGTGTGCACTCGGGTGCAACTTCTGCGAGACCGCCCAGATGGGGCTGATCCGCTCGCTCTCGGCCAGCGAGATCGTCGAGCAATGGTGGGCGGCCAAGTTCATCGAGGGCATCCACATCGACAATATCGTCTTTATGGGCATGGGCGAGCCGATGGACAACCTCGACGAGGTCGTCAAGGCCATCGAGTGCCTGACCGATCACAACGGGGCCAACATCCCGATGAGCGCGATCACCGTCTCGACCGTCGGGCGCGTCGATGGGCTCGAACGCATCAAGCAGCTCGTGCAAGAACGCGGGTGGAAACGCCTGGGCTTGGCCCTGTCGCTCAACGCGTCCAACGACCAAGCGCGGTCCGAGCTGATGCCGATCAACAAAAAATGGAATATGCAGGCGCTCCAAGACATTCTCCTTGAGCTCAGAGAGGTTCGAGGCGGACGCAAGATCATGATCGAGTATGTGCTCATCCCGGGGGTCAACGACAGCGACGAGAACGCCCGCGAACTCGCCCAGTGGATGCAGCCCTTCGCCAAGGACCCGACCCGCAAAAAGGGCAAAGGGCACGGCGGGCTCGTCAATATCATCCCATACAACCCGCGCCGAGACTCCCCCTGGCCCGCGCCCACGCAGAAGCATGTCGATCACTTCGTCACGCTGCTGATGAAGCTCGGGCTCTTTGTCAATGCGCGCCGGACCAAGGGACGCGACTCGATGGCCGCGTGCGGGCAGCTGGGCACTGCGGAGATCCGCAAGCGGAAGTTGGTGCCACTGAATGTGTCGGCTGCTCAATCCCAAATACAACCCAATGAATAGCCCTGCCGCACGCAAGAAGCCCGCCCGCGCGTGGTGGATGATCGCGATCTACATCGTGCTGGTGATCGCATCGAACCTGGTCGATCGTCAACTCGACACCGATCGGCTCGCGTGGGGCAATAAGTACATGACTAACCAAAGTGTGAAGGGCCCCGGAAAAGATTCGAGGCTTATCTATATTGACACCACTGGGCTGGCGGTCAATCTCAACCCGCTGCCCTACCGCGTGATCCTCGAGGGCGATCCAAACTCAACACTCCCCCCCGTCGTGCTGATCCACGGCTCACCAGGAGCCGCGATCGGGTTCCATGATCTCGCTCCCCGATTGGCCGTGGGCGGGCGGCGCGTTATCTACTTCGATCTGCCCGGATTTGCATCGGCATCGGAGCCGAGCTCAACGGGCTCGATCTACGAGGACTACTCCTCGGCCGCCTACGCCAAGATCATCTGGCGGATGCTTGATGCGATGGACATCAACGGACGCGCCCACATCGTCGGCTGGTCCAACGGCGGCGCGGTCGCCCTCCGCATGATCGAGCAGGACCACGATCGCGTCGCCTCGCTCACACTGCTGGCCGCGGTCGGTGCGCAAGAGAACGAAGCGACCGGCTCCTATGCCTTCGAACACTTCAAGTACAAGGTCGGGCGCGGGCTCTTGGTCTACGGGGCCAAGCTCGTCCCGCACTTTGGAGCCTTTGGCCCGGCTTCAGAACGCAACGCGTTCCTGCGCTACTTCGACGACACCGACCAGCGTGATCTGGGCCCGTTTATGGAGACCCTTGACACCCCAGCGATGGTGATGCACGGCCGCCACGATTTCTTGATCTCGTGGAGGGCGGCCGAGGATCACTATCGCAAGCTGCCCAATGCACAGCTGGTGATGCTCGACGCGATGCACTTCATCCCGATGCTCAAAGCCCAGCAAGCCAGCGAGTTTCTCAACCCGTTCTTCGCCCGTCACGACACGCCCGGCGCGATTGCTGAGACCGATTACATCGACCTCGCCCCGCTGCCCGAGCGTCATGGGTTCGACGCGCTGCTGCACAAGGCTTCGGACGCGGTGCTCGGGATCCCGTGGTGGGTGCAGCTGATCCTGATCGTGCTGCTGGTGCGCTACGCCAAGCTCGTCGGGCTGGCGATCACGATGATCCTTGTGGCGACACACAGCGTGGATTTCGCTGTCGGTATCCTGGGCATGCTCGGCGGGCGGGCGTGGTGGCTGGTGCACGGCTCGCATCGGATCAACCGCCCGTTCACCCTCTGGGGTTGGGTGCGCGGCGTCGCGTTTATCCTGCCGGTCTTTGTCGTTGGCATCTTGGGGGCGATGACCACCCGCTGGCTGACACACGGACTCGGCACCATCGGCTTCGTGCTCGGGCTCGCGATCATGGTTTCGGTCTTTGCGCTGATGCGTATGGGCGTGACCTGGGAGGGCCGCCAGCGGATCAAGGGCGAGTACGCCCGCATCACCTGCCACGAATACTGGCTCACCGGCGTGGTCTACCTCCCGATGATCTGGTGGGGCATCAAGCGGATCGCGTCGGGCAAGGGGCTGCTCCCGCTGACGGCCGTCAATCCGGGCTACGCACACGACGGCGGGATCATGAGCGAGTCCAAGATGGACATCAACCGCAAGCTCGGCGACGGCCCTGGCTCTGAATCTGTAGATGACCAAGCCATCCTCCACTGCGTGCTCATCGATACCAACGACAACACCCAAGCCCGCATTGACCTAGCAATCCATGCCCTTGACCAAGATGCGAAGCTTGGCGGCTACCCCGTCTTCTGCAAGCCCGACCAGGGCGAACGCGGGCGGGCGGTCGAGATGATCAAGACCGAATCAGCCCTGATCGACTACACCGAGCGCAACAGCGAGCCCTTTGTCATCCAGCAGCGCCACGCGGGCCCGATGGAAGCCGGGGTGCTGTGGGTGCGTCATCTGGAGTCGATCACCGGCGGGCCCGAATCAAATCAATCAACAAAGGCACAGCCTTCGGGCTTCATCTACGCGATCACCATCAAGCACTTCCCCGTCGTTGTCGGCAACGGCAAAGACTCCATCCGTCGCCTGATCCTTGGGCATGAGCGGTACCGTGCTCAAAGTCGCATGTTCTTTGATCGCATGGGCCCTCGGCTCCGCGAAGTCCCTGCACCTGGCCAGCAGGTCTCGCTGGGCGATGCGGGCAATCACGCCCAGGGCGCGATGTTCACCGATGGTGCGCACCTGATCACGCCCGAGCTCAGCGGTCGCATCACGCAGATCGTCAATCGCTTCGTCGATGACCAGGGACGCGTGTTCGATATCGGGCGCTTCGATATCCGCTGCGAATCGCTCGAGCAGCTCGCCAAGGGCGAGGGCTTCGGGATCGTGGAGCTCAATGGGCTCACGAGCGAGCCGACGAATCTGTATGACCCGGAGCGTTCGTTCCTCTGGGCGTGGGACATGCTCTACGGGTATTGGATCCACGCCGAGCACATCGCCAAGGCGCGCATCGACACGAACACCGGCGAGCCGGTCGATCGTGAGTCCTGGAAAAAAATCAAACGCGCCCTTGCGCGTGTGATGTTCACCTAAACGATTTTCTTACGGCTCAAGGCGCGTCGAAGACCACGCCCCGGGTGTGATTTGATCGCCAGCGATATCCAGCGAGCGTGTCCAGCGGGCGCGATCGTGGATGCGACCGGTGCCGCCCGACCAGAGCTCGAGCGTGTGGGCATGGAGATGGAACCCACCCCAGTGCGGCGGGCGCGGGATTTCAATGTCGTTGCCGCTCATCAGGTCCGCCGCGTCGATGCCCAGCTCGGCGATCACATCGACCACCTTGTCGAGCAACGCCTGGCGCGATTCGATCGGCTGCGACTGATCCGAGATCCACGCCCCCAATCGCGATTCGATCGCCCGCGACGCGAAGTACGCATCGGACTGCTCGGGCGTAGCCTTGACCACCTGCCCGCGGATGCGAACCTGGCGCTCCCAGTGGTCCCAGTGGATCACCGCGCTGACCTGCGGGCACGCTTCGAGCTGCTGGCCCTTCATGCCGTTGTAGTTGGTATAGAACATGATCGAGCCCGGCTCGACATCGATGGCCTTGCACAGGACGATGCGCGAATCCGGGAACCCGTCCTCATGGATTGTCGAGAGCGTCATCGCGTTGGCGTTGGGGGTCTTGCGGGCGGCCCATGCTTCGTCGTACCAGCTCTGGAACAGCGGGAAGGGCGAATCAGGGAGGATGTCCGGGAGGCGTTCGCCCTCGTCGTACAGGCTCGTCGGGGAATCGGTGGTGCTCATGGACAAGGGTATTCTCAACAATCTCCCGATTCCCCGAGAACAACCTGTCGGTTGTCAAATCCGCCCACGCACGGGCGAATCGGGCACGGTACAATGGCCCCGTGAACGAATCGAGCCTCTACGAATCCAAGCCCGGCGGTGCCTATAAGAAGGGCAAGAAGTCCAACGCGCCCGATACGGGCAAGCTCTTCGATCGCACCCCGCCCCACCATGTGGACGCCGAGCGTTCGCTGCTGGGCTCGATATTGCTCGATCCGACGACCCTCAACGATGTCGTCGAGCTGATCCCCAACGCCGACCCGTTCTACAAAGAAGCCCACGGCGTCATCTACCAAACCCTCGTCGACACCTACGAAGCACACCAGACCGGTGACCTCGTCCAGCTGACGGAATCTCTGCGGGCCAAGGGCCTGTTCGATCAGGTCGGGGGCTCGTCGTACCTGATGGAACTGGCCGAGGCTGTCCCCAGCGCGGCCAACGCGCCCTACTACGCCAAGCTCATCGCCGACAGCGCCCGCCTGCGCAAGCTGATCGACGCGGCCGGCGAGATTCTGTATGACGCGTACAACCAGGGCGGCGGCGGGATCGATGCGGCCAAGGGCGTGATCGACCTGGCCGAGAAACGGATCTTCGATATCGCCTCCGAGGACATTAACGCGGAGCCCGAGACCCTCAAGGAACTGCTCCTCGCCGAGATGGAACGCATCGAACAGGCTGATGGCAAAGCCGTGGCGGGCACCGCGACCGGGTTTACCGATCTCGACGAGCTGCTCTCGGGGCTCCAGCCGGAAGAAATGCTCATCCTCGCGGCTCGCCCGTCGATGGGGAAGACCGCGATCGCGCTCAACATTGCAGAGCAGATTGCCTTCGGCGGCGCGACCCCCTGGGCACCCAAGCAGCTCAACAACCCCGTGCCGGTTGGCGTGTTCTCGCTGGAAATGGCCCGGGGCGCACTCGTCCAGCGCTTGCTCTCGTCGCGCTCGGGCGTGGATTCCAACCAGCTCCGCACCGGTCGTGTCAATGGCGGCGAGTGGGAAAAACTCACCCGATCGTCGGCCGAGCTGGCCGAGGCACCGATCTACATCGACGATACCCCCGGCATGACCGTGCTGGCGATGCGCGCCAAAGCCCGACGCATGAAGCAGCGCTATAACATCGGGTGCATCGTGATTGACTATCTGCAGCTCTTGTCGTCACCCACATCCGCCCGCGAATCGCGCCAGGTGGAGGTCTCTGAGATCTCGCGTTCGATCAAGGCCCTGGCCCGAGAGCTCAAGCTCCCGATCATCTGTCTCGCCCAGCTCAATCGTGGCGCCGAGCAGCGCGAGGGCAACCGACCCAAGATGTCAGACCTGCGCGAATCGGGCTCGATTGAACAAGATGCAGATGTCGTGATGCTCCTCCACCGCGAGTCCTACTACCACCGCGGCGACCCGGCCTGGGACCCAACGAGCCCCGAGTTCGACGAGGACAACCGTGAGAAGCTCAACATGACCGAGCTGATCATCGCCAAGCAACGAAACGGCCCGACGGGCACCGTCAAGCTCATCTGGGACGCGGGCACCGTTCGATTCAAGAACCACGACGGGCACCACCAGGGCGGGTCGTACGGGTTCTCCCAAGAAATGGACGGCAAGCCGTACGGCTCCCATGACGCCAACGGCGGCGGGTTTGACTCGGGCGGCTTTAACTCAGGTGGCTTCGATGGCCCGGACTTCGCCCCCTCCGCGCCCGAGCCGAGCAATGCGCTGATGCCGCCTCAGGTTGACTTCGCGCCCGGGTCCAAGAGCGGCCCAGCCGAGAACTTCCGCGATGGCTCGGGCGACAGCGAGATGCCGCCGTTTTAACAAGGCTCGGTCGCTGTCTTAGTATCCGGCCCGCACAAAATCGGCCCGCGTCCGGAAGTTCGCCCGCTGGGTCATCAGCGGGATCAGGAACAGGTCCACGATCTGCCCGATGAGAAAGAGCCCGCCGGTGAGCAGCCAGATGATGCCGGTGATCCACTTGCCGTTGTAGAAGCGGTGGATGCCGAAGAGCCCGAAGAAGCTCAGGAACCAGAGCAGGTACGCGATTGGATTTGATTTCATAGCAGAGCCTCCAATGGAGTCATTGGGACTTTGCTCGCTGGCGTTTCGCCGTGCATGTTTCTCGGCAAGGACGGCCAATCGAAGGTATCAATCCCCGAAGCAGGTGTACACGCTGCGGGCGGCGGCGATCAGCGGGTGATCCTTGGGCACCAATCGCTGCTTGTCGGCCGCGCTCTGGATGTCGACATCGCCCAGCACCCCGCCCTGCATCACCACGAGCCGATTGGTCTTGCCCATCTTGAGCAGCTGCATCGCATGGTGCCCGAACTGCGTCGCCAAGACCCGATCGCCGGCCACCGGCGTGCCGCCGCGCTGGGTGTGGCCCAAAACCACATAACGGGATTCGATCTCGGTGCATTCTTCGATCTCTGTGGCGAGCCACTTGCCGACCCCGCCCAGGCGGATGGCCTCGGGCGAGTTCTTGATGACACGATCGACGATCTGGTCGCCGCCCTTGGGCTTGGCGCCCTCGGCCACCGCGATGATCGTGAACCGCTTGCCTCTATTGGAGCGGTGCAGGCAATGATCGCAGACCTTCTGCATATCGAACTCGATCTCCGGGAGCAGGATCACATCGGCCCCGCTGGCGAGCCCGGCGTGCAGGGTGATCCACCCGGCGTTGCGTCCCATCAGCTCGACGACCATCACCCGGTGGTGGCTGGCCGCGGTCGAGTGCACCCGATCCAATGCTTCGGTCGCGACATGGACGGCGGTCTGGAATCCGAATGTAATGTCCGTGCCGTAGAGATCGTTATCAATCGTCTTGGGCACCCCGATGCAGTTGAAGCCCTTGTCGGTGATCGGCTTGGCGACCGACATGGTGCCGTCGCCCCCGATGACGATCAGCGCCTCGATCTTGCGGATCTTCATGTGCGTCACGCACACATCGGTGAGGTCCTTGAAGATCGTCTCGCCGTTCTCATCCTTGCCCACCGGGTAGTGCTGCGGGTCCGAGCGGTTGTTGGACCCGAGGATTGTCCCGCCCATGGTCAAGATATTGGACACATCGTCGAGCGAAAGCGGGCGGATGCGGTCTTCGATGAGCCCCAAGAATCCGTCCTCGATCCCGTAGACCTCGATGCCGCAGTTGATCGCGTCCTTGACCACGGCGCGGATGACCGCGTTGAGCCCCGGGCAGTCGCCCCCGCCGGTGAGGACGGCGATTTTTTTGATGTTCGAAACCGCGACACGATCGTTGTATGTAGCCATAGACCGATGATATCGGATGGATCGGGCGTGCGTCATCGCAAGTAGATCGCTGGTGATCAGATAATCTTTCAGATAGATCGCAGATGCCCGCCACAATGAGCAGCCTCGGGTGTCGTCGGCGGTACAATTCAGTGATGCCCGATCAGCCTCACAACCCCGTTCCGAGCGCGAAGATCGATCCGCACCTCTACCTCCACCCCCAGACCCTCGCCCGGCTCTCGACGATGGAGCTGCGGGCCAAGATGATCGTCGAGGGCGTGATGGCCGGGCAGCACCGCTCGCCCTACGCCGGGGTCTCGGTCGAGTTCGCCCAGCACCGCCAATATGTCCCCGGCGACGACATCCGCCACCTCGACTGGAAGGTCTATGCCCGCACCGACAAGCTTATGGTCAAGCAGTACCAGCAGGAGACCACGCTTGATCTTGTGATCTTGGTCGATTCTTCGGGCTCGATGCGGTTCGGGTCGCGCCTGTTCTCCGATGCCTCGGGCTCGGCGAGTGAGACGGCCCTCGATGGGCGCCCGAACTGGTCGAAGTTCGACCACGCCACCGCGACGGCCGCGGCTTTGGCGTACATCACGATCCACCAGGGCGATCGCGTCGGGCTCGCGGTCTATGGCGAAGAACTGGGCGCACTCGTCGATCGCTCCGCGCGCAAATCCACCTGGAAGCAGATCGTCGATACACTCGCCACCCAGCCGATCGACGCGCCGACCAATATCCAGCGCATGATGGACCAGATCCTCGCGAAGGTGTCCAATCGCTGCCTGCTGGTGATCGTGAGCGATTTCTTCGACGAGCCCGAGCACATCCGGGCGGCCTTCGCCAAAGCCAAGCACCGCGGGCACGATCTGATCGCGCTGCAGGTGCTCGATCGGGCGGAGACCACCTTCGAGTTCGACGACCCGGCCGCCTTCATCGGTCTCGAGGACGAACCCACGATCCGGATCGATCCCAGAGCACTCAAAGCCGAATACCTCAAGGCCATCAACGCGCACATCGACTCTGTATCGAAAGCCGCCCGATCGTTCGGATTCGATCATCAGGTCGTGTCCACGCACAAATGGCTGGGCCCGACACTGGCCAAGTTCGTCGCCCGGCGCAACGCGGCTTCATCGATGAGGAGTTCGAGCTAGCACTTCTTATGCCCTTCTCCCTCCTCCATCCCGCCCTGTTTGCCTTCGGCGTCGCGTGCGTATCGATCCCGATCATTCTGCACCTGCTCAAACGCAAACGCCGACCGATCCCGTGGGGCGCGATGCGATTCCTCGAGCAGGCCTACCGCAAACGCCGACGGATTTTGACCATCGAGCAGCTGATCCTGCTGGCGATCCGCTGCCTGGTGCTCTTGCTGCTTGCATTGGGCGTTGGCTCACTCATGCTTGGTTCGGGCTCTGCCCAGAGCCTGCCCACCACGATGGTGATCGTGATCGATAACTCGATCGCTTCCGCACTGGTTGACCCCAGCACCAACATCCGGGCCATCGACACCAACAAGCAGATCGCCCTCGATGCATTGGACACCCTCGACCCGATGCGTGGCGATCAGGCGATGCTCATCGCCGGAAGCACACCCGCCAACGGGATTGTGATGCCCGAGAGCGCGGACCTTGATTCCGTCCGCTCGCTGATCGAATCGCTCGAGCCCTCCGATGCCCGCTTTGACCTCGCGGGCGCCATGAGCCTGACCCAGAGCCTCGCCCAGAACCTGAGCGACGATCCAGAACGACCGACGCACACCATTCTCACCATCGCCCGCCTTGATCGTGGCGAGCCCAACGAGCAGAACCGCGCGGGCGAGTCCGAGCAGTCCAAGAGCCGCTTCGATCGTGTACGCACACCAACGCCGCCGACTAACTCGATCGAGAACATCGGGATCGCCACCGCCGAGCCCACCCGCTCGCTGGTCACCAACAAGGGCGTGCACCTGCCGCTGGGGATTCGGGTGGAGCTGATCCGATCCGGCGATGTCTCGACCGAGCGCACAACCACCATCACCATCCTCGACCAACAGCAAAGAACCATCGGCGAGCAGCGCAACCAATGGAACGCCGGGCAGCGGGCACTCGAAGCCGTGGTCGCGATTGATCCGTCCTCGATCAAACCACTGGCCGCACGGACGGCTATCGTGCGAGCGAACATCGACGACGACGCGAACCCCCGCGACAACACCCACCTGATCCCGCTGGCGACGCGCACGCAGATCCGCGTAGGCGTGATCGATCGCTCCCCAAGAGCACGCAATACCGATGACGGCAGAGTTGGCTCGGCGATTTCTCCATCGCGTTGGGTGCGCTCGGCCTTGGCCCCCAGCGAAGCCTTCGGCATCTCCATCACCAGCATCGAAGCGAGCCAAGCCGCTTCCATGCTCGCGCCCAACCTCGACGCCATCTGCATCCTCGCCCCCGCCGCCCTCGACCAGAGCGCCTGGGATCGCATCGCCCAGCTCAACACCCAGGGCGTGCTGCTTATCGTCACCCCCGACGCGCAGGCAAGCTCGCTGAGCTGGCTCGACCAGCTCAACACCATCGCCCCCGGGCTCATCGCCACGGGCAGCGTGCTGCGCGAGCACGAACAGCCCATCGGATTGGCCATTGAGCAGCCGATTGAGCAGTCGAGTGGCACCGAACGCAACGGCGCCCACCTGCTCGCAGGCATCGGCTTAGAAATCGACGAGCTCGCACGATCCACCGCCATCACCCGTTCGATCCGATTCGCAGAGGGGCTTGAGCTTTCCGAGTCGAGCGTGCAACACGCATCGCCTCTGATGCTCCTCGACGACGGCTCGCCGTTGGCCATCGCTTCGACCCAGGGCATCGTCGTCTTTTCGACCGCCTTCGATCTCGAATGGACCAACCTGCCCGCCC
Source organism: uncultured bacterium (assembly GCA_963976625.1). Lineage (GTDB taxonomy): Bacteria > Planctomycetota > Phycisphaerae > Phycisphaerales > UBA1924 > UBA1924. Next base: position 33,084 of record CAXBLA010000012.1, read on the forward strand.
GTCCGTTGTTCGTGCCGATGATGCAAGAGCTGGTTCGACAGGGAGTCGGGCAAGGCAGCCGGGCACCATTGATCACGGCCGGCGATCGCATCCCCGCCGAGCCTTGGGTTGCATCGAGCCAACGGATTGCGATCGATCCGACATCAACCCAAGTCAATGCAGACTCCCGCTCGCACGCCGGCGTGATCGCCCAACGCGACACGCAGGGCGTGACCAAAGCCCTGGCCGTGCTCAACCCGGACGCATCGGGCGCGCTGAGCGATGTGCTCCTCAAGGAAGCCGCCCGAGCACACCTCCTGCAGTTCGCCGAGCCTGACTTTGCTGATGGGATCGATTGGATCGACTGGGCAGCATCCGATTCAGCAGAAGCAAACCAAACTGATGCCTCCAAACCTGAACAAACCTCAACCACATCGCCAACCAACCGCGGCGTCTCACTCGCGCTCTGGATGCTCATGGCAGCTGCGATCTTGGCCATCGTCGAGACCCTGCTCGCCCGGCTCTTCACGGCCAAGCTCGCCCAGCCCGCGCCCGGACTGATGGGGGCACGCTATGAATGAGCTCCTCAATCGGCTCTTCGGCATCGGCTCAAACAGCCAAGGCCAACACGCCCTGGGCTTTGGCACCGACAATGCCCAACTCACCTTCGTGCACGCGCTCCCGTCTTGGGGGATCGCCTTGGCGATCGTTGGCATCATCGTGTTCGTCTGGTGGTCATACCGTTCGCTCCCCGGCTCGCGCAGCCGGCGAACAACACTGGGCATTGTGCGCACACTCGCCCTGCTCATCCTGATCACGGCCGCCCTGGGCCCGATGATCGAACAGACCACCACCAAGACCGAACCCGACTGGGCCCTCGTCCTGCTCGATCAGTCCGGCTCGCTCTCCACGCACGACGCAACCAATCTCACCGATTCGACTTTGCTCATCACCCGCAGCGATCAGCTCGCCCAGATCATCGACGGAGCCGACGAACGCTGGACTGCTCTCGCGGATCAGAAGCACATCGAGTGGCTGGGCTTCGATGATTCAATCACGCCGATCGCCGACGGGGCTCCACCATCGTCGGATGATTTTGTGAACACCAATGCCGGCGCAAGCCCGACCCGCTTGGGCAGCGCGATCGATCAGGCCCTGCGATCGGCGGCCGCCCGCCCGATCTCCTCGATCGTCATCGCCAGCGACGGCCAGTCACAAGACCCGATCGATCCCGAGCTGCTCAACACGCTCAAGAGCGCACAGATCCCGGTCTTCGCCGTAGCCTTGGGCAGCGATGAGCCCATCCGCGATCTGGGCATCGCCCGGGTCGAGTCGCCCAGCGCGGTCTTCGCCGATGACTTGGTCCCCGTGCGTGTGCTGCTGAGTTCGTCGGGGATCAATCCAAGCGAGCTCAACGAGAACCAACGCGTGGTCCTCGTCGACCACGCCACGGGCAAAGAGCTCAGCTCGGCCCCGATCGCCCCCGAGCACCTTTCGCCAGCCGACACAGATCAACACACCAACAGCCAAGCATGGCTCACCCTCACCCACACACCCGAGGGCCAGGGCGACCGTCAGTTCGATATCCGCATCGTCAGCGATACACCCGGCTCTGGCTCTGGCTTCGATCTCAACGCCAGCAACGACGCATCGACCATCCGCATGGGCATCGTCGATCGTCCGATGCGCGTCCTCTACATCGACGGCTACCCGCGATGGGAACACCGCTACCTCAAGAACCTGCTCCTTCGCGAATCCTCGATCCGCAGCTCGTCGATGCTGCTGGCCGCCAATCGACGCTATGTGCAAGAGGGCGACGAGCTGATCGGCGTGCTGCCCAACACACTCGAACAATGGGAGCCCTTCGATGTCGTGATCCTGGGCGATGTCCGCCCGCAGCTCTTCTCGGATCAGCAGCTCGAAACACTGGCCGAGCATGTCGCCAAGCACGGCGCCGGCGTGCTGTGGATCGCTGGGCCCAGCGCGACACCAGGCGCGTGGCTCGATACCCCGATGGGCGCCCTGCTGCCGATGCGTCCCGACGCCGGCGGCTCCCAGAACACCATCAACCCATGGACCGGCCCGGTCACCATGCGTTCAACCGACGAGGCCCACCGCCTGGGGCTCCTGGGGCTCAATGACGATCGCACTGGGTGGGCCCAGCGCATCAGCGACCCGGCGACCGGCTGGTCGCGCCTGCAATGGGCGCTCAATCTCGACGAGTCCACCTTCAAGCCCGGCGTCGCCACGCTGGCCAGTGCGCACGCAGTCTCCGGTGCATACGAATCTGAAACCTCGCCCATCGTCACCATGATGCGCTTTGGTAGTGGGCGGAGCATCTTCATCGGGACCGACGAGATCTGGCGCTGGCGCTACGGGCGGGGCGAAGACCTGCCCGAACGCTTCTACCTCCCCATTATTCGCACCCTCGGTCGCGGCACCGTCGATCGCCGAGCCGCCCCGGCATCGCTGACCATCGCCCCGACGAACCCATCGCCCCACAAGCCAACCCAGATCACCCTGCGCCTGTTCGACCAAGCCCGCATCGACACGATGCCCGAAGAAGTCCGCGTGCAGATCGGGCCTGTCTCGTCGTTCGACGAGCCCACCGAGATCGTCCTGCGTGGCTCGGTCGACACCCGCATCGCGACCTGGATCCCCGATCAGCCCGGCGTGTACAACGCCACGCTGCCCGGCGCTGATCTGGAACTGGCTCAGGTCCGTACCCAGACCCGGGTGCTCGACGAATCCGACGAGCAGCGAACCCTGAGCACGAACCACCAACTCCTCGCCGACCTAAGCGAACAGACCGGCGGGCGCATGATTAAACCAACAGAGTTCAACACCATCCCCGGCCTGATGCCCAACCGCACCCGCACGATCACCTCGCCGCCCAAGCAGGCGTCGCTGTGGGACCGCCCGATCGTGCTGATCGTGCTGGTCGTGCTTTTCACCGTCGAATGGATCGGAAGACGAACCCTCCGGCTCGCTTAACCATATATATAAGGAAGACAAATAAGCCCTCAATCATGACCACCGCACCATCGAGCCCGAAAATTGTTCCATCTGCATCGCACCCAGAGCTGCGCAGTCTCCGCTCCCGCCTGGAGCGCATGCGCACGCGCGTGCGCATGATGGTGGTGATGCGCAGCATGCTGTTGGGCTTAGCAATGATGCTGACCGCGGTGCTGGCCCTGGTGCTGATCGATTACATGCTCCGCCTGCCGATGGGTATCCGCCTGCTCACGCTCGCGGGGCTGGTGTATCTGATCTGGCTATCTTGGGCTCGGCTCATCCAACCCGCCCTCGATGCCCGTTGCTCGACCACCGATATCGCCCTCGAGATCGAGCGACGCGACCCGTCGCTGCGCGGGCTCGTCGCGTCGGCCATCGATCTCAGCACCGCCGATAAACACCATACAGCGCGTGACACAGAAACCGACGCGCTGACCACCGCCGCCCTCAACACCATCGCCCGTCGGCTCAACTCTAAATCAATACCGGGTATCGCCAACCCGAATCAGCTCATCAGTGCCGCGGGCGTGTGCGCCTTGGTCATCGCCTGCATCGTCATGCTCTCGGTGCGTTCGCCAAATCTCGCACAGATCGGTCTCACGCGGACCCTCTCGCCTTGGTCGATGGCCAGCTGGCCCAAGCGGTTTGCGATCGAGGACCTGACGAGTAACACCGCGCGCCCGGTGGACATCGCCGTGCCGATCCGCGCCCTGATCGGCAATCCGGATTCTTCCGACTCGATCAACCCACGGGCGTATGTCTCCTGGCGCGTGCTCGACGCCAGCGGCCGACCCGCCCAGCGCTGGACCCGGACCATGCTCACCCGACAGCAACGCAGCGACGACGGCACACCGATCTACGAACAGCTCCTCGATGCCAAGCCCGCGATCAAACCACTCAGCGAGCAGAGCGAAGCCACGAGCACCGCGTTCACACTCGAATACACCATCGAGACACGCGACGACGCACGCCCAACCCGGAAGATCACGCTCGTTCGCCCGCCCAAGCTCCTCGACACTTCGATCGCCATCGAACTCCCGGCCTACGCCCAACCGATCGCCGATGCCCAGCTCGTGCGATCGGGCACCATCATCCACGCAGACTCGGACTCGGTGCACACCCCGATCCTCGCGGGCTCAAAGCTCTCGATCACCTGGCGATTCAGCAAGCCAATGCGTCGGGACGCACAAACAGTGCAGACAGATCACAATCAGGCCGATCAGGCCCAGCAATCTACCATCCCGCAATGGGCATCGTCACTGGCCCCGGAGAACACGATCGTCGCCTTCAGCCAACCGACCCCCACAACGATCCAGCTGGATCTCATCGCCCAAAGCTCCGCGGCTATCGAGCCGGGCGTGCTCGACGAGATGGGCATCACGGTCCGCACTCCGATCATCCTGGCTCTTGGAGTCCTCGACGACCAAGCCCCGGGCGCATCGCTCACCGAACCCACCCGCGACGAGATTGTTTCTGCCCAAGCCAGTATTCAACTACAAGCAGAACTCACCGATGACTTCGGGCTCATCGCGGGCGCGTTGCACGCGAGCATCGCTCGCGCGCCAGCCGGATCACAGGGCGCACCCGCCGAGCCGACTCCCGACGATCAACCCATCGCACTGATCCGAGCAGAGTACAAAGCCCTCCAACGCGCCCAGCTCGACCACACGCTGAGCCTCGAAACGCTCGGCCTTGCTGCGGGCGATGAGGTCCATCTCAACGCCATCGCCTGGGATCTGCGTGCAGGGAGTACTGAAGTTGAAAACGCATCGCTGGGCATGACTCAATCCTCGACGCGCATCCTCCGCGTGGTCGAGGACAGCGTGATCATCGACGACCTCCGCAAAGGGCTCAGCTCGACCTCGGGCGCCATGCGCCAGCTCGACGAGCAGCAAGCCAACGCACAGAAGCAACTCCAGAACCAGCTACAAACCCAGGCCCAGACCACCAGCGCTGACCAGCGCAGCGTGACCGATCGGCTCGAATCAAGCGAAAGCACCATCGATCAACTCCGCGACACTTTCAAACGCAACAACCTCGATGACGCCGCCTTGGGGTCGCTGCTCGATGACGCGTCGGCCGTCGCTTCCGAAGCAGCCGACGCCAGCGAGCGGGCGAGCAATCAGCTCGATCGCGGTGAGGGCGAACGAGCGTCCGCGAACCAACGCGTCGTCCGCGACCGGATCGGCGAGCTACTCTCGATGCTCGATCGCGGGCAGGACTCATGGCTCGCGCTGCGATCCGTACAGCAGCTGCGTGACGAGCTGGCCGCCCTCCGCGACGACACCGCCGAGCTCAATGCGACTGCCGCGGGCAAGTCGCTCGACCAGCTCACGCCCGAAGAGCAGTCCACGCTCGAACGCATCCTCGAGCGCCAGACCGCGTCGGCCGACGATGCGCGCGACGCGATCTCGACGCTCGACGAACGCGCCCAGCAGCTCCAAGAGAACGACCCGACCCAAGCCGAAGCCTTATCACGGGCCGCCGAGCAGGCCCGTAGTGCCCAGCTCGAAGAGAAGCTCAACGACGCCGCGGATCAGATCGCGTCCAACCAAACTTCGTCGGCTACCCAGACCCAGAGCGAAGTCCTCGACGAGCTCGACGAGATGCTCGAAGAACTCGAAAACGCGATCAAGAACCGTGACAACGCGCTCCGCCGAGAGCTTGCTTCGATCATCGATTCGATCAAGGCGCTCATCAAGGTTCAAGAAATCCAGATCGGTCTGCTCGAGAACCCCAACGCCAACGATCTCGATGCCGGCATGATCGCGCTCTCGGGCAACACGCTGGCCGTGCGCGACGAAGCCCTTGGAGCCTTCCCCGAGACGCGTTCGATCGCGGACCTGATCACCCAGAGCGCCAACGCCCAGGGCAACGCGATCAACGCCTTGCGTCAGTCGCCCGTGGATCTCCAAGCCGCCAAGCGCCATGAACGCGCAAGCCTGCTGCATCTCAACAGTGCACTCGAAGAAGCGAATCGGCTCGATGAGCAGGCCGCGGATCGGCAGGCACAACAGCTGCGGACCCAGCTCCGCGACGAGTACCGCAGCGTGCTTGAGATCCAGACCGCCCTGCGCGACGAGACCCTGCCGCTCGTCGATCAGCAGCTAACCCGCCGCCAGCGGGCCAGCGCACGGGCCATCGGCATCTCGCAGGGCGCGATCCGCGAGCAGCTCGCTGAGCTGCTCGAAAAAACCCAAGAACTCAGCGACGCGCCGGTCTTCGTCTTCGCCCACGCCCAGCTTGATCGCCAGATGCAGCGCAGCGTTGATGGGCTCGGGCAACGCCAGATCGAATCGCGCACACCGACCCTGCAGACCTCGTCGATCGTCATCCTCACGACGCTTGTCGAAGTGCTCTCCGACACGCCGCCAGCCCAAGAACCCGATGATTTCGACGACGGCTCACAGAGCGGATCAAGCTCGGGCAGCTCAGGCGGCGAAGAACCCGTCATCCCGCCCGTCGCCCAGCTCAAGCTCCTGCGATCGATGCAGCAGCTGGCCGCGATGCAGACCCGCGAGTACAGCGAAAACCCAGGCCTCGCCAACGACGCCGATCTCGAATCGCTCTCGCAGCTCCAGTCCCAGCTCTCCGAGCATGCCAAGCAACTGATCGAATCATTGAACAATCCCCAGCCCGCACCATCGTCAACACCAGCCCCCACCCCAAGCGAAGGAGAAGCCACGCCATGATCTGTCTCCGATCTATCCAAACACTGGCCTTTGTTGCTGCTTCATGTGCTTCTGCTGCCTGCGTTTCTGTTGCTTATGCCGCTACGCAAGAGCCTGACGATCCGCTACCCACACTCGACGAGCTGCTCGGGCTCGAGACCGAGCACCCAACTGACCCCGACGGCTCCATCACCATTGAGGACCCCAACGCCGCGGCCCTCGACGCGGTGCTCACCCCGCAGCAAGCCGGCGAAGCTTTCACCCAAGCGGTCCAACTCATGGACCAGGTCGCTGGGCGCATCGCAAACAACAACGATCTCTCCATCGCAACCCAGCGCCTCCAAGAGGACATCCTCGCCAAGCTCGATCAAGTCATCGAAGCCGCCAACGAGAACGACTCCAACAGCAGCTCGTCGTCGTCTTCATCCTCGCAATCATCGAGCGAGCAGCAAGACCAGCCCAACCAGCAGCAACCCCAACAAGGCGAGGGCGACCAGCAGAACCCATCGAACCAATCGGGCGAAGAGTCCATGCCGGGGGGCGCAAGCGCGGCTAACCCGGGCGACGAGGTCGCACCCGACGGCGTGAGTTGGGGCGCGCTGCCCACGCGCATCCGCGATGCGCTCTCGCAGGGGATCTCGGACAAGTACTCCGAGCTCTACCGCACCCTCACCGAGCAGTACTACAAATCACTGGCCGAGGACGAAGACCAATGAGCACACGCATCAAACATTCAATCCTGCTGATCGCGGCCGCGGGCTCACTCGCCAGCGCCCAAGCCGCCGCACCAGCAAGCACGCCCGCAAGTACACCCGCCCCCTCACCGGGCGCACAGAACCAACCCATGGAAGCGGAGATCACGCCCGCCCTCGACGCGGCAGTATCATCGGGCATCGAGTATCTCGTCTCGACGCAGCTCGAAGACGGCGCGTGGGAGTCGGGGCGGTACAGCAAGAATGTCGCGATCACCGCGCTCTCGTGCCTGGCGCTGATGGCCGACGGGCACATCCCCGGTCGCGGGCCTTACGGCGAGACCGTCGATCGCGGGGTCGAGTTCATGCTCGATTCGATCGCTGAGAACGGGCTGATCTCTTCGGAAGCTAACAACGGCCCGATGTACGGTCACGGGTTCGCCGCCCTGTTCCTCGGCGAGGTCTACGGCATGACCCCGGGCGGTGATAACGCGCGGGCCGCACGGCTCCACGAGGCGCTCGTCAAAGCCGTGCGATTGATCGAGCAGACCCAGAACGAAGAAGGCGGCTGGCGATACAACCCTGTCCCCTACGACGCGGATGTCTCCGTGACCATCTGCCAGATCATGGCCCTGCGCAGCGCACGCAACGCGGGCATCGAGGTCTCGAGCGAGGTCATCGATCGCGCCGTCGAGTATGTCCGCCTGTGCCAGAGTAGCGACGGCGGGTTCCGCTACCAGATCGGCTCGGGCGGGAGCGCCTGGCCAAGAACAGCCGCCGGGGTCGCGTCGCTGTTCTACGCGGGGATCTATGAGGACGACGCGATCGACAAGGGGCTCGCGTACCTCGAGTCCACCGCACTGCCCGGCAAAGCGTCGGCCACCCGCTCGCACTATTTCTACGGGCAGTACTACGCCGTGCAGGCGATGTACTTGGCGGGCGATGACCACTGGGAACTCTGGTGGCCCGCCATCCGCGAAGAACTCCTCGAACTCCAGAACGACGACGGCTCGTGGGACGACCGATCCGTCGGCAAGCCCTACGGCACCGCCATGGCCCTGATCATCCTCCAGATGCCCAAACGCTACCTCCCGATTTTTCAGAAGTAAACAAACTATGAATCTCCCATCTACACGATCATTGCTTACCGTTTTTGCCCTCGCGTTCACGACGCCTGTGATCAATGCCCAAGATCAATCCGGCGGACTTAGTTGGACATTGTGCAACGACACGCTGGAGCTGATCGAGACCACGATCATCAGCGCGGACGAATCCGCGATTGTCGGGATCGACCAGTTCGGTATCCGGACAACCTACGCGATCGACGATCTCTTCTTCGCGCTCCCCTCGTCAGATCGTGCTCATCGTCCACCCGACCCTGAGCTCGACCCGATCCAAGTCCCGCCGATCGTTGAACCCGAGACCCGGTTCGCTCCCACACGCTACCTCTCGCTCGTCGATGGGCAGATCATCCAAGGGCGGCTGCTCGACTCGAACGATCCAGATGCCCTCCAACTCGTGCTCTACGCCGGTAACTCGACCGTTGGCAACGCGACATTGTCGCTCGAACAGCTCCGCGTCATGACCGACGCACCGCCCATGCTCGCCGATGATTTCTCAACTCAGTTTCCCGATGCGGACACCGTCGTCACGAAGAACAATGACCGCTTAGTCGGCTTCATCGAATCCATCGGCTCCCCGGAGCACACCGCATCGATCAGCCTCGACAGTGCCCCGGATCAAGCCCCCATCTCGATCGCGCTCGACCAGATCAAATCAATCACCATGGCCAACCCACCCGAGTTTGTCCCCGGGATGTACATCACAACGAGCGATCATTTACGGCTTCGAGTATCGAGCTTTGATTTTAACTTCCGCGAGCCGATGTCGATTGTTGTCGATGCCACTTCGCTCGGGCTCGACTCAACATCTTCGTCGCCGAACGAGATCACTTGGCAGCTCCCCCCCAACGCCCCCGCCGGGATCACGATCCAACAAACCGACGCCCGAGTCGTCGCCCTCGCGTCGATCACCCCATCGCTCATCGAGCCCACCGGCGATCGCGACTGGACACCCACCCCGTTCGTTGTCGCCAGACACACCAACCCCGTGCTCTCGACCATCGACCTCCGCGCCCCGGTGCGGGCGATCTACCCGGTGCCCAAGGGCGCTTCGCGCTTCGCCTGCGAGCTTGTCGCACAGATCAACACCTGGACGGACTGCGTCGCCCATGTGGAAGCGATTGACAGATCCGGCAATCGCACCGAGCTACTTACCCAGCGCCTCCACGCCGATCATCCATCGCAGACTCTGAATGCTCGTTTAGAACCCCGCACCACACAAATAGAAATCCGCATCGAGCCCGGCGAGCTGGGACCGATCCAGGACCGCGTGCTGCTCGTCAAACCACGCCTGCTTATCGAATCTTGAGCGACGCCATCGCCACGACCATCAGCAGGATGCCCACGATCCACAACCGATTGACCACCTGATTCTCGGCCCACCCGCCCTGGTGCAGATGATGGTGATACGGCGCGATGCGGAAGATCCGTCGCCCGGTGCCGGTCTTGATCCGCGTGTACTTGAACCAGCCGACCTGCAGCACGACCGATCCGATCTCGAAGAGAAACACGCCGCACATCATCAGCACGACGACTTCTTGGCGGACCATCACCGCGATGTACCCGATCAAGCCACCGAGCGCCAGCGATCCGGTATCGCCCATGAACACCTGCGCGGGCTTGCAGTTCCACCACAGGAACCCCAGGCACGCCCCCGCCATCGCCCCGGCCATCACGCCGAGCTCGTCGGTGAACGGGATGTATGGGACATACAGATACTGAGCCGCGCCCTCGTTGCCCGCGATCAACGCGAGCAGAATCAACCCGAAGGTCACGATCAGCGATGAGCCCGAGGCTAACCCGTCCATGCCGTCGGTAATATTGACCGCGTTGGACAACCCCGCGACCATCAGCGTCGAGAGCACCACGAACACGGGCATGCTCAGATAGATCAACCCGTCCGCAGCGAACTTGGTCGTCGGCTCATACGAACGCTGGAACGGCAAGTTGAGCACATGGGCCATCGAATCCGCGCCATCGGCAAGCATCCCATAGCGATACGCAAAGTAGCCCACGATCGCCCCGATGCCGAGCTGGAAGACCAGCTTCTCCCACGAGTACAACCCCTGGCGCCCCGTGCCGCGCCGAGCCGCGGTCAGCTTGAGCCAATCGTCGGCCCCGCCAACACCCGCCAGCCAGAGAAGCGTGAACAACCCGAGATAGATCCGGTTGATCCGGATGTCGGCCAGCAAAAATGTGCTGATAAAAATCGCCCCGACGATCAGCACCCCGCCCATCGTAGGCACATTGGCCTTGGTCGCGGCGTGCTCCCGCAGCAGCTCGGCGTCGGTCTCGCCGCCATCGCCGATCTTCATCGAGATCAAGAACCTGATCACCCGCTTGCCCATCAGCACCACGATCGCGAACGAGAGCCCGGCCGCGAGCAACGCGCGGAACTGGACCTGGTCGAAGACCGAGAAGAACTTGTAGAGCCCAATCTTGCTCAGCCAGTTCTGCATAATGTCAAAGAGAATGTAGATCATGCGTGTGGATTGGCCTCTGATTGAGCTTCTGTGCTGGAGATTCGTTGAGCAAGCAGCTCGACGATGCGTTCGAGGCGCATACCACGCGAGCCCTTGAGCAGCACGCGATCGCCCTCCCCGATACCATCGGCGATCCGCCGCATCGTGCATTGATCATGCTCGGGAATCACCGAGAATCGCCCACCAGCCCCCAGCCTCTTGCAGGCCTCGGCTAATGCGCTCCCAACGAGCACGACTTGATCGAACATACCATGGCCCGCTAGAAGCTCTTCCACCAGCGCCCCGTGCTCAGCCTCGCTTTCATTTCCAAGCTCGAGCATATCCCCCAGCACCAGCACCGATCGCTTGCCCTCGATGATCCCAGCAAAGGTCCCGATCGCGGCCCGTATCGAGTCCGGGTTCGCGTTGTATGCATCGTTGTAGACCACGATTGGTTTACCTGCAATAGAAATATCAATCCGCTCGAATCGCATGGCCGCGCCCTCTGCCGATCTCAACCCATCGCGGATCTTCGCGTCCTCGATCCCCAACTCTCGCCCAACGAGAATCGCCATCGCACTGTTGCGTGCGTTGTGCTCGCCGAGCATGGGGACCTCGAATGGTTGACCATCGAACGCGAACCGAGTCACGCCATCGCGTTGTGCTTCGATGCGTACACGATCGGGCCCCAGCCGCTCGATCCTTCGGCTGCCCTTAACACTCGCAAGCACAGCATCCAGCGCGTCAATCCCACCCGGGATCACGGCAGACCCACCGCTCGCAAGCCCAAGAACAATGGCCGACTTCTCCCTCGCCACGCCGGCTTGGTTGCCCAACTCTTCGAGGTGCGCCCGACCGATCGAAGTAATCACCGCGATCTCCGGCTGCAACAACGCCGTGCGCGCTTCGATCTCGCCGGGTGAACTCGTCCCCAGCTCCGCGACGAGATACTCAGCATCCATCGGTGTGTTCAAGATCGTGATCGGCACGCCGAGCTGATTGTTGAAACTCTTCTGCGAAACCACCGACATTCCATCCTGTGCGCACACACTGTGTAACAATCGGCAGGTCGTCGTCTTCCCGTTCGACCCCGTCACCCCGATCACTTGAGCTTTGAGCTTTGCCCGCCAGGCCTGAGCCAAGCCCGTGATCGCACCAAGCATGTCCTCGACCACCAGCACCGGCAGCCCGAACCCATCGGGCACCTTGTCTGCGTCGCTGACCACACACATCGACGCGCCCCCCTGCTTGGCTTGCTCAAGGTACGCATGCCCATCGACCTGCTCGCCGACGAACGCAAAGAACAGCTGGCCCGTTTCAATCGCCCGCGTATCGATCGCCACTCCGCTGAACTCAACCGACGAACAATCGGGCTCGATCAGCCATCGACCGCCCGTGGCCGCCCGGATTGCTTCGCACGCCCAACTGCTCATGCCTGCCCCGCACTCGTCGAGTGACGCAATCGGCGCTCACGCAAGGCCGAGCGTGCGTGCTCGCGATCGTCGAAGTGCACGGAGCGCACGCCGCCCATGCCGTCGGGGGAGATTTGCTCGGTTTCATGCCCCTTACCAGCGATCACGATCACATCGCACGGGTTGGCATTGGACACCGCAAAAGCGATGGCCTGCGATCGGTCGGACTGCACGCTCACTTTGTGCATCTTCGATTCATCGATGCCTGTTCTGATCTCGTCAATGATGCGACTGGGCGGCTCCCTTCGCGGATTATCGCTCGTGATCACCGCGCGGTCGGCGATCGTTGAGACCACCGTTCCCATGCGTGCACGCTTGCTCGTGTCCCGATCGCCGCCGCAGCCGAAGATGCACCAGAGTTGCGAGCCACTATCAAGGACCCCGCGCACAGCGCCCAGCACACTCGCGAGCGCGTCGTCTGTGTGCGCAAAGTCCACGAATACTTTGACATCGTCCTCGCCCCCATGCACCCGTTCGAGCCGACCGGGCGCGAGCTTGAGGTGCGCCAGTTCTTCCGTGATCTCGCCCAGAATCGTTTCTTGATCCAGCCCGGCACGCGTCAACGCATGCTGAGCGATTAGCACCGCCTGGTGCGTGTTGGTCGCGTTGTATCCACCGAAGATCGGGACCCGCGAACGGATCTCGCCCATCGGCGTCGTCATCGTCAGTGTCATGCCCCCGATGGACTCGTCGCTGATTCGTACGCACTGGCCATCGACGCAGCGCACGATCTGTGCGCTCTTCGGGCACGCGTCGATCATGCGTTGGCTCGATCCATGTGCATCGTCGGGTCGCTCGCCGATCGCCGCCAACCCGTCGGCTTTAAGCAACCCGAACAGCTTGGCCTTGGACTGCAGGTAGTGCTTGATGGTCTGGTGGTAGTCCAGATGATCGCCAGTGAGGTTCGTAAAGGCGCACGCATCGAAGCGCATCGCATCGACGCGCCCCTGATCGAGCGCATGGCTCGACACCTCCATCACCACCGCCTTGCACCCGTGCTCGCGCATCGTCGCCAGCGTTCGGCTCAGCTCCACCGCCGGCGGCGTCGTCATCGTGGCTCTTGCGCACTCGCGCCCGTCGTCAATCTCCACCGTGCCGATCAAGCCGCACCGGACACCCGCGGCTTCGATCAACTGATGGGCCATGTGCGTGATGGTCGTCTTGCCATTGGTCCCAGTGATACCCGCAATCAGCAGCTCATCGCCCGGGTTGCCATAGAACCGCTCGGCGATCAATGCACCGTCCCGTGTGATCTGCTCGCTGACGAACACCGCGACCTTACTGGCCATTGCCGGGTCGAGCTCGTCGAGCACATCCGCCCGATCCGTGATGATCGCCACCGCCCCGCACTGGATCGCCGGCTCGATATACCGACACCCGTCAGCCTGCGTCCCCCGGCGGGCGATGAAAAGCGAGCCGGGCACGGCCGTGCGCGAGTCCTCGGTCAGATCGCAGATACGGATCGCCCCCGCGTCAGCGCCCTCGCTCACACAATGAACATCCAAACCAGCAATCAGATCAGCAAGTATCAATGCGGCTTCCCTTCACAATCAACTGACCCTGTATCGTCAAAGTGCCCGCCTACAGGCTACAAATAGCTTCCCCAACACTGCTAGGGAAGGATCAGCATCGCGTCGCCGTAGCTAAAGAATCGATACCGTTCTTCGATCGCAATCCGGTAGATGGCTTGGATGCGTGAGAGCCCGTCGATCTCGCCAGGCACCTCGAGCATGGCCGCCACCATCGCCAGCAGCGTCGAACGCGGCAGATGAAAGTTCGTCACCATCCCATCGACCCACCGCCAGCGATAGCCCGGCTGGATCAAGATCCGCGTCGAGTGCATGCTCGGCATCGGCTCGCCCTGTTCGTTCTCTTCGTTCTCTTCATGCAGCTGCCCGAAGCTCTCCAGCGTCCGGGCGCTCGTCGAGCCGACCGCGAAGGTCCGCCCGCCATCGCTGCGGGGGAAAAGATCCGCCGCACTGCCCATCGAGCACCACTCTGCATGCATTGGATGCTCATCGAGCGTGTCGCTCTCGACAGGCTTAAAAGTCCCCGCACCCACATGCAGCACCACCTCGCTTGTGCGCACAGACCGGGCCTTGAGCCCATCGAGCACCGCGGGCGTGAAGTGCAGCCCAGCCGTCGGGGCAGCCACCGACCCGAGCTCATCGTCCGAGGCGTACACCGTCTGGTAGTGGGCCCGATCGAAAGCGTCGCCGGGCGATTGATCCCGCGTCTTGCGCTGCGCCAAAATGTACGGCGGCAACGGCGTATGCCCCGCCCGATCGAGCATGGCCTCGCTTGAACACTCGCCCGAACCATCCCCAACCACCCGCAAACGCCACGCGCCGGGGCCCTCGGGGGCGAACCGCTCGATCAGCTCGACCGCGATGTCGGTTTCTTGTCCGCTCGCATCGATCAATCGGTATCGTTTGCCGGGCTTGGCCCGCTTGGCTTTGACCATCGCGATCCAGACGGGGCAGTCTCCCTCTGGCTCATCCGATCGAAGATACAACCCCTCGAACTTGCTCCCGAACTCGATGTTGACCCCGATCAGGCGGGCCGGCACCACACGCGAGCGGTTGAAGACCATCAGGTCATTTGGCGAGAGCAATCCGGGCAACTCCGAGAACACCCGGTGTTCGAGCCGCGATGGGTCCGAGCGCGACACCACCAGCAGGCGCGATGAATCCCGAGGTTCAGCAGGGGTCGTCGCGATCAGCTCCTTGGGGAGCTCGAAATCGAGGTCATCGGTCTGGATCGTGCGGGTGCTCATCGGGGTGGATGATACGCACACCCGCCGTTGCACCCACGCCACACGCCCGAACAACCCGCCCCGCCATCAACACGAAAACCGGATATTGGAGCGATCCGCCGGTTCTTTCCGGACTACACCCTCCGGCACCGGGCGTGCAACTCCTTCTGGCGATGAGCATCGCAAGAATGGACAGCACGATCAACCCGAGCCATCTGGTGACCCCAGATCGGACCGTTGTGCCGATGCCCAAGCCCTTCGATGCCCCGCCCGGGCAGGTGCCGTTCCATCGGATGCTCCGTGCTGAAAACTTAGCCGAGAACCAGACCAAAGTTTACGATGCCACCAAGATCAATCGCCCCTGCGATTGCTACGAGCCGAGCAACGCATCCCTATCCACCGCCCCCAAGCTCGGCGAGGTGCTCCCGGTATCCACGCCAGCATCCCAGATGGCCCCAAGTCCATCGCCCGCCCAGCCCGTCGGCCCACAAACCGGACGAATGATCGACATCACGATCTAATCGACGCCGACCAGCCCTATTCCAATTCAGTTTCTCGCAGAATCCCCCCGCGTTGCCCTTCCACGCGGGATGCTCTACCATACAATAGACAAACACACGATCTCTGCGTGTGTGGGATACTCTCGGGGAACGCTCACTATGAATACGCTCAGGCCAATGTGGATGACGGTATCGGTATGGACGATCGCTCTCTTGCTCGTGCTGGGCACCGTGGTCATCGCCAGCGGCTGCTCGGTCTGGGAGAGCCGACCCCGACTACGCAAGCAGAAGATCAGCATGAACGAACCCGTCGATCAGATCCCGCCCATCCGCCTCGACGCCCTCAACGAACACCACATGCTGGTGATGCAGGCCCCCCACTCGGGCTGGTCGTTCGCGATCGAGAAAGACGAACGCATCCCCGATGGTAAGCGCCTGTTCATCACGGTCCGTCGCCCCAACCCGACCTTCCTGTACCCGCAGATGATCGTCGAGAAGAACCTGCTCACGGACATCCCGATCGAGACCTCGATCGAGCTCTACGCCCGGATCTTGGATCACGACGAGAAATCCGCAGGCAAGGGCTACGGATTGCTCACTCCCGTCGAGCAGTTTGAGCACTAGGGATGCCCGGGGATCGTCCACAACCTGACGACACGCGTGCTCCGTCGCCGGGCGATTGCTCCGCGAACGGGCGATCGATGCTCGCCTTGACGATGGTGCCCGGGCTCGGGCCGATCCGGATCGCCAAGCTCATCGAGGCGCTGGGCTCACCCGAAGCGGTGCTGGGCGCGACGACCTCGCAGTTCGCCCGTGTGCCGGGCATCGGCAATACCACGGCCGCGAGCATCGCACAGCACCTGCACCGCTCGATCGAACGCGTGGACGAAGCGCTCGAAAAAATTGCCAAGGTCGGTGCCCATGTGGTGTCGATCGGCGATCCGCAGTACCCGCCGATGCTCGCCCAGACGCCCAGCGCCCCGCCCATCCTGATGGTCCGCGGGCGCCTCGATCATTCGGCGACCCACAAATACACCGTCTCGATCGTCGGCTCGCGTTCGTGCAGCGTGTATGGATCTGAACAAGCGACCCGGTTTGGTCATGCCTTCGCCAGCGCAGGGCTGACAGTGGTCTCGGGCGGGGCACGCGGGATCGACACTTGCGCCCATCGCGGGGCCCTGAGCGGTGGCGGCTCCACGATCGTCGTCATGGGTTGCGGCCTCGCTCATGCCTATCCGCCCGAGAACGCCAACCTCTTTGACGAAGTCGTCGCCACCGGCGGCGCGATCATTTCGGAGCTGCCCGTGCACACGCCCCCGGACGCCAAGAACTTCCCGGCGCGCAATCGGATTATCTCCGGGCTCAGCCTCGGGGTGGTGGTGATCGAAGCCGGGCTCAAATCCGGCGCCCTCATCACGGCCCGCCACGCCAACGAGGACCACGGGCGCGAGGTCATGGGTGTGCCCGGGCGGATCGATTCCCCCGCCAGCGCGGGCTCGAACCAACTGCTCAAAGACGGCGCCCATCTCGTGACCGACCCGAGCGATGTGATCTCGATTCTGGAGCGCGACGCGTATCATTTATACAGCGGCTCGCACGAGGCCAAAACGAAAGACCCAACCAGCAGCACGGCCCAGCCCGCGCTCTTTGAGAAACCGACACCGAACACATCAACGCTTCCGCCCGCCCCCACCCCGATCGGGGATGTGGACGACGCCACCCGCGCGCTGCTCGAAGCGCTCGATGAGCCGAGGACTGGCGACGAACTGGCCGAGCGATTGGGCCTGAATCCGGGTGATCTGCGATCCAAACTGACGATGCTTGAGATCCAGGGGCGCGTGCAGCGGGCCGGGAGTCGGTTCAAACGCGTCCGATAAACACAGACTTGGGTTCATTGGCCAAGTTTGCGCATGGTTTTTGTATGGGCGAAATCGCTCATTCTTGAGCGTTCCGAGATGTAAATTGCTGAAATCACAGTGTTTTGCTTGTCGTCCGGCCCATGATTGGCTATCTTATACCAAACAAACGCTTGAGAAAGACTCATTCATTCTTCAAC
The DNA here is from genome assembly GCA_963976625.1 of uncultured bacterium. GTDB lineage: Bacteria > Planctomycetota > Phycisphaerae > Phycisphaerales > UBA1924 > UBA1924. The sequence continues at coordinate 50,807 of CAXBLA010000012.1, forward strand.
AGAGACCCGATCAAACCATGGACAACGCATTGCTTCCAACCCAAGCTCCGCGCCAGAACGATCAGGATACTCGATATGAACACGCTCCAAGCCCAACTCAAATCACGCCTTCAATCTCGCCTTCAGGGTCTCGCCGAACTCTTTGTTTCCCAACCCAATCGGGGCTTCATGCCCCAACGCTCAACAACGACGCTGCTCCAGATCGGGCCCGGGGGCGAGTTCACCAACCAGTACAGCGACCGGACCACCGGGCATGGACGCCTGACCCGCTCAGACTTATCTCAGACCAAACCAGCACAGCCGACAACCCGCACGGAGATCGTCGGGCTCTTGCAGGTGATGCAATCCAAGCTTCAGTCCCAGCACGACACGCTCGCGCGTGTGCAGCGATCGCTGGGACAACTCACCGGGACGACTTCAAAGCAGACCGCACGGCCACGCGCAAGCCAGGGCGCATCGCGCGTCCGCTTCCGGATAATCGAATCCTCGCGCTCGGCTGTACGGACCCAAACCGCTCGAAAGGAAGGGCATGATGAACCTCACACCCAAACAACTCCGCATTCTTCAGTTGATCCGCGATTCCCGAATTCGCCGTGGCTATTCCCCGACGATGCAAGAGCTCGCCGACGAGATCGGCGTGAGCAAAGTCACGGTGTTCGAGCACGTCGAAGCGCTGATCAAAAAGGGCGCACTCGTTCGCGAAGCGAACAAGGCTCGCTCTTTGTCGATTGCTGAGGGGATCGCGGTCCCCGACGAGTCTCGCCCGCTCAAGTTCCCGCTGGTGGGCAAGATCGCCGCGGGCTACCCGATCGAGAAGGTCGCCGACGCCGACGAGATCGACCTGGTCGATTTCCTCTCGACCGTTGATGACGCGAGCTCGACCTTCGCGCTGATCGTCGATGGCGAGTCGATGCGTGACGAGGGCATCCTCGATGGAGACCTCGTGCTCCTCGAACGCGCCCAGGTCGCCAACAACGGCGATCGCGTCGTCGCGCTCCTCGAGGACGGCTCGACCACACTCAAAACCTTCTTCAAGGAAGCCGACCACATCCGCCTGCAGCCCGCGAACCCGGACTTCGAGCCCATCCGTGTGCAGTTCTGCCAGATCCAGGGGATCGTCAAGGGTGTCGTTCGTCGTTATTGAGCGATACCCTGGCGTCATTGATTGATCATCATCTCCATCAAACAACAGCCGGCAGTGGATCGCCCATTGCCGGCTGTCAAGTTGAATGGTCTCTGGAATAGTCCGCCTGTTATGAGCAGCCCTTGCCGAAGGCATCGAGGAAGGCTGAGACATCAAAGAAGTCGAACAAGCCGTCGTTGGTCAGATCAGCCGATGCGTCATCCGCCCCGAATGCGTCTAGGAACGCGGACACATCGAAGAAATCGAGCAGCCCATCGCCGGTATAGTCCACCCTGCATTCGGGCGGACGCGTCGCGCGATACATGACGCTATCGAGCGTAGCCTGCCCGAAGGTTGTCGCCCCGGGAACCTCGCCATCGAAGAACGCGATCGCATCGAACATACGCAGGCTCGCATCCATATTGGTGACCTGGTGCGATGCCTCTCCGAGCACGACGCCCGTGGCTGCGTCTGCGACTGTGGCGCTATACATCCCACGATCGGTGTACATCTCTAGGGTCAGGGTGTACCACTTGTCGACCTCGACGGGGGGCATGACAATCGTGATGTCCGCGACCAACCCGCCGGCCCCGCGTGTGATAAACAGGTTCCACACCCGCGTGGTCCACGCATAAATCAGGGCCTGCGGGTTCCCGTTGATGTCCGGGTTCTCCCCGGCCCCGGAGAACCCGACCCCGATCGGCCAGCCCTGGCCCGGGCCAGCGAACCGATCGATGCGCACATCGACGCTCACGGATTGGAAGTCGGCGGGCGAGACCTCGCGGTAGATCCCCGACGCGCTACGCAAGGCCGCCACGGTCTGGACGGCTTGGGTTGGTTCACCACCGGGGCCAACGGTCTCGATGAGGTTTGCAGTCGGCGCGGGGACGGTGGGATCGCCCACGCGATCGAAGACATCGTTCCACTGCCCAACCGGGACCGGGCCCACGGCGTAGGACTCGAAATCGTCTTCGAAGCCCTCGGTGAAGATCGGGGTGTACTCGAGCCGATCAATGGTGGCTTGCCCGTAGGGGCTTGATTTTTCGGTGTCGCCATCAAAGAACACGATGCTGTTGTACTGATCGCCGACCGGATCCCAGTCGTTGTCGTGGTCGTAGTTATGGATCAAGATGTTGATCAGCTCACCGGTTTGGGCATCGCTGACGCGGGCCTCGAATCGCCCGCTCTGTGTATCGGCTTCGAGAGAGATGGTGTACCAGGTATTGAGCGTAAAGCGCGGCCCGAAGAGCAGCTGGTCGATCGCCGGTCGTCCGCCGCCGGGCGCAACAAAGAGCCTCCAGTAGCCGTCGGTCCACGAATAGAGGATCGCCTGCGGGTTGTTGTTTACATCGCCGCTCCCGGAGTATTGAACGAACCCGAGCCCCGCGGGCCAGCCCGAGTTGGGGAACGGGAATGCATCGATGCGCACATCCATCGATAGGCGATGGATATCCGCCGGCTCGATATCCGAGAAGATCCCGTTGGTGCCCGGCTCGCGGAGGGTCTGGAGTGCTCGGGTGGGCTGGCCGGCGGGGTCGGTGGTCTCGATGATCCGCATGGTCGGGATTTCGGAAGTTGAAGTGTCTGATCGATCACCGATGTCGCCCCAGGCCGAAGCCGGGAAATCGCCAACGGGATACGAATCGAAATCGTCGTTGATAGGTTGGGCGCACAGGGTGGACGCAAAGATCGCCGACCCGAGCACGCCAAGAAAGCGTGGGGTGTTCATGATGTCTCCTGGGTAAGTTGTCCGTCAAGCGTACTAGGTGCTTGCTTGGAACAGCGTATCACATTTATTTGCAATTGCAACACTTTGCAAACTAATTAGTCGGCTATTCTTTCTCTATGCCCTTCAAACGCCCCGCAGATGACCAAACGATTGATTGCCCCGACCAGATCCGGGCGCTGTGCTCGCCGATGCGCCATGCGATCCACCAGGTGGTGCTCAGCCAGGGCGAAGCCTCGATCCGCGAGATCGCCGAGCAGCTGGGCAAGAAGCCCGCCTCGCTGTACCGCCATATCGATCGGCTCGTCGAGGTGGGATTGCTGATCGACACGGGCACCAAGAGCACAACCCGGCGCGATGCCAAGGTCTACTCAAGCCAGCTCGAGTTCATGCGCTACAGCCCGCGCAAGCCCGAGATGCTCGAAGCCTTAGCGGAGTTCACCCGCGCATCGCTCAAAGACACCGGGAACAAAGTGAGCAAGTCAATCTGCTCTGGCCAAGCCGTGCTGCCGGTGCCGCTGCGGGACACCTTCATCGGTAGCCCGGCTGGCTGGCTCGATGACGAGGAGCTCGGCGAACTCAACGAGCACATCGACGCGATCATCGAGCTGCTGGCCAACAAGCCCAGGAAACCCGACACCAAGCGCGTCGTGATCTCGATGGGTTTGTACCCCGCATAAGACGACTAGAACCGTTTATGGATCGCTCGCTTGCTGGGCCCTTGCACGCCCATAATCGCCCGGAGCAACGCCAGCTCGTTGGCGTGGGTGAGCTTCATGTTGGTTGGCTCGCCTTCGACCACCACGACGCGCTCGCCGAGGCGTTCGATGAGGCCCGCGTCGTCGGTTGAGCTCAGATCGTCCTGTTCGTATGCACGCAGCAGCAACGCGCGTTCAAACACCTGAGGCGTCTGGATCGCCATCGCGCGATCACGATCGATGGCACCCTCGACGCTGTGCATGACTGTCTGCGACTGATCGCCCAAGATGGCCGCGATCTGATCGACGGCTCCGGCGTCCTCGATCGGGTCCGGGTGCACGCGTTTGAGCGTGTCACTCACGGGGATGCCCGGGATGACGGCGGGGTGATTGGCCGAGGCTGCAAAGACCCGATCAATAAAACCATGCGTCGCGGCCGGGCGGGCGGCGTCGTGGATCGCGATGTGCGTGCACGAATCGTCCACCGCTTCGAGCGCGGCTTTGACCGATTCCCAGCGATGGTCTTGCCCGCCACGAACAATGATCACACCCAAGAGCGCCAGCCGATCGGCGTGTTGTGATTTGAAAGCTGCGAGCGCTTGCTCGTCGTATGGGCCGGCCACGATGATCTGGTGCACATCGTCGCGGGTGTTGAAGAGCTCGACCGTGCGCTGGAGCAGGGCCTTGCCGCCCAGGTCCTCGTCGAGCTTGGAGCGGTGCTCGCCGAGCACGCCCAGGGCATCAGGATTGCCCGCGTTGTACCTTGTTGATGCGCCCGCGGCCGGGATGATGACGGAGATCCTCATACAGAATCCTAGTCCACGAAACTCACCCACGAAAAAGACGGAGCCCGAAGGCCCCGTCCATCACCCGGAACACAGGGTGGAGAGAGATGAAGTCGGATCACTTTGTTCGTCGGCGACGGGTGACCAGCAGCCCACCACCGAGCAGGGCCATCGCGCTGCTCGGCGCAGGAACCGCGGTGATGGTGATGCGTGCGATCAGATCGTCGGCCCCGAAGGTCGAGCCGATGGTGCCGCCGTTGCCGGTGTTCGAGCCGAGGAACGAGTCTAGATAATCCGCGTCGCTGTCATCGGTGAAGAGCCCGCGGATGTTGGTGAACTCGGGGATCGACTGCCCGTCGTTGGCCGAGAAGGCCGCATCGTTGGTCGCGGAGTTGAACTCGGTGCCGTTGTCGTTGACATCGCGCCCGTAGATCTCGATGATGGTGGTGCCGTTGAAGTTGCCCATCGCGTCGAAGAGTTCGTGGGCGGTCGGGCCGCCATTAGCGACGAAGAGGTCGTTGGATGGCACGACCATCGAGGCGTACGAGAAGTAGCGGTTGGTCGATGCATCCCCGACATCGAGATCGAATGTGGTCGACTCGCCACCCGAGAACACGGGGGCGTCGCCATCGAAGGCGAAGCTGGCGACGGTGGCTTGTGTGCCGCCCGCAGCACCCGCGGCGCTGTTGGTGAACGCTTCAGACAGAGGCCCGGTGTTCCCGTTTTCTGCGATCTCGGTAAGACCTGGGAAGTTGAATGCGGATGCGCCGCCGTCGTAGGAATCGAACCCGCCGTTGTGGGCGCTGATCCAGAACGGGGTGAACGAGAAGCCGTCGCTGGCCAGGGTGTTCTCGATCGTCACCGAGACGGTATCGCCCAGTGCGCCCGCGCTCATAATCGAGAGCAATGCGGCGGCGGTGAGTGTTGTCTTCTTCATCTTCATATCTCCTGTATCCGTCGGGCTCCATGCCCTCTGGACTCTTCGCCAGCTTCTAGACGCGTAGCATGCACACGCACACCGATCGCGCCGCGGTGCGCTGGCACGCATCGCGTCATCCCCCACTTTGTTGAGTCGGATTCGTAGACTTAGATTCGTTGAGTCGGATTCGTTGAGTTGGTTTCGTTCTACGCGGTCTGGTCGTCTGGATCAGGTGCGAACGCTTTGAGAATCATGCGGGTCACTTCCTCGGTGTAGTCTACAGCCGGCGCGTTGAGCGCCCCTTCGTTGATGAGCCTTGGTATGTTGAGCACGCAGCCCGTGAAGACCGCGAGCGCGAGATCGAGATCCATCGGCCGTGCCTGACCTTCCCGCTGGGCCTTGCTGACAAACGCCTTGAAGTACAGCCCTTGCTTGGTGTAGATATCTCCGAGTTTGTCGGCCATCTGGTGCGGCATCAAGAGGACATAGGTGAACGCGTCGCGGTTGCCGTCAAAGTATTCGAAGGTGAGCTTGACCCATGCACGCACCGCGTGCTCGAAGGGCAGCTCGGCCTTGGCGAGCACCTCTTTGTCCCGAGCCATCTCCTCGACGATGGTGGTGTACGCGTCGCGGATCAGATCATCCTTGTTCACAAAGTGTTTGTAGACCGCCCCCTCGGTGACCCCCGCTTCTTTGGCGATCGTGCGGATGGACGCGGCATGGATGCCGTCGCGTACACCCAGCCGGATCGCCGCTGCTCGCAGATCGTGACGCGTGTTTCGTTTCTCGGGTCTGATTTCCATAGCTGTTTACCCTTGGTACACAATCGTTTACTTCCTCGTATGTAATCTACTCAGCCGCTCGGCTTATTCCGGGTCTCTTGTAAATTTTTGATGCACACGAACCAAGTCCATAAAAAAACACCCGCTCGAAGGCGGGTGCTGGTCAGGAAACGCTGTTTTCAGGATTCACGCTCGCGCGGTGAATCGCCTGAGATTATGGACAGCCGTTGGTGAAGCTGTCGAGGAAGGCGAACACATCGTTGCCATCAACGACATTGTCCTTGCTGACATCGGCGAGCTGATCATCGCTCATGTATGCGTCGAGGAACATCGACATATCGAAGAAGTCGAGCTTGCCGTCGCCGTAGAAATCTGCGGGGCAAGAAACAAGACCACCGAATACGCGGCGGGCCTGGGTGAAGGCCTCAGGGCCGACTTCGTTGCCGATATGACGACCTGGGATGTCATCGGCTGGGGGATGGATCCCGCCCCAGATACGCGAGAGCGAGCACTGGTCCGAAGCATCGCGATACGAAGCCCACTGGAGGACGATGTCCTGTGATGGACCGTCTTCGAACACGAGGAACTCGTTCATCGGTGCGTGGAACTCGCCCATACCACCCGGGAAGAACTCCGAGCCGGTGAGCAGGGTCATGATCTCAGCAGCGCCGCGTGAGTAGGTCGAGTGACCCGAGACATAGCCCGGGAACGGCGGGGTCACGAAGCTCGGACGCTGGTACGGCCACCAGTGCTCGGCGAGGATCCAGCCCACGCCGGCGACATCGGTCTCTTCGTCATCGATGTAGTCTGGGCCTCTCCATGACTTGATGGCGATTTTGCCTTCGCTGCCAGCAAGGTGCTCGTGCTTGCCACCGACTGCGGTGGACTCTGCGGTGACCACTTCGATGATATCATCGACGAGGTTGATCCCGCCTGCATGGAATGATGGCAGTTCTGGATTGGTGCACTGACCGAGATCGCACATGTAGCGGATCGCGGAGATCGGACGGATATAGTCGTAGTAGCCCTTGACCGACCATGACGCAATGGCGATGTCGTGCATGCCCCCGCCCATGACGAGGTAGGACTTCACATCCCACTCGAGATCATCGATGATCTCGCCCTGGCCCATGAAGCGCTTCTCGGTCTGGGCGTGATCGGAGACATAGTTAAGCAGGGTGAACCAGTGACCCGGAGGGGTTTCTGAGTCCGGGCCGTCGGCCCAGAACTCGGCCAAAATTCGCCCGTAATCGCCGCGAGGGACCATTTGTGGCTCGTATGGCTCGCCGGTGACGGGGTTGAGATCCCAACCCGGCCCCCAATCGCCACCCTCGATGTGCTTGTAGAAATCAAGTTCTTGTTCTACGGTCGGCAGTGGTGCATTGCCGATCGCGCCTGGGGAGATATCGATCATGACGCCGTCGGTCGGATCCAGATGCCCCGACCAGATGACCACCATCTCGTTGCCCCACTTGTAGCGATCGGTCTCGGTGCCGAAGTATGGCGGTGCACCGGGATCATGCCAGACGGACCAATCGTGCCCGTCGCGGTTCTTGACTTCGAGATCGTTCTCATTGAGCGAGAACGGGGTCACATCGCCCCACTCTGGGCTCAGCGCGTCGGGGTAGCCGAAGGGGAATGGGTTGCCCGACTGGTCCACAAAGAACTGGAGGGCCAATGGCTGCCAGCGGTTTGGATCGGTGATGGTTGGGTTGCCCGGGAACTCGGGGAGCAATGGCTCGTTGATTGGCTCGTAGACCAAGTTCGCGTAGTTGTCCTGCTCGTTGGAGCCGTCGGTAAGACCGAACGCGATGATCGAAGCCGCAATGCGATTGCCCACTGCGGCTGGGCTATCGCCCTCGACGGTCTCGAAATTGATGTCATACCCCAAATCGCTCATGAGCTGAGCGTATTGCGGGAACATCGGGATCGCGGCTGGCGATTCGCCGAAGCGGTGGCGCAGCATGCGGTACATCGCATAGCTGATGGCTTCGTTGCGGGCGGCTTCAACATCATCAGCGGTGAGCTTCTCATGATGGAAAATCTGATCGGCCTGTGCGTCGTAGGCTGCCCAAGCGTCCCACATCGCGGCGCTGGTGTGGTACAGGTTGCGGGCATGTACGGTTGGTCGAGCGAGATCCTTGCGGATCGAATCGAGCAGGATATCGTTCCACTGGCGAGCGACCGAATGCGAGACATCGCCCTGCGGACTCTGTGAGCCCCAGAACCCAGAGTTGCGGACCATGTTGCCGGTCTTGGCCTGTTCGCCGATATGCGAGTATGGGTCATTGTCTTTGGAAATCGGATCCTCGAACGCCCCGGCGAATGAAACCGCCAATGCGAGGCCGGAGGCGAGTACGAGCTGTGTGCTGATCTTGTGCATGGATCTGTCCTTCTCTCAGTTAACATAAGGGAACACGAGTCATCGAGTTCATCGTGAAATCACCTCCTAATCTAGACGAAAGTTGGGTTAATTCAATAAAAATCTCCCAAAAACGGACCTCAATTGCGATGAACAAGTCGATTTCCGATTATCCTTCCTGTTCAACGGAAGAGGAGTCGGTCAAATCCGCCTGAGCCGTTCAACAGACAATCAGAAAGTGACGATACCCTGCGGTTCTCGCTTGGGTTTAAAGACAAGTTTTGACATCAAAGCATAGTTTCGATGATGCGGAGAGGGTGATATGGATCCAGCCTTTGTGTACTTGGATAATGCCGCGACCAGTTGGCCCAAAGCCGACTGCGTCGGGGAAGCGATGGTTGAGTTTCTGGCCCATCAAGCCGGCAACCCCGGACGCGGCGGGCATCTGCTCGCCCGAGCCGCCCACGGCGTGATCGAAGACGCACGGGCCAAGATCGCCCAGCTGATCAATGCGCCGGCCGTGTCGCGCGTCGTGCTCACCCACGGGTGCACCGATTCGCTCAACCTCGCCATCCACGGCGTCGTCCGCGCGATCCAACGCACCAACTGTGAGCAGCCCATCCGAATCGTCACCTCGGTGCTCGAACACAACGCCGTACTGCGGACGCTGCACTGTTATGCCGCCGATCAGGTGATCGAGCTGGTCATGGTCGGGTGCAACGAGCAGGGCACCGTTGATCTCGACGAACTGGCCCAGGCCTGCACCCCCTGCACCGCGCTCGTATGCCTGACCCACGCATCGAATGCGATGGGCACGATCCAGCCCGTCAAGCAAGCCGTGAAGCTCGTCCGGGCGTCCTCGCCCGAGGCCCTCGTGCTTGTCGATGGCGCCCAGACGCTCGGGCATGTGCCCGTCGATGTCCAAGACATGGATGTCGATCTGCTGACGATCGCGGGGCATAAGGGGCTCGGCGGGCCTACGGGCACCGGGGCGCTGTACCTGAGCTGCCGGGCGTATCCAGATTGCTGTAAGTCGAGTACACCCAGAATCTTCTGCTTTCGGCGTGGGGGCACGGGCTCGAAAGCCCCGGGGCTCGATATGCCCGACATGCTCCCCGATGCGCTCGAAGCGGGCACCACCAACGGCGTCGGGTTCGCGGGGCTCATCGCGGCCATCGACGCGATGGACCCGGCCGACCACGAGCACGAGATGAAGCTGACCGAGCAGATCCTCGACGGGCTCAAGACGATCGAACAGGTCACGGTCTACGGCGTGCCGGGCATCGAGGGGCGCACGCCCGTGGTGCTCTTTAATGTCGAGGACAAGGAATGCCGGGCGGTGGCCGACGAGCTCGATCGCGAGCACAACATCGCCTGCCGGGCCGGCTCGCACTGCGCCCCGCTGGCCCATATCGCATTGGGCAACGGCGACGCCGGGGGCATCCGCGTCTCGCCGGGGGCCAAGACCTCGCCGGCGGATATCGAACGGTTTATCGAAGCGCTCCGCGGCATCGCCGAGCGCTAACCCTCTTCGTTGCCCTGCTCACCGATGAGTGATTGTTGAGTTCGTACTCAGAGTACGCTGATGAGCACCATGACTGTGTTGTACACATTGAGCACAACACCAATGAGGGTCATGATGAGCACCGCGATTGCCGGGCGACAGAAATGGCGGCTCATCATCACCTTGCCCTTCCGGGACTTTGACCAAAGGCGCACGGTCCAGTAGAGCATGAACATCCAGAAGATGTGCCCGCCGAAGTACCAGATACCCCAGAAGAGCGTAACAGGAACGCTTTCGTAGACAAGAGCCGAGATGAGCGAGGCGGTATTGGCGATCACCATACACGCCACAAAGAGCACCAATACCAACAAACCCAAGCGGATCATCCTCTGCGGATCGAGCGGGTTCTCTTGGTCATATGCTCGCAGTGCAATCGCACATCCACACTCAGGACATCGACTGTCCTTGCCATCCCGGCGGTTGTAGCCGCAAGACGGACAATCAACATCGCGACCCTGTAGATACAACCCCGCAAGCTCATCATCGCTGATGGTTGCGCTCGTCTCTTGGCTCATTGATACCACCGCTCCAGCACCTCGCGCCACTCTTCGAGCGTCTTCACATAGATGAACTGCTTCTTGACCTCGTCGGATTGTGGATGATGAGCCGCGAACTTGATGCCGAACTTGCGCATGTTCTTGGCCGTGAGCAGCTCGGGCTCGCGGGTGTGGGCGTTGACGGCCAGCGCCAGCTCGAAGTGCTGCTCGAGCACTTCGCGTTGCTGGGCGATCGTCGGGGCCTTGGGCTCGTCACCGGCCAGTATCGAGCGGGCCTGGCGGAAGATCCACGGGTTGCCGATGCATCCACGCGCGACCGAGACGCCGGTGAGCCCGGTGTAGCCGATCATGCGGAAGATCTGATTGACATCCCAGACATCGCCCGAGCCGAAGATCAGCCGCTCGGGGTTGCGATCGACGAGGCGCTTGAGCGGGTCCCATCGCGACGGGCCCAAATACTTCTGCTCGACCGTCCGCCCGTGGACGGTGACCCAGGCGCACCCGAGGTCGTAGCAGGCGTCGAAGAGGTAATCGAAGTTGTCCTTCATTTCTTGCGTGTCATCGAAGGATCGGCGCATCTTGACGGTGACGGGGATCGAATCGGGCACGGCTTCGCGCACGGCTTTGAGGATCGCGATCGCGCCGGCGGGCTCTTTGAGCCAGTGGCCGCCTCTGGATTTTTTGGAGATTTTTTTGACCGGGCAGGCGAGGTTGACATCGATGGCGGCGAATGTATCCGACCCGGCCCCTGACCCGTCTGTGCGCAGCTCGTCGATCCCGGAATCCACCATCCGGCGGTATTCCTTGTGCGAGCGCGAGCCTTGCTCGATCATCTTGATCGCGCCGGCCGCCATCTCCGCGGGGTCGTTGCCCATGATCTGCCCGATCAGCGGGTTGTCCTCGACGCCGCCGGGGACATTGTCGTGGATCTCGCCCAGGTCCGCCTTTGCAAACCCCTTGCCACCAGCGAGTAAGGTCCGATCGAGCAGGGCCTCGGTGACGCAGATCGGGCAGCCGTGGCGTCGGGCGATGATCCGCATGGCCGCGTCTGAATAGCCCGCGAGCCCGGCCTGGTAAAACGGGGCGTCGAAGCCAGGCACCAGCTGAGTCACCCGTGGATCGACCCCGGAGGGCCCGAACCGGGCGACGAGATCGCGGGCGATTGATTGGGGGTCGAGTTCCTGCGCACCCTCGGCGATCGCGAACGACGGGGCGGTCGCATTCTTGCTCTGTTGATCGTCGGGATAGTTGCTTTGGCAGCTCATCTATGGGACGATAGGAGGGTGAAGATCAAACAGTGCAATCCGAGTCGTCGCCACGGTGTCATCTTTTCGCTCATGCTGCTTTTGAGTGCATCCGTCGGCCTCACCGGCGGCTGCCAGCTCTTCAACGAGCAGCAGACCGCCCCCCCGCACACCCCATACCCTGAGGACATGGCCCTGGGCGAGGTCTTCGATATCCAGGTCTTCCGCGATGTCACCGAGCTGCGGTTCACCAACACCTCGACGCACACCTTCCCCGATTCGACCGTCTGGATCAACAAACGCTACTCGCTGGCGATCCCGGGGTTTGCGCCAGGCGAGACCGTGACGCTCGACCTGCGCAACTTCGTCGATGAGTTCGGCGATGTGTACCGGGCCGGCGGGTTCTTCGCCCAGCGCACGCCCGCCCCGGTCGTGCTCGTCCAGCTCGAGACCGGCGAAACCAACACCGACGGCGAGCCCGTGCTCTTTGGCTTGGTGGTCGTTGAGAACAAGTTCGATTAACTCATCGCAAGAAGTCGCAATATTCTCCCGGTAAACTGGGTTGGTCGGTGCAGGAACCCTGAAGAGAGCACCCCGAACAACACAAAGGCCCAACCATGGCACGCATCCTCGTCGTCGGCCCCCATCCAGATGACCAAGAACTGGGCATGGGTGGCACCATCATCAAGCTCGCCCAGCAGGGGCACGACATCCTGATCTTGGATGTCACCAATGGCGAACCCACGCCGCTGGGCTCGCCGTCGATCCGCAAGCAGGAAGCAGCCGCGGCTTTGGAGGTGCTCAAGGAGGGCGCGACCGGCACCGTCGAACGCTGGCTCCTCGATCTGCCCAACCGCTTCGTCGAGCACACGATCGAGAACCGCCACGCGCTCGCCGGCGTAATCCGCGCGTGGCAGGCGACCGTGCTGTTTACCACCTTCTCCGAGGACGCCCACCCGGACCACCGGGCCGTCACGCGCTGTCTTGAGGACGCCCGCTTCGACGCCAAGCTCAGCAAGATCGAGATGCCCGCCCCGATCGACGCGTGGACAGGCGAGCAAAAAGAACTGGGCCCCACGCTCTATCCCAAGTGGTTGTTCTACTACTACGCGACGCACCTGCGCTGGGTCGCCGACCCCAAGTTCGTCTTCGACATCTCGGGCGTGGTCGAACAGAAGATGCGTTCGATCAAGGCCTACGAGACCCAGTTCGTCCTGCCCGAGAAGAACCGCAAGGCCCTCGAATGGATCGAAGCCAGCGCGACCTACTTCGGCTCCCGCATCGGTGCCGAGGCCGGCGAGCCGTTCTATACGAAAGAGCCCGTGGGGCTCACGGGCTTAGACGCGTTGAAGATGTAGATATGAAGATAACCCGCTCTCTGGCTTACTTCGCCAAGTTCACACGGTACGCGTAGCCAGAGCCCGAGGCCTGGAAGCGCCCGGTGCTCAGGACGCCGTCGTCAAGATACGCATCGAGGGCCTGTGCGTCGGTGATGGTGGGCGCGGGGGCGCTCGCGTCGGGGAGCAGCGAGATCAGGATGGCGTTGGATTTGTTGATCGTGATGTAGTCGTAGTCGTATCGGCTGCCGATCGGGCAGGGCTGGGCGAAGGGGTTCTCGCTGCGGAAGGTCATCGCGAGCTCGGGAGGGAGCACGCCAGTATCAGTTTCGGAGGGCCAGGTGCCCTTGTTGGCGTTGTAGTACTCGACGGCGCGGGCCATCTCAATAATGTCATCGCCGGCGGCCACGACCGGGTTGGGCGTGCTGGCGCTGGCGAAGCGGGGCACGACGATGGCCGCGATGAGCCCGATGCTCAGCAGCACGACAAACAACTCGGTGAATGTGAATCCTGTGATGTGCTTGATCATGTGTAGCTCCAGATCCCGACGCGTGGCCCCCGCTCTCATCGATGGTCTTGAAGGAGCGTTCAATACAGTCACGGGTCTATCGAGCGGATCGGACCATGGGTTGACCAAAGCTTGGCAGGCGGGTTCAGATCGTGCGGGTGCGATCAGTCGGATGAAGCGCAGAGCGATTGAACAGCACGCGACAAAGTCCGAGAACTCATGGGATCTATGCTCGCGTGGAGCGATGCGGGCTGATAAGATCAGGCGTGCCCACCGAGATGACCTACCTGCTTGAACCCGATCTCCAACGGATGATCGATGAACAGGCGTACCGCGAGATCCGCGATGCGCTCAGCGTCATCGAGCCGGCGGACATCGCCGACCTGATCGAGGCCCTGAGCCCGGAATCGGGCGTGGTGGCGTTCCGGGTCTTACCTAGAGAACTGGCCGCCGACAGCTTTGCGCAGCTTGAACAACCCGCCCAGGAAGCCCTGCTTGAGGAACTGGGCACCGAGCGATCCGCTCGTTTGGTCGAGCAGATGGACCCCGACGACCGGGCCGCGATGCTCGACGAGCTGCCCGTCGAGATCTCGACCAAGCTCATCGCCCGCTTCTCGCCAGAAAACCGCAGGGTGACGCAGGCGATCCTTGGCTACGCCTCGGATTCGGTCGGGCGATTGATCACGCCGGATTATGTGCGTGTGCGCAAAGGCTGGACGATCGCCCAGTCGCTCGAACACATCCGCCGGTATGGACGCAATGCCGAGACCGTGGACTGGGTCTTCGTGATCGATCACGAGGGCAAACTGATCGACGATATCCATATCCGCGAGATCCTCCTCGCCGACCCGGACTCCACGGTCGAAGACCTGATGGATGACGAGTTCATCGCGCTGCTCGCAGTGGATCATCGAGAGGAAGCCGTGCGCATGATGGGGCGCTACGACCGCACGGCCATGCCCGTCGTCGATTCGCTCGGGCTCCTCGTCGGGATCGTGACGGCGGACGATGTCGCGGATGTGGCCGAGGTCGAGTTCACCGAAGATGTCCAGAAGCTCGGCGGCATGAAGGCCCTCGATGCGCCGTATATTACCTCCTCGATCATGAGCATGTACCGCAAGCGCGGGCCGTGGCTCGCGGGCTTGTTTCTGATCCAGGTGTTCACGATCTCGATCATGGCATTCTTTGACGAGGCGCTGAGCAAGGCGGTGGTGCTGGCGTTGTTTGTGCCGATGATTATCGCTTCGGGCGGGAACACTGGGACGCAGGCCGCGAGCTTGTTGGTGCGTGCCATCGCCGTCGAGGAGATCCATCTGGATTCCTGGTGGCGGATCATGCGCAAGGAACTGCTCACCGGCTTGTGCCTGGGCATCACGCTCGCGATCATCGGCATGGGCGTCGTCTGGGGGCTCTCGCTGACCCCGATGCTTGATTCGGTGCACCTATGGCCGTTGGCGATGACGGTGAGCGTGGCGGTGTTCATCATCGTGATCTGGGGCACGCTGATCGGCTCGATGTTCCCGCTGATCCTCGACAAGCTAGGCATGGACCCGGCGGCTTCGTCGTCGCCCTTGGTCGCGACGCTGATGGATGTCTCGGGGCTCACAATTTACTTCATCGTCGCGATGGTGCTGCTGCGTGGGACAATCCTCTAGCGGCACGCCCGCTTTTTCGTCCCTATCCTCTCACTATGACTGATCCATATCAAGCAGAGCAGAACGAATCCATCTCTCGTCGCCACTTCATGTCGCGTTCTTCGTCCGTCGCCATCGGGTTCGCCGGCTTGTCCGCGTCGCTCGCCCATGGATCGACGGCCTCGCGCCTCGAAGCAATGCTGGCAGGCGGCGAAGCCCAAGCCGGAACAAAGATCGGCTTCGGCCCACTGATCGCCGACCCAGCAAAGATCATCGACCTGCCCGAGGGCTTTAGCTACCAGATCATCTCCAAGGTCGGCGAGCTGATGGACGATGGCTTCCATGTGCCGGGACAGCACGACGCGATGGGCGCGTTCCCCTACATCAATGACGACGGCTCGGTCGATCCGGATCGCACCATCGTGATTCGCAACCATGAGATCGAGGACGCGCATAAGACTACCGGGGCCTTCGAGACACCAGAGGCCATCGGAAAGCTCGATCGCGATCAAGCCTATGACTACGGGCACGGTCGCCCCTCGCGCGGCGGCACGACCACGCTGGTCTACAACACCAAGACCAAAGCCCTCGAGAAACACTGGCTCTCGCTGGCCGGCACCGAGCGCAACTGCGCCGGTGGGATCACGCCCAACAATACATGGCTGACCTGCGAGGAGACCTCACGCGTCAAGGGCTACCGCTTCGAGCAAGACCACGGCTATGTCTTCGAGGTCCCCGCGACGACTTCGCCCAAGCTCGCCGACCCGCGCCCGATCAAACCCATGGGACGCTTCATGCACGAAGCGTGCTGCACCGATCCGGACACCGGGATCGTGTACCAGACCGAGGACCGCCACGATGGGATCCTGTATCGCTATGTCCCCCACCGGCGCGACGACCTCCGCAAGGGCGGCAGGCTCGAAGCGTTGCGGATCGTCGGCAAGCCGAGCATGGACACACGCAACTGGGAAGAAAAACCAGCAATCAAGCCCGGGCAACGCCTAGACATCGAGTGGATCGAGCTCGACGAGGTCGAATCGCCCAAGGACGACCTCCGCTACCGCGGGTTCAACAACGGCGCGGCCCGCTTCGCACGGGCCGAGGGCATGTGGTGGGGCAACGGCAGCGCGTACTTCGCGGCGTCCACCGGCGGCAAGAACTACAATGGGCAGCTCTGGCGAATAATCCCAGGCGACGCGAAAACCAAAGACCAGATCGAGCTCTTCGTCGAGCCCAACGACCCGAGCGTGCTCGAACGACCCGACAACATCACCTTCTCGCCGTGGGGCGATATTGTGGTGTGCGAGGACGAGAACAAGCCGCCGTGTTTGGTGGGCGTGACGATGAAAGGCGAGCTGTACCGCATCGGGCGCAACGCGACGAGCAACTCGGAGTTCGCCGGGGCCGTGTTCTCTGGCGATGGCTCGACGCTGTTTGTCAACATGCAATCCCATGGCTGGACGCTGGCGATCACCGGGCCTTGGGACCAGATTCATCAGAAATAAAAAACGCCCCGCAGGGCGTTGAAATAACTTAACTATCCGTGTATTTACTCGGGAAGCTTCGCAAGCTCGGCCTGCACGCGCTCGACGAGTCGCCCGACGATGTCGTCGCCGAAGTCAAACGCCAAGCCCGCGGCCTTGAACAACTCTGGCAGCGGCACGGACCCGCCAAGCGAGAGCGACTTCTTGTACGCGGCCAGCGCAGCCTCTTCGCCCTGCTCCAGGCTGATGAGCCAGATTCCGAGCGCACCGAGCTGGGCGATGCCGTACTCGACATAGTAGAACGGCGAGCCGAACAAGTGCCCCTGGCGCTGCCAGACGAACTTGCGTTCCTCTTCGAGCCCGGACCAATCGCAGTGATGCCCCTGCGTGCCGAATCGTTTTTCGATCTCGAGCCACTGCTGGGCGCGTTGCTCTTGGGTGTGCGTCGGGTTCTGGTACACCCAGTGCTGGAAGGCGTCGATCGTCGCGATCCATGGGAGCAGGCTGATTGAACCTTCGAGCTGCTTGCGCCGGGCGCGGTTGGCGTCGGCTTCGCTGGGGTAGAACGAGTCCCAGTAGGGCATCGTGAGCAGTTCCATCGACATCGACGCGACCTCGGCGTACTCGATCGGCGAGCTGCGGTACCAGACCAGCGGCTCATCGACACAGAACATCGAGTGGAACGCGTGCCCGGCTTCGTGCACCATCGTCTCGACATCGCGGTGCTGATCGGCCGCGTTCATAAAGATGAATGGGATTCGGCTGCGATCACGGAAGTACAGGTACCCGCCCGGCGCCTTGCCCTTGCGCGAATCCAGATCGAGCATCGCACCATTGGCGCTGCCCTGTGTGTTCGAGCCATCGCCCATGGTGGCGAACATCTCGGCCAGCTCCGGCGAGAGCTTGTCCATGGCTTGTTGCGTCTTTGCAACCAAGTCCACCCCGCCCTTGAACGGCTTGAGCGGCTCTTGGCCCTTCGGATCAACGGCCAAGTCCCAGGGACGCAGCGCCTCGAGCCCCAGCTCGGCCTTGCGTTCTTTGTCGAGCCCGGCGACGAACGGCATCACATGCTTCTCGATCGCGTCGTGAAACGCGAAGCAGGTCTCGGGCGTGTAATCGAAGCGGTGCTTGGACTTGAACGCGTACTGAACATAGTTGTCGAAGCCAGCGTTGAGCGCCAGCTGGTGACGCTTGGCGATCATCTCGTCGTAGATCCCGCTGATGCGCTCCTGATCTTCGAGCCTGCGAGCCGCGACAGCCCGCCATGCGGACTCACGCACAGAGCGATCCGAGGACTCGCCGTACTTGCCCATCATGGGCATGGTTTTCTCTTCGCCATCAAACTCCACGGCCATCTTGCCGCAGATCTTGTCGTACTCCTGATCGAGCTGCGCCAGCTCGGTCTCGATAGCGACATTTTCCTGGCGGAAGAGATCAACATCCGCCTTGGTATCGCGGAAGAGCACGGTGTGGTGCCCGCCGGTGAGCCCGTACTGCTCGGCGAGGGCCGCGAACTTCTTGTCGAGCTCGAAGCCGATGGGTTTGACCTTGGGGATCACATTGGTGATAAACGAGGTGTACGCGGCTTGGCGGTCCTCGTTAGAGGTGTCGCAGGTCATGTCGATGTAGGTGTTGGCGCCCGATTCGCCCACGGCGGCTTCGAGCTCCGAGCGATCGAGGAGCCACTGCTCGAGCTCTTCCTTCGAGTTCACTTCGCGGGCGAGCAACGCGTTCATCAGCGGCTCGATATTCTCCCACTTGGTCCCGTCGAGCACGGCGGGGACAAAGCTGGTGGTGGATGCGGTCGTCATGTGGTATCTCCTCGTATTTGCCGAAAAAAATAGGCATGGATGTGTTGGATCCTATGCCCGGTGTGTTTTGAGTTCTTTCATTTCTCGCCCGCCTGCTCCCGGATAAACCCAATCGCCTGCGGCTTGGTCGTGATCCGTCCCTCAAGCTGCTCGTCGTAGACCTCGTCGAGAAGGGCCTTAAACGCGGGCCCGGGGGTCAAGCCGTGCTCGATCAGGTCGCCGCCCGTGACCAGCGGCTCAGGACACAGCCCGCCGAAGCGGTCAGCGAGTGTTTCGATGTCATGAGCGACCTGCTCGCCCCCAGCGAGTTCCATTGCTCGATAGATTGATAACGCCCCGCACGCCCACTGCCGGCTCGCCAATCGCTTGCGCCCCGCTTCGCCCAGCGTTCCCCATTGCTGGTCGAACGATCGCATGCATTCCAGAATCGCCCGCATCGCGTCGCGATCAGTGTTGGAGAGGTCGAGGGCTTTTCGATAGTGCCGGGTGATCTTTGAAGGGTCATCGCTGATCGTGTACCCACGCCCGATCGCCAGAGCCGCCAGCGCCAGCGGGTAGGGCATATCGCCGATCTGAAGACTGAGCTCAGCCATCACCCATGAATCAAACGGGCGCACATCGCCAAAGATCGCGTCGTCGAGCCCGAGCTCATCGATAAGCGTGCACGCACGATCCCGCGACGAATGCAGCAGCATCTTTCGGCACTCTTCGCCGATGCGTTCGATCGAGACTCCGGACAAGGATTTCGCGTCCTCACGGATCGCGTCGTGCGTCTTGGGTTCGATCGTCAGGTTGTACTTGGCCGCGAATCGGACGCCGCGCAGGGCACGAAGATGATCCTCGCGCAACCGATCCCCTGGCTCACCCACGGCCCGCAGGACCCGATTGTGCACATCGGGCAAGCCATTGACCAGATCGATAATCCGCTCGGACTCGTTCTCTGCGAACGGATCCATAAAGAGCGCATTGATCGTAAAATCCCGACGCTGTGCGTCTTCTTCGGGCGACGAGAACTCGACCGAGTCCGGTCGGCGTGCATCGGAGTACACGCCATCGGAGCGGAAGGTTGCGACCTCGATCGTGCACCCGAAGTCGCGCACCAGCATCACGCCGAAGGCTGCGCCGACGGAAGCTGTCTTGCGGAAATAGCCCTTGATCTCGTCGGGCTTGGCGTCCGTCGCGACATCGAAGTCCTTGGGCTCGACCCCCAACAACAAATCGCGCACGCACCCGCCGGCCAAGAACGCAACATGCCCCTTGGCCCGCAGCCCCTCGATCACACGGATCGCGGCGCGATGTTCAGAAGAATGCTCAGTAGAATGCTCTGCTGATTGATCGGATTGGCCGTCGGCTTCGCTCACCCCACCTGTTCCTCTCGCAGGTCCCGGCTCATCAGCATCGTGATCGCATCGACCGGGTCCAGGTGCTCGAACAGCACCGCGTGCACCGCCCGCGTGATCGGCATCTCGATCTTGTACTTCTCTGCTAGATCCATCACGGACTCGGTCGTCGCTACGCCTTCGACCACGCTCATCGATTCGCGCAGGTATGCATCGAGCTTGGCACCCTTGCCCAGGGCCTCGCCGCAGGATCGGTTGCGTCCCTCGGGGCTAAAGCAGGTCGTCGCGAGGTCGCCAACCCCCGCGATCCCAAAGAAGGTCTCCGTCTGTGCGCCCATCGCGCTGCCGAGCCGACCGATCTCGGCGAGCCCACGCGCGAGCAGCGCGCTCTTGGCGTTGTAGCCCGCGCCCAAGCCGTCGATGATCCCCGCGGCGATCGCGATCACATTCTTCGTCGCCCCCGCCAGCTCAACGCCCAGCAGGTCCGGGTTCGTATAGATCCGCAGCCAGCTCGTCGAGAACAGTTCTTGGATGATCTTGGCGAACCCCGGATGGTCCGAAGCCGCGGCCATCGTCGCGGGCAGACACAACGCCAGCTCCGTCGCGATCGCCGGGCCCGACATGCACCCCATCGCCCGGGGCTTGGCATCGGGGTCGTCCTTGAGCACATCAGCAACAATTTGAGTCGGCCGGAGCAGCGTCCCGTTCTCGATGCCCTTGGCCACCGAGATCACAGCCGCATTGCTGGGCACATGCTCGCGCAAGCGTTCCCACGCCCCGCGAATAAACTGCACCGGGATCGCGTTGACGATGATGTCCGCGTCCTGGAGGGCTTCGGCATCACTGAGCGCGATCCGCACGCCCTTGGCGAGCTCGAAGCCGGGCAACCGGTCAGATTTGCGCGTCTGGGCGAGCACGCCGTTCTCTTGCTCGTCGTAGCCCCACATGATCACCTCGCCCCGTGGCCCGGTGCTCGACGAGTGCGGATCGGGGCTCGTGAGCGCCCCCGCGCACACCAAACCCATCTGCCCGATGCCTAAAACACACACTTTGGGGAGCCCTGCCTGAATACCATGCGTTTGTTCGGTGTTGATCTTGTGTTCCTTCCCGGGTTGAGAATCTGTATCTGACATCAGCCGTGACTCCAAAGAAGTACAAGAAAGACCTGAACCCAACCCCCTTGGGGTGCGTATTTTGAGGGCCGTGAATCCTTATTATGCTAAAGGACATCCATCGGAACCTTCCCTATTGTAGAAGCCGACTCCTGAGCCAACCAGATCGGCTCGATTTCATCCAATCCGAGGCCAGCCGAGCATCCGCCCGGGCCCCGAAACAGACACCAGGGTCTACTCAATATGAGCGATACACATACCCACGACCACGATCACAGCCACCAGCACGGCGTCATCGACTGCTGCTCGCACCACCAGATCATCGACGAGAAGAACGGGTGGATCTTCTTCTACCTCATCGGCGGCGTCCTCGCCATCGTCTCGTGGGTCGCCCACCTCTCCAACACCACCAACGAGCTCGTCGCGACCATCCCCGCGGTGATCTCCGCACTGCTCCTCGGTGCCCCGCTCTTCAAAGCCGCGGCTCTTGAGGTCATGCGTCGCCATGTGTCGTCTTCGTCGCTGGCCGCCCTGGCGATCCTCGCGTCGATGGCCGTGGGCAAGTATGGCACCGCCGCCTTCCTCGCGTTTATCCTCCTTGTCGCTGACCAGGTCGTCTTGAGAACCGCCGACGGGGCCAAGCGAGCGATCGCCGAGTTGGTCTCCCTTACCCCAGACATCGCACGCGTCGTCATCGACGGCGTCGAAAAAATCGTCGGCGTCCGCGAGGTCGAAGTCGGCCAGACCGTCCGCATCCGCCCCGGCGAGAACCTCCCCGTCGACGGCAAGATCACGACCGGCGAATCCACGATCAACCAAGCATCACTCACCGGTGAAGCCATGCCCGTCGAGGTCCAGCGTGGCTCGGATGTCTACGCGGGTACGACCAACCTCACCGGCGCGATCGACATCACGGTCATGCAGGTGGGTGAAGACACCACCATCGGCAAGGTCTCGAACCTGATCAGCGAGGCCGAGTCCACCAAGACCCAGCGCCAGCTGCTCATCGAGCAGGTCGCCAAGTTCTATGTCCCCGTCGCACTCTCCGTGGCGGTCGTCGTGTTCTTCTTTGTCTCGCGCAGCGAAGTCGAAGCCGTGAAAAACACCGCGGCGCTCCGCGCCGTCACCGTGCTCGTCGTCACCTGCCCGACGGCACTGCTGCTCTCGTCGCCATCGGCCATGGTCGCCGCGTTTGCAGCCGCCGCTCGATTGGGTGTGATGATCAAGAGCACCGAATACCTCGAAGCGTCGGCCAATGTCGACGCCGTCGTGATGGACAAGACCGGCACCCTGACCACCGGACGCTTCGAGGTCTCGCGCCTGGCACCCGCTGAGGGTGTTGAAGGCGCCGAGCTGCTCAAAGCCGCGGCGTTCGCCGAAGCGAGCTCCAACCACCCCCTCGGGCTCTCGATCCTCCGCACCGCACAGCAAGCACGGATCACCGTCGATACCGAAGGCCAGTTCGAAGAAATCCATGGCGCAGGCGTCAACGCCAAGACCTCACTCGGCAGCATCTCCGCCGGGCGAGGCACTTGGATCCGCCAGCTGCTCCCAGCCGCCAGCGAAGACATCAACACTGTCGAGCAACGCATCGAGGGGATGTCGGGCGTGCATGTCATCGCCGACGGCAAGTACCTGGGCGCGGTCGGGCTCGAAGACAAGATCCGACCCAACTCCAAGGCCGTCGTCGATCGCCTGCGTGAACTCTCCGTCCGCATTGTCGGGATCTACACCGGCGATCGCCTATCGGTCGGCAAGCGCGTCGGCGCGGTGACCGGGGTCGACACCGTCGAAGCCGAGTGCCTGCCCGAAGAAAAGCACCAGCTGATCACCCAGCTCACCGACGACGGCTACCGCGTCATGATGGTCGGCGACGGGATCAACGATGGACCAGCACTGGCAGCCGCCGATGTCGGCGTGGCGATGGGGCTCTCGGGCTCGGACATCGCGGCCAACTCCGCCGGCGTCGCGCTGATGACCGACGAACTCAACCGCCTGCCCTTCCTCATGGAACTCTCGCGCCGATCACGCCTCATCGTCTCGCAGAACATCATCGTCTCGATCCTGATGGCGATCATCGGGCTCGTGCTCGCGGCTACCGGCAGCTTCCAGCAGCTCGGGGGCGCCAGCATCGGCGTGGGCTTCGCGGCCTTCTTCCACTTCCTGCCCGATGTCTTCGTCATCGGCAACTCGTTCAGGCTCTTCCGCTTCGGCGAAGACTTCCTCGAAGCCGAGACCATCGCCAAGGACCAGGCCGCATCCACCGCCAGCCGCATCCGACGCGAGGCCTCCGTCCGCAACCTGTCGGCCGACCCGGCGTAAGCGTTTCAACTCAACCACGAAAAACCCCGACACGATCGTCGGGGTTTTTTTATGCCTTTACAGAGTACGATTACTCAATCGCCGATCCACATGCCCATCAGCAGCTCATCGCGGTACTCACCCGTCGGCTGCTTGATCGACCGCTTCTTACGCCCCTCGTGCTCAAAGCCCGCCCGCTCGTACATGCGCATCGCCACCTCGTTGCCGTCCATGACGGTGAGCTCGAGCTTCTCGATGCGCTCGATCGCCCGCATGTCGTCGATCGCTCGGCTGAGCATCCACGCCCCGAGCCCGATGCCCTGCCAGCCCGGCAGCACCCCCGTCCCCATCTCGGCGACATGCGCCAGCTTCACCCGGCTACCAAAGTGGAACGAGGTATTGCCCACGATCTGCCCCGAGCCCGGATCGAACGCGCTGAGCGAATAAAACTTCCCATCCGCGATCCCGGTGATGTGCTGCTCGTACGCGTCGACCGATCGCATGTCGCCAGGAAAAGTCAGAATGAACGGCGTCGATGCCCCCAGCTCCGTGAGGTACGCGTGGACCCTCGCCCCGTCGCCTTTCTGCGATGGACGCACCTCCACGCTTCGTCCGTCCTTGAGTGTGATCGTCTCAGCCATCGTTCGCCCCGCCATCCGTGCTCTTTGCATGCGCCCGGCACGCATCGACAAACGCGACCGCACGCCGCAGGTGCGGGATCACGATTGACCCGCCCACGACCAACGCGATATCAAAGGTCTCGAACAGCTCTTCGTCGCTGGCCCCCGACACGATGCACTGATCGATGTGGTACGCGATGCAGTCGTCACACCGCAGCACCATCGACGCGACGAGCCCCATCAGCTCCTTCTGCTTCGTGTCGATCGCGCCCGCCTCGTACGCCTTGGTATCGAGCGTAAAGAACCGCTTGGTCGTGGTCGTCCCGCGATCGAGGATCCGCTCGTTGAGATCGGCCCGGAATGCTTGGAACTCTTCGTATGCTCGATTTGGTGTTCGACTCGTTGATTGCTTTTGGGTGCTCATCGCCAATCATAGATCGGATTCGATCGCCGATCTGATCAACTCCTCGAATCGCACCCGCTGCTTGGTGTACGCTTCGCCTGTCGCCGGCCCGCTGAAACCCGAGTGCACCGCCTGGACCTGATTCTGCTCATCGAGGAACACCAGCGTCGGGTACGAGCGGACCCGATCGAGGAACCCGAGCGTCTCGGTGGCCTTGTCCTTGTCATAGAGCCCCCCGATCAGGATCGGCCAGTCGCTGCCGATATGCTCGTGGTGACGCTTGACCTGCTCGACCGATCGCCCAAAGTCCTCGGTGATCTCAAAGGCCAGCCCGACGATGGCCAGATCGTCGCCGAAGGATTCTTTGAGCGACACCAGCTCGCGCCCCGCGTCCGAGCAGTTCGGGCACCACGATCCGAAGATCTCGATGATCCGCGCCTTGGCCCCGCTGCGATCGAGCACATCGAGCACCCGCGTCGGCGTGCCATCCAGATCCTTAAACACCAGCTCCTCGATCGCTTCGGGGTCCGTCACCGTCGTCTGCTCGAATGCATCGGGCAGCTGCGCATCGTCATCGCACACGGCCGTCCAAGTCTCATGGTGCCAGTTGCCCGACCAGAAATCGCCGACGATCGAGCCGTCGTCTTGCAGCCGAGCATGGAACAAGAACGCGTGCGCTCCGTCGAAGGTGGATAGACGCATCAATCCACGATCAACGCGCCCCGAGAGAAACCGATAATCGCCAGTAGTCGTCAAGAATGTACCTGTCGCGAGCTGATTCTCATCCACCGCAAACACACCCACGGCCAGCTCATCAGATGACTCAAAGTCCACCGACCAACGCCCCTCAAAGCTGTACTGCTCGAGCATTTCGTTGGTATAGCCATCTGGGTGACCGTCGGATGAGGGAATCATCAGTGGGAGCTTGTCGAATCGCTGCTCGTCTGCAGGTACTGTTGACCAGTCCAGCTGAGTCACCAGTAACGGCAGCTCAACCCATGCTTCACCCCGGCGTTTCTTCCAAAAGCCAGCCCATGTGGCCTGCGGCTCAAGCCCAAACCCAGTCCATTGATCCCAAGACAACTCCGAATCATACTGAGGAAATGATATCGTTCTTTGAGTATGAGTCCGACGAATAAAATGTGACTCATAGCCTTGTTCTTCGTAGTAGCTCGATGTCTCACTCTTTGACGGTTCAGCATCAATGCGTTCTTCCCCATTCACCAGAACCAAGATCGGCCGACCACTCATGCGTGATACAGACTTGTCGTATCGAAGTTCAGTTTTCATCACAAACGGCAATGGCCCGCCGGGCGTCATGATCTCAACGCGATACACATAATGGGTATGGAGATCAACTTCACTGCCCAACGACAATGAGGCGAACAGGCAAACAAGCGATACAAGTATGTGCGTTTTCATATCCCAATGATACTCGATACCCCATGCCATCGCGGCATCCCCAAGTAACACTCGTGTAACTGCCGGAGCACATCCCAACACCGATGGCCCAGTCCAACCAAGCTCGATCCAAATCTATGTATTGACGCACACCACCAAATCAAGTACATTCGAGCGTAACTCATAATGCACATCAACGAACGCCAAAGAGCACCCATGAACCACATTCGCCTGATCGCGACCCTCTCAACCACACTCTCGCTGGGCTGCCCTGCACCTCTCTGCGCCCAAGAGCCCCCGCCATCGGCGATCGCCGACACCCAGCCCGCGACGCCCCAATGGGAAACCGAGCACGACCTGGGTGCACTCTTTGATCAATCAAACAACCGCATCGCCCTCGCCAAGACGATCATCCAACAATGCAAAGACAACGATCAGCTCTCCGAAGACGCCCGCATCCAAGGCCTGCGCATCGCGGGCCACGCGTGCTACACAGACGGCGCTCTCGAAGCGGCAACCCGAGCGTTTACAGCGCTCGATCAAATCGACTCTGCCCCACGGTGGAAAGCCGAGGCCAACCGCATGCTCGCCCAGCTGAGCATGAATAGCCCCGATCTTGAAAAGGCACTCGAATACCTCAAAGTATCTTGGGAGTACGCGCTCCTCGATGATCCAACGGGCATGTTCGCTTCGACCCGATCCGTCCTGAATCTAATCTGCTCGCTGAGCACCGCGACCAAACAACTCGAGCAAGCCATCGACTACGCCGAGCAGGGCATCGCGATGTTTGAAAAATCAGGGGCGACCACTGTTCAAGCCCAGTTTCTCTACCGGGCGTACGAAGCGAACAAATCACTCGGCGAGAACGCCGCGGCCCTCGACCACCTCAATGTCCTGCTCACCGATCACCCAACATTCCAGGCCGACAACGACTTCATGGGTATCCCGCCGCTGCTCAGGCTCGATGTCTTCAACCTCGCCGGACGCGGCTGGGACAACCCCAGCGAGGACTTCATCAATGAAGTGCTCGCGGTAAGCTATGACCCAGAATACACGCTCATGTCCAGCCGGCTGGTCATTGTTCACAAACTCGGCACACTCCTAGAGAAACAGAATCAGAACGAAGCCGCGATCCACATCCGAACCAGCCTGCGCCAAGAACTCGCGGATCTGATCGATTCCGACACCGAGATCGACCCTGCCCTATTGCCGGGGCTCAAGACCAACATGGCCTACCTCGCCATCGCCGATGCGCAGCTCCACCTCAAGCAAGGCGACGCCCTCGCCGCTTCGGCAGCCCTCAACAGCATCATCTCAGACGCAGACGGCGTCCCCGCCCACATCCTCGAGCAAGCCGAGGCCCTCGAAGTGCAGGCCCAAACGCAAGCCCAATCCCAAGCCCAAACTCAACAAAGCCCCTGATACACTGTCCTAATGGGCAGGCGCGTGTTTACCGCTTGCGGGCAACCATCACACCCTCACGGATCGGCACGCAGCATGCATCAAAGTCCTCATCGTCGGCCACCAACCGATTGAACCGGTCCACGCCGTCGCGGTTGGGGTGCGAGCCCTCCGGGTTCACCACACACCATTCCGTGCTTCCGATCGCGTTGTCGGCGATCAGCAACCCGCCCGAACGCAGCAGCGTCTTCGCATACGGCAAATAATCCGGGTACTCAAACTTAATCGCGTCCAAGAACACCACATCGACCGAACCCGCCCCGAGCTCATCGACGAGCTTGGGCAAGGCTTCGAGACCCGTCTCGCGGACGATGCGGACGCGATCGGTCAAGCCGCAGGCGTCGAATCCGGCTTGCGAGATGTCCGCGTGCAGATCCATCGGCTCAATCGTGATCAGCTTGCCGCCCTCGCCGAGTCCGCGGGCGATCCAGGTGCCGGAATACCCCGCCAGCGTCCCCACCTCCACGGCTGTCTTGGCCCCGATGGACTTGACAAGCATGTGGATCATCGCCCCCACGCTCGAGGAAACCGCGATATCGGGCACCCCGGCCGCGATGGCCTTGGGCATCAGGGTCGCGAGGTGCTCGTCCTCGCCCCCGAACACATCATCGAGGTAGGTACAAATGGAATTCCAACGATCAGGGTTCATGCTCATACACGACAATAGAACCCGGCTGATCTACCATCCACCATGCAATCCACGAACTCAGCCACAAACCGGTCCACAAGCCAATCCGCCGCCACCCAGCCGGGTGATGCCGGCGATCCGTTCTCGACGATCGAAGCCATCCTCGAAGACCTCCGCGCCGGCAAGATGGTCATCCTCACCGACGATGAGGACCGCGAGAACGAGGGCGACTTCGTGCTCCCCGCGCAGTTCGTCACGCCCGAATCGGTCGCCTTCATGCTCTCGGTCGCGCGTGGATACATGTGCCTCTCGCTGACGGAAGCCGACTGCGATCGGCTCGAGCTCACCCCCCAATCGCTGGTCAACACCTCCGTCCGCGCGACCCCCTTCACCGTCGCCATCGACGGGCACCCAAAGCATGGGCTCACCACCGGGGTTTCGGCCCAAGAACGCGCCAAGACCATCGAGCTGGCGATCAACCCCGACACCGACGCCAGCGACTTCGTCCGCCCGGGTCACATCAACCCGCTCCGCTCACGCGACGGCGGCGTGCTCGTCCGCATCGGGCAGACGGAGGGCTCGCTGGACCTCTGCAGGCTTGCCGGGCTCCACCCCTCAGCGGTCATCATCGAGATCATGCGCGACGACGGCGAGATGGCCCGCGTCCCCGATCTCGTCAAGCTCTGCAAAGAACACGACATCAAGATGTGCTCGGTCAAGCAGATCATCGA
Organism: uncultured bacterium; assembly: GCA_963976625.1. Lineage (GTDB taxonomy): Bacteria > Planctomycetota > Phycisphaerae > Phycisphaerales > UBA1924 > UBA1924. Next base: position 79,278 of record CAXBLA010000012.1, read on the forward strand.
GCACCGCCTCTCACAATCATCGATCATCGAACGGATCGAGCCGATCTCGGGCACCAAGATCCAAACGCCTCAAGGCGAGTTCAACCTGATCGCGTTCAAGTCCCTCGTTGATCCCATGCCCCACCTCGCCCTGACCGTCGGCGATGTCGGCAGCCTCGACGAATACCTCAACCCGATCGAAAACGACACACCCACCCTCGTCCGCGTGCACAAGCGCGACCTGCTCGGGGACATCTTCAACGAGCAAGGCCAGTCGGGCGACGGGCTCTCGACGGGCGAGACCCTTCGCCAGTCCATGCAGATGATCCAGGACGCCGGGCGCGGCGCGATCGTCTACCTCCGCCCCCACGGCGTGGGCGACGCCCTCTCCCAGATGCTCACCCGACCGATCGATACGGACAACGCCGACAAACCCGTGCAGTCCGTGTCCCCCACCATGATCGAGTACGGCACCGGCTCCCAGATCCTCCGTGCCCTGGGCATCAGCAACATGCAACTCATCACCAACTCCACCGCCGCCTACCCCCACCTCGAGTCCTTCGGGCTCTCGATCTCCGAGCGCGTCCGGATCCAGTAAGCCCCCCGTCCCCCCCGTTCGACCATGTTTGCCCACTGAACCGGACAAAGCCAAGATTTGTTCGGCTTTTTTTCGCACGCTCCGATAATTCGCTCGACAACTGGCCAACAACCTGCCATACTGGTTCGCACAACACACCACTTCGAGCAGGAGATACCCCATGAACACCGTCAACCGCAAATCCGTCCTCGCCTTCGCCGCCGGCTCACTCGCCACCGCGAGCATCGCGATGCTTATCGCCGCCGGGCCCGAGCACAAAGACCACGATCATGCTGATCACGCCAATCATGCCGACAAAGTGACCCAGCCCGAGATGGACGAGATGCTCGAGATGTCCACCGAAGACATGATGGCCGCGATGGCCGTGCTTGCTACGCCCGGCGAGCACCACAAAGCCCTCGAAAAAACCGTCGGCACATGGACCGCCAAGACCAGCTTCGTGATGGACCCAACCGCCCCACCAACGGAAGGCGTGGGCACCATGACCACCGAATGGGTGCTCGGCAAGCGATTCACCAAGTCCGTCTTCAAAACCAACTTCATGGGCGATGACTTCGAGGGGCTCGCCTACGCCGGCTACGACATCGCCCACGAGGAGTATGTCAGCACCTGGATGGACACGATGTCCACCAAGATCACCTCCATGACCGGCCAGATCGACAAGGACGGCACCATGACCATGAAGGGCATGGCCACCACCCCCATGGGCGATAACCCCATGAAGATGGTCACCACCTGGCAGAGCGACGACCAATGGACCGACCAGTTCTACGACCTGATGCCCGACGGCTCATGGTTCAACTCCGCGACCATCGTCTATACACGCAACTGAATCTGACCAGCCCGCCCCGGGCCAACCACGCCCTGTTACAGCCTCTTTACCGCCTCTATCAGGCCAAACCCGCACATCTTGCGGGTTTTTTGCCCCCGCACCCTGCGATTGCACGCCTGAAATCCAAACCGGTTTGATCCAAACCATCCTTCATGGTACAACTCAGTCTGACCAACCACGGAGACGACCCAACATGCCTCAGTTCATCTGCTTCCTCGACCCCACCCGCCCGGGGATGCCCGACGACCCGACCCCAGCCGAAGCCAAGGCCGCCGAAGCCCATTTCGAGTATTATCAGAAGCTGCTGACCAAAGGCTCGCTGCTGCTCGCCGGGCGGACTCAAGAACCCCCGCACATCGGGCTGATGATCTTCGAAGCCCCCACCAAAGAGGACGCGATCTCCCTAGCCGCCCAAGACCCCGCGGTGGCCGCCGGTGTCTTCACCTGCCGCGTGCAGAGCTATCAGATCGCCTTGCAATCCTAGAACCGGACTTCGACCCGCCCCGTACCATATTCTATGAGCACTCAGGGGAAGCCGACGATCAATCAATCCAATCAAGCCAGCGACGATGAGCTCGCCGCCATCTACCTGCGCGATCGTGATGTGCCCTGCCCCAGCTGCGACTACAACCGCCGCGACGGCCAATCGAGCACCTGCCCCGAGTGCGGCTCAGCCCTCACCCTCATCGGGATCGATGCCGCCCAAGTGTCGAACTTCACCAAGCTCGCGCGATCGGTACTGTTTTATCTCTGGATATTGGCAGCCGCAAAGTCTGCTTACAACCTCTATATCTTGATCAGGATCGTGACCGTATTCGCAATGGTTCCCCGACCTTTCCCATTTTTCACATGGGTCATTGGTGCGACATTGGATTTCATAGTTTGGCTAGTGCTCTTCATCATCACGCTGAGTCGATGGAGAAAATCTCGCCACAACGAAACAATCGCATCGGCCACCGTGATCTCTCCGATCGTGATGATCGTCATCTACACTTTCTTGTCGATCATTTGGGCGATTGTGTTATCTGATTATTAGTCGGATTCGTTCGTGCAACCGGAGCACCCGAAAAGCGAAATGCATTTCTCGCGATCAGACGAAAAATCCAAATATCACAACCGAGCAATTTTAACGAGACTTCCTCGGCGATCTGCTTCTATACCAGCTCTGCCCCGGATGGAACAGCATCTGATAGAGGTCTTCTGACAAGTTGATGGCCGTGGGTACATCCCCGGGGTGAACCAGCGGGTTATCGAGCTGGTACCGCTTTGGATCGTACACATCCGGTCGAAGATCATTGAATCTACTCAGGAAGTTGATGTGCATGTCTTGCCAGTTGCTCGCCGCGAGCATGCCCATCACAGATTCAACATGCTTCATGTAATCCGTCGCCAATGGCGTGCTGATTGCCCACGGGGTCACATAGATCACTGATGGGCGGGGCCTGCCGGTCGCCGCAAAGGTAGCTTCCCACTCTTGAACGAGTTGAACCATGTTGGGCAGGATACCTTTCTCCCGATTTGTTTCTCTATTGTGCCCGAGCATGATCATGACATACTCTGGATTAATCATCTCAATCAGTGCCGCTCTCGATGCGGGACTTATTTTTTCAAGATGATCATCGATCGCCCAGCCACCGGTCCCTTGATACCCAACGATGGTCCCAGGCAATGACTGCCCTTGCTCATCCACGCGTTCGATCAAAACTCCGAGAATCTGCAACACTTCACCCGGTAACTCGACAGATCCCGAGGGCAGAAAAATTCCCACACCAACATCATCACCATCTGTCTGAAAATCAGCCGGGATGAGTTGCTCAATAATCTGTATCCCATCTGTTTGATTGAGCGTATGCACCGTTCTTGCCGACGCGCTAAAGACTCCGCCCCGCTCCGCTCTGGTTTGAACGGCCCCGACCGAACGAGGGCTTGTCCGCACGGCGATCTTGGCGATCAAAGGGTTGCCTATCCCCCAAGGCTCATTCCAAGGCGAGTCAACATTCCCCCCATAAAAGCGGAGCCGATACCTTCCGATCAACGACCCGGGAGATTCGATATCACCATTACATTGCCATTGGCTCCCGAGTACAGCAAAGAAATCCGGTGAGCCCCCATCTGGCCAGCCAGCATCCAGACTGATATTTGAATAGCTAAGACCATCAACTCTCCCAGTGCCGTTGTTGACGACAAGTCCCGCACTCGCATTGCCTACTGTAATCAACTCCCCAACAATCGGGGCGTTCCAACGATGAGCCTGGGTTCGAATTCGGTTGGAGCTCGGCCCAGTCGTTTGTGAATCACCCACCAAGATACAGCGGAACCGATTTGGTGTCAGCAGTCTCTTATACTGAGCAGCCTGCGCAGTGTTCTCTCCCACCGATCCACCATTGAGCCCCGCCGGCGGCCCCATGGCGACCATGCCCAAACCGAGAACACACACACTCAAACTGATCAACAATCGATTCCGCATCTGAGGCTCCAGAACATGCTGTAACTACAGCCCAAACCTAACACAAGATGGGCGATTTACCAAAGAAACAGACCGGAACCGGGCAATTCCGCTCTGGGATCCATTATATGGACCTGCCAAAATAGAATACACCCGAAATGACCACACAGGCTATGAGTACCCTGCTTTCATATTGCCATAAGATCGGCCGTTTAGATCCGCTCGTATAACGGCAGCGTCCCGACCAATGGCCGGCAGTAGTCCAAGAACTTCTGGCTCACATTGTTGTGCCCATCAATAAACTCGGGCGGCATGTGCTTGGTCTTGGCGGCCACATCGCTCAGCTCGATTCGCTCATACTTGGCCGCATACGGCTGCCCCTCGCCGATCGGGCTGGTGCGGAGGATCGCGACCGACCCATCGACATCGCCGCTCGTCGCCAGCCTAGCCGCGTAGCGACCAACCCCACGCGCTTCGCGCTGGTCCACATGCGACTGATCCGGGAAGCACCGCTGGACATAGCCAAAAGTGTCGGCCCGCACGCGCACCTGCTTGCCGCCCACCGGGGTGAGCTTGTCCTTGAGCAGATCCGAGAGCCCGTCGCCGATCGCGCCCGAGCCCGAGAGCTGCACATTGCCGTGCGCATCGACCTGCCCGTCCTTGATCAGCTGCGCCCCGATGGCGTTCCCGTCCTTGTCGCTGATGCCCTCGCTGACCGCGATGTGCACCCGCTGGCGTTTGTCGTAGATCTTGGCGACATCATCAACGAACCGATCCATATCAAACGGGACCTCGGGCAGGTAGATCAGCTGCGGGCCATCGGTGGAGCCGCCCTCGTGGGCATACCGATCGTCGCGCCGAGCAAGGGCCGAAGCCGCCGTCAGGAAGCCCGCGTGGCGACCCATGATCACATTGATCTTGATCCCCGGCAGCGAGATGTTGTCCAAGAAGTCCGCCATGCACGCCTTGGCGACAAACCGAGCCGCGCTCGGGAAGCCCGGCGTATGGTCGTTGATCACCAGATCGTTATCCACCGTCTTGGGGATATGGAAGCACCGAAGCTCGTACCCGGTCTCGTTGGCCATCTCGTTGACGATTCGGCAGGTATCGCTCGAGTCATTGCCGCCGATATAGAAGAAGTACCGTATATCGTGATCCTTGCACGACTGCAAGATCCGCTCGCAGTACGCCGCATCCGGCTTGTCGCGCGTCGAGCCCAGCCCCGCGCTCGGCGTCTGGGCCAGCACCTGGAGCCGATCGTGCGGGTAGTCGGTCAGGTCGTACAGATCGCCGTTCGTCAGCCCGGTCACCCCGTGGCGCATGCCCAGGATCTTCTTAATCGGGTTGCCCGAAGTCCCCGCGCCTGCCTGCCTGAGCCCCTCGATGACCCCAACAAGCGATTCGTTGATCACCGCCGTCGGCCCCCCGGACTGTCCGATGACCGCGTTCCCTGCCACTAGATCGATCGACATCAAAGCACCCTTCTCCGGGCCTGTGGCCCGTGGATCGTTTCACATTGCACGCCCGGAGTCCCCCGAGCAGATTTGAACCAAAGGGTAGGCCGATTTCATCGAGACTTCAGGGCCATTTTTCGCCACCGATCCGGCCAGATTCGGTACCATACTCCTCACAAGGAGCACCGATCGATGAACCCGCTTTCCGCAATCGCCCTCACCGCTCTGGGCACCACCCTGAGCATCTCGTCCCTCGTCCCCGCATACGCCAATGCCGCTGCTCCAGACCCCCTCGCCCCGCGACCCAACGGCATGCAAGCCGCCACACCCTCGCGCCACCTGATCGTCAACGCCACGATCCACGCCGCCCCCGGACAGACCTTCGAGCAAGCCGACATCCTGATCGACCAGGGCAGGATCATCGCCGTGGGCCAAAGCCTCGCCGATTCCCACGATACCGCCAGCGCAACAGTCTGGGACCTCGACAACCCGCATATCTACGCCGGGTTCATCGATCCTTACATCGAGGTCGATGCCCCAATGCCACCGCTCGACGCCCCCGGCGCCCACTGGTCCAAGCTCGTCACCCCCCAGCGCGACGCGCTCGATCTGGGTCTGCCCAGCAAAGCCGCCGAGAACCTCCGCAAGATGGGCTTCACCACCGCGATGATCGCCCCAGACTCGGGCATCTTCCGCGGCTGGTCCTCGATCGTCTCCACCGCCGACAGCTTCCAAGACCCGAGCCAAGGCACGCCCCCGGTCTACCAAACCCACAGCGGCATGATGATGGGCTTCGATCGCGGGTCCTGGCCCTCCACGACCTACCCGAGCTCGCACATGGGCGTCGTCGCCTTGATGCGCCAAACCTTCATCGACGCGGCCCAACGGCGCAGCCGAGCGAACACAAACACCGACGCCTCGTGCCTCGACCACATCAACCCCGCCAACACCACCCTCTACTACGAGACCAGCCACGAGCTCGAAGCGCTCCTGGCCGACAACATCGCCAACGAGTTCAACCACCCCAACCTCGTCATCATCGACAACGGCACCGCCCACCGCCGCCTCCAAGCCTTCGCCGATATGGGCTATCAGATGATCATCCCCCTCCGCTTCCCCAAGACCCCCGATGTCTTCACCGTCGGCGGCGCCGACTCGGTCGATCTCGCCACCCTCCAGCACCACGAACGCGCCCCGGCCAACGCCAAGTGGCTCTCCAACTCCCGCCTCAATGTGTCCCTCACCACCTCCAAGGGCAACGACCACGACAACTTCTGGGACAACCTCCACACCGCCATCGAGCTCGGGCTCAACCCCGACACCGCGCTCTCGATGATCACCACCAACCCCGCCAACATGCTCGGGCTCGACACCCACGGCTCCCTCAAATCCAACAACATCGCCAACCTCGTCATCGCCGACGGCGACCTCTTCAACCCCAACCTCGACGCCAAAATCATCGACACTTGGATCGACGGACGACGCCACCACATCAACGACACAACCAACACCCGCTTCGACGGCGATTGGACCATCGACCTCGTCGACATCCCCTTCCAGCTCAACATGTCTATCGACGGCAACAAGATCACCGTCTCTTCGGGCGAGGGTGACGACTACTTCGAGACCGACGCACGCAAGGTCTCGATCGACCAGAACCAAATCTCGTTCTTGTCCAACGACGCAGGTGAAAACCCAGGAACCAATGTCATCACCGGCACCCTCTCCGCCGACGGCATCATCCGCGGCACCGGGCTCAACCCCGCCCAAGAACCATTCCAATGGACCGCGACCAAGCAGCAAGCAACCCTCACTACATCCGACTTCGTCGGCACCTGGGACGCAACACTCAACCGGCGCTTCAACCTCACTTTCAAAGTCGAACAAGCCGACGACACCACCGAAGTCACCGTGATCGAACACACCGATGCTGAAGATATCACGCAGGCCGCCACCAACATCCGCATCGAAGGCACCCAGCTCAAGTTCGACTTCGAGCACAAGCCCTTCGGCTTCGACGCCCTCTTCAGCATCGCCCTCGACGCTCCAACCAAGAACACACTCACCGGCCAAGGACAGTTCGACGAGAACGGCTCCCCCGCCACCTTCCCCATCACCGCCGTCACCGCCAGCGACAAGCCCAAGCGTGACCCGCTCCCCCACCTGCCGACCGATCCATTCGGGCCATTCGCCTATCCAGAGATCCCAACCGAGGGCACCTACCTGCTCACCGGCGCGACCCTCTGGACCCAAGCCGACGACGGCATCCTCGAAGACGCATGGGTCCTGATCCGCGATGGCAAGATCAACCAGATCGGCACCGGCGGCTGGCCACGCATCGGCGTGGACGAATCCATTGATGCTTCGGGCATGCACATCACCCCCGGGCTCATCGACGCCCACTCACACACCGGGCTCTTCCGCTTCGGCGTCAACGAATCCGGGCAAGCCGTCACCTCCGAGGTCCGCATCGCAGATTCCATCGACCCCGCTCACCCGGGTTGGTACCGCGAACTCGCCGGCGGGCTCACCACCGCCATGCTCCTCCATGGCTCGGCCAACCCCATCGGCGGCCAATCCCAAACCGTCAAGCTCCGCTGGAACAGCGCCAAACCATCCGACATGTTCTTCGAAAACTCCAAGCCCGGCATCAAGTTCGCGCTCGGCGAAAATGTCAAACAATCCAACTGGGGCGATCGCAACACCACCCGCTACCCACAAACAAGAATGGGCGTCGAAAACCTCATGCGCGACCGCTTCACCAAAGCCCGCGAATACGCCCAAGCCTGGGTCCGCTTCCTCACCCCACGCGCCGCCGTCTCCGACGCCTACGGCATGCCCACATGGATGATCCTCTCTCTACACAAAGCATCGGGCTACGACACCAAGAGCGAACATTGGTACGACCACATCCCAGAACCGCTCTCCGATACCCCGCCTATGCGTGATCTCGAACTCGACGCCCTCGTCCAGATCCTCGCCGGCGATCGCCTGATCCACTGCCACTCCTACCGCCAAGACGAGATCCTGATGCTCTGCCGACTCGCCGAAGAGTTCGGCTTCAAGATCGGCACCTTCCAGCACGGGCTCGAGACCTACAAAGTCGCCGAGACCGTCAAGGAGCACGCCATCGGCGCATCGATCTTCTCCGACTGGTGGGCCTACAAGGTCGAAGTCACCGACGCCATCCCCTTCGCCGGCCCCATCAACCACCAGGTCGGGCTGCTCACCTCCTACAACTCCGACTCCGACGATGTCGCCCGGCGCATGCATGTCGAAGCCGCCAAAGCACTCAAGTACGCCAAGCTCAGCGACATCGAAATGAGCGAACAAGACGCCCTCAACTTCGTCACCCGCAACCCCGCCATCCAGCTGGGCATCATCGACCGCGTCGGCACCCTCGAAGTCGGCAAAGACGCCGACCTCGTCCTCTGGACCGGGCACCCGCTCTCGTCACGCTCGCGCCCAGAGATGACCTTCGTCGACGGGCGTCTCATGTTCTCACGCGAAATGGACCAACAGCTCCGCGCCCAAAACGCCGCCGAACGCCAACGCCTCATCCAGAACATCCTCCGCGACGGCAAGCCACCAAAGGCCGACAAGCCGTCCACCGACGATGCCCACGAGCATGACCATAACCATGATCACGATCACGACCCAGACCACACCGGCTTCAACAACACCGCCCAAGGCGACTGCGGCTGCCACCAAACCCTCCCCGCATTCCACACCAACTACTAATCGCTCCTGATCGTTTTCAATACCACAAACACACATACAGATTGCAATCCATGATGAAACACAAACAAACAATCCTGAGCACCCTCGCCGCCATCGCAGCCCTCGCGACGACCGCCGCCGCCCAAGACCTCACCCCCACCGCCCCCGAGCAAGATCACCCGATCTTCCTCGTCGGCGCCACCGTCCACACCGTCTCCGACGGCATCATCGAGAACGGCGTCGTCTCCATGTACGAAGGCAAGATCGGCATCGTCGGCGTCGCCTCCGACATCATGCCCCGCATCTCCCTCTCCCAAGACACCCAGATCATCGACCTCACCGGCCAGCACCTCTACCCCGGGCTCATCGACTCGGTCACCAAGCTCGGGCTCCAAGAAATGTCCGCCGTCCGCGCCACCAATGACTACAACGAGGTCGGCGACATGACCCCCGAAGTCCGCGCCTTCGTCTCCGTCAACCCAGACTCCGTCGTCATCCCCACCGCCCGATCCAACGGCATCCTCACCTTCGGCGTCTTCCCCACCGGCGGCACCATCCCCGGGCGTGCCTCCGTGCTCCAAGCCGAAGGCTGGACCACCGAAGACCTCGCCCTCGCCAAAGACGCCGGGCTCATCATCAACTGGCCAAGAATGCGCCACACCGGCTCCAACAAAGCCCAGGCCATCAAAAACCGCGACCGCGCCATCGACAAACTCAACACACTCTTCGACAACGCAACCTCATACCAGATCAACCACGACGAGACAGATCAACGCCTCCAAGCCATCACCACGGTGCTCCCACCCGTTGAACAAAGCCAAACCCAAGACAGCCCGCAAAACCCGGTCTTCATCAACGCCAACGACTACGACCAGATCACCGCCGCCATCAACTGGGCAACGACTCGCAACCTCCGCCCCATCATCGTCGGCGCCCGCGACGCCCACCTCTGCACCGACCTGCTCGTCTCCACCAACACCCCCGTCATCATCGGCGGCACATTCAACTTCCCCAAACGCGCTGACGAACCCTACGACCAGCCATACACACTCCCCGCCAAGCTCGAACAAGCCGGCGTCCTCTGGTCACTCTCCATGTCCGGACGCCACGCCCACGAACGCAACCTCCCCGATGCCATCGCCATCTCGATCGCCCACGGCTCAGAGTTTGGTTTCTCAGACGAAGCCGCCCTCCGAGGCATCACTCTCAACGCCGCCAAAATTCTCAACCTCGACAACCACCTCGGCTCCATCGAATCCGGCAAGCACGCCACCCTCTTCGTCGCCGACGGCAACATCCTCGAGACCACCTCCATTGTCACCCAAGCCTGGATCCAAGGCCGATCCATCGACCTCTCCAACAAACAAACCAAGCTCCGCGACAAGTACCAAGAAAAATACCGCCAGCTCGACATGATCGAAGACTCACCCAATGAATCATCCAAAGAAGATTCATAACCAAAATATTCGAATACAAATCCACCCGCCGAGTGCCAACACAGGCTCACCGCATCAGATACTCATCCTGAAGCACCACCGCTTTACCATCCGCCGTGGAAGTCCGGAACAACACCCGCACCCGCGCCTGTTCTTCGGCATCGCTCGCTTCAACCCCTACAGTCTCAGCCAGCCAATCCGGGAGCCCCCCGATCACAATCCGGTAGGTCCGCGTCGCCGAATCAAAGTACGACACATTCTCCTCGATATCCCGGAGATCAATGTCCCACCGCGTGCCGCGCACGCCCACCACGCTCGTCGCGCTCCCCTTGCGCAGCTGCACCTGGATCTGCCCAACGCCCTTGACGGTATCGCCCCAAGGATCCTTGAGCTCAACATGTAGCACGATCACGGCTTTGCCATCCGCCCCGATCTCCGTGTGCGTCAGCGGATGCACCCGCATCACCGCCGGACGAAAAGGCCCCGGCACCGCGAGCAGATCATCCGTCCGCACCACCTGCTCCTGAAAGATAATCCCATTGCTGCACCCAGCCATCAGCAAGCCGCACGCAATAGTCCCCAGAGCAAGTTTGCAAGCACAGTTCTTCACACCCCAGTGTAGCGCCAAATCCACACGCCCGCAGACTCACCACCTTGCTCATCCCTGCCCGCTCCGTGCCTGCATCCCCATCCGATCAATCGCCGCGACCAGCCCACGCTGCCCAACCTCAAGAGCCGCCAGCGCCTTGGTGTTCTCACGGATCACCTCGACCAGCACCCGCTGCCCCTCGCCCTGCCCGATCAGCTTCTCGTGCGCCTCCGTAATCTGCCGCTCGCGCTCCGCCGACGCTCGCCGCTCGCACAGCCACATCCAGCACACCAACCCCGCGACCCCAAACTGGGTCAACGCCCCCATCATCTCCGCTTCCATCACTCACCTCCAACTCAAATCGCCAGATGCCCAAACTCCGCGGTATACCCGATGCTCAGCTCGCGCCCCCGCGCCACCGCCCCATCCTCATCGACATTCAGCAGCTTCATCTCCGTCCATTCATGCCCGTGCCCATCTTCGAGCACCCCGCCCGCCACCTCATACGCCGACTCCGCGGCCAACGCATCGCGCAGCGCCCACAGCCCCGCAACATCCTCGGCCAACAGCCGACCCTTCACCGTCACCCGCAGCTCAAGATCACCAAACTCCCCCGACCCCTCCACCGCCGAATCGCGCGCCAACGCCGCCAACGAAACCACCCGCCGACCAACACGCCCCACAAAGAACTCGTGAGGCCCCGAACCAAACACATCCTCACCCTTAAACGAACTCGCCATCCCAACCTCCCAATCAATCTATCGAACTACCTATACACCCGTCACCGTCAACGGATCCGCCGACCCAACTTCGCTCACCGCCACCAGCGTGATCACCCGCGAGCTCCCAAAGTCACTCACCTTATTGAGCACCGACTCAACCACCGCCACAGCACGCACCCGCGTCCGCCCAGCGTCCGACCCGCTGCTCCCATAAAACGAAAAAAGCTCCTTATCCCCAAGCGTCGGCCCATCGAAGTCATCCCCCTCGATCTCCTGCGTCACCCGGATCACCGCCCGCTGACGCACCACATCCGCAAACACCAGGTTCGGCCCAAACTCATCCCACTGCTCAATCGTCCTCGATGACAACCGATCCACACTCACCCGCGCAACATGCCCCCACACCGCACTCCCAAAGCTCACCTCATCCGGCCGAAGCACCACCATCACCCACCACCTTTCTGATTAATCCTTCTTCAGCCCCGATTCAACACAAACAAGTTCGGACGACGCTTCACCTCCGCCACCCCATCACCGTCAAGATCGATGAGCGCCACCACCCGCTCACGCTCGCTGGCAAACCGCTGTTTATACATTTGCGCTCGCTGCTCAAACTTCTGCCCACCCGTCCCCGGCGCCCCCGCCCCGGCATAAATCAGATGCAGCGCCCCGAGCGCCTCAAGCCGAACCAACGCCCCCGGATTCGTCACCACCGACTCATCAAAGCCCGCACCATCCGGGTCAAGCCCGATCATCGACAACACCTGCCGATGCACCATCCCGAGCTGCGGCCCATACCCATACACCTCCACCTTCTGATTCGTCGCCCCCACCCCAGGAATCGCCGAGCTCCCAACATCCCCCCGCATCAACGACACCGTCGCGCTCGTCGCCGACTCCACACTCACGACCTCCAACGCCACACCAGCAAAAACCACCACATGCCCAGCGGTAATCCCCGCATCCACAAACGAACCCGAGCTGATCGTCAGCGTCGTCCCCGACATCGACCCGATCACCGACAGCAGCCGCTGTCCCATCCACGCCACATCCTTATGCAGCCCGGGCTCAAGCACAAACAGATCACGATCCTTCGCAAACATCACCGTCTCCAATCATCAAAGCACTTCGATTCATCCACACTTCCAAACACCCGGGCGGGCGCCCACCCGCCCGGGTCACAAGCCCTAGCGCACCCGCGCTAAAACCCCGCATCCATCACGCTCCCCTTCCGGGCAGCATCAAACACCCAGGCCCGTCACCAGCCCGTGCGCATTCTCGTTCTTCATCTCCAGCGTGTACTCACCAATCACCTGACCCGAGATCGAATCCCCCGTCGAAGCCAACGGCTTATAGTGGAAACTCCGCCCCTGCATCGGCAGCACCGAAATCCGAGAAGAATCCAGCAGCAGCACCGCATCGCTGGGCACCCATCGGCTCATCACCACCCGGCACACACCAAAGTCGCTCTCGTACACACTGATCATGTCCGAGAAAGTCTGATCGTCCGGCAAGTACGCCCGCGAACCACTGGCAAACCCATTGATCTTGCGCTTCTGCGCGCCACCAACGACAATCGTGTCCACATTCCCGCTGCTGTTATCCCACACGCGCTTGAGCGCCGCATTGAGAATCTCCTCGTTGAGCTCATCGCTCCCCCCACCATCGCCATCCGGGATTCCGCCCTGACCAGGCTCGAACAGGTTCGTCTCCAGCGAATGAACAATCCCGTTCATCGAACGCCGAATCGTGCCCGACCCCTGCCCGTCACTCACCGGCGACACACCATTGATCACACAGTTCTCCAGATCACGAAGCAACTCACGCATCCGCTCCTGCTTCTGATAGTCCACCTCATCGGCGATTCCATACGCCCGCGCCGCCTGCATCGAACCCGACACATCAATCCCGGCTGTAAAAATCTGCGTGTAGTTACTCTGGCGCGAACGATTCGTAAACCGAGCATCCGGTGCCTCATCCCCCTCAAGCGCCGCGTTCCCCAGGATCGTCAGCACCATGTTGTCCACCAGCGTCGCCGCCACCGTCGCACCATACCCACGCACCACCGCAATCTGGTTCGTCCCAGTATTGACCACCGCGACCATCATCACCTCGCTGCTTCCGCCCGGGCGCACCAGATCACCGACACGGAACACCCCGACATCATCAACCGTCAAGGTCGTCGCGCTCGTCGCGTTGGGCGAGAAGCTCGACTGATTGATCTGCCCCATATTGGGCAACAGCGCATCCTCGATCCACTCGTGCACCGTCGACATCGCACTCCGCTTGGGATCACCCAAATGATCCAGCAACGGCGTCTCAAACGGGCTCACAATCCCGATGATGTCGCTCACATCCTCAACCAGCTCGGGCAACCCCGCCCCCGCCGTATAACTCGCCTTCCCAGTAAACGCCATATTCAGCCTCCATTCAAATCTTCAACAACCTACACGCCGCGCACAGTGCGCCGCCGCGCCATCAATCCACTCAACACTTCAAATCTGCTCATTCAAACCCGGCTCACTGTCCGCGACGCACCCGCAGATACCGCAGCAGCTCGCTCCGATCCCCGCTGCTGCGCGCATGCCGCGCCAGCTCATCCATCTCGTCATCACCGCTCGCCCCCTGCGCCTGCCCAGGCCCCATCGACACGCCATGTGTTCCATGCCCATGCCCTCGCCTTCCCGCAAACAAGAACGGCTTGCGATCACACAACTCCCGCACCGCAATCCCAACATCCGGCGCATCCATCTCGCCAATCGCCGCCTCCGTCAGCATCCGCGCCGTCTCCAGATCAATCGCCTTGGCCGCGATCAGCTCCATATCAATCGCGCTCCGCCGCTCGACCGACCGCACCGACTCGTGCGACTCCTCCAGCGCTCTTTCAAGCTCGATCACCCGAGCCTCCACCTGCGCCAGCTTCTCCTCGGCTTCCTGCGCCCGAGCTTTCCAAATCACTTCCTCGCTAAGCTCAACCCCATCGCCGCCAACCGCCGAAGACTCGTTGTTCTGATTCATCTCTCCACCCGTACCACCCATCTGTCCAATCTGCTTCGCCATCACACACTCCTTCGATCGTGTTCTTCGTACTCAACTCTTCTTTACACCACGCCCGGGTCCGCGTCCCCAAACCCAAGCTCGTCGAGCACCTGCTCGCGCTCCACGCCCAAGTCCAGCTTCGCCTGCCCTGCGGCGACCTTCGTCTCCTCATCATCAACCACCGGCAGCGCACCCCACACCACGCGCACCCCCCGGTCCCGCACATCCGTCTTGAGCACCCCCGCAGCATCAAGCACATCGAGCACCATCGAGCTCACCTGCTCGATCCCGCGACCATACCCCACCCGCTTGCGCATCGTCTTAGCGATCAAACTCATCAAGGTAATCCGCAGCGCATTGGCACTTGACAGGTTCCCCAGCTTCGCCCGCACAATCCCCCCCGCAACCGGAGGCACCCCACTAATCTTGTCCATCGCCTCACGGATCTCCCCGATATGCGACTCCTCGCTCGGGCTGCTCGCATCGCCCCCAAAGCTCTGCACCTGCGCTTCCGGATTATCCGTGCTCCACACCATGCCGGGACCAACACTGCTCCCGCCGAACCCCTCGATCCCCTTGGCCAAGTACATCTGAAAACTCTGCATCGTCACCCGGCTCGCCCGATCACTCAACCGTGTATTCAACTCGTCCTGCAGCCCCACCAGCGATTCCACCTCGCCGATCCCCCCATAGCTAAACGGCTGGCTCATGTTCTGCACATGCACCACGGGCAGCACGCCCGCCATCAAGCGCCACACATCCCCGTCCACCCGCTCGCCATCGACATACCGCGACCAACCATCCGCCGTGAACACCTCCGTCACCGCCTGCTTCGTTTTCCGAGTCTCACCTGAACCACCTCGCCGACCACCAACAAGCCCGAACCGCCCCCTCGGCTTCTCCTTCGGCTTTTCGTCTTCCCCAACCTCGCGCTCCACATGCACCCCGTACACATCCACCGCGCGATAATCACTCGCCGACATCACCGCCACACCCCGACGCGCATCGATCGGCTCGATCGAAATCCACCGCCCCGCGTCCCACACACGAGACCCGACCAGCCCCTCCTCATCCACACGCAACAACAAATCCACATGCCCGAATACATGCCCAAAGGTCGCCATGTCCTGCATCAGCGAGATCCCGCCGCTCGCTTCCCAAACAGACTCGAGCACCTCTTCGATCGCCTTGGCAACCCCTTCATCATCAGCCAACGACTCAATCCGGATAGGCGACCCGAACATAAAGTCCACCATCGTCCCGATCCGCCAACCGATATCGTTCTCGATCACCACCTCACGCCGACCGCGCTCGCCGCCGATCGATGATCCAGCAAGCCCCACAGCACCGTTCCGCCCGACAATCCGCTCCGGAAGCCCAACCTCCTGCGCCGAGCGATACCACCCACGCGTGCCCCCTTCGCCGCTGATCCCACCAGCACGACCCGACTGCCGGACCAACTCCAACGGATTCCGGTAATACGCCCACATCTTCTCATGCCGAGGCAACCCCCGGCTGATATGCTCGCGAATCGCAAGCTCCATGACTGCCCACAATGGGTCCGCGTTCCCGTGCTCCGCTGCAAGTTGATCCGACATCGAGTTCTCCTCCACCACTTCCCGGCGTGCCTTCACTTTCACACGCCTACACCCAACCCGCCCCCGACCACCCCCGTGCGCACAAACACCGTTCAAAAAATCACCAAAACGCCGCAAACTCCTGCAAACACAGCACGAAAAAAACTTCATAATCTTCCAACACACACCCCGCCCGCGCCTTCCCTGTGCGCACAACCACCGCGCATCCAAGAGCCACGCACCCTCCGATCCCCACCATTCGCTATACTGCCCATGCACAAGCCACACGCCCGATCCACAGGAACCCGCCATGCTCCCATCGATCATCGACGCCTACTCAAAAGAAAACTATGTCTTTGATCTCGGCTCCCCAGCACTCCTCTGGACCGGACTCGCCCCGCGCCAAGAATGGCGTCCACGCTGGCGCTACGAATCACCAAGCCATCGCCAAATCGCCATCTCACTCCGCGACGCATGGTTCTTCAGACTCGTCGCCGACGCGCTCAACGCCGCAAACAACCCCACAAGCAACCCCACAAGCAACGAATCCCAAAACCGCTCGCTCGTCATCGGCAACTCCTTCGGCATCTCCACCATGCTCATCGCCGAGCTCATGAAGCCCGCCCAAGTAGACGCCATCGACGCCGAAACATCCAACGGCTCAACCGAAGGCACACAACTCACCCGCCGCGTCGCCAAACGACTCAACCTCGATGTACAAATCACCAAAGGCTTCAGCCCACAAGACCTCCCAAGCGCCTGCCGATCCGAAAAATATTCACTGATCTTCGTCGACGGTGAACACACCAACGAACAAATCGTCAAAGACTTCCAAGCCATCGCCGACCGACTCTCCGACCGATGCGTCGTCTTCTTCCACGATGTCGGGCTCCGCGATATGGACGAAGGCTGGGCCAAAGTCCGCCAGCTCGCCAAGCCACTCGGGCTCGTAGGCTACGACCTCCACGCCACCGACTCAGGCTCCACGCTCCTCGTCAGAAACCTCCCCACACTCGAAAACATGCTCAAACAATCCTCACCCGGGCTCCGCGCTTTCAACGACACCTACCACGCCGGCATCGCCCTCCCCATGCCCCCGCTCCGCCCGGACACCGATCTCCTCGTCGTCCGCGACGACGAAAAGATCGCCCTCCTCGGCGCTGGCAACGACCTCAAGCACTACGCCCACTTCATCCTCTCGCACCCCGACGCCGTCGAAGCCATTTACGATGACGACCCGACCAAACTCGGCCACCACCCCCTGGGCGTCGAGGTCCGCCACACCGACGCCCTCAAATCAACCAAAGCCGACGCCATCGTCATCTCCACCCACAAGTACGCCGACCAAGCCCGAGCAAAGATCAACCAGCTCGCCCCCCAGCTCAATCTGCGCACCTACCCCCGCCAAGGGCTCGCCGTCCCCACACGCATCGTCAAAATGCCCGAGCGTGACCCCACGCCGGGCGAATAAAAACAATTGAGTATCCATCAGCGCCCGATCAGAGCACTTCGACCGAAGTCCGATCATCCAGGTTCATCACCACAATCTCGCCGTCGGCTTTCCTCAGCTCGAGCCGATCCAGCCACAGCTTCTTATCCTTCGAATGCGCATACCAAGACCCCGTCTTCTGCTGCCCCATCCGCAGGATCTCGCCCTCCACGCCAAACGCCGAGCGATCTTCCCCACGCGAAAGCTCCTTGGTCACCCGGACCAAAGAACCAACCCCGTACGCCTGTACACGCTGTGATGCTGCTTCGCTCATCCCCAACTATAGCGTCCTTCCCCCCGCCGCTTCATGCCCCGGCCTTCCCAATATGCCCGTCCACCTCGTCGGCCACCCGCTGGGCCTCCGCCCGGCTCGGCGCCTCCACAATCACCCGCATAATCGCCTCCGTATTACTCGCCCGCACATGCGCCCACACCCCCCGCGCATCCCAGTCAATCCGGATCCCGTCCGTCAGATCCACCCGGCAATCCCCCATCGCCCCATAGACCCCCTCCAGATGCGCCACCACCGGGTCCGCATCCGATTTCTTCGCCAGATCAGACTTGGCCTTCAAAATCGTGTACCCCTGCTCGCGCACCTCATCCGTCGGGCCCATCCCATTGACCATCGACACCAGCTCGCTCACCGTCTTGCCCGTCCGAGCGATCAACGCCAGCACCAACGCCATCCCCGCCAGCGAATCCCGCACATAAGTCACCTGCGCCCAGATCACCCCGCCGTTGCCCTCACCCCCGAGCACCACATCGCGCCCCTCGCCCTTG
The DNA here is from genome assembly GCA_963976625.1 of uncultured bacterium. Lineage (GTDB taxonomy): Bacteria > Planctomycetota > Phycisphaerae > Phycisphaerales > UBA1924 > UBA1924. The sequence continues at coordinate 97,939 of CAXBLA010000012.1, forward strand.
AGCCGCTTCATCACCTCCACCACATTGGCCTCGCCCACCGCCGTCCGCACCACCTCACCCCCATAGTGCTTGGCCACATCATCAATCATCCGCGAAGTTGACAAGTTCACCACAAACACCGGCTTCTTCTCGCTCTTCATCCCACCGCCAGCCAGCCACGCCTCCATCAACGCCATCGCACACAGCACCAGCGTGTACTCCTCGCCGATATACCCCCCCAGCTCGTCAACAATCGCGAGCCGATCCGCATCCGGGTCCTGTGCAAAGCCCACCCACGCATTCATCGCCGGCACCACATCACACAACCCACCCTCGCCCGACAAGTTCTCCTTCGTCGGCTCAGGCGTATGCGGAAAATCCCCCGACCCATCGCACGCGATCGGATACAGCCGACTCCCAATCCGCTCAAAGAACGGCACCGCCATCGACGAACCCGAACAGTTCACCGAATCGAGCACCGCATGGATCTTGCTCAGCTTCTTGGCTGGCTTCTCGCCCGCGACGCGAAACACCGACTCCACCGCCCAAGACACATGCACCCCGATCTCGCTCGAATGCGCCACCACGACCCCGCGCTCGCGCACCTGCTTTGGTTCGCCCTCACTCGCCCGGAATCGCCCAATAATCTCCTCCGCCTCAGTTGCCAGCGGCGCCCGCGACAACGATCCACCCACCCCCGAATCATTCACAATGCACTTGAGCCCGTTCCACTGCGCCGGGTTATGGCTCGCCGTAATCACCATCCCCGCCTCACAGCACGGCGCCGAAGCCGCAAACCCAACGCTCGGCGTCGTCGCCACCCCCATCCGGATCACATCGCACCCACTCCGCAGCAACCCCTCAATCGCCGCCTCCTCAATCTCAACGCCCCCGCGCCGCCCATCGCGCCCGACAGACACCACCAGCGCGTCCCCTTCTTCCCGGCTCGACCACAGCCACTCCCCATACGCCGCCGCAAACCGCATCGCCACCTCAGGCGTCAGGCTCTCCCCAACAATCCCACGCAACCCGCTCACACCAATAATCAACGGCGACTCACCCATCTCAAAGCTCCTTCACAACCATCAGAACAGCATTTTCAGCCCCCAACTCTAGCACACCCCGCCCAAACCATCTTTTCATACACCAACCCCACCCCCATCTCCCCTCAAACCCTACCCTTCCCCCTATGCCAGACACAATCCTCAACTTCCTCGCCCTCGATCGCTACTACGGGCTCGACTGGGCCGCCGCCATCTTTATGTTCCTCTCGATGCACCGCCTGGGCATCCATAAAAAAGACGGCTTCATCTTCGCCGCCCTCGCCTCGCTCTGCTGGATCGCATTCAACCTCATCGCCGAATCCCCTGCCGGCGTCATCGCCAACCTCCTTATCGCCGTCATGGCCTTCCGCTCACTCGCCACCTGGTCCAAAACCCATCCAAGCAACCCCGCCCCCAACGAGCCGCG
>CAXBLA010000013.1:0-94320 GCA_963976625.1 uncultured bacterium
TGAACGACTCCCGATCATGGTCACCCCGCGATGGGTGAGCACCGAGTCCCAACCCATCGCCGTGCGCGATGTGCTCTTCTACCTCATCGCGGTGCTCGACACACCAGAGACCATCAACACGACCATCGACATCGGCGGGCCAGACATCTGGCCATACGATCGAGTCATGCAGGAGATGGCCGCGGTCCTCAAGCTGCCCCGGCGCATCGTGATCCCCGTGCCCGTGCTCACGCCAAGGCTCAGCTCCTTGTGGATCCACCTCGTCACGCCGCTCAACAAGCAGATCGCCCGCCCGCTGGCCGAGGGCCTGCGCAACCGCGTCGTCTGCCGAGACGACCTGGCCCACCAGCTCATGCCCCACACCTGCCTGTCGATCTCCCAAGCGATGAACGCCGCGGTCGATAAGTCCAGCTCGGGTGATGTCGAGACCGCCTGGTCCGACGCCGGAGTCATCCCCGGCGATCCCTCGTGGGCCGGGGGCACGCTCTTTGTTGATCAGCGCGAGGTCCTCATCGACGCGTCGACGCAATCGGTATGGAAAGCCGTCAGCGAAATCGGCGGCGAGCGCGGCTACTACGGGGTCGATTGGCTCTGGAGACTCCGAGGACTCATGGATCGGCTCATCGGCGGCCCCGGGCTCCGACGCGGTCGGCGCAGCACCAACCAACTCCAGTACGGCGACGCGCTCGACTTCTGGCGCATCACCGCCATCGAGCCTGAACGAAACCTCGAACTCAGGGCCGAAATGAAACTCCCCGGCACCGCCACGCTCACCTTCGAACTCTTCCCCGAGCCCAATGATTCAGACGCCCCGGCTCGAACCCGTCTCCAGATGACCGCCCGCTTCCAACCCAGAGGCCTGCTGGGCATCGCGTACTGGTACGCGGTCCTCCCCCTCCACGGCTTCACCTTCAACGGCATGCTCAAGGGCATCACCAAGCAAGCCATGTCCTGATAGCAACATTTCTCCAGATCAATCAAACTTTCCTCGTGTTTGTGTCCGTGTCCGCAAATAGCTTGCCCCGCAGCCACAGCGACACATGCACCAGCCCGATCAGCACCGGCACCTCGACCAATGGCCCCACCACCGTCGCGAACGCTACCCCAGATCCGATCCCAAAGACCGCGATCGCCACCGCGATCGCCAGCTCGAAGTTGTTACCCGAAGCCGTGAACGCGAGCGTCGCCGAGCGTTCGTAGTCTGCGCCGACCTTCTTGGCCATCAAGAAACTCACGAAGAACATCAGCACAAAGTAGATCGTCAGCGGGATCGCGATCCGAAAGATATCCAAAGGCAGCGCCACGATCCGATCGCCCTTCAAACTAAACATCACCAAGATCGTAAACAACAACGCGACGAGCGTGATCGGCCCGATCGCAGGCAAGAACTTCTGCGTGTACCACGCATCACCCTTCATCGGGCGGAGCACAAACCGCGTGAGCATCCCCGCGAAGAACGGGATGCCCAGGTAGATCATCACGCTCTGGAAGACTTCCAGGATCGAGATATCCACCGCCGCCCCCTCAAGCCCGAGCTTGGGCGGCAGCCAGGTGATAAAGATCCACGCGTAGAGCCCGAAGAACAGCACCTGAAAAATACTGTTGAATGCCACGAGCCCAGCCGCATAATCATTGCTCCCCCGCGCCAGATCGTTCCACACCAGCACCATCGCGATACACCGCGCCAGCCCGACCATGATCAGTCCGATCATGTACTCCGGGTGATCCTGCAAGAACAGGGCCGCCAGCGCGAACATCAAGATCGGGCCGACCACCCAGTTCTGCACCAGCGAGAGCACCAGCACCTTCCAATCGCGGAAGACCTCGGGCAGCTTCTCGTACCGCACTTTCGCCAGAGGCGGGTACATCATCAGAATCAGCCCGATCGCGATTGGGATATTCGTCGTCCCCACCGACACCCGCTCGAGCCCCTCAGACACCCCGGGCATGAACCGCCCGATGAGCACCCCCAGCGCCATCGCCAAGAAGATCCACAGCGTCAGGAATCGATCCAGAAACCCGAGCCGACGCGGGCTCTCTGCATCGCATGGTGCGCACCCGATCACGCCCGGTTCTGTTGATGTGTTTGTCATGAGTGCGCTCCGTTGCGTGCTGGTTGATTGGTCACGAGTGCGGGCAGCTGCTCGACATACGCGCGGATCTCATCGCGCACGCGTCGATAGTGCCCGAGTGCTTCTTCGTCGCTCTTGGCGTCTTTGGCCAGTGCCGGCGGGTCATCGAAGCCGTGATGAACAACGCGTGTCCGATCGCTCTGCTTGAGAAACACCGGGCAGTGCTCGTTGGCGTGCCCGCAGACGGTGATGACCAGATCGAGGGTCTCGGACGCACAGTCCTCGACCCGCTTGCTGGTGTGGCCGCTGATATCAACGCCCGCCTCGCGCATCACCTCGATCGCGTGCTCGTTGACGCCGTGGGGCTCAGTCCCCGCGCTGCACGCATCGATTGAGCCGCCATGCAAATGCCTCGCCCATCCCTCGGCCATCTGGCTCCGGCACGAGTTGCCCGTGCACAAGAACAGCACCCGAGCCTTCGCCTCTCCATCGCTTATATCTCTACCACTCATGGCTTATCCCCTTTGCAAGATTGATCCGAACCCTCATTACCGCAACACGCCGACCCGGGCTCGATGTCCTCGATCGCATCGCCCAACGCGCGGAAGTACCCGCTCAGCTTCGCTCCGTCAGCCGAGTACCACACCGTCCGCCCCTGCTTCTCGCAGCTGAGCAACCCCGCCCGGTTCATCGTCGCCAGATGGCGAGCCACCATCGAGAAATCCACCGAGCAACACGCCGCCACCTCCGTCACCGAGCACGCCCGCCCGCACTGGAGCAGGCACGACAACAGCTTGGCCCGTGTGGGCTCGGCCAACGCCTTGAGCAGTTCTGGATCGAGCAGCTTATCGAGCTGGGTCTTGCGTCGGAACGCCTGCTTGGGGCTCGGCGGCTTACGATGGATTACTTGCGTCATAACGCAAGTATACAACCCGCAGACAATCAGTCAATCGACCCACACCAAGCCGGCCGACGGCTGACACAATCTTCATAAATCGGTTATGAACCCGTTGGCTCATTTTGAGCCGATCAGCCGCACCACCAGATCGTGGAACCCCGCTTCGTCCACACCCAGCAGCTTCTCGATCTGCGCAAAGAACAGCCCCCCTGATCGCCCGCTGTGCACCAGATCGATCACGGCGTTCATCCCATGACGCTCGGCCACCGCTTCGCACAAGAACGAACAGATCACGAAGTAAGTGAAATGCCTGCTCACCGATGACCCGCGCCCCTTGTTGAACTCCACAAGAAAATCAATCCCCGGCTCGGCCGCCAGCCGTTGACGAAACTGGTCCTTGAGCGTGGGCAAGTCATGCCCGCTGAGCCCGTACCCGCCAAAGTAAGTCGCAAGCCCATAGACCATCGGCGGAAACAGATCCCCATCCCCATCATCTAACGCCTGCATGAAATCCAGCGTATACGCAAAGACATACCGCTCATCGTCGCTCCCAGTCAAGAACCGATCCGCCCCCGCGTCCATAAACCCGAGGTCCTCCTTGAGCCAGTTGCACCGCGTGCAGTCGTACACAATCCCGTATGCCCGCAGCAGCTCGTCGAGCGTCTCGAAGCAGTAATACGACAACTCCCGGCGTCTCACTTCCGGCCCTACATCGAGCAGACCCTCAAGCCGATGCTTAAAACCCACAAACGCTTCCGCTCTACTCACATCAATCGGACGCGTCGAGTAGTAGCGCACTTCGTCGAACCCTTGCACTCGCAGCGCCCGCGTGCGATAGTCGAACGGGCTCTTGAATCGATAACCATCTGAGCCATCGTCTCGGTACGCGTGGAACTCAATGATCTTGTAGATCTGCTCGCCCCGCATAAACGCCACACTGATCAGATAGCTCTGCCCACCATCGGGCGAGAACGATTTGAGCACCAAAGGCGACCGCCCCGACGTATCGCCAGGAGTCGCCAAACTCCGCAGCGCCTTATAGAAAAATGTATGCCGCTGCTGCTCCGCCTGATCCACATACCCCTCGAACGATTCACCCCGCGTGATCACGCCGAGCAATCCTTCGACGGACTCGCTGATACCAGCCGCGATCACATCGTCCTCCTCAAAGACCGCCCGCATGTTCATCTCAAACGCCAGAGGCTTACCCTGTGTCGTGGCGCACCCACCCAAAGCCATCGGCAGCATGCTTAACAAGCTCAGCATGAGCAATGCGTAGAGCAATGGAATGAGAAGAAAACGATCCGCCTGGTATCTGTGCATACACATGCTAACGCCTCACGACACCACGGTTGCGACGACCCCCTCAATCTAATCGTCAGCAATCTCACAATCGGCGCCAGCACACCCAACCACGCGCATCCCAACACTCTCCCCCCCCCGCGATCGTCGATACCGACGCCACCAACCGCGCCCGCGCCGGGATCGGCCTCGACCCACTCACTGACTACCGCATCACCGATGCCATAACAGCCGCCGGGCAATAGGGCAACCGAGCACCCATGATCAATCTCTACCGGTTATCATCCAAGCAGATGATCGAGCCCACCCCGATGCAACCCGGCCAGCACGCCCAGCCCTTCCGCTGTGTCCACTGCGCCTACGATCTCTCGGCTGTCCGCACCTCCGCCAGCGACAACCTCTGCCCGGAGTGCGGGCTCACCACCGATCCCTACAACCCCCGCGCCCACATCGTCCGGAATCAATCCCCCCTGCTCGCCGGGCTCAAGGCCCTCGCCGCCGCGATCCCCGCAGGCATCGCCATGGCGCTCGCCCTCTTCTCTCACATCGCGATCATTGTCTTCGGCTTCGCGTTGTGCTACATCCCTGTCTTTGTGTGCGATGTCACCATGAAGCGATCCCTCCAACGCCAGCGAAAAACACTCGGGCTCGCCCTGGGCACCGGCGTCGCGTTCGGTCTCTTGCTCGGCTCCCTGCTCTTGGTCGCCGCGGGCGCCTACTGGTAGCGTTCGACTACAATCCTCCGTGCCCAACACCACCACTAAACCAATCTGCCCCAACTGCGGCTACGACCTCGCCGGGCTCATCGAACCCGAAACAACCGCAACCTGCCCCGAGTGCAGCACCGACTCGACCTACCAAGCCGCGACTGAAGCCCAGTCGCGATGGAATGTGCTCATGTGGGATCTGATCCTGTTTCTGGTGATCCCGATGGCCATCAATCTCATCGCTTACCTCATCGTTCAAGTAGCGCCACGCGAGTTGTTCGAGGTTCTCTACATTTTGATTCTGCCCTACTTGCTTTTACCATTGGTGCTCTTGGTTGCTATCCCGACCGCTCTCGTTGTCGAGGGAACAAAGCGGATGCACCTCGGGAAAGCCCAACGAAAACCCGCCGGCTGGATATTCGTCATCTGCATAGTGATCCCCGGCACCTTTTCATTACTCTTATCGCTCGCCATCTCGTTAATTTGGCTTGTGAGTATGTCGGGCGCTTAACCCACCACCGCCGCCCGCAGCTTCTTGGTGATCTCCCCGGGCACACCCGCACCGATCGCCTCCGCCTCGATCTTCACCACCGGCAGCACGCCCCAGCTCGAGTTCGTCAAGAACACCTCATCAGCGTCAAGCAGATCGTCGATCGTCATCATCCGCTTGGTCGTCTTGATCCCCAGCTTCTTGGCCTCCTCGATCACCCGCATCCGTGTAATCCCCGGCAGCACCGGCGAAGGCAGCACCCCCTCGCGCGTCTGCGCCCCGCCGATATCCTGCTCCTCCCCCTGAGCGATCGGCGTGATCAGATGCCCGTCATCGACCACAAACAAGTTCGACACACACCCGCCCGCGAGGTGATTGCTCACCGAGAAGATGATCGACTCGCCCGCGCCCTTGGCCGCCGCGTCCTGGAGCTGGCGCAACCGCCACCAGTAGTTGAGCGTCTTGTGACCAGCCGTCGGATCGAGTGGGTTGACCCGCGATTGCCCTAGCGTCACCATCACACCCTTATCGAACATCTCATCGGGGTACTCGGTCGCCGGCTGGGCCGCGATGAGCACGGTCGGGCGATGATTCGTCCGCCCGTGCGTCTGCAGCATGTTCAGATCCCCGCCCGTGAGCGTGAGCCGAACCCGTGTGTTCTTGTATCGCGCCCGGCGCACAGTCTCCGTGATCGCCTCTCCGAGCGGCCCGGTCTTGATCTCATCAGACAACCCCAGCACCGCCGCCGAAGATTGCAGCCGATCCAGATGCGCATCGAGATCACGAATCATGATCCCATCGGGCGTCGAGACCGCGCTGAGCGTCTCGAACAAACCGACGCCGTGCTGGATGCCCGCGTCGAACGCGGACAACCGGGCGTCCTCGCGGTTCATAAACTGACCATCGAGAAACACGCTGGCGATCTCGTCGTGGCCTTCAGTTTTTTCGGTTGATTCGTTGGGCGTATTGGGTTCGTTCGTCATGCCCATAGGGTAGAACCGCTGCGCCTCATCGTCGTCGGCTATCGACCATCGCCGGCCCAAAGAGCGCCACAATGTGCAGGATCAGCAGGATCGTGTTGAACCCGTACTTCATCACCCGGTCCACCGTCTCGATCCCCGACGCGATCCGGTAGTCGCTCAGGCACCCGCAGCCCGATTCTTGCAGCACCGCCGGGTCCACCTTTGAGATGTAGTACATAAACCCCGCGATCGCGCTCATCGAGATCAGCAGCACCAGCTTCCCGAACGGCTTGCGCAGCTCGGACCCGAGCGCGAACACCAGCAGCAGCCCCATCAGGATCTCCGCCGGGCCCACCCACCAGAGCACCGAATGCATCGACTCGGGGATCACCCGGTGCATCGTGACGATCTCGACGAACGCGTTGATGTCCTTGACCTTGAGGTACCCCGTCACCAGCCACACAAGAATAATGATTCCCACCGAGATCCGCGCAAAGGCGTACGAGGGGTTGGAGTTGGGCTCCGCATCGAGCAGCTGGGCCGATGCTTTACGAGCCGCGGAATCCACGCCGCCCGAGAACGAATCATCTTCCTTGGTCGACCCCTCATCACGATTCCGCTCAGTATGCCCCGCCGGCGGGATCGGCAGCCCGCTACCAGAATCGACAGGATGGTCAGGCGAGAGGCGACGAGATAGAAAAGTGAAGCTCATGAGTACAGAGTATACGATTTAATCGAACATCAGGTTCCGTGGCCCGAAGTCGATCTGCATCGCTTGTTTGGCAAGGTACAGCGTTTCTTCCGCCGCGTTATTGGCCTGTCTGGTGTGCTCACGCAGGATTTCGAGCACCTTGGCGTCCCCGGCTTCGCCCTCATACGGGATCCGCCGCTCACGCATGGGCTCGAGCAGCTTATCGATATGCTCGGCCACCTCGACCTTGATATGCCCATCGCCGATGTTGTCGCCCTTGGCATACGCCTCTTCGAGGGCCTTCACCCGGTCCTCATCGTCAATAAACGCCCGCACATACTCGAACAGCGCGTTGTTGATATCGCCCGGCTCGTCCATCGCCGTCCGCCCGGTGTACAGCCCGCCCATCCGTTTCTTGATCTGCTTAAAGGTATCCGTCAGGAAGATCGAGTTGTTGAGCGACTTGGACATCTTGTTGACGCCGTCGGTCCCGACCAAGCGCGCCACGCGCCCGACCTTGCCCGTCGGGATTGGGAAGAGCCCGCCCTCCTTCACATAATCCTCGTCCTCGGTGTGCGGGTTGACGCCGCAGTAGATCTGATTGAACCGACGCGCCACCTCTCGGCAGGGCTCGATATGCGCCAACTGATCCTCGCCCACCGGCACCAGCTCCGGGCGGAACAACAAGATATCAGCGCACTGCCCGACCGAGTACATCGGGAACCCGAAGCTGTAGTTATCCCCCAACTCCTTGTCCTCGAGCTCGCTCTTGAGCGTCGGATTCCGCATCACCCGATTGAAGGGGAGCAACATCGCCAAGTACCAGGTCAGCTCCGCGATCCCCGGGATCTCGGTCTGGAGCACGAAGGTCGATCGCTCCGGATCGATTCCAGCCGCGAGCCAGTCCTTGACGATATCGAGCGTCGATCGCCGAATCTCCGCCGGCTTGTCCGCCCGCGTCGTGAACGCGTGCATGTTGGCGATCAAGAAGAAGCACTCATACTCATCCTGGAGCGCGACGCGGTTCTCGAGCGAGCCCACCCAATGCCCCAGATGGAGCTGCCCGGTAGGAGTATCCCCGGTCAAAATCCGGGGTCGATCGGCTGATTTGCTGGTGTGATCTGTGCTCATTATGACGGGATCGTAGAGCATAAATCCTTAAAAAACGCTCCATTCGCCCTCAATCTCACACCATCGCCCCGATCTGAATTTTGACCGGATTCTCCTTGCACACTCATCGGTAAGTAAGGTATCCTGAATTCAAGCCCAGACCCGGGCCCTGTAGGGGAACACCATGAACCGCCGAAACTTCCTGGCCGTCAGCGTCGCCGCGACCGCATCCGGAGCCGTCACTTCGGGCGTGCTCGCCGAATCATCGCACCCGCTGACCAACGCCCGCGTCCCTTCACCATCGCTTGGCAAGCTGGTCCCATCTGCTGCCCAGGCACACGCCGCGGACCTTATCCCGATTTCGCATCTGAGCCAGAGCGATGCACACCAGAGCGAAAAACTCGCCAACCCCCGCCTGACCATCCAACCTATGCCCGACATCAGCGATCGCGTGCACACCGACGCGAGCTTCGATATCGAAATCCTCTACCCCCACGCCCGCCAGTCGGCCATCCTTTATAGCGCACACAACTGCACGGCCGACTCAACCAGAATCGGTGCGTTCCCCGCCGGGGTCTCCATCGACGCCCCCGTCGATCAGCGCGGGCAAGTCACGCTGACCATCACCCAGCGAGTACACTCAAAGCCACAGACCAAACGAATCAAACTCAACGCGACCCAAGCGGGCACCTTCGTGCTCGCGATCCCCACCGCGCCTACCGGCGCACATGCCGCGTGGCGACTCACCCGCGTAGAAACCAACAAGCTGGGCCAACCAACCACGCTCACCAACGCGCTCCCCTCAGCGAGCGCACGATGCGCCTACCTCAGCATCGACATCACAGAACACACACTCAACCAAGGAGAAAACCATGCCAGGTGACGGATGTATCGGCGAAATTCGGATGTTCGGGGGCAACTTCGCCCCACGCAACTGGGCACTGTGCAACGGGCAACTCCTCTCGATCGCAGATAACACAGCCCTCTTCTCCATCCTCGGCACGACCTACGGCGGCGACGGACGCACCACCTTCGGGCTCCCCGATCTCCGCGGGCGCATACCCATGCACCCCGGCAATGGCCCCGGCCTTACCCCGCGCCAGCTCGGCCAGAAAGGCGGCGTCGAACGCGTCCAACTCACCAACAGCGAGCTACCTAGCCATGCCCACCCAGCAACGAGCAACGCCACCATGAAGGCGATCTCCACAGAGGGTGATTCGACCACACCCAAAGATCGCGTCCTCGCCAAAAGCGGAGCCGGCGATCCAGACTTCGGCACCGAATCCAACGCAGACACATCGCTTCATAGCTCCGCGATCAGCGTAAACACCAATGTAGGCAACGCCGGCGGGAACGAATCACACCAGAATCTCCAACCCTACAACTGTGTCAACTTCATTATCTGCCTCTTCGGGATCTTCCCTTCACGCCCCTGATCAAACAGCCTCGTGTTTGCTCGACTGACTAGCCAGCCGCTCGGAGATACAAGATGAACACACTGCTCTCAACCCTCGCTATCGCCAGCCTTTGCGCGATTGCGCTCGGCGATGACATCGTCTCCGAACTCACCAACGCCGATCCGACTATGGATCGACGAAGCGACACCGGCGCCATCATCACCGGCGATTGCGACGGCGTCACCTCCCCCGATTCGATCAACGACGATGTCCCCTACCAAGTATTCTACTTCCAACCGACCGCCCAGAATGTCCCGCTCGATGTCACCGTCACCTCGCTCGAAGCACAGCCCATCGACTTTGATCCATTCCTGACGATCTACTGCGATCTGTTCATCCCCGGAAACCCGGACGCCAACCTGCTGCATGTCAACGACGACGGCGCGGGCTATCCAAACGCATTCACCGTTGGCGGGCACGGGACCGATCCCGAAGTGGTCTACGCCGCCGTGGTGAGCTCATACTCCAACTGGGCCCCATCACGCCTGGGCGAGTTCCGAATCACCCTCGGCCCCGGGCTTGAGTTCACCCCCGCCCCATGCGTCGTGGACTACACCGACGATGGGATCCTCGATTTCTTCGATGTCTCGGAGTTCCTCGACCTCTTCGGCGCACAAGACCCGCTGGCCGATCTTGACAACAATGGGCTCTACGACTTCTTCGATGTCTCCGCGTTCCTCGATCTGTTCGGGGCAGGATGCCCATAAGACCGACCGGTCTATTAGCAGCAAATCTTTAACTCTAAATGATTTAAACGCCCGCGGGCGCCGCGTCGGCGTTGCTCATCATCACGATCAGCACATTGAGCAGGTTGAAGCACATGTGCATCATGATCGGCACGCCCACGCGCTTGGTGCGCTCGTACGCCACGCCACAGGTCAGCCCCACGGCGAAGATGGTCGGGAGCGCGAACCAGGGCACGGGCTGTGGACTAAGCCGATGGATCGAAGCGAAAAGGATCGAGGTGAAGATAATCGACAGCCACGGGCTCTTGAACCACTTGAGCAGCGCCCCCTGCACATACACCCGGAAGACCAGCTCTTCAACAATCGGCGCCCCGATGATCGCCCCGCCGACGAACACCATCACCCACGGATCGTTCGGGTTGTCGGTGAAGATCTTGAGCGTCTCGTGGGCGATCCCGTCAGGTCTTTGCCCCTGCGTCTGGGTATAGGCAAACTCGCCCAGCAGCCCGAGTATACGAATAAATGGGAACGCGAGCAAGAAGCACCCGAGCCCAACGGGAAGGTCTAAAAAGCCCACCCCGAACCCGTTATCCAGCCCGTCGCCGGTTGTTGCGCTCCGCCGAAGGATGAACAGCATCCCGAACCCGGCGATCATCGCCAGCAGATACGAGACCGTGGACACGATCGTGCGCATCTGAAAATCGCTGTACCCCTGCTCATTCACCCATGTAAATTGCCCAACAAGGCTCGCCCCGGAGCTCTGGGCGAGCAGCACCACAAAGGCCGCGAAGAAGAACACCACCGCGGGCAACGCCGTGATATCGCGCAGCCCCGCCTTGGCGAACCCGCCCGGGCGCAGCAGCCCGCCGGCAAAGAGCAGCGCGATCACCAGCAGCATCGAGACCGCCAGCGTGTAGGGCTCGAGATCCTTCATCGTGTTCCAGACATCCCCGACGCTCTTGTTCTGCACCGACCCGCTATCAACGACCTGCGCCAGCACCGGTAAACCATCCAGAGAGAGCGTTTCAATCCCCGCGCTCGCGGGCGATACAATCAGACCCAGAACAACGCCGAGCACAAGCATCGGCATCAAGCCAATTGCCCATACGCCCGATCTATTCGATTGATTCCCCATGAGCACACCACCTGATCCCATCCCGGACACATCATCGCCCGCGCTCCCGGCCGTCCTCGAAGAGATCGTCGTCTTCAAACGATCCGAGATCGACCGCGATCGTGCGGCCGAATCCATCGAGGCCCTCGAAGCCAAGATCGCCGATCGGGAACCCTCACGCGATTTCTTCGGTGCGCTGGTCCGATCGGGCGAAGAACTCAGCACAGCAGGCACCCGGGTGATCGCGGAGATCAAACGGCGCAGCCCGTCCGCGGGCTTGATCCGCCCCGAATACGCACAAGATGGTTTTAAGCCCGAGCTCATCGCGCAGCAGTACTCCAATGCCGGAGCATCGGCCATCTCGTGCCTCACAGACGAGAAATTCTTCGGCGGCTCCCTCAGATTCATGGATCGGATCCGCGCAGCGGTCGATCTGCCGATCATCCGCAAAGACTTCATCCTCGATCCCTACCAGATCACCCAGGCCCGGGCCTACGGCGCCGACGCGGTGCTGCTGATCGCCGAGTGCCTCGACGATGCCCAGATCCGCGATCTGCTCGATCACGCCCACGCACTCGATCTTTCGGTCCTCCTTGAGGTCCACTCCAAGGACAACCTGCTGCGGGTCGAGCCGATCATCAAAGCCTGCAAGTCCGATCGGGTGCTGCTGGGGATCAATAACCGCGATCTCACCAAGATGATCACCAGCCTCACCCACACCACCGACCTGCTCGATCTGGTCGATGATCGCACAAAGCTCGTGTCCGAATCCGGGATCAAAGCCAGCACCGATCTGGCCCACCTGCGATCCCACGGCGTCCGCATCGCCCTCGTCGGCGAACACCTCATGCGCCAGCCCCACCCCGGCGATGCCCTGAGTGCGCTGCTCGCTGAGCCCGAGAAGGGCTGAACAGGCAATATTCGCCCGCTTTGAGCGTTCTCTTGGGAGAGCTCTTGCTATCGTTGGGTAGCCGATATTTTCGTTTGTTTCGTATGTATATAAAAGGTTCGCCGCCCCATGACCCCACACACCTTGCTCAATCTTCCGAAGTTCAACATCAATCGAGCCACCCTCTTGATCTTCACAAGCGCGATCGTGCTGTGCACCGCATTCTCGCCTGCATTCGCAGCCAACTCAGCACAAGACCAGCAGCCGACCCAGCAACCAACAGAAATCCTTGAGCTCTCACGGGCCGCCCTCGGGGAGATCCCGGGCTTCACCGCCCAGTTCTCGATGGAGGGCGTGGGCGGCGCGCTCTTCGCCGACACCTTCCCCTCGATGAACGGGCAGCTCTTCTTCGGCACCAACGACGAGCACGGGCGCGTGCTCCGCAGCCTGGGCAACGCCAAAGAAATGAAGACCGCGCCCACCAAGCCCATGGACATGCTCATCAGCGAAGACCGCTACTACTGGCTTGACTACGAAAAGAAACAGATCCACGAGACCAAGAATGATCCAGACGCGCGTGGCACCCCCGGCAGCTTCTCGACCATGCTCATCAAGCCGATCATACTCGATGACCCCTTCGCCAAGGACCTCAACAACGCCGTCTCCGTGGAACTCCTCGAACAAGCATCTGTCAAAGGCGTGCTGTGCGATGTGATCGAGATCACCCGCCCCGAGAAACCCAAGGGACGCACCCGCAAGTCCCGCGACGACGCCTACACCAGCGCCCGGTGGTACATCTCGACGGTCGATCGCTTGCCACGCAAGCTCGAGCACAAAACCGACGCGGGGATTATCCAGTTCACCTTCGTGCTTGAGCTGGCCAATGTCAAGGTCATCGAGAACGAGCAGGACAAGCTTGACATCAACCGCCCGAGCGAGTTCGAGTTCGTCTCCAGCATCCCCAAGCCCAAGCCGGACCCAACCACTGAAACCAATGACGAGCCGCTGATAGGCGACACCACAAACCAAGACCTGCCCCCAGATTTCGTGGTCACCGACAACCAGCCCGATCCACAGCCGGTGATCAAGCGCAACAAGCGGGCCCCCGCCTACGCCTTCACCCCCGCAGCCTTCGCCAGCACCGAGGTCAACAACGCGACCCAAGCCAACAAGGTCACCGTGCTCTACTTCTGGGGCTCGTGGTGCATCCCATGCGCCGAGACCTCGCCCTTGGTCTCGCAGATGGCGTTTGATTTTTTGAAAGACCCGGTCGATGTGTTCGGGCTGGCGATCCGCGAAGCGGACACCGCCGCGACCCAGAGCGAGTTCGATGCTGAAGATTTCATGCATACGCTCGTGTTCGATGCCGGCTCTTTGGTCTCGGACTTCAAGGTGCGTGTGTTCCCGACGATCGTCGTGATCAACGCAAGCGGCGAGATCGTGTTCCAAGAGCACATTAGCAAGCAGGTCTCGGGCACCGAGCTGATCGAGAATGCCAAGGCCGCCGTGCAAGAAGCGGTCATGAACTTGTAAGTCATCTGTTGATTGTTGGTGATCGTTGCCGTGAGATCAGGCGGCTTGGTTGAGGGTCAGCCCCTCGAGCCCCTGTTGGATCGAATCAAACCGGATCGCGATCATCTGATGGCCATCGATCAATCGGTCGGCCCGGATCACCGTCGCCCCGATCATCCTCGCCGCCCGGGTCACCGGGCACTGCAGGTGCTCGAAGGCGATCGCGATCCGCTCGCCCATCTGCGCCTCGCGCGGCCCCACCAACTCAATCGACGCCCCGCACATCGACACATCGTGCGTCCGCCCGCCCGTGAACAACGCCCGGGCGCTGCGTCGGAGCTTGACGGCGATCTCCATATTCGTTCGTGGGTGCGCCCTGCGTTCTGCGTTCAACTTGAGTTCCATGCTCGTCGCCTCTTTGGATGGTGTCGGCTTGGGGTCGGGCGTTGATACAACAGACGCCGCCCACAAACCGCTGGCACACAACAAGATCGACGGGATCAGCGCCCGATATTGGTCAAAATGGAATCAATGTCCGAACTTTGGTGGAGCCCCAAGCCCCCCATTCGCCCGATCGGTCTTTAAAGATCCAATCGCAGCCCCAGAGCCGCTTCGAGCACCCGGGCTTTGACGAGCGTTTCTGCCCATTCGCTCGCGGGATCGGAATCCGCCACCACGCCCGCGCCCACCGGATAGACCAGCCGACCATCGAGCATCCCGGTTGGATTGTCTGGGTCAGGCTCTCCCCAGATATGGGCGGTGCGGATCGACACCGCGCTGGTCAGGTGCCCGTGGTCATCGAGGCTGAGCATGGAGCCGCAGTAGCTGTTGCGGGGGCGGGCTTCGAGCTCGTCGATGATCTGCATCGCCCGGACCTTGGGCGCCCCCGTCACCGAACCCGGTGGGAAGGTCGCCCGCAGAATATCCCCTATCCCAACCCCCTCACCAAGCCGCCCCTCCACCACCGACGACGCCTGGAGCACCCCGGAGTGGTGCGCCTCGATTTTGCGGGGCTCGGCGACCCGCACCGTGCCCATTTCGCACAATCGCCCCAGATCATTGCGCATCAGATCCGTGATCATGTCGAGCTCGGCCCGGTCCTTGGGCGAGTCGCGCAGCTCCGCTTCGTCGCTGGCGATCGGGCGGGTGCCCTTCATCGGCTCGGTCCTGATCCGCCGAGTGTTGAGATCACACTCAAGAAAAAGCTCAGGCGAGATCGACGCGATCGCATGACGCTGCCCGCGATGCTCGAAGACCATCATCGAGCCATACCGTGGCTGGGCCGTAGCACACAATACATCGAAGCAAGACCGCGCACACCCAGAAAACGCACACTCAAGGTGGTGAGCGATATTGGCCTGATAGATATCCCCCGCCCGGATAAACGCCTGCGTCCGCTCAACCGCGGCGATGTATCCATCTTTTCCCATCGACGATGTCAGCTCGCCTACCTGATACGAAGTAGGCTCCGCGGGCTGCGCCCTGTTCGTTCGCCAACGCTGAATCACCGCGAGCGGGAACCCAGAAGCCGACCCGTGTCGATGGACGGCTTTGGGCTCGAGCTTGGCCCCCAGCTCATAGCTGAGCATCACGAGCCAGCCGGATTCGGATTCCGGGATAGCCGAGCGATCTTCAGCATACGGTGAGATAACCCCCTCGATCGTCCTCCCCGGATCGGGATCATCGTGCTCAATGATCCAAGTCCGCTCGACCCGCTTGTTTTCCGTGCCCAATCCCTGCCCGAGCCCCGCGAGCACCACCGGCGCACCCGGAGCCTGCCCAACAGGCGCAGCGTGCCTGATTCCGCTGGAGAGCTGGTCAGAATCATCCGATTGTTCAGGCGGGCAGGCACTCATCGTGCAATCGTATCACGCCCGGGGGCGTGGGGTTCACACAATCCAGACTCTCCGCTGTGAGCAAGATCAAGCAGCTTGATCTACACTCCATCGAGAGAGCAATCCGTATCCTGCCGGCCCGACGCCTTCCAACCAGCACCCTACAGGGATAGATTGACGCCCATGGCCAAGAAAAAATCATCCAAGAAAGCCGACCGCAAAGCAACCTCCAAGAAGACCACCAAAAAGGTGGCCAAGAAAGCTGCGAAGAAGGCCAGCAAGAAAACCACGAAGAAATCAACCAAGAAGAGCCCGAAGAAGGTCTCGAAGAAGATTTCTAAGAAAGCGGCAAAGAAGAGCACAAAGAAAACCGGCGTGAAGCGCACCGCCTCGGCCCACAAGAAGGCGTCCAAAAAAGCAACCAAGAAGACTCCCAAGAGCCCCGCGAAGAACACCCCCTCGGGCAAACGCCACACCTCGAAGAAGCGGGCCAAGAAGGCCGTCCGCAAGGTTGCCCGAAAAGCCACCACAAAGGCCACCACAAAGAAGAACGCCGCGAGCAAATCACCCGCCAAGAAACGAATCATCGCGGGCAAGATGGTCTACGCCTTCGGCAAGAAGACCGAAGCCGACGGCTCCATGAAAACCCTCATGGGCGGCAAGGGCGCGAACCTCGCCGAGATGACCTCCATCGGGCTGCCCGTGCCCCCGGGCTTCACCATCACGACCGAGGCCTGCGCCGCGTACTACAAGAACAAGAAGAAACTCCCCAAAGGGCTGAGCGAAGAGATCGCCAAGCATCTCGATGCGCTCGAAAAACAGCGCGAAAAACTGTTCGGCGATCCGACCGACCCATTGCTCGTCTCCGTACGATCGGGAGCCGCGGTCTCGATGCCGGGCATGATGGACACGATCCTCAACCTCGGGCTCAACGACAAGTCCGTGCTCGGGCTGGCGGCCAAGACCAACAACGAACGCTTCGCCTTCGACGCGTACCGCCGACTCATCAACATGTTCGGCGATGTCGTCATGGGCGTTGACCACCAGCACTTCGAGCAGGCCTTCAGCGCGATCAAATCCAAGTACCAGGTCGTCAACGACACCGAGGTGCCCGCTGAGGGGCTCAAGGAACTCTGCGAATCGTACAAAGCGGTCTACGCCAAACAGGTCGGGACCAAATTCCCCCAGAACCCGCTCAAGCAGCTCGAACTGGCGATCAACGCAGTGTTCGGATCGTGGAACTCCGACAAAGCCATCTCATACCGACGCATCGAAAACATGACCGGGCTCGATGGCACGGCCGTCAATGTGCAGACGATGGTCTTTGGCAACATGGGCGAAGACAGCGGCACCGGCGTCGCCTTCACACGCAACCCATCGACCGGCGAGAATCAGTTTTATGGCGAGTTCCTCGTCAATGCCCAAGGCGAAGATGTCGTCGCCGGCATCCGCACGCCCCAGCCTGTGGCCCACATGCCCGAGTGGAACGGCTCGATCTACAAACAACTCCTGTCGATCAAAAAGACGCTCGAAGATCACTACACCGACATGCAGGACATCGAGTTCACCATCGAACGCGGCGAACTCTTCATGCTCCAGACCCGCACCGGCAAGCGCACCGGCGCGGCCGCGGTGAACATCGCCTGCGATATGGTCAAAGAAAAACGAATCACCGAGCAGCAGGCCCTCGTACGCATCCCGGCCGGCGATCTGACACAGCTTTTACTCCCGAGCTTTGACCCCAAGGCCAAGGAATCACGCAAGGCCATCGCGACCGGGCTCCCCGCGTCACCAGGCGCATCCGTCGGACACCCGGCATTCACGGCGAGCGAAGCCGTGGAGCGGGCGCACAAGGGTGAGCAGATCATCCTCGTCCGCAAAGAGACCAGCCCCGAAGATGTCGACGGCATGCACAGCGCGGTCGGAATCCTGACCTCGACCGGCGGGATGACCTCGCACGCCGCGGTCGTCGCGCGTGGGTGGGGCAAGTGCTGCGTGAGCGGCGCGAGTGCAGTCTCGATCGACGAACACACCGGCACCTTCTCGATTGGCGCGGACACCTTCGGGCGTGGCGATCTGATTTCTATTGATGGCTCAACGGGCGAGGTCTTCCCCGGGTCCATGCCGACCATCGAGCCCGAGCTCAGCGGCAACTTCTCCAAGATCATGAAATGGGCCGACAAGTACCGCACCATGGGCGTGCGGACCAACGCCGACTCCCCGGCCGACGCCAAGCGCGCACGCGACTTCGGAGCCCAGGGCATCGGGCTCACCCGCACGGAACACATGTTCTTCGATGGCGAACGGATCACCGCGGTGCGCGAGATGATCCTCGCCGAGCACACCAGCGACCGCGAGCTTGCCCTCGCCAAGCTCCTGCCGTTCCAACGCGAGGACTTCGTCGGGATCTTCACCGCGATGCACGGCCTGCCCGTGACCATCCGCCTGCTCGACCCGCCGCTCCACGAGTTCCTCCCCCACGAACACGACGCGATCCAACGCGTGGCCGACACGCAGGGCGTGCCGGTTGAATCTGTCCGCAGACAGGTCGCGCTGCTCCACGAATCCAACCCGATGATGGGCCATCGCGGCTGCCGATTGGCGATCACTTATCCAGAAATCCTCGCGATGCAGGTCCGCGCGATCGTCGAAGCGGCCATCGAGTGCGCCAACAACAAGATCAAAGCCGTGCCCGAAATCATGATCCCGCTGGTGGGCACGCATCAAGAACTCAGCATCCTGCGCAAGCAAGCCGAACAAGTAATCATCGCAGTCAAGAAAGAGCACGGCTTCAAGAGGAACCTCAAAATCAAAATCGGCACCATGATCGAGATCCCCCGCGCCGCACTGACGGCCGACGAGATTGCCGAGCACGCCGATTTCTTTTCCTTCGGCACCAACGACCTCACCCAGCTCACCTTCGGCTACTCTCGCGACGACATCAACACCTTCCTGCCCGACTACCTCAAACGCGACATCCTCCCCGGCGACCCCTTCCAGAGTCTCGACCAGACCGGCGTCGGGCAGCTTGTCGAGATGGGATTCAAAAAAGGACGCGCGGCCAAGCCCGGTCTCAAAATCGGCATCTGCGGCGAGCACGGCGGCGATCCCAAGTCCGTCCACTACTGCCACACCATCGGCCTCGACTATGTCAGCTGCTCGCCCTTCCGAGTCCCCATCGCCCGCCTAGCCGCGGCCCAAGCCGCGATCAACGACGGATCGGCGAAGTAAGATCAGTTCTCGAAAGTAAAGCTCGTCCCCCGTGTTATCTGCTGGCCTGTCGTATTCCGATCGTTCGATAGAGAACTATGCCGATTCATAGACAGCTGCTTTTCAGATTCTGGTTTATCATCGGCGTGATTGTCGGGCTTGGGCTCTACCCGGTGCTCCTCATGTGCACAGTAGGCAATGCCCGTGCGAGCACGCACAGCGAAGTCGCCTTGGTGCTCGGCGCCCGGGTGTTTGCCGACGGCTCCCCGTCCGATGCGCTGCTCGATCGCGTGCTCGCGGGGTGCGAACTCTACGAACAAGGGCTCTGCGATACGCTGTTGTTCTCTGGCGGCCCCGGCGACGGCTCCATCAGCGAACCCCAGGCGATGCGAACCATCGCCATCAACCGGGGCATACCAACAGACGCGATCGTCCTCGATGAGATTGGACTCAACACCGCCGACAGCGCGGCCAATACGGCTGCGTTGTTTGATGAACATGGCTGGTCGAGTGTGGTCGGCGTCACCCATTTCTACCACACCCCGCGCCTCAAGCTCGCGCTCCGCCGAGAGGGGATCATCGCGAGCACGCATTCGGCCCGACGACGGGGGATGGTGCTGCGAAAACTTCCGGTCTTTATGGCCCGAGAAGCTGTCGCGTGGTGGGCGTATACACTTGGCTTGCGATGAGCCCACTCTACTCTGAAAACACAGCTGATCTACTCAAGGCTGCGAAGCTTCAGACAACGCTCATCTGGATCGTCCTGCTCTCAATACTGTGCATTGTGATCATCGTGGGCATGGCGATCACACGCACTGGCAACATCATGATCATATTGTTATTGCTCGGGGGCTTTGTTCTGTTCCAGTTCATCGCGTACTTTCAGGCGCTCCGTCTCTCATCAGCGTTAGACAGAGGCATCTTGCTACCGACATTGCTCATCTTCGGCTTTGTCATCCCGTTTCTCTCCCTGATCATGCTTGTGATCATCAGCAATCAAGCGACACGGATGCTCAGAGCCACGGGTGTCAAACAGGGACTCATGGGCGTACGCAGATCAGAGTACCCCAAACTCATGCACGGCAACTGCCCAAGCTGCGGCTACAGCCGCGAGGGGCTTGACCCGATGCAGGTCTGCCCGGAGTGTGGACGCCAGCCGCAAACTCATAGTTAGCTCGATTTAAAACTCAACCTTGGGCGCCTCGCGCACCGCCTGGTCCTCGATCTCGAAGTAGTCCGCCTTCTCGAAATTGAACACGCTCGCGATGATCACGCTCGGGAAGACCTGGACAGCCGTATTCATCTCACGGACATTGCCATTGTAAAGCCGACGCGAGGACGCGATCCGGTTCTCGGTCTCGGCCAGCTCGCCCTGCAAGTTCATGAACTGCGTATCCGCCTTGAGATCAGGGTACTGCTCGACCACCACCGCGAGCTGACGCAATGCCCCAACGAGCATCCCTTCGTCTTTGGCCTGCGAAGCGACCGAACCGGTATTGCCCGCGGCTTGGTTCCTGGCCGCGATGACATTTTCGAGCGTCTCGCTCTCATGGCTCGCGTAGCCCTTGACGGTGTTGACCAAGTTCGGGATCAGGTCATAGCGACGCTTGAGCTCGACATCGACCCCAGACCAAGAGTCCTTGAGGTGCTGGCGCACACGCACAAGCTTGTTATAGATACCCATCGCCCAACCCACTACAATCAGGGCGAGCACGGCAACAACAATCAATCCGATCACGAGTGGGCTCATACGATTCTTCCTTCTTCCAAATCCTTGATCACAAAGTCGGGCCAGTGCCCCACGAATGATCGGGTCCATTCCAGCGATTCATCAAACCGCTCGTGCGGCCATTTCGTCATCCCATCGGTCAAACAAATCCGAGCGTTCTCCATATCGATCAGCCCGGGCTTGGTCGCCAGCAAGAACTCGATCATCCGCTGGTTGATGATGTCGTAGGCGAACTTGCGCTGATCACATTGTACAAAGTATTTCCGCGAGAACTCCGCGCTCTCGAAGTCAATATCGTTCTTCCCGAAGGCGGCCGCGATCTTGTCGAAGATCCCCTCGCGCCGGACCAGCATATCGGGCATCCGCTCGAACGGGAGCTCGACGATGAAATAACTAAAATCGTGCTTCACGATCCGCGTTCGCGTGGTGGTGCGTCCCTTGGAGTCCGTCGTCGTGTAGGTCTCGCGGGTTTTGTAAGTAAAATCGCCCGTCCGACACTGGGCCTGGAACTTCCCCAGATCCACCGCTCCGCACATTGTGTTGTATGCCGAGCGAGCAAAGCCCCTGCGAAACACTTCGAAATGGGCGTAGCGTTCGTCGTGTGAATCATCATGCCCGGGCTCAAACGAGAACCCCCGCTGATCTGCAAAGCTGATGATCCCGGCGTGGCGGATCCGGGCGCGCTCTTTGGCGGCCTCGGCCTGCTTGTAGATGTAGATGACGAGCGGCACCCCGATCACCACAGCCGCCACAATAATCAAGAATATATCCATCCGTATAGGATAGTTCTTGGGAGTTCACCCCGCCGAATTTCGTGAGATTTGAACCCCCAGCGACCCGATCGCCCCGCCGATCGTACAATATGGGTCGGCTTATCATGCATACAAGCCTCCATATCCAAGGACTCCCCATGCTCTGGCAACCATCCATCCCCGAACACTACCACACCCTCACCGAGGATCAGCTCAACGAGCAGATCGAGGCTCGGCGCGCCCAATTGGGCCCCTCCGTGGTCCTGCTCGGGCATCACTACCAGATGGACAATGTCGTCCGCCACGCCGACTTTATGGGCGACTCGCTCAAGCTCGCCCAGCTCGCCTCGTCCGTGGTCGAAGACCGCGCCAAGGCGGGCACGCCGGTCTCGCACATCATTTTCTGCGGCGTGCACTTCATGGCCGAGACCGCCGACATCCTCACGCCCGACTCCGTCGAAGTCATCCTCCCCGATCTCTCCGCCGGATGCTCGATGGCCGACATGGCCGACTACGACCAGACCGTCGAAGCATGGGAACTCATCCACGAATCACTCAAAGACCAAGGCTGGAACGGGCGCGTGATCCCCATCACCTATGTGAACTCGACCGCCGCCATCAAAGCCTTCGTCGGCGAGCACGGCGGCGCATGCTGCACCTCGTCCAACGCCGACCAGGTCTTCAAGTGGGCGATGGACGGGGGCACCGTGCCCAAGCAACCCGACGAAGAAATCAAGATCCTCTTCCTCCCCGATCAACACCTCGGACGCAACACCGCATCCGCCTACGGCATCGACACCGACACGCACACCTGCGTCTACGACCCCAAGCTCACCGCCCAGGGCGAACCGCTCGGCGGTGCGTCCGCAAAGCAGTTATACGATTCGACAACTATCTTGTGGGCAGGACATTGCAGCGTCCACAAGCTCTTCCGCCCCGAGCACTGCGCCGAGATCAAGAGCGCAAACGCTGCGCTCGCCCCGGGCGAAGAGCCCACGCAGATCCTCGTCCACCCCGAGTGCTGCAAAGAAGTCGTCGATCTCGCGGACTACTCGGGCTCGACCGAGTACATCATCAACACGCTGCGCGACGCGCCCGAGGGGAGCAAGTGGGCAGTGGGCACGGAGGTGCATCTGGTGAATCGCCTGTCCAACGAGTTTCAATCCAAGGGGATGCAGGTGCGGATGCTCTCGGATTGTCAGTGTCTGTGCACGACGATGTACCGGATTGATGAGCCGCACATGCTGTGGATCCTCGACGGTCTCTGCGGCGTGGGCACCACCAAAGACGCGCCAATCGACCAAGCCGGTGGCCCGATTAAGGTGCGCAATGTTGTGAGCGTTCATCCCAAAGCCGCGGAACTTGCGCTCTTGGCGATCAACCGCATGCTCGCCCACACCGGCGTCAAGCCCACGCCGACCAACGCGTAAGCATGGCACACACAAGCTACTGACCGTCTGCGAAATTGCTCGCCCTTAATTGAGCGGATCGAACAAGTCAGCCGATAGCTTGATCGTGTCGACCCATGCGCTCCCAATCCGAACTCAAAGCGAACCCCAGAACGCGAGCCAGAGCGCAGCCGTCGACTGGACGGGTGCGCTCGGCCGCTGGATGATTTTCCTCGCCGGGCTCGCGATCTTGGTCTCTGCGCTGATCCTCCCCGCCCAGGCGGACCTTCGCCACACGCGCACCCAGCGCGATCGCGCCCTGCACATCGAGCAAGCCCACCATACCCGCATCGATCGCTACCAGGGTTTCCTCGGCGAGATCAAATCGCCCAGCGCCTCGACCATCGATCTATTGGCCATGTCGCAGCTCGGGATGATCGCCAGCAACCGCCAGGCGCTGATCGCGCCCGGGCAGCCGGCGGACCCGCAGCTCTTCGAGTATCTCGAGCCCGTAATCCCTCACTTTGTGCCAGCCCACAACCCGCCGTCGAGGCTCGAAGAGTTCTCGACCGGGCAGCGTTCGCGCCTGTGGTTCGTGCTCATCGGGGCGGTCGCGGTGCTCTATGGGCTGATGCCGCCGGCCAAGTGATCGCTTCTCATACTTCCACGATCGCACATTGATCGCTAAACTCTCGCGTGACGATTACACCCCCATCACGCTACCCCGTCATCGTCGGCCCCACCGCCGGGGGCAAGTCCTCGCTGGCCATCGAGCTCTGCCGGCGGCTTACTGACATCAAACCCGGCGAGATCGTCACCGCCGACGCCTACCAGATCTACCGCGACCTCCACATCGGCACCGCCAAGCCCACCAAGGACGAACAAGCGGGCATCGTCCACCACCTGATCGACGTGGTCGATCTCAAAGCCCGGTTCACGGTCCACGACTGGCTCGCGCTGGCCAACCCGCTGATCGATCGCCTGCAATCTAGCGCCATCACGCCCGTGGTCGTCGGCGGGACGAATCTGTACATCAAATCCTTTTTAGACGGCTTATTCCAAGCCCCGGAGCCCTCCGACGAGGTCAAAGCCCGGGTCGAAGCCATGACCCAGCCCGATCGCCGAGCCATGCTCGCGTCGGTCGATCCCCAAGCCAGCGAACGGATCGACGGGGCAGACCTCCGCCGAACGCGACGGGCCTTGGAGGTCTACCTCCAGACCGGCACCCCGATTACCGAGTTGCAAAGCCAGTGGGAGCACGACAAGCCCACGCGACCCCAAGCCGTGCTCGTCGGGCTTGAGTGGCCCACCGAGCTGATCAACACCCGCATCAACCAACGCGTGAAGCAGATGATCGAGCAGGGCTTGGTCGATGAGGCCCAGGCTCTGTACAACGACGACGCCTTCGGCGATCAATCCCGCGAAGCCATCGGCTACAAACAACTCATCGCTCACTTCGACGGTCGATGCACACTCAGCGAAGCCATCGAACGCATCAAGATCGACACCCGCCGATTCGCCAAGAACCAGCGGACCTGGCTCAAACGCCTGCGCGTGCGACCGGGCACGATCTGGATCGACGCGGCGCACAAAGACATTTCGACTATTGCAGACGAAATTATGGAACGGGATTGGTAGATAAACTGGAAGCTTCAGCAGACTGAATCAGTCATCGAGCGAGATCGACTTGGGGCCTTCCTTGCCCGCGACGCGCTCCATGTAGCCGTTGCCCTTCTTCTCGTACTTGGTGAAACCAAGCCGATCGAGGTTCTTGTTCGAGAGCATGCTCTTCTCTTTGATGTCCGACCACTTGCCAGCGATGTTGGGCAGCGTGGGCACGCGGTGCACGGGGCGTTCGTCGTGGGTGGTCAGCGCGTCCTCGGACATCTTCTGGACCAACTCGAAGTGCTCGCCGGTGCCTTCGCCTTCGTCGTCGAGGTATTCATAGATGTATACGGGCATGCGGGGTTCTCCATCGAAAGCTCGGTCTGCACAGACCTTTGCGTCATGTATACTACGGTTATCGGCCAGAAAAGATCGCCAATTGAGCCGCAAACTGTGGCCTACGCCCACTAGCCAAAGATCTGCCCAGATTCAGTATCCTGCATCTTCCAGCCGTTGGCCTTGCAGATCTTCGAGAGCACGGGCCAAGCGAAGTCCATCGTGTTGACCACGACCATCGCCTGCATCAGCTCATCGTGCCCCGAGGCGTACTCAACGGTGAACCCGGGCCCGTGGAGCACCATCGTGCCGTGGCGGGTGACGATCGAGCCGTCCGGAGAAGTGTTATAGCTGGCGAGCACCGCGCACACCTCTTTGGGGGTGCCGAGCGCAAAGTTCCCGGCGAGCATGTCCTCGGGGTCTTTGGGCTTGATCATCACCAGGATTCGTTTTTTGCTCTTGGCCATAGCCAACAAGGATAGCCGACCGAGGGCGGCTGGTCGTCCCCGGCTTAGTCTTCATCCTGCGCATCGAGCAGATCCGCCGCCTTTTTCAGCAGCAGCATCAACGGCACCGGCTTTTGCATGTAGGCATCGACCCCGAGCGACTCGCCATACGCCTGGTGGCGTTTACCCTCGTTGGCCGTCACCATGATAACCACCGGCGAATCCTCCTTGCCCTTGATCTTCTCGAGCGCCAAGAAGCCCGAACGCTTGGGGAGCATCATGTCGAGAATCACGATATCCGGGGGGTCCTCCTCGCAGATCCGCACGGCTTCGTCGCCGTCCATCGCCGTCAGGGTCAGCGCACCCTCGGACTCGAACGCCACAACGATCGAATCGAGCACATCCTGCTCGTCATCAACGACCAGCACCCGCACATCCTGGAGCATCCCGTCCTCGATATCCACCGAATCTTGTTCATCCGATTCATCGAATATATCTAACTCTTGATCCTCTGCTGATTCGATGTCTGGTAACTGGTCATCGTTCATTCGTGTCCCCATTCGTGTCTATTTTCGCGCCGTTCAGGCTGAACCGAAGGCTCACTTGAAGTGCGTGATGTTGTGTTCGAGCATGTACGCGCGGTCCATATCGGAGCGTGCGATGATGCCCTCGAGCTCGTCGCTGGTCATCCATGGGAGCGATTCGAGCTTCTCGCGCAGGTTCTTGGGGAACGGCTTGTTGAGCCGCTCGTGGCGAGGCCTGCTCTTCCAGATTCGGTGCATCCAGAGGTACTGTTCCGGCGCACGACGAACTGATTGCTCAATTGCCCTTCGATACCGCGCCGTGATGTAAAAAAGCGGGTCCGGCTGCGATTCCCAGTCCACGGGATCGATCCGATCGTGGATCTCGATCCGGTATTTGAGCTTGACCTCCGCCCCGGGCTCAGACTCAAGCCTGCGTGCACAGCCCACCATGATCTTGGTCCGGTTCTTGATCGCCATCAGCCCGATCGATTTATAGCTCGACGCCAACCGCCCAAAGAACGGCACCTGGAGCCCGCGATCGCCCGCGTTCTGATCCGCGGCGATCCCCACCGATTGGTTCGCGGCCATCAGCTCGGGCAGCTTGTGCATCGCCCCAAACTTATCAACCAACTCAAGCCCCCGCCGCGAGCGCGTCTGGCGCAGCCACGCGTCGGCCGGGCGCAGGTCCAGCGGGCGATAGAGCACATGCATCTTAAAACCCAGCAGCGCGATCGTGTAGCCCAGGGTTTCCCAGTTGCCGCAGTGCCCGGTGAGCAGCAGCGTGGGTTTGTCCTCGATCAGCGGGCGGATGACATTGTTCAGCGGCCCAAGCTCGACATAATCCGTCCACGCGTCTTCGGTTAAATATCTCGGCATCACCGCCAGCTCCACGGCCAGCATCGCCAGGTGCTCGTAGCTCTGGAGCACCAGTTCCTCGCGTTGCTCAAGCTCAAGCTCGGGCATCGCAATCGCCAGCCGATCCGCGGCCAGCCCCACGCGCTTGCGGTTGATCTTCGAGCCCCCAAACGCCCGCCCGCCGGCCTTGGCGCTGCGGAGCACCACCGAGAGCGGCAGCGTGTGGGCCGCGATGAGCACCGAGCGCAGAGCCGTGTACATCGCCGGCTGGGCGATCAGCGTCTGAACCATCGAGAGTTGTGGGCGTGGGTCATACCTCGACATCACATCGCTCCGCGGCTGCCCTCTCCGGCGAGCCCTGAATGAAAAAGACGCATGCACACTTTGTACATGCGTCCTCATTGATCGTGCACGAACTCATTAGCGGGGGAAGTCGCCGATGAGTGTCTGCAGACGGTTGGCGTTGAGTAGCGGGATCGAGGTCGCCTCGGCCTTGAACATCAGGTCGTCGTACCGCTTGATCTCCTGCTGGAGACGCACATATTCCTGGATTGTTGCGACCGGAGCCGACCGTGATGGTGCCGGCGGCAGGATCGGCTTCTCGCCAAGGACCACAAAGTCGACATCGCCGGTGACCTCGGTGACGAGGTTGCCGCCCCAGCGCTCGATGAGCGCTTCGAGGTTCTCGCGTTCAAAGCGTGAAGCTGTGCCGTCGCCGTCGGTATCAAAGAGCCCGTCAATGACGAACTTGTAGGTCTTCTTCGGATCGTACACCGCGTTGGCGATGACATCGCCGCGGACGATCGGGTTGCCCTGCGAGGATTCGATCACGCGGGCACGCGAGAAGCTCTCCTCGACGCGGGTGATCTCGATGATCGCCTTGCCCGCTGGGTAGTTGCCGGCGTTCTCGCCTTCCTTGATCGGACGGATGTCTGTCGCGTCGTCGTAGACGGCGAAGGTCATCCCGAGCACGGCCTTGTGCTCGCGTCCGATCGAGATCATCACCTCGCTGCCCACTGCGTTGAACTGGTTGATCACGCCGTCGACGAGCGCCTCTTCAGGAAGCCCCTCGACCGAAGCGATCCCGCCCTCGCCCTGGAGCCGGACGATCTGGTCACGCAGGGCGATATTCTCTTCGACGAGCACGCCGTTGGCATCAAGGAGACGGTTTTCGTTCTCGGTCAGGTCTTTGCGGAGCCCTTCGATCGTGCTGCCGTAGCGTGCCTCGATGGCGGCGACGCCCTCGAAGACCTGCGTGTTGCCCTCTGCATACGCCCGGACATCGTCCTGCATGTTGCTGGCCGAGGCGTTGAAGTCCTTCTCGATCTGCGCGACGCGCTCGGCCTCATTGCGGGCGGCGGTCTGCGCGTTCTGACGAGCGGTCTCGGAAGCCGCGAGCTGATCGTTGAGTGTGTCGATCTCGCCGTTGAGGTTCTCGATGAGCCCGAAGAGCGATGAGCCCTCGGCCCCCTCGATCATCGCGACCTGCTCACGAAGTTCGGCCATGGTCATCGACGACTCGCCGGCGAGCATCTCGAGCATCTCGGTCCTGTTCTTGGCGAGGTACCCGACCACGGTCATCCGCTCGCGGGCGGCCTCGTCGCGCACGGCGCGGATGGCGGCGTGCTCGCGCTCACGCGGGGACACGAACTGCTCGCTGGCCTCGTTGGCGGTTTCGAGCTCAACTCTGGCGCTCTGGGCGTTTCCATAGAAGACCATCGTCGTCACAAAGAATGCAAGGCTCATGGCGCCAAGAATCGTGATGGTGACGGCGACGCCGACGCTTGCTCCGGTGCGGGCTGCCATAGATACAACTCCCGTAAAACTCTTCAAACACTCAATACTGTATATGCAGGCCCCAGCACACCAAGAACGATGCACAAACAGAGCCCCACGGGGCCACGCCCCGAGATGATGCTATTCGTCCGATCCCCGGGATCGGTTCGCCCCAAACGAAATCAGATCCGCCCGGGGCGATGAGTATAGGGGATTGAATTGGATTCTGACGAGTTTCGGTTTCCGGAACCTCGAATTGGCCGCTACCATACCTCAATCAATCCACAATTCGATCCAAGGAACCCCATCATGAACAAGCCTATGAACAGACCAAATACCCGTACATGCCCATTACTTCCAGCCGCCATCCGCCCGCTGATGCTCGCGGCCCTCATGGGCCTGGCCCCGATCGCCGGCGCTCAAGAGGTGGATTACATCCTCGATACCGGGGTGGGATCCTTCAACATCGGGCCATCCCAGTTCGACGCCAACATGACCTGGATGAACTCCTTCGACACCGTCGAGGGCGGCGAGTTGATCACGCAAGTCTCGGTCTCCTTTGGAGATATCGATGACGACGACGGCATCGCCGGCTCCGACATCGTCACCATCGCCATCCTCAACGACCCCACCGACGACCACGACCCAAGCGACGCCACCCTGCTCTCAACAAGCACCGGCACCTGGGACGAGGTCGGGTTCTCGAACTTCATCGACTACGACATCGAGCCCACCGAGGTTGACGGCGTGTTCTTCGTCGCCATCATGATGGATGTCCGCGAACGCGCCAACCCCGGAACAATGGACCCCAACTCCCCGTCAGCGGGCACCCAGAGCTGGATGTACTTCAATCCCAAGCCAAACCTCGAAGACCTCAACTCCTCGCCGTACATCCGGCGTATGGCCGACACCGCCTTTGTCGGGGCGTGGATGATCCGGGCTCTCGGCGAGCCCGCCGTCACGACCTGTGCCGTGGACTACACCGGCGACGGGGCGCTCGATTTCTTCGATGTCTCCGCGTTCCTCGATCTCTTCGCTGCCC
The DNA here is from genome assembly GCA_963976625.1 of uncultured bacterium. Lineage (GTDB taxonomy): Bacteria > Planctomycetota > Phycisphaerae > Phycisphaerales > UBA1924 > UBA1924. The sequence goes on from CAXBLA010000013.1 coordinate 29,389, forward strand.
AGGACCCATTGGCCGACCTCACCGATGACGGCGCCTTCGACTTCTTCGATGTCTCGGACTTCCTCGATCAGTTCGGCGCCGGCTGCCCATAAACCAGATTCACGAAACCGATTCTACAGGACCAGCCAGATCGGCTGGTCTTTTTTCATCGTTTGTGATTCGCGCAGCGATCGGATAGGATAACGCAATGGACCTTGTGATGCTCAACATCTTTGATCTTCAATCGCACTGGACAGCCGCCGAGCTGATCAACTGGCAGGTGCCCGACGAGGAAAAAATCCAGGTGCTCTTCCGTCTGCTCCTCGCGGCTGTTTTCGGCGGCTTGCTGGGCTGGGAACGCGGCAGGGCCGACAAGCCCGCCGACATCCGCACGATGATCCTCATCGCCACCGGAGCCGCGGCTTTCACCCTCATCGGGCAACAACTGATCCTGCTCAATGACGACCCGAGCATCATCCGGGCCGATCCGACCCGCGTGCTCTCTTACATCATCTCGGGCGTGGGCTTTTTGGGCGCGGGGGCGATCCTGCACAACAAACGCTCCGTCCGCGGGCTGACCACCGCCGCATCGATCTGGGTCGTCGCCGCCATCGGCGCCGCCTGCGGCGTTGGCGAGTTCATGATCGCCTTCCTGCTCTTTACGATCACCTTCGTGACCATGTGGGCGCCGTGGGTTTGGGCACTGGCCACCAACACCCTCGAAGACGATGACTGATCGGCCGCTGATCCCGCGATCAGTTTCCTTCATCAGACCCCGCGATCGGCATCGCCCAGTGCGCCCAGTTCGTCGCCGTAGCGTGATCGCAATGGCTCGACCACCTCTTTGATGAACCGCTCGGTCTGCTCGACGGATCGACCGATGTAGGCCATCGGATCAAGATGCGCATCGATATCAATCCCCTCAAGCAGCGGCTCATTCTTCAAGCGATCGAGCAGGTCGTTGTCCTTGCCCTCCTGCTTAACGACCTGACCAGCCGCCATCGAGTGCACGCGGATCGCCTCGTGCACATCCTGGCGATCGCGCCCCATCTTCACGGCTTCCATCATGATGTTCTCGGTCGCCATGAACGGCAGCTCCGCCATCAGGTTCCGCCTGACCATCGCCTCGTTGACAATCAACCCGTCGGCCACCGTGTGCATCAGATCCAGCGCCCCGTCCAAGGCCAAGAACGCCTCGGGCAAGGACAGCCTGCGATTCGACGAATCATCGAGCGTGCGCTCAAGCCACTGCGTCGCGGCCGTGTCGTAGGCGTTGCCGACGAGGTTCATCACAAAGCGGGTGAGCCCACAGATCCGCTCGCACTTCATCGGATTCCGCTTGTACGGCATCGCCGACGACCCGATCTGCGACTTGCCGAAGGGCTCGTCGATCTCTTTGCGGTTCGAGAGCAGGCGGATGTCCGTCGCGATCTTGTGGAGTACAGAAGCCATCGAAGCGAGATCCGCAAGGATTTGAGTATCAATCACTCGCGGATAGGTCTGCCCGACAAGGTCCAGTGAAAAATCGTATGAACAAGAGCGAGAACAAAAATCGAACTCGTCTTCATCCATGCCGCAGGAATCTAAATCAGAATCACCTGGGCTTGCAAACGCATGCTTCACGTCAACCCACATATGCCCGACGACATTATCATCAAACAACTCTACAGCTGTTTGATCGCCTCCGAATAATGCCAAGAACGAAGCCTGGGTTCCCGTAGCACCTTTCATACCGCGGGGGTACAACCACATCATCCGTTCACCAATAGATTTTCTTGCCATGTGAAGATCGGATGCCCAATTTGCAGCTCGTCTACCAACAGACACCGGTTGCGCGCTCTGATAGTGTGTAAACCCAAGAGTTGGGACTCGTTTAAAATCATCTGCAACTTGACCAAGTGCACAAATCACTCGAGCTGATTTAGCTACAAGATGTCCCATCGCCTCAATCAGTATCATCCAATCGGCATTGCAAACAATGTCTTGACTAGTACATCCGAGGTGAAGTATGGGTCGAGCAATCGGACATTGATCCCCGAGACAATGCACATGCGCCATCACATCATGGCGGAGTTCACGCTCGTACTTCGCGGCGAGTTCAAACTCTTCGTCAGAAATCCCCTTATTGACAATGGCTGCTAGCTGTTCCACCTGCTGAACAGTGACCAAGGTAGGAAAATTAGTATTTCCAACATAGGTCTCGCTCATCCGGCATTGTGATTTGGCCACTGCAAGCCAGATCTTCCGCCAGGTCGTGAACTTATGCCTCGGCGACCAGATCTTGCACATCTCGGGTGATGCGTTGCGAGCCGCCAACGGCGAGGTATAGGTATCGTGCGGGTTCGTCATCGGGATCACACTTTCCGTTTTTAACCGGTGTTCACTACAGCCGGTGGTTCTTCAGCCGGTGGCACAGGCGTCCCGCCTGTGTTCTTGCTCTACTCAACACCATCTCTGATCGAAATCCCACAGGCCAGAGGCCTGTGCTACCAAAGCACACTAGTTCGCGACAATGTTCACCAAACGCCCGGGCACCACGACCACCTTGCGGACGGTCTTGCCCTCGATCAGCTCCTTGATCCGTTCGTCGCCCAGCGCCATCGCTTCGAGCGTCTTCGCGTCCGTGTCCGGGGCGGCGAAGACCTTGGAGCGCAGCTTGCCCATGATCTGGATCGGGATCTCGATCTCGTCATCAACGAGCATCGCTTCGTCAAAGCTCGGCCACTGTGCCGTCGCGACGGAGTCCGTGTGCCCGAGCAAGTGCCAGAGCTCCTCGCCCACATGGGGCGTGAACGGCCCGATGACGCGCACAAAGCGATCCATCTGGTCCCTGGTGAGCGACTTGGCGAGGTTGACAAACTCGAAGATCGCCGCGATCGCGGTGTTGAAGCCCAGCTTCTCGATGTCCGCGCCGACCTTGGCGATCGTGCGGTGGAGCTGCTTCTCGACGGCTTCATCGCTTGCCTCTGCGAACCGCAGTTCACCCGTCGCTTCATCGATGCACAAACGCCAGATCTTCTGCACCAATCGATACAGCCCGACAATGTCTCGCGTGTTCCACGGCTTGCTCGCCTCGAGCGGGCCCATGTACATCTCGTAGAGCCGAAATGTATCCGCGCCGTACTCAGCGATCACATCATCCGGGTTCACCACATTCTTGAGGCTCTTGGACATCTTGGCGACGATTGGGTTAACAATGTCTAGACATTTGTCGGTGTTCATATTTTCTAAATCGAAGCAGATTAAACCGACATCACCAGTGTAATCTCCGATAGACTGCATACATCTTCTAAACAACTCCGGATTATCAATGAACGATTCAACTGTACCGTCATGGTAGTGAAATGTGGTCGTCAAATTTTCCGAGATCGAATCAAGTGCGGATCCTTGCTGTTTAAGTTGATCGAGTACTCCATAAGGACCTTCAGTCATTCTGACAACACGATCAACTGGCACCAGCGAACCATCTTTCCGCTGGTACGCGTGGCTCGTGATCATGCCCTGATGGAACAGCTTGCGGAATGGCTCGGCGCTCTTCACGATGCCCATATCAAAGAGCACCATGTGCCAGAACCGGGCATACAACAAATGCAGCACCGCGTGCTCGTTGCCGCCGATGTATAAATCCACGCCGCCCTCGCCCATCCAGTAGTCCTGGGCCGCGTCGCCGATCAACTGCTCGCTGTTCTTGTTATCGCAGTAGCGCAGGTAGTACCAACAACTCCCGGCCCACCCGGGCATCGTGTTGGTCTCGCGCGTCACTTTCGCGTCCGGGTGCATCCCGTCAACACCGGCCTCGCCGGCAGTGGTCTGGACCCACTCCGTCGCCTTGGCGAGCAACGGCTGGGGCGTATCCGACTCGGCCGGGTGGAAATCCGCCAACGGCGGCAGCTTCACAGGCAGCGAATCCTCGCCTACGCCGTGGTGGTTGCCCATGTCGTCGAACACAATCGGGAACGGCTCGCCCCAATACCGCTGGCGCGAGAACAACCAATCGCGGAGCTTAAAGTTGACCCGCTTGGCGCCGATCTGCTTGTTGCTCATCCAGTCGATGATCTTCTTCTTGGCGTCCTCGATGTGCAATCCATCGAGGATGCCCGAGTTGATCGCTGGGCCATCGCCGGTGTACGCGTCGCCGTCGAAGCCCTCGGGCGGCTGCACCGTCCGCACGATCGGGAGCTCGAACTTGGTCGCAAAGTCCCAGTCCCGCTGATCCTGCCCGGGCACCGCCATGATCGCCCCGGTGCCGTAGTTCATCATGACATAGTCGGCTGTCCATACCGGGATGAGCTCCTCGGTGATCGGGTTGCGGACATGGATACCCAAGAAGACACCCGTCTTCTCCTTGTTCTCTTGGCGCTCGATGTCCGAGCGGTTCGAGGCCCAATCGACATAGCCCTGCAGGCGTTTGATGTCCGTGTGTTCGCCGGCGAACTCCATCGCCATCTCGACGAGCCCGTGCTCGGGCGCAACGACCATGTAGGTCGCTCCATAAATGGTATCCGGACGCGTCGTAAAGACACGCAGCGATTCGCCCATCTCCATGCCGCCGCCGAGCACGATCGGGAACCCGATCTCGGCTCCCTCGGAGCGTCCGATCCACTCGGCCTGCTGGGTCTTGGTCGAGTTGGGCCATTCCAGATCCTCGAGCCCGTCGAGCAAGCGATCAGAATAGGCCGTGATGCGGAACATCCACTGGCGCAGCGGCTTGCGGTACACCGGGAAGCTCCCCCGCTCCGACAAGCCGTCCTTGACCTCTTCGTTGGCCAAAGCCGTGCCCAGCTTGGGGCACCAGTTGACGGTCTGCTGCGACAGGTACGCCAAACGATACGAATCGACCACGGCTTTGCGGGTCTCGTTATCGAGCGTGTCCCAAGGGCCCGCGTCGGTGCCGTCGGGCAGATCGCCCGCGCCGGTGTATTCTGCCGCGTTGGGATTGAGCTTGACCGTCCGCTCGCCGCTCATGAAGCTGAGGATCAGCTCGTTGATCGGGCGGGCTCTGCCCTTGCCATTGTCGGCGTCCGGATCGAACCAAGAGTGGTAAATCTTGAGGAAGATCCACTGGGTCCAGCGGTAGTAGTCTTGGTCGATGGTCCCGAACTCACGCGACCAGTCGTAGCAGAACCCGAACCGCTTGAGTTGTCGCCGGAAGTTGTCGATCGCCGTCTTGGTCGTGACCTCTGGGTGCACCCCGGTCTGGATCGCGTACTGCTCCGCCGGGAGCCCGAACGCGTCCCACCCCATCGGGTGGAGCACATTGAACCCCTGCATCCTTTTATATCTGCAGATGATGTCCGTGGCCGTGTACCCCTCGGGGTGCCCCACATGCAGGCCCGCCCCAGACGGATACGGGAACATGTCCATGCAGAAATACTTGGGTTTGGACGCATCAAAGCCCGATTCGCCCGGATTCGGCTGGGCATAGGTCCCCTGCTCGTCCCACCACTGCTGCCAGCGCAGCTCGATTTCCTGCGCCTTGTCGGCGTCATATCGGTTCATCGGAGGCTGATCCCCCCCGGATTGCGTACGCTGTGCTTGGTCAATTCCCATGATCGGTGAGTCTAGGCTAGGATCGGTTTCAAAACAGGCCGATATGACCGATCCGAGCCCCCCGCCCTCCACCCGTAGCCCCCATCCATCTGAGCTCCCATGCACATCATCTTTGTTCAAACCGGGGATTATCGAGAAGCCGTCCAACGATTCGCTCAGGGGGAGCCAGAGTCCTACAGCGACCAACGCAACTCCGTGGAGTATGTCGCCAGGCTCGTCAATGAGCAGACCAAGGTCACCGTCATCTGCACGCGATCAGATCCATACGACGAAGTCCTCGACAACGGCGTCCGAGCCATCGGGCTCCAAGAATACGCCCCCAACGGCCAAAAACACCTGTTCAAACTCATCCGCTCCCTCCACGCGACCCACCTCGTGCTCCGCATGCCCAATCCCAAGCTCCTCAAGCTCGGGCTCGATCTGAAGATGGACATCCTCCCGATCTTCGCCGACTCATTCACGATGGACTCGCTCCGCCAACGATACAAACTCGGCAAGCTCGCTCGCCTACTCAATCACCCCAAGATCAGTATTGTCTCTAATCACAACATCAGCGCCTCAAAGTCACTCGCTGAAATCGGGGTAGATCCTGACAAAGTCATCCCCTACGACTTCCCGCGTCAGCACACCCCAGCCAACTTTTCGCCCAAATCTACCCCCAGAGACCCGGACAACCTCCGCATGGTCTATGTCGGTGCGATCTCCGAGCCCAAGGGGGTCTTTGATATCCTCAAGGCACTCCCGATACTGGCCCAGATGGGGATCGATGCGACTCTTAGCGTCATCGGCGAGCACAAAGGTGCCCTCGATCAAACGATCAAAGAACTCGGCGTTGTACATCAAGTGCAGTTCATGGGCAGACAGCCCAACGCCCGGGTCATCGAGCTGATGCGCGAGCACGATGCGGTCGTGGTCCCGAGCCAGCATGCCTACCCGGAAGGACTCCCCCACACGATCTTCGAAGCGATCGCTACACGAACCCCGCTCATCGCATCAGATCATCCGATGTTTACACCGATCCTCGATGATGCCGAAAACTGTGTCATGTTCGAAGCCAGCGATCCCAACGCACTCGCAAAGGCAGTCGGGCGGCTGATCCAAGAGCCCGGCCTCTATGGACGGATATCGAGCAACACCGACACGGCGTGGAATCGACTCATGATGCCCGTGGTCTGGCATGAGGTTGTCGACCTTTGGCTCTCCCAAGACCCCACTGACGCTCAAACTTTGAGCCAGTATTCGCTCGTGGAACTTGCCAGCAACCGACCAATCACCTGATCTCACCCGAGCACCCTACCATCCCCCCATGTGCGGCCGATTCGCCCAAATCTTCCAAGACCAAGACCTCGACCGGATCGGGCACGCCATCAGCTGGGCCCCCGGCGGCCCCTCGCCCATCGACGAAGCCCTGCTCGAGCTCCTCTCCGATCAACACACCCGTTCCTACAACATCGCCCCGACTCAGTACGCGTCGATCTTACACATCGGAGCCCACTCCGGGAATGGGCGACCCGGCAAGAACATCTCCACCACCCAGGCCCACTTTGGGCTCATCCCCTCGTGGGCCAAAGACCGCTCGCGTTCGAGCTCGATGATCAACGCCCGGTCCGAAACCATCTCGGCCAAGCCCGCCTACCGCGATGTGTACCGCTCGCGCCGGTGCATCGTGCCGATCAATGGGTTCTACGAATGGCAGAAGATCCCCAGCGCCCGCAGCAAACAGCCCTGGTACTTGAGCCGAGCCGATGCCGCCCCGCTGCTGCTCGCCGGTGTGTGCGACACATGGCTCGACCCCGAGCACGGGCACTCGGAAGTGGACTCCTTCTCGCTCATCACGACCAAGGCCAACGCCTTCATCGAGCCCATCCACCACCGGATGCCCGTGGTGATCGAGCCCGAATCTGTTTCCCAATGGTTCGATCCAGAATGCCCGCCACGCGAACTCCGAGAGCTACTCGCCCCCGCCAACGACGGCGTCCTCTGCGGGCATCGCATCTCCAGCCGGGTCAACTCGCCGAGCAATGATGACCCAACACTGATCGAACGAGACGCTGACGCCATGCCCGGATCGCTCTGGGAAAACTAGACCCTCTATACTCCGGCACCAGATTCACTACGCCTGAGGAGTCGCCCTTGGTTAGCAGCAAAGACCCAAGCCAAGATGTGCACAAGGACCACCCGAGCCTCAAGCAACTGCTCGCTCATCGAGTGCGCGAACTCCACACGCTCTCGCACCACTTGTTCAAAAGAGCCCGCCCACGCCTGATCGCTTTCCCGTGCGATGGCTGGGCTGCATCGTCAGGGCTTTTGTGGGGAAACGCACTCAAAGAAATGAAATCACAAGGCTGGGATGTCGTCCTCGCCCCGGGCCAGCTCGAACTCGTCCAGCGCCAGCGCCTGTGCAAGATTCTCAAGCCCGATGCCATCTTCTTCGTCAAAGCACGCACCTGGAAGAACCACCCGCACCACTTCCCGGGTATCCCGCTCATCTTCCTGATCGATGACGCGGACTTCGTCAACCCCGTGGAGCAAGACCACATCGTCGATTGCGTCAAAGCCGCCGCCCTGACCATCGCCGGCAATGAATATGTCGCCGACTGGTGCCGACAGCACAACCCAAGCGTTCAAAAAATCTGGGTCCCCCACCCGCCGCGAGCATCCAAACCCGTCATCCCCAACAGCGAACGCGACAACATCATCATGTGGGCCCCGCGAGAACCCGCAACCTACCCCAACGAAGCACAGTACATCGCACAGGTCATCACCAAGCTCGCCCAGACCCGCTCGGACTTCGAGTTCTGGATCACCGGGTGCACGGATCAAGCCTGGAGCGATGCCTACACCAAGCCATTGCTCGATCTGGGCGTCCGTGTCAAACAGTTCGGGTACTTCAAGGACTACGCCGACTACCTGGCCACCATCGCCCGGTGCCCCATCGGGCTTCATCCGGTCCTCATCGAGCAAGAATACGCCAAGGGCAAATCCTTCGGCAAGATCCTCTCCTACATCGCCAGCGACACCGCGGTGGTCACCGACCATGTCCCCGACCATGCCGATTTCTTCAACCACCAACACAACGGCATGCTCGCCGACTCCGCCCAAGGCTATGTGGACTCGATCAACTACCTGCTCGATCACCCCGAGGACCGAGCCCGGATGGCCGAGCAGGCGTATGCAGACTTCCTCGACCAGCTCGCCACCCCGGTCGCGGCCAAGGCCCTCGATCAATCCATCCGCCGAGCGATCAACCACACCATCGGTTCCCCCTGAGCCCTACCCGCCGAGCGATCAGGCGTATACCATTGCCAGACCAGCACACCCTGTTTTTCTACACGACAGGGCGTTTTTCAACCGCCGATCCACACTCAACCGAGGGAACCCACCCATGTCCAACCTGACCATCGATGTCGCGTCCGTGCTCGAAGACGACGCCCTGCTGAGCTTCAACACGCCCGCGATCAACAAAGATCAGCTCCACCTCCCCGGCGGCGACTTCGTCGATCGCATCCTCGCGATGAGCGATCGCAACCCCAATGTGCTGGGCAACTTCAACCGCATCCTCAACACCGGACGCCTCGCTGGCACCGGCTACACCTCCATCCTCCCCGTCGATCAGGGCATCGAGCACTCCGCCGGCGCGTCCTTCGCGCCCAACCCGACCTACTTCGATCCAGAATCCATCATTCAGCTCGCCATCGAGGGCGGGTGCAACGCCGTGGCTTCGACCTTTGGCGTCCTTGGCGCAACCGCCCGCAAATACGCCCACAAAATCCCCTACCTGGTCAAGTTCAACCACAACGAACTGATGACCTACCCCAACACCTTCAACCAGGTCCCCTTTGGCAACATCAAGCAGTGCTGGGAGATGGGCGCGGCCGCCGTGGGCGCGACGATCTACTTCGGGTCCGATGAGTCCGAAGACCAGATCCGCTATGTCGCCGACATGTTCCACGAGGCCCACGAGTACGGGCTCGTCACCGTGCTCTGGTGCTACATCCGCAACAGCGCCTTCAAGATCAACGGCGTCGACTACCACGCTTCGGCCGACCTCACCGCCCAGGCCAACCACCTCGGCGTCACGATCCAAGCGGACATCATAAAGCAGAAGCTCCCCACCAACAACGGCGGCTACACCGCGCTCAACTCGGGCGATTCGTCCTACGGCAAGTTCGACACCTCGATCTACACCAAGCTCGCCGGCTGCGACGACAAGGGCCAAGGCGGACACCCGATCGACCTGTGCCGATACCAGGTCGCCAACTGCTACATGGGGCGCAGCCCATTGATCAACTCGGGCGGCGCATCGAGCGGCGCGGGCGATCTCAAGGAAGCCGTCACGACCGCGGTGATCAACAAACGCGCCGGCGGCATGGGCCTGATCTCGGGACGCAAGGCCTTCCAACGCCCGATGGGCGAGGGCGCGGCCCTGCTCCAAGCCATCCAAGATGTCTACCTCGACGACTCGGTCACCATCGCGTAAAAACGGTTCAGTACCAATAGAATCTCAACCAAGCCCTGTCATCGACAGGGCTTTTGTTTTATACTCAAACAAGCAACAACACGCTAAGCATCAACCCATCGAACGCAATTCACCCAAGGACCACCCATGACCCAAGCACCCCAAGGCAACTACAACCCGCCCGCCCACAACTGGGCAGCGGGGCACCAGCCGAAATCGGACGCGACATCCTGGGTCCTGCCCATGATTATCGGCGCGGTGATCTTCGCCGTCGGCTGCGGGTCCGGGCTGATCGTCGGCTGGTTCGGTGGCACCACCAACAACCTCATGGATTTCGTCGGCAATATCCAGCCCGCGGAGATCACGATCACACCCACCGCACCCACCATGGCCGTGGTCGGCGAGCCGATCACCGTGACGATCTCGATCACGGACCTCTCGGGCTCACCCCGCACCATCCAGGACATCGATTGGTCCGGTTCCATGGTCGATAACATGCAGTTCGGCACGATGACACCCAACCCCAGATCGAACAGCATCGATCAGGAGTACCGCGAGTTGGTCTTCAACCAATCATTGGGCGCGGACCAGAGCGCCGATTTCACTTTCGAACTCACGCCCCTGCACCCGGGCGTCTACACCGCAGAGATCACGGTCTATATGGACGACTACAACTCCGAATGGACCGAGCTGTTGATCGAAGTGCATGAAAAACCAGAAGATTCAGACAACCCAGCCGATCCCGATCCATCGATCGACTCGCCCGCAAAGTCTGAACCATAAACCGAAAAATGCCTTTCACACAGGTCGGTTTATGGCATCGCGTGGTCAGGGACGATGCCATTTATGGCAAAGTTCTCGATCTCGCTGGCAGTCCAGCTCTCGAGCGGAAACTCAAGCGGCCCTGTGTAGACTCTGCTCCCGCGGAACCCGACAAAATCGTGCCAACTCGGGGAAGGGTCCGGCTCAATGACAACGACCACCTTGTAATTCATGTTCTTGAAGTTCGAAAGCGTTTGCCCGTTCGTTCGCACCTCGCCCGCTATCAATCGCTCACTCCGAGTGCTCGCCTGGAGCCTTACCTGAGGAATCCTTGGTTCATTTCCCCGATTCCACATTGTCTCAGGCTCAGCGAACACCCCCCAGTTCCACCAAGTCGCATCACCAGCAAGCAGGATATCTTTCGACTCGAATCCATCGCGATACCAGATCACCTGAACAGAGATCCGTCCCCCAATGAGCACCCCGCCGTTAAGCAACGGCGGGATAGGGTTCTTACGCTCAAGGCCGTGCTTAGGAAACTCTTGGTGCTCCGTGAACCAATCAAAATCTGCTTGCGTGAGCTGTACAGGACTCGGATCATACTGCGCGGATGACTTCTTGAGCAGCACTTGAGGAACCCACTCACCAGTCGTCCGATCAAACCTCACCGAGAGGTGCGCACTGATATTCTGCTTGATCAGGTCCTCGAGCTCAAGCGATGAATCTTGGGCCACACGGAGTTTCTGATCAACTCGGTAATCAAGCGGAACCTGCCCTCGGGCAACTGGTGCATAAAACAAAGTGTCTCGTTCATTCCCTTCGGTCTCAAGAATGGTGTAGTGCACATCGCCCGTCGCTTCTCCCGAGGCGCTCCCCGATACAATCCCCAACCGAGTGCCGTTGTACACGGCGCCCTGTCGGTTCTTCCCTTCCTGATCAACCATCCATATACTCGCCCAAGAAAATCGATCCGACCAATATTCGATAGCTTCTCTCGTTGATGCAAACTCAGTCGGCGAAAACCCATTCATTCTCATCCCGCTAGAGGATTGGCACATAAAATCGAGTTCTCTGGACCTGATTCGGAGTCTGTAGGAACCTTGGATCAAGCGCCGCACTTTGAAGTTTGCATAAATCATTGTGTCTGGAGGAACATCCCCGCCTGTATCGAACTCAAAGTGAACAACTGAATGAGCCCATCGAGACTCTTGTCGATACGCCTCGTCTGCTCGAACGACTTTCGTGATCATCGACGAATACACTGCTCCCTTCACCGTAGAAGAGTCAGTGATAACCTCATGTGATTCAAGCCGACCCAACAAAAACACTAGGCGCTTTGATAACCATGAATAGTCTGTCGATTGTCCCGCCGGCCCCCATCCCGCGAACGGTCCACCCACACGCTCTATTGCGAAGGATTCATAACCCGTGACCGGCACTTGGTACTCGCCGCGGAGCACAAATGAACCAAGCCCCGACCCGCGCTCTTCAGAGAGAAACGGGAACGACGCGACAAGCACGATGTCGGGCATCGCCCGTTTCCAGCCGTACCTCTGAATCTTCGGCGTCATGACCGCCGCGTACGAACCAGCCCACAGCAATAGCGCGAGCATCACAAGACGAAAGCTCCGTCGGGTCTTGCGCATCGAGCGTTTGGTCTTGTGCTCCTTGCCGCACTCCGGGCACCGGATCGCTTCGCTCGCCACATCCCCGGGCGCACCCGTCAGGTCGTACCAACACTTCTTGCACCGCTGCTCAGGGCGCCCACGGAAACCCGCGCGATCCCAGAACCACGCTCGAAGCCCGACCACCACCGCCAGCACCAACAAGAACCAATACAATATTGTCCAGATCATTGCTCGACTATACCGCAATCGATCCCGGGCTGTTCCTTCTTTGTGTCACGCCTATGTCACAACATGTTCACACCATGTTCACAGCAGTTGACTACCCATCATTCTTCTCAGTCTTGGACTCCATCCACAGCTTGAGCACTTCTTGCTCGCGGTTCGCCGGGAGCCCGCCGCGAATCTGGGCGGCCCACTGCCCATAGAACTCATCGCCACGCTCGGCCTTGATCTCTTCGCCGCGGTTCTTAAAGTACATCCAGGTATCCTCGGCCGTATCTTCGATCGCCCGGGTCGTCAGCCCCGCCTTGATCGACTTGGCCGTGCTCAGCCGACCGTTGCCCTCATACCCCTCCACCGAGTTGGGCACCCACGCGGGCATATGCTGCCACGCGGCCACGCCGTTGGCCGCGAGGAACGCATCGTCGACCCATTCGATCCCGGTGTCCACGCCGTGCTTCTTGGCGACGCGCACCGCGCTCTCGACCATGTCGCGCGATGTCCGCTCGCCAGCCGGCGAGATCCCGTTGTACGCGCCCATGTGGCGCTGCTCGATGCACTGGATCATAAAATCACCAAGATCGCGCACATCGATGTACTGCACGAAGTCATCGCCCGTGCCCGGACCGATCATCGTCCCGCCCTCCATCGCACGGATCGGCCAGTACGAATACCGCCCCGTCGTGTCGCGCTGCCCGACGATCAGCCCCGGGCGGATCACGCACACCTTGCCGGGGAATGTCCGCTCGGCCGCTTCCTCAACACGCATCTTCATCGCCCCGTAGTGCACGCCCACCTCGCGGTGCGTTGTGATGCCCGCAGCGATCTCATCGGACACCACCGCCTTCTCGCCGGTCTCATCCATGCCGATGCTCGTGCGGTTGGCATACACCGAGGTCGTCGAGATCACCAGATATTGACTCATCGCGGGCTTGAGGATGTCCATCGCGTCCGTCACGGTTTTCGGCACATAGGTAAAAGTATCGATCACCGCGTCGAACTTCCGCCCGTCGGCGACGAGCTGCTCGAGCCCGCTCAGATCATTGTACCGATCGCCCGTGATGTGCTCGAGATCCGGGAACATGTCCGGGCCGGTCTGCCCGCGGTTGAACAGCGTCACCTCGTGCCCGCGCTCCACCGCCCGCCGAACCGCCGGCGGCCCCGCGAACCCGGTGCCGCCAAGGAACAGGATCTTCATTTTCTTGGGCTTGTTCAACAAGCTCATCCCGAGTTCGCCCGCGCCCAAGGCCGTGCCTCCGAGTGCGAGCAGCGAGACCGCGCCCGCTTGCCCGATGAATGTGCGTCGTGTGGTTTCGTGAGCGTTTCCATTCTCTTGATTCATATCTGTACTCCTGTGTGGTTGTGAATAGCTGATTCGTTGTTCTGCTGCTGTGCCTTGCGTTGCTGCGCGATCGCCAGCGCGGCTGCCAGCCCGCCCCAGAGCACCGCCAATGGAGCGGCCAACATCGCCAAGCCGCCGAGCCCGTACGCCCCGCCCACGATCAATCGCTCGATCCCCGAGCCGGCGACATCGCCGCCGCGATAAAAGAACACATCGATGATCGGCTTGGCCTTGTACTTTTCCGAGCTGGGCACCACCGAGAACAGCGTCTCCCTCGCCGGGCGGATCACGGCGTACCGCGTCGCGCTATGGATCGCCTTGAACGCCACCAGCACCCCGAAGACCTGCCAGCCCTCGACGCCCGGCCGACGCTCGACCCATGCAAGGATCACAAAGCCGACCACCGTGACGAGTGGCAGGATCGAGAGCACAACTCCGATCCCCAATCGCTTGATCAGGTGCGTGGTGACGAACAACTGCACGAACAGCGTCGAGAGCTGCGTCCACAGCTCGATCTGCCCGAACATCGAGACGCGCGTCTCAAGCTCGCCCGATGCGTTGGCCACGATGTTTGACTTGGTGAAGTAGATCAGCGTGTTGCTGATGGTCATCAGCACGATGTACGAAGCAATGCCCAGCAGGTACGGCGAGCGGGCGATCTCTTTGACCCCATCCGCCCAGTGCCCGCCGATAGGCGAGGGCGTTGCATGATTGGCAGCAAGCTCTGTTTCGTGGGTTGCGTCCTTTTCTGAGCTCCGATCGATTGACCGCACCAGCCTGGCAGCAAGCTCGAACATCAGCCCGGCGATCCCCATCTGCACCACCGGGCCAACCGCTTCGGCCAATGACCACACGAAGCTCGACCCGAGCACCATCCCCAGCGTCCCGCCGATCCCGATCGACGCGAACACCCGCTTACCCTGCCCCAGCGTCCAGACATCAGCCATCAGCCCCCAGAACAGGCTCACCATAAACAGGTTCACCACGCTGAGCCACACATAAAACACATACCCGGTGTACAGGCTGGCCCGATCCTCCACAGTGAGCAGTAACACAACAAATACAAACAAACAATGTTTGAGTAATCGATACACGATCGGGATACACCGTCGGCGATCGAGCCGAGAGACCATGCCACCAAACAACAACGACACCACCAGCGAACACACGCAGGTGATGACAAAGAGCGTCCGCAGATCGCTCATCGATCGCTGTACGCCCATCGCGTCACGCACCGGCTTGATCAACGCGTACCCAAACAGCACGAAGAAGAAGCACCCCGCGCAGCGCAGCGTCATCCCCAGCTCGTCGCGTCGGATGTTGGTGAGCCGATGTATCCAGTTTGGACGATCCCCGATCTCCATAACCGGAATACCCGTGTTCAAATCCCGAGTTGCAGACTATTTTGATTTCAATCAATATTTGAACAATCAAGTTCAATCCACATTGTTGAGAGTTGTTCGCCGCTCGGCCATCCCCCACCAAGCGCGTATGATCCACGATGCAACCCCCCAGACCCGCCATCTTCCTCGACCGCGACGACACGATCAATCGCAACGCGGACCTGCCCGACGGCGCGTGGGAAGGCGTCAAATGGGGCGACCTGCTCAAGCCCGACTACGCCCTGCTGATCCCCGGCGTGATCGAAGCCCTGCGCGCACTCAAGGACGCGGGCTACACGCTCGTCGTCATCACCAACCAGGGCGGCGTCGCCCGCGCGGGCGGGACCATGCGCGATGTCGATGCGTGCAACGATCGGATGCGTGCATTGATCCATCAGTCAGAGCACCGCGAGTCTGGACACGATGACCAGCTCGCCCTCTTCGATGACCAGCTCATCGAGACCTGGTACGCATGCCCCTTCCACCCGGAGACAGGCACCGTCGAGCATCTCTCTCGCGAACACACCTGGCGCAAGCCGCATCCGGGGATGGTCCACGCCGCGTGCGCCGAGCTGAATCTTGACCCGGCCCGCTCGTGGATGGTCGGCGACAAGCAGCGCGATCTCGACGCGGCCATCGCCGCGGGCGTCCCCGCGAGCCAAACGATCCGCGTCGCCCACGACTCCCCGGTGCCCGATCTCGCCCACGCCGCCCGATTGATCCTGGACATCGAAGACCATCCAAGCGACCACGAACCAGCCGCGCAACGCACCACCGTCACCCTCCACCCGATCGATCCCTACGCCCACCCGCTGGCCGACGAGCGCGTCCGCGCCACCGTCCAAGCCTCGGCCCACGCCATCGCCGAGCGCACCGGCGTCGTGCTCAGCGAACTCACCGTCACGGATTCCTCGGTCAGCGCGACACTCGCCATCCACAAACTCGGAGCCTTGGCCTTCATGGCCGAGCTACGCAACCACACCAACCGCTGGCACAAGAGCCACACGGGCAAGGACCTCTGGCCGAGCTCGAACGATTCGATCCGTTAAACTCAACCGACACGCTCTATGCCCACGAACCACACCCCACTCCGCCTGCTCGTCGTCATGCCCTCATGGGTCGGCGATGTCGTGATGGCCACTCCCACCGTCCGCAGGCTCCGCGACGCGCATCCGGGCATCTTCATCGGCGCTCTTGTCCGCCCCGGGATCAACCAGCTCCTTAGCGGCCAGACCCTCTTCGACGAGATCCACACCGCCACCACCCAAGGCATGATGGCGACCAAGAAAACCGCCAATAAGATCCGCCCACGCCAGTACGACACCGCGCTGCTGCTGACCAACTCGTTCTCCACCGCGCTCACCACTCGTTTAGCGTTCATCCCACGGCGCATCGGCTACAACCGCGACACCCGGGGCATGCTGCTGACCGACCCCGTCAGCCCACCACGCAACGCGGACAAATCCTGGAAGCTGACCCCAGCGGTGGACTACTACTGGAACCTCGCCAGCCACCTGCTCAACCAAGAACCCGTCGACTGGTCCATCCACACCCCAACCAACTGCAAGGACCTCCCGCTCGCGTTGCCCAAGGGCACCCAGATGGAACTGGGCTTCACCGACGACGATCAAGCCAAAGCCAGCTCCATCCTCGCCCAAGCCTTCGGCTCCGATCCTACAACCCACCCCAACTACGCCATCCTCAACCCGGGCGGCAACAACCACGCCAAGCGCTGGCCCGCCGAGCGATTCGCCCACATCGCTAACACCCTGCGCACAAAGCACCGCCTCGCCGTGCTCATCAACGGCTCCCCAGCCGAAGCCGAACTCTGCGAAGAGATCATCAAACTCACGGACGCATCTCATCCCCCAATCTCCTTGCCCACGCTCGGCAACACGCTGGGCGCGCTCAAGCCCATCGTCGAGGGCGCTTCGATCATGGTGACCAACGACACGGGCCCACGCCACATCGGCGCAGCATTGGGCACGCCCATCGTCACCCTCTTCGGGCCGACTGACCCACGCTGGACGACTATCCCCGTCCGCCCGCTCCCATCGGGCAAGCCGTCGGAGATCATCATCGTGGCCGACGACACCCTACCGCCCGACCAATCCGCCAACGATCACCCGGATCGCTGCGCCATCGAGCACATCGAGATCAACGAGGTCGAATCTGCGATCGAATCACTGATTTCGTCAGCGAGTGCTTGATTTCGTTTCCTGTCATTCCGTATTATTTCCTGTACAATGAAACACGATCGGCTCCAACTCATCGCCATGGCCTTCTTTGTCACCGGGTTCGTCCTCGCCGGTTCTGGATGGTCGCTCGTGCTCACCCGCGCGATGGAAGACCGCCCGGAATGGTCGGTGTGTGGGCTCGACATGTGCATGTGTACGCCGACGACGGCCGCCGAGCCGTACTGCCCGCTGTGCGAAGTCGCCGACAATGATCCAACCGAAGAGTGCACCAACGAACTACCCGCCAACAACGGGCGGCGCAGCATGCCCAAGAGCCCACGCTACGAAGCCGCGATGGCCGCCTCCCAGACCGGGTGCGCCTCGATCTTCCTGAGCTTCATCTTCGGTTCCAAAGCCGACGCTCAACTCTCCGTGCGTCCAAACGCACGCCAACTCATCGTGCAGGACGACCCGCCGATGGATCCATCGCGTGACCTGCCCACGCCCCCACCCCGAGTCTGAACCTTCGTTTCTCTGAGCTGTTCTTGATGCGCCCGATCTTCCGGGCGATCCGGTTCTTCGCGCCGCCATACCCGCGGCACGGAACGAAAGGCTACCCATGACATCTCACGCCCCAACGCGCCATGCGTTCACGCTCATCGAGCTGCTGGTGGTCATCGCGATCATCGCGCTGCTCATCGGCATCCTCCTGCCCGCACTCAGTGGTGCACGGGACACCGCCCGCTCGGTCAAGTGTCTGTCCAATCTACGGACGCTCGGGCTCACCGTGCAGCAGTACGCCGACGCCAACCACGGGCTCCTCCCAAGATCGAGCCACTCCGCCGGATTCAACGCCCTCCCCTGGGCGGCGAGTCTCTACGAGCCGATCACCGGTAGAAGCTTCGAGGGCACGAGCTACGCATGGGATGACCAAGGCTGGTGGGACGCGACGAATACCTTCTATCGCTGCCCCCACGATCGACGCGAGAGCCCGATCGAGCAGCCCGGGCTCCCGTTTTCGCTACCGGCGCTCAGCTACGCGATGAATGTGTATTTCGAGTTGACCCCGTCCGAGATTGATCCGGCACGCGCTGTACATTCAACGCGTTCATCGAAGGCACCGTTCCGCAAGATCCACGCGACCCCGCGTCCATCGTCCACCGTCCTCATGGGCGGGACCGAAGGAAGCAGCTCGCGTGATCACATCATGGCGCACTTCTGGCGGACCGCCGGGGTCGATCCGACCGCCGAGGTCGCCTCGCTTCGTCACGGCGATTCGTCGGGCTATGTCTACCTCGACGGGCACGCATCCAACGAGCCGCTCAGTGAAACCTACGACCCAGAAACCAATCGTGATCAATGGAACCCCATGATCAAAAAACTGTTCCCCAAAGACTAATCCATTTCAAACCATACATACACATCTCATAAACAAAATAGGAATTCACATGAACCTCAACCACACCATCGTTTCAACACTCGCACTCGCGGCCATCTCCGGTATCACCAGCATCGCCAGCGCGGACCTGCCCGAAGCCCACACCTGGCCCATGAGCCACATCATGGTCTCGATGGAAGGCAACACGCTCCACGCCCATGTCGGCACCAGCGCCGACAACCCCATCCTCATGCAGCGGTTCCTGGGCGAGTCCTACGACGGCAACGCCTCGGCCCTCAACGATCAGTACTACTCCGATCAGTACGGCTGGGCCCTCGACGGCCTCGTCGATCCCGGATTCGGCAACTCGATCTGGATCGAGATGACCGAGCAGTCCGACGGGCTCGCGACTTACGAGGGTGGGCGGCGCATGATGATCGGCGAGCAATCCTTCGATTCGATCCTCGGCACCGACGGCTCGGCCATCAACTGGCAGTGGTCGGGCATGATGATGCACAACTGGTACGCCGCCGGCGAGCTGGGCGATTACGAAGCCAGCTACCGCGTCTATGTCGGCGACAGCTCGGGCAACGCCGTCACCGGCTACGCCGACACCAATGTCACCCTCAACCTCCGAGCCGTCCCCGCTCCGTCCGGGCTCGCCCTGCTGGGTATGGGCACCATGATCGCATCACGCAGAAAGCGGGCTTGATATGAAAGCACTGATCAGCATCGCAGCCACTGTGGTTTCCATCGCTGGGTCTTCAGCCATCGCTGATATCCCGACGCTGGGCGGCTCAATGAGCCACCTGCTCGTCACCTTGTTCGACAACGAGATCTATGTCACCTTCGAGACGCCGGCCATGGCCACCGTCGAGATGCAGGATGTGCCTGGCGATTTCACCGGAGCCGCCAGCGTGCTCAACAACAAGCACGGGTACAACGGGCAGTTCGGCTGGCTCGCCAACGGGTTCATCTCGCTGCCCCCGGCATCGGGGATCTTCGTGCGGACCATCGAGCAGTCAGATCATCTCACGGTGTTCGAGGAATCCACCTTCGACCCGATCCTGGGCACCCGGGGCAGCTCGGATGTGTGGCAATGGGACGGCACGATGACCCACAACTGGTACGCCGCGAGCCTGCACGGCCCGCACTCGGCCAGCTACGAGGTCTTCGTGGGCGACCTAGCCGGCAACCCGCTCGACGGGTACCGCTCCGGGTTCGTCGAGCTCAACTTCGCCTTCGGGTCCAACATCACGGCGGATTCCGAATTTGGCATCGGCGATCTCACGACCGGGACCATCAATCCGAATATTCCCCGCTTGAATCATCGCGGCATCGGAGCCGTCCCCGCACCGGGCGCGATGGGCGTGCTCGCCTTCGCCGGGCTCGGCGCGTGCAAACGCCGTCGCGACTGATTTTCCGTTTTATGATTCTATTGCCGCGGGTCTCGACCGAGTTGTTTGGTCGGGGCCCGCTTTTTTCATCCTCGGCCAACACCGATCACCACGAGCCGATCCCGGTGCGCTATATTCCCCCCATGGTTGACGATCTCGAAAGCATCAAGCACCCCAGGCTCCCGACAGACACCGACGACGGGCTCCTCCTGATGATCTCGGGCCCCTCGGGCGCGGGCAAGACCACCATCACGCGTGGCGTGGATCGCGCGATCGCCGATTCGGTCTTCTCGATCTCGTGCACCACCCGCGACAAAACCGAAGCCGACACCGAAGCCGTCGATTACCACTTCATCGACGGCGAAGAGTTCCAAGAGCTGATCGACGACGGCGCGTTCCTCGAGTGGGCCGATGTCTTCGGCAAAAAGTACGGCACCCGCAAAAAATGGGTCGATGAGCAGCTCTCACGCGGTCGCCTCGTCATCCTCGAGATCGATGTCGAGGGCGCCAAGCAGGTCAAGGCCAAGATGCCCGACGCCTTCGGGATCTTCATCCTCCCCCCGAGCGAGGACGAGCTGCTCCGCCGACTCCGCAAGCGCAAGCGCGAGGGCGAAGAACTGATCCAGAAACGATTCGCCGAGGCCAAACGCGAGATCGCCGAGGCTAAGGCCTGCGATGCTTACGACCAGTTCCTCGTCAACGAGCACATCGACGATGCGATTGCCAAGGCGATCAATCTCGTCAAGACTGCACGCATCGAGCACGCCAAAAAGAGCTAAAACGCTATAGAGCTAATCTACTTTTGCTCAGCAGGATTCTCCACACGCGCCCGCGGGGTAGCGAAACTCTTCCTTGACGATCTTGCCGTTCTCGACGGTATACTCCGCGACTTCCTGCATGTTCGAGCGCGGCCATGACCCATCCTTGGGCTCCATGTCGAGATCAAAGATCACACTGAACCCATTGGGCCCAACAAACGGCCCCGTCACTTCGCACGAATGACAAGTCACCTCGTCCTGCCACTTCTTGTACTTCGCTCCCACCTCTTCGCGCCCGGTGTACACCCGACCATCGCCCTCGATACTGGTCCAGCCTTCGACAAAGTGCCTGTCCCAGAGCTTGCTGTCGTGCTCAAGCATGTCCTCGCAAGGCGACTTGCAGTGCGCGACGAGCTCGTTGGCGATCTGGGTGACGGATTCGATTTGCGTAGTCGACATGGGAACCTCCTGATATGCGTTGTGTTTCCCCGCGTCCGTCGCGGGCAGGCGCAAGCATATCAGTATTGTTCACACCATGCAATAGATGTTAGGGAATTGTTTTGATAATTCTCTCGGCGTGCATCAATCAGCTCACCGTCAGCGTCGGCTTGCTCGACCCACCACTCATCGACGCGAGCGTCACCTGCGATTCGAGCTGATCGACCATGCCCGCCAGCGCCTTGGGCAGGGCCTCGCCGCCAGCAGTGCTGGAATCAAAGTTGTTAGCCGGCTTGCCATTGTCACTGTTCTCGCGCAGCGCCATGTTAATCGGGATCGCACCCAAGAACGGGTGGTTGAGGCGCTGGGCCATCATCTGTGCGCCGCCTCGCCCGAAGATATCGTACTCCTTGCCGTCGTCACCGATGAAGTAGCTCATGTTCTCGACGACGCCGAGCACCTCGACCCCGAGCGACTCGAACATCGCGCTCGCCCGCACCGCGTCGTCCTGCGCCACCTTCTGCGGCGTGCACACCACGACCGCGCCCGTCAGCTGCACGCTCTGCGCAAGCGTCAACGGCACATCGCCCGTGCCCGGCGGCAGATCAATAATCAGGTAATCCAACTCGCCCCACTGCGTCCGCTCGATGAGCTGATGGAACGCCCCGTGCGCCATCGGCCCACGCCAGATCAACGGCTTCTCCGTATCCACCAGCTTGCCCATCGTAATCGATTTAATCCCATGAGCCATGAACGGCTGGAGCGCCCCTTCGATCACGACCTGCTCCATCGCATGAAGCCCGAGCATGGTCGGCAGCGACGGCCCATAGATATCACCATCAAGCAGGCCCACGCTGTGCCCCTTACGCGCCAAGCCGATCGCCATGTTCACGGCCACCGTGCTCTTGCCCACGCCGCCCTTGCCCGCGCCCACCGCGATGATGTGCTTCACGCCCGGCACGCCGGTGGCGGCTGAGTTCTGCGGGGTCCGTGTATTGGCGTCGTGCTTGTCGGCGCCATCCTTCTGGTTATCTTTGAGCACGCCTTTTTGATCGCCCTTGAGTTTCATCACGACCTCGCCATGATGATCGACAAAGTCCACGATCAGCCCAAGGTCATCGATCCCCTGATCCTTGGCGGCCGAGCGCACCATCGAATCGATCACCGCGCCCATCTTGGCGAGCTGATCCCGGGGCGGCTGGGGCGCACCCGGGTCGCCCTGGGTCATGCAGACCCGGACCGAGGCGTGCTCGTCGCACACCGCGATGTTCATCACGCACCCACGCGAGACCAGGTCGTCGCCCGATGGGTGCATCACGCCCCCGAGGGCTTCATTAATGTGCTCTTTGGTCAGTGTCATGACGCTGCTCCTTTGGTCTTGATCCGTCCAGCCCAGTCAAATTTTTGCACAATCCGACAGGATTCGGATTGTAGGGATTACGAATCAAGATCGTGCATAATTGCGCAGAATCATGGGCCCGAGTGCTGTTTTTGAACCCATGATGCTCCACCGGCGCACCCAAATCCGGCCGATAAATAGACAAGCCCTCAGCCGTGGATGCAATACACAATCGGGCACCGCGTTGAGCCGGTCGGAACGGGAATCAGATTCTACAGAACAGCACAGCAACCATCCCAACGGAGATTCACCATGAACAAGCAAGCCACCCGCACACTCTCAGCAACATTTGCCGTCCTCATCATCGCGGCCTCCGGGCTCGCCGGGGCAGCGCCAGAAGACAAGAAATCACGCAACAAAGAACTCCTCCGCGGCCCCCGCGTCACCCACACCGATTCAACCAACTCCTCACGCGATCAGATGGACCGCGACGAGCCGATGCAGCTGCGAGAACGAGCCACCAAACGCACCGGCGACAAGCGCGAACTGAGCCAGGCCGACCAGGCCCGCCCGATCTCCGTCCGCGAATACCTCGGCGCACTCCGCCAGCTTCAACGCCCGAATGGCGAAGGCGCTTCATCGCTCTCCGAGACCCAGCGCGAAGACATCCGCGCCATCATGAGCGATCACCGCGATGCAACCCAGAAGTTCATGGAAGAGAACAAGGAGAAGCTCGAATCCATGCGTGAGCGTGCCCAAGAAGCCCGCAAGAATGCACAGGCCGACGGCGACGCCGAGCCCACCGAGGAGCAACGCGAAAAGGCACGCGCCTTCCAAGAAAAAATGCGTAGCTTCATGGAAAACACACCGGCCAACAAGGAAGCCATGACCAAGATCAAGGCCGTGCTCTCCGCGGATCAGCTGGCAACCCTCGAAAAGCAGATCAAGGAAAACCGATCCAAGCAAGCACAGGGCCAGCGCCCCAACCGCGATATGCAGGGCGAGCCCGGCATGATGGAAAGAGATGGGCAAGCCGCCAACCGCGAACGCCCGCAACGCCGCCAGCTCAACCGCGAGAACCTGAATGAAAAATCAGTTGATCAACCACAGCGCAAGCGCGGCCAGAAGCGTGCCAACCCTGACGATTAAAACCCAGTACACGCACGAGTGAATCGCGATCGACCTCCAGAAACCATGCCCGGCTGTCCGCAGCCGACGCAGCGAGATCCCGATTCCGTCCGAGGCTGTCACCGAAAGGTGCAGCCTCGTTTTTAATTGCATCGAGTAAAAAGCCGCAGGCATATCAACCCGCGGCTTTCAGTCATTGAACACTGATCGAGCGATCATGCCCCGCTGAGCTCACCAAGATTAATCGTCACGGGCACGAAGGTCCGCGCGACGCGGGCCTCGAACTCATCACGATACTTCTCCATGATCGTGCGGGCCGCCCAGTTGTTCCCGTCGGCCAAGCCGCAGATCGTGGTGCCGGGCATCGAGCCCATCGACTTGGCCACTTCCATCGCCAGGTCCAGGTCCTTGGTGCGTCCATCGCCGGCTTCGATCCGCGTCATGATCTGGTACAACCACCCCGAGCCCTCGCGGCAAGGCGTGCACTGCCCGCAGCTCTCATGCTTGTAGAACCGAGCGATGTTCCGCGCCACAGAAACCATATCGGTGTCCTCGTCGAACACGGTCGGCCCCGAGGTTCCCAGCCCGAGCACATCGTACTTGCGCCCGATATCGAAATCCATCTCGGCGTCGTACTGGTCCGGCCCGAGGATGCCCATAGAAACGCCGCCGGGGATCGCGCCCTTGAACTTCTTGCCGTTGCGCATGCCCCCGCAGTAGTCTTCAATCAGCGTGCGCAGCGGGATCCCGAGATCGAGCTCATAACAGCCCGGCTTCTCGACATGCCCGGAGACCCCCATCAGCTTGGTCCCAAAGCTCGGCGGCCCGCCGATACTGCTCTCGACGCCTTGCTCCTTGAACGCGTCCGCACCGTCCGTCATGATGAACGGCAAATGCGCCAGCGTCTCGACATTGTTGATGATCGTCGGGCGATCGAACAGTCCTTTGAGCGCCGGGAACGGCGGCTTGATCCGTGGCCAGCCACGCTTGCCCTCGAGCCCTTCGAGCAGCGCGGTTTCTTCGCCACAGATGTACGCGCCGGCTCCGCGATGCACATAGCAATCGCCGACGAACGGATCGCCCGATGCGTTGGGCGAGTTGTGCACGCCTTTGTCGCCGAAGATCCCGTTCTCGTACGCTTCTTTGATCGCTTGCTCAAGCACATGGGCCTGGTGGTGGTACTCGCCACGGATAAAGATGTACGCTTTGTTCAATCGGCACGCGTGCATACAGATCGCGATGCCCTCGAGCATGCCGTGGGGATCAAAGTCCATCAGCAGGCGATCCTTAAAGGTGCCCGGCTCCGACTCATCCGCATTGATCGCCAAGTACCGCTGCCCGCCGTCTGGGTCGGGCAGGAATGTCCACTTGAGCCCGGTCGGGAAGCCCGCGCCGCCGCGACCGCGCAAGACCGAATCCTTGACCTGGCTCGTCACATCCGCCGGCTTCATCGCCAGTGCTTTTTTGAGCCCGTCGTACCCGCCGGTCTTGACATACTCGTCGTACCCGACCACATGGCGATCACGCTCGTGCCCGAAGGGAGCCGTGGGGATCCGCTTGAGGAGGTAATGCTGCGTGAGTGTGTTTTCCCAGGTCTTCTTGGGCATCGATAAAACTCCAACTGGTCAGTGCGCCGATCGAGCCAGAGGGATCGCGCAGGATGCTCGATTCTAGCGTCTCCGACCCCATTCGTGGACATTCCGAGCTATACAAGTTGTGCCATACACGCTGGCAACAGATCTCGCTCAAAGCCCTGAACCCTACAAACCATCGGCCCCAGCACTCGCCACGGCATGATCGTCCTCGACCGAACTCCCCGAGACCCCGATCGCCCCAATGATCTCGCCATCGCTGTTCTTGATGCACACCCCGCCCGGGAAGGTGATCAAGCCGTCGTTGGAGTGCTCGATGTTGAACAGCGCCCCGCCCGGCTGAGAGAGCGACCCAATGATCCCGGTGTCCATATTGAAACTGCGGGCGGTCTTGGCCTTCTTCATCGCGATATCGATCGAGCCGAGCCACGCCCCGTCCTCACGCGCAAACGCCGTCAGATTCATCCCCGAATCGATCACGGCGATGTCCATCTTGGTCCCCAGCTCCTGCGACTTAGCCCGGGCGGCCGCGATGACCTTGGTTGCTTGTTCGAGTGTGATGTTCATGGGATGATCTTTCTGTATGGGTTGAGTATTGGACCAAGCTCGATCGCCCGGCGGTTGATTGCCCTAGTCTAGACCGCTGACTCGTCAACATGCTCAGGCTCGCATAGGCTTAACCCAGCTTTCGCCATGCCCGCAGATCCTGGTGATATCCTTCGCGCCGCGCCCGCACAAACTCCGGCTCATACAACCGAGTCACCAATTGGCGAAAGCCCGAGACCAGCTCCTCACTGGTCATGCCGATCGGCTCATAGTTGAGATCAAAGAGCGTGCACCGATCCCACTGCCCCGGATGCGTCAGCCGACCCGCCTCTTCGAGCCGACGGTAGAGCGCCGTCCCTGGGAAGGGCGTCTGCAGCGTCACTTGCACATCATACAGATTCGTCCGCTGGGCAAAGTCATACACCGCATCGAACGACCCCCCCGACTGCCCGTCGAGCCCGAGCACGAAGCACCCGATCACCGTGATCCCGTGGCGCTGGATCGTCCGCACCGCCTCTTCGTACTTCGGATACTGCGCCAGCTTCCAGTTGGTGTTCGTCTCGATCCCGTCGAGCCCCCGCGCATCGGGCGATTCGAGCCCAATGAGGACCTGCCTGCACCCCGCATGCTTCATGAGCCTCAGGAGCTTTTCGTCCTTGGCGATCGACACATCGCACTCGGTGAACCAGCGGACCCGCTCGGGGATCATGGCCTCGAGCAGCTCGTACGCCTTGCCCTTGCTCGCAAACGAGTTGTCGTCGGCCAGCTCGATAAACGGGCGATCCCAGATGGCTTTGATCGCCCGGATCTCCTCGATGACCTTCGCGGTCGGCTTCACCTTGTAGCCGCCGGTGAGCATGATCGACGACGCACAAAAGTCGCACTTGTGCGGGCACCCACGCGTCGTCTGCACCGTCACCCGGTTGTATCGGCTGATATCCAGCAAATCAAACCGCGGCATCGGCGAGTCGTCCATACAGTAGTGCCCGTCGGTCTCATACCTGCTCTGCAATCGCCCACCTCGAAAATCCTCGATCAGCTGTACCCACACGGGCTCGCCCTCGCCCACCACCACACTATCCGCGTGCAACGCACATTCGTCTGGGATACAAGTCGCGTGCAAACCGCCAATCACGACCGTGATCCCCATCGCCCGGAAGCGATCGGCCAGTTCATACGCCTCGATCGCCTGAGCGGTCATCGTCGAAATCGCGACCAAATCAAACCCAAGCTCCGGTACCGTATCCCGATTGATGTCATCCACCTCGTGATACGAAAGCTCAACATCCTCTGGCGTAAGAGCCGCCAGCGTGAGCAGCGACAAACTCGGAAGCGACGCGATCACCTCGGATCGTTCAACAAACCCGGGCAGCGTGAGCCCCAGCTTCATCAGCTCCGCGTCCTGCACACGCACCCCGCTCATGGCGATGAGTCCGATCATCATGACGCACCCCCGAGCATCGCAGCGGCCGTGATGTATGAGATCAGCACCCCGCCAAGCGTCAGCCCGATCACCGGGAGCACAAAGATCGACTTGGCCTTCTTCCATCGCGCGGCTATAAAACAACAGATCGGCATCGCGACCGCCCCGACAATAAACGACCACGACATCGCGTCCCACAAGCCGGTGTTGATCTGCTCGGCGCTGAGCACCAACGCGCTGAGTCCGACCAACACATTGAGCAACCCCGTCCCAAAGAACGCAATATGCCCGAGCCGGGCCAAGCGACGCTCCCAGCTCCCGTACCCGCCCATGAAGTTTTCCTTGTGGAACCCGAGCCCGAGCATCGCCCCCGAGAGGAATCCCATGGTGATCCAGAGCCATCCGAAAGCGATATTGAGCATCATCATCTCCTGTTGTTTGTATTCACTAGCTTAGTGTACACTAAATCTCGGCCTCTTGCAAGGGCTTTCTGGAAAAATCCGAAAACCGGCCGAATCTGAACGAAACGCAACATATCCAGCCGCCCGCCATATCCTCTGCCATGAATATCCTCGTCCTCGGCGGCACGCAGTTCAGCGGCCGCGCCTTTGTCGAACTCGCCGTCCACAACAACCACCAAGTCACGGTGCTCCACCGGTCCAAGGCTGATCCGGGCTTGCCCCCCGCCGTGCGCCGGCTCGTGGGCGATCGAGACCCCAAGGTCGGCGACGGGCTCGACCATATCCAAGCCCTGCTCGACAATGGCGAACACTTCGACGCCGTCATTGATATGTGCGGCTACACCCCCCGCGTTACCAAAGCCGCCTGCGACCTGCTCAAGGACCACACCGATCTGTACCTCTTTATCTCAACGATCTCGGTCTATGACCAAGAAGCCACCAGCGGCACCATCTCCGAGGACGACCCCAAAACAATTCTCGACGATCCAAGCGTCGAAGAAGTCACCGGCGAGACCTACGGCGGGCTCAAAGTCCTCTGCGAGCAGGTCGTCACCGACGCCTTCCCCGACAACCACTGCATCCCCCGCCCGTGCGTGATCGCCGGGCCCAACGACCCGACCGATCGCGTCACCTGGTGGGCACGCACGCTCACGACCCAAGACCAGCTCGTCATCCCCAAAGCCGACGACAACTTCTACGCGAGCCTCATCGACGCCCGCGACCTCGCGGCCTTCATCCTCCACTGCGCGACCAACAAGATCACCGGCATCTATAACACCACAGGCCCCGAGCCCGACTTCGCGTTGTCCGATTTCATCCAACAGTCGCACGCGGCCCTGTCATCCAAGACCAATCTCATCGAAGCCGAAACCGAGTGGCTCGAAGCCCAAGGCGTAAAACGCTGGCTCGAAATCCCGGTCTGGCTTCCTGATGCAGCCCAGCACATCCACCGCGTAGATTCGTCCAAAGCCAGAGCCGCCGGGCTCACCAACCGCCCGCTCGCCGACACCATGCGTGACATCCACCAATGGGATGTCGAGCGCGGCTCACCCGAACTCACCGCCGGCATGAAACCCGAACGCATCGCAGAACTCGTCAGCGCGATCTGAAGCTTCAAGACGAACCATTACCCCACGCCTACTCTCCATGATGCAAGAGACAGACATCGCCATCATCGGCGCCGGCCCCATCGGCATCGAACTCGCCGCCGCCGTCAAAAAAGCCGGGCTCGACTACACCCACCTCGAAGCCGGGCAGATCGGCAGCACCATGCAGTGGTGGGCGCCCGGGACCAAGTACTTCTCCTCGCCCGAGCGCATCGCCATCGCCGGCGTGCCCTTGATCATCCCGGATCAAGAAAAAGCCACCCGCGAGCACTACCTCGACTACCTGCTCACGGTCGTGGGCACGCACCAGCTCGACATCCAGACCTACACCCGCGTGGTCAACATCGAGAAGCAAGACAACCACTTCGACATCCACACCACCCGCTCATTCCACGGCGTGGGCGGCCCCGAAGAACTCACCCATCAATCCCAATCAACCACGCCCTCCACCACCTACCGCGCCAAGCGCGTCGTCCTCGCCATCGGCGATATGCACACGCCCCGTATGCTTGGGATCCCGGGCGAAGACCTCCCCCATGTCTCCCACTACCTTGGCGATGTCCACCAATACGCCAACCAACGCGTCGTGATCGTCGGCGGCAAGAACTCGGCCGTGGAAGCCGCAATTCGGTTGTTCCGCGCAGGCGCGAAGGTCACCATGTCCTATCGCGGCGGTTCGTTCGACCCCGACCGCATCAAGTACTGGCTCCATCCGGAGATCGAGTACCTGATCAAAAAAGACAAGATCGACTTCGTCCCCCACTCGACGCTTGAGTCGATCACCCCCGAAGCCGCGCACATCAAATCCGAATCAGGCACAACCACGACCGCTGCCGATTTCGTCCTCCTGCTCACCGGCTACGAGCAAGACCAATCGCTCTTCGAGCAGCTCGGCATCGAACTGATCACCGACGATCGCAAACCAAAGATCAATCTCCAAACCATGGAGACAAATGTCCCCGGCATCTATGTCGCGGGCACCGCAGTCGCCGGCTCGCAGCAACGCACCAAGGTCTTCATCGAGACTTCGCACATCCATGTCGACCGCATCGTTGCCGCGCTGCAGAACCGCATCAGCGACGCCGCCCCCGAGGACTTCTGGCTCGAAGAATCCTAAACTTTACCCGCGTGCCAACTCGATCGCCCGGGCGTACACCACCTCAAGATCATCGACCATGGTCTGAGCCGCGAACATCTTAGCGCACATCGCCCGCCCCCGCTGCCCCATCGCCGATCGCTTCTCCGGATGCTCGGCCATCTTCCTGATCGCCATTCTTAGTTGTTCGGCATCTCCGATCGGGAACAAAATCCCCGTCGCGTCTTGCTCGCTGTATCCTTCAAGGTACTCGGGATCAATGCACGCCTCGCGCGTCCCGTCGGCATCGCTCGCAACAACCGGTACGCCGCACAACAACGCCTGAGGCACCGTCCTGGGCAACCCCTCGCGATAACTCGGATGCAACAGCACATCCATCGCCCGCATCATCGCCCCCACACGCCCGCCGGGCACCAGCCCGGTTGACACCACCTGATCGCTCAGTCCTAACTCAGCGACCCGCCCGAGCAGCCTCTCCGACCACCACCCATCGCCCACCCACAGCAGCTTCCAGTGCGGGTTTGCACGCAGATCATCGCCGAGCGCATCGAGCAGATCATCGTGCCCCTTGTGCTCCGCGAGCCGGGCAACCGTCCCAATCACAAAGTCGCCGTCATCGAAGCCAAGCTCGCGGCGCATGTCATCGCGCGTCTCGCCCTCGATCGGATGCAAGAACCGCTCGGTCTCCATCCCCGACCGCAGGGTGACAAACTGCTCTTCGCGCCCGATCCCCGCCGCCCTGAACTGAGCCGTCATCGCGTCGGCCACCGATGTAATCACATGGCAACGCCTGGCCGCCCATTTCTCGGACGCGATGTACACCGTGTTCTTCCACTTGGGCAGGTACCGATGAAACGGCGGCCCATGGATCGTGTGCACCACCGCGGGCTTTGAACTCTTCGAACGCTTGCACACCGCCCACGCCGCCGCCCGCCCGAGCACGCCGGCCTTCGACGAATGCGTGTGCACCACATCGGGCTCAAGCTCTTCGATCAGCCTCTTGAGCCCTCGATACCCCTTGAGATCCTTGATCGCCGAGATCTGGCGCACCATATGAGGCACCTCGTGCATCGTGATCCGCTCGCCGTTGGGTCCTCGATAACCATCGGCCCGATCGAAGTACGACCCCTCGGGCCCAAAGATGGGCCCATACGCCAGATGCACCTCGTGCCCCAACGCCGCCTGCCCCTCGCACGAGAGCACGGTGTTCTCCTGCGATCCGCCCTGGATCAGCCGCGTCGAGATGTGCAGAATCCTCAGGCTCATCGCACCAAGTCTACCAGCTCAAGCTCATGCAGGATCGTCGTCGTGTCGTAGTACAGCTCGCTGGGCCCCAGCTCCCGGAACCCGACCTTGATTAATACTCTCCGAGAACCCGTGTTCTCCGGATTTGTCACGGCCACCAACCGCTCAACCCCAAGCCGATCGAACCCATACGCCGCCGAAGCCCGAGCGATTTCCGTCCCGTACCCCTTCCCCCAGTGCGCCTTGCCCAGCCGATACCCCAGCTCGATCTCATCGCCATTGAACGCGATCGGCACCAGCCCGCCCTGCCCGATGATCTCGTCCGTTTCCCGTTCGACGACCGTCCAAAAAGTCATCCCATGCTCATCACAAAGCCGGATCGCCCGCTCGATCCGCTCGACGACCTTGGCGCGCGTCCACCCTTCACCCGTCTTGCCGATATACCGCATCGTCTCCGGGTCCGCCCACATCAAGGCCAATGCATCAATATCCTCCACCTTCGGCACCCGCAGCACCAACCGATCCGTCTCCGCAATAATCTCACCCATCGTTCACCCCACACTTCTCCCCACATTCCGGACACACATCACCCTTCAATCCATCGAGCGAATAACCGCACCCCTTACAATATCCATCCCTTGAGTACGCATCTCGAACCCTCCACAGCAGCCAAACCGACCACAACACAAGCGGGATCGACACAAACAGTAATGGCAGATCGATCGTTTTAATCTGCTCTAAGCCCGTGGGCTGCAACGATCGAACCGTGCGTATACGAGGCGGCGACAGAATTGATGCTGCGCTGACTCTTGTATAAAAGGTGGGTGGCCCACAGAAGCTCATCCCCCCAGCAGGTTTCACTACAGGCTTCGGGGGAGGCCCCACGATCTTTGTATGGGTGAAAATCAATCTGTTATTGAGCAAAGAGCACGACACATCGTGCACCATGAACTTGGACAAGGATACCTCAGGCTTGACGCTGGAAGAAATGAACAGCAATAGGATCGACAGCGTGGTACATATCCACACCATCCAGCTGATCTTCCCTGGCCGTGCAACCTGTTCCTTACACATACCGGATCCATTCAAGCCGCAAGCCCATCGGGGGTAGGGTCACGCCGGCGGTTCTCCGATCGCCGCTGGCGATCATGTCACGGATCTGCTCGGGCTCGATCTTGCCGCGACCGACCTCCATCAGCGTGCCCGCGATAATCCGCACCATGTTGTACAAGAACCCGTTGCCCGAGACACGAATGACAAACTTGCCCGCCTGCCCGTGATCCTCGGGCGTCTCGATCCTGCATTTAAAAATTGTCCGCACCGTGGTCTTGCGTCCGTGGGCGATCTGCGCGAAGCACGCGAAGTCATGCTCGCCCACCATCAAATCCGCGGCCCTTTGCATCCGCGCCCCATCGAGCTCATACCAAGTATGGAACACATACCGCCGATCCCACAACGGGCGCACCGCGCCAGAGAACATCGTGTAGCAATATTCCTTCTCGATCGCCCCGCCGATCGGATTGAACTCGTCGTCCACCACCTCAGCGCTGTGCACCAAGACATCCCTGGGCAGCTTGCTGTTGATCGCCTTGACCAGCCCGTCCGTCCCGCGTTCGATCGGCCAGCCCACCCCCTTGCTCGGATCTGGAGTGCTCGTAAACGCCGCGACCTGCCCATTGGCGTGCACGCCCGAGTCTGTGCGCGACGCGCCCGTCAAGATCACTTCCTCACGAACGACCTGCCGCACGGCTTGCTCGAGCACATGCTGCACCGTCCGCAGCTGTAAGCGTTGCGGCTCTTGGCCGGGCTCAGGCTTGGGTGCGTCGGGGTCCGGGGGCTCTTGCTTCTGCCACCCGAAGAAATCCGTCCCGTCGTACGCAACCGTGAGCTTGTAGCGCGGCATCGATCAGCCCGCGTCCGACACTGGTGCTGGCTCTGGCTTTGTGCTTGGCGAAGTCTCTGTCATGGTATCCGCAATCACCTGCGGCGCATCCTTGGACTCAAAGTCTGCGATCACCTTGGGTGCTGGCCCGCTGGGCCCGCCGCCGCCGTGACCGAACTTCTTGTACTCCTCGTCGGCCCACTGGTCCCCGACCTTCCACCAGACCAGCGTCATCACCGCGGTGACCAACCCGACAAAAAGCCCAAGCGAAATCCAGACGACCATCCCGGCCTCCTCAAACAAAGTACAACCTGCTTACAACTCAACGGTTTCCATGTCCGACTCAACCAGCTCAGGCTCCGGCGGCATCTGCACATTGTCAGCCAGCACACTCAGCGCCTCGACCTCTTGCCCCATCGTCGATCGCATCGCGATCGCGTCGAAGAGCTCGCCGCGAGGCAGCAGCACAGAATCGTTCGCTCCGGGCACCTGCCCGGGCTGCTCATCGACAATCTGCGAGCCGAACCCCGGCGCGTGCTCGACGAGCTTGCCGCCCGATGCCAGCTCGATCAGGTCCATCGCGATCTGCCCCTCGCTCTTGGAGTTGTGCTGATTCGGGATCGCCTGCTCGAAGTGCTGGATGATCCCGTCGCAGTTCTCAAAGCTCCCGCTCTTCTCGGCGAAGGTCGAAGACGCGAGCACGACATCGGCCCGCGAGCACAACACCGATTCGGTCGTATCGATCAGGATCAGCTTGCAGCCCTCGATCGCATCAACCAGCGCATCAGTCGCCCAAGCGCTCGGGAAGTTGGCCGTCATCACGACCGCACCGTACTCGTTGGCCCGGCGCACAAAGGTGTCGTATTCCTTGTAGCTACCCCCGTCGCCCGTCATCGCTTCGAGCACCCGCTTAACACCCCGAGCATTGGGCACCTTCTCGGCCCGCTGGACAAACTCCTTGGTGTGCTGCGGGTTGGGGAACGATTGATCCTCCCCATCGGTCGGCACGCCGCCCAAGTACAGCTCGACATCCTCGTCGATCATCCGCACCGCCTTGATCAGCGCGTACGCCTCTTCGCTCGTCAGCGTGGGCGAAACAACCAGCGCCGTCCGCTTGCCGTCGGCCTTCGATGCCAAGATCGCATCAATCGCCTGCCCGTACGCCCGGCTCCAGCTCGCATCGACCATCATGCCGTGCTCGCGGCGCGTGGGCCCGGTGATGCGTGCATCGCTGTGGACGAACTTCCACCCATAGCGGACCTCGTCGGTGATCCACCAGGTATTGATCTCCATGTTCGTGCGCGGCTTCACCCGATAGAGCCGACCCTGGTTGTGCTCGACCCACAGGTTATCGCCCGAACTCGTAAACGGATCGATACCGGCTGTTTTCTTCAGGAACCACACACGCTGGCTGAACAAGAAATCCTTGTCGAGCAGCGAGCCCACCGGGCACAGGTCGATCACATTGCTCGCCAGCGGATTGTTGAGCCCGACACCCGGGAACACATCGATCGTGCACTTGTCGCCTCGACCGTCGACCATCAGCTCGTGCGTCTGGGTGACTTCATCGGTAAACCGCACGCACCGGGTGCACATGATGCACCGGTCCGAGTACATGTAGATCTCTTCGCCCATGTTCTTCTTGGGCGAGACCACCTTCGTGTCCGTAAACCGTGAGTGCCCGCGCCCGTACTGGAACGAGTAATCCTGGAGCGTGCACTCGCCCGCCTGATCGCACACCGGGCAGTCCAGCGGGTGGTTGATCAGCAGGAACTCCATGACCGCCTTCTGGTTGGCGACCGCCTTCTCGCTCTCGATGGTCACGACCATGCCGTCGGTGGCTTCAGTCGCACAGGTCGGCAGCAGCTTGCCGCCCATCATCGGCTCGAGCTTGTTGTCATTGCGGGGGTTGGGCGCCTCGAAGGTCGCCAGGCAGATCCGACACTGGGCAGGACGCGAGAGCCCGGCGTGATAGCAATACTGCGGGATCGTGATCGCGTTGCGGTTGGCCACCGCGATGACCATCTCGCCCTTGGAAAACTCACATTCGATCCCGTTGATGGTCACAGTTGGCATGGCGTCGGCTCATCTCAGTGCTGGAGAATCTATCGGCTGGTACACAACGAGCATCCGGGTGCCCACTACAAACAACCGGAACAGATCCGGCGGCTCGCTCGTCGCCCATATCCTAGCGCGGATCCCGTTTCTGAGCCTGAATCGGCCAACTCAAATATCCCCATCCATAATTCAACCCCCGCCTTCAACGCCCGCAGGCTCGTCAGCAATCAGCTCGCCCCCATCCGCCCCCAAGCTAATCCGCCCGCCGATCTCCCAGAACGCACTCAACGCGTGCAAAGGCTCCAGATCCGGGTCCATCGCCCACCACCCGGTTTCATCCTGCGTCCCGCGCCCATACCCACGCTCCACCGCCTTCTCCCAGTGCTCCAACGCCTCGGGCAGCTGGCCGCTCATCGAGCGATAGCACGCCAGGTTGTACAGGTCCAAGCTCGTCCGCTCCCCCGTACCGTTCTTGGGTTCGCTGGCGATCCACAAACGATCCGCCACCGTGCCAAAGAGCCCCCGGGCCTCTTCCACCTCGCCGAGCCCGTGCATCGCCCACGCCCGCAAATACAGCAGTCGCTCGGAGGTATACCCCCCGCTCCACCGATCGGGCTCGTCGAGCATCGCTTTGAGGATCGCCCAGTTCGTCCGGGCGGCCGCCGGGTTCCCCTGCAGGTCATCGACCAGCGCACGCCAATAAAACGCCTCGGGCTGGGGCGATGGGCCCCGCCCGTAGTGCTTGTAGAGCTGATCCGTCACCCGATCGGCGTTCTCGAGCCGCCCGCCCGCGATCTGGCGGCGGATCTGCGCGATCAGCCGCTGCGAACTCTGGCTCTGGTTGATCGCCGCAGCCCGGGGATGGTCCGCCTCGTCCATCTCCTCGAATCCAACCACATACACAAACGCCCCCACCCCCAGCAGAGCCGAAACCACCACAACATGCCGAATCCCGATCCCCATAGAGAACACTCCGTAAATCAGCCGCCAACGGTTCCATGCACCGCACCCGCCCGAGTCACCAGCATACCCTATCAGACCATGGCTGCGAAAAAAATCAAACCACCCAAAGGCACCCGCGATCTCTACCCCGAGGATCTGCTCCGCCAACGCTACATCACCAACGCCTGGCGAGACGCCTCGATCCGCTGCGGCTTCGAAGAAATCGCAGGCCCAACCTTCGAGACCACCGAGCTCTACAGCGTCAAATCCGGCGAAGGCATCCTCTCCGAGCTCTTCCAGGCCTTCTCGGGCAAGGGCGGCTCCGAAGCCCTCAAAGAAATCGCGGCAAAGGGCAAAGCCAAATACGCCCTCCGCCCCGAGTTCACCCCCACCCTCGCCCGCATGTACGCCGCCCACGCCAAACAGCTCCCCAAGCCCTGCAAATGGTTCACCGCCGGCCCCTATTTCCGAGCCGAACGCCCACAACGCGGGCGATTGCGGGAGTTCCTCCAGTGGAATGTGGATGTCATTGGTGACGACGGCTCTGAGTTTGGATTGATTAATGCAGATATGGAATGCATTGCATGTTCTGCAGCTTTAGTTGAGAGCCTTGGTTTTGAAAGCTCGGACTTCTCAATCAAAATTGGAGATCGCCAAATCCTAAAAGCTCTGGCAAGCAAAGTTGGTGTACACCCCGACCAACTCGCCGATTTTTACGCGTGGATGGATGGCTTAGACAAGCGTTCAACTGACAGCAATCTAGACATACTAAAATCCCATGGTCTACCTCTCGATTTAGAAGAGAGCCTTGAAAAACTTACGGCTCTTGGCAAGGCCGCTTTGAACTCTAATGAAGACTTAGCCTCTGCTCTTGGAATTGACCAGGCATTGATTGATACTCAAATTCGCCTTTATGAATCTGCTAAATGGCTTGGCATTGATCAATGGTGTAGACCTCTTTCGATTGAGATCGTCCGCGGGCTCGCGTACTACACTGGAACAGTTTTTGAGATACTCGCCGACGGCGAACGAGCCGTCGCCGGCGGCGGGCGCTACGACAACCTCATCGAACTCTTCGGCGGCCCCCCAACACCCGCCTGCGGGTTCGGCATGGGCGATGTCGTGCTCGGCAACCTCCTCGACGACAAAGGGCTCATGCCCACCGGCGTCGAACTCATGGAAGCCGTCGCCAAACCCCAAGCCTCGATCCGCCCCGTCGCCTTCGTCGTGCCCAACGGCGACGCCGACAACGACCCCCTCGTCCACACACTCACCGCCAATCTCAGACGCGGTATCGAATCCGAATCTTGGCTCAGCCGCGAAGGCCGCAAGCCCTGGAACAATGATCGCTACGCGATCGAACCCGTGCACACGCGGATCAGCTACAAATCCACCCGCAACCTCGGCAAGCTCCGCGCCGACGCCGAGAAACAGCACGCCCGCTTCTTCGTCGAAATCCACGCGGACAACAAGGTCGAACTCACCAACATGGACACCCGCGAACCCATTACCTCCAAATCCCACGGCTCATTCAGCGTCGATCCAGCCGTCGAAAACTATGTCGGCCGCGCGATCGCCCAGCAGATGCAGTAGCCCCGGATGTTGGTTCGTTCGCCGATGATCTGGTCGCGATTACCAGATCCAGCGCACGCGCCCGAAGTCCGGCGCGATCTTTCGCCCCTTGCCGATCGGGATGCCGCCGTCGTGCATCGCGGGGAAGTAGACAACGAACGCCTTGCCGACGATCAGGTCTTTATCCACCACGCCGACGCGATCGTTGATCTCCTGCTCGACCCAACGATCGATCGAGCCCGGCTCCCACAGGCGCGAGTCGGTCGAGTTAGCCGAGTTGTCGCCGCACATGAAGTACTCGTCACCGGTGAGTGTGGCGAAGTGTCCAGGATGGCCGCCAAAGGTCACCTTGTTCCGGTTGACCTGGTAGGCGATGTCGCGCTCGACCGAAACATGATGCAGCGTAAACGCCCCACCGCCAAAGTCCCAGCGGAAGCTCGGCTTGCGGTAGATCTCGGGCTTGGCGAACACACCAACATTCGTCACGCCGTTGCCTGTCGGGTAGAGCTCAAGCTCTTCCCAGCTCATCCCCGTCGCTGCGGCTGCGCGCTGGGCGGGGGTCAGCTCGTACGCCCCGGTCTCGGGCCCGCCGCAAACCAACTCATCATCAACGAACAACCACAACGCCTGATCCACATGCCAGAACTCGACATGATGGATATCGCCCGGCGTAAAGCCCGCGAAAGCGGTGCTCTCGAGCGTCGTCCATGCGTTCGCCCCCTCAACCCCGTCGCGCATCTCAACACTGACTTGCTTGCTGGTCGAATCAAGAACCGCCCGGAACTCCATCCCGCGCGCTTCGAGCACCGGCGACACCCGCAGGGGCGCGTCTTGGGCTTCGATATTGAGCGCGACCGAGACATCGGACACCGGGAACGGGTTGAATCCGCGATGATCGGCGCTGCGCGGAGCGTCGGACTCGGTCAGCATCGAGTAGCCGTAGTTGGCCTGCATGCGTGCGTTGTACGAGTTGGCATCCGTGATCGGGCGCGTGTTGTTCCACGCCAGCGAAGTATCACCGGTTCCAGTGTATTGATAGCTCTGCGAGCTAATCACGCCATCCCAGCCCGGGGTCGTCCCCGTGAACGGCGAGCGGTACCCCGGATCGATCTCGGCCGGCGCATAGCCCGAATCGAACACCTCCTGGAACATCGCCCGCTGGACGCGCTCGGACTTGCGGGCGACCTTCCAGTCCGCGTCCTGCCACGCGTCCCAGCCGTACTCGGGCACGGGGGTCTTCGGGTCTGGGCGTGTGAACACATCGCCATCGACTATGACCACCTGCTCGCCGGGGAGCCCGACGAGGCGCTTGATGTAGTTCTCGTACTTGGCGGGGTTCTTGAAGACCACAACATCCCAGCGCTTGGGCGTCTGGAGCATCGGCAGGTACTTGAGCACAAACACCCGATCGCCCGAGCGCAACGGCCCATCGAGCTGGCTCGCGTTCGTCCCAGCCATCGGGTACTTGGTCATGATCCCGTTCTGCGTGCTCAGCGGGATGCCGCCCGAGCTGTAGTTCCAAGGACCCACCGGCCACTCGTACCCGTTGGTCGGATTGATAAGCCGAACATGCTTGCCCATCAGCGTGGGCGCCATCGATCCCGTTGGGATCACGAAGCCCTCGATCACAAACCCGCGGAACAAGAACGCGAGCATGAACGCGATGATCAGGCTCGTGATCGTCTCCTTGATCCCCACGGCGTTCTGCGGCCCGCTCTTGGCGGTGCCCGATGTGCCCGGTGTGGTCGCTTGTGCTGCTGACATATGCTCTGCTACCTCGCCCCTTAGGGCTGCTTATGCTGGACTCACGAACTCGATCTGGCCCTCAATCAATCGGATCCGCCGCCGGAACCTGAACCATCTCCAGAACCAGATCCTGATCCGCCGCCGGAACCTGAACCACCCTCACCCCCGGGTCGCCTTCGGCGTCGCCGCCGCTTCTTCTTTGTCGGCCCAGACGCCCCCTCGCCTGTGCCCGCGTTGGGAGATTCGCCCCGGTTGTTTGAACCCAACGACTGATCGCTCTTGGGAGCCCCCGAACCAGAATCAGAACCGGCACCCGAACCAGGGCTGCGCTTTCTGCGACGACGCTTCTTCTTGCCCCCCGGGCTGTCTGTATAGCCGCGATCGCCGGGCTGCGTCGATTCAACCGAGCCATCCGTGGTCTCGACTCCGTCCTTGATTTGTCCGCCCTGAGCGTTGGACTCCGCGCCGGCCCCCTTCGAGCGTGAACGCCGACGCTTCTTGCCCGAGCCACCCGATGAACGATCCGCGCTGGCCTCGGACTTTTCGCCGGCTGGTGCACGCCTGCTGCGCGATGCGCGATCTGAACCAGAACCAGAACTAGAGCCAGAACCGCGACCGGAGCTCTTCGATCCCCCCGATCGTGTGCCCGGCTCGGGCGCAACCTTGAACTCGGGCTCCGTCAGATCCTCGACCGGGATCGCGACATCCGTGTTGTTATCGAGCCGAACCATCGCCAGCTGCGTCAGGATCTGCGTGTTGATCACGATCCCGTCGCCCTCGGGCGTGCCCACCCGCGACTTGCGGTGCGGCAGGTTCTTGCGGAGCTGGTCGTAGGTCTCGTCCTCGTACCGCAGGCAGCACATCAAACGCCCGCAGCGACCCGAGATCTTGAGCGGATCGAGCGTCGCCTTCTGCACCTTGGCGCTCTTCATCGAGACGGGCTTGAGCACCTTCAAAAAATTCTTGCAGCAGCAGTACTGCCCGCATCGTTCATAATCAGCCGTGATCCGCGCCTCGTCGCGTGCACCGATCTGGCGCAGCTCGACCTTGGCCCCCACCTCGCGCGACAGATCCGCCACCAGATCACGGAAATCGATCCGGTCCTCGGCCCCGAAGTAGATCACCACCCGCTCGCCGCCGAAGATCGGCTCGGCCTCGATGATCTTCATCTCCAGCCCGTCGCGCTCGACCATCCGCTTGGCGATCATCCGGATCTCGTTTTTGCGTTGCTCGAGCCGGGTCTGGGTGTTGAGATCATCGACCGTCGCGATCCGCAGCACGCGTCCCTGCTCATAAAACGGGTACTGACGCCCGCCCGAGTTCTCGATGTACTCGAGCATTTCCTTGCGCGTCACGCTCTTGGAGCAGCCCGAGTTCTTGCAGGTGCTCGTGAGCATCTCGCCGATCTCGGTGCCCCGGTGGGTCTTGACGACCAGCTTGGACCCGCACCCGGGCTTGGATTCGCCGGTGTAGGGGAACTCGCCGACCATCTTCAGGTACCCGAAGCGCACCACAATCGTCGAGGGCGCGTTGAGCTTCTCGTATGCGAGCCGATCTTCCTCCTCCTGGAGGTATTCCTTGAGATCGGCTTCGAACTGGGGGAGCGGATGGATGGGCAAGGATCAACTGCTTTCACGACCCGCACATCAAAATCGTCGCGCAGGGGTATGCTTGGGGGATGAGCCGAATCACAAATCGGCGTGTACCCAAAGTTTAGGGTCGCCCCACCGCTCTGGCGCGAGCACGCGAAAACAGACTCGCCAGGTCCTCGCGATCGAGCAGCTTCAAACTCGAGTTATTCATCGTGCGGTACACCAAGAGCGATTCCTGGCGTGAATCGACCACGACCAAGATCTCGTCGTTGCCCCCGTCGGTGGTCATCATCGAGTACGACGCGTTGGTCGTCGACATCTCCGCGTACGCCTTGGACTCAAAGAGCCCCGCCCCCTGCACCACGATCAACGCGGCCAGGATCCCGGCGCTCACCCACAACCAGCCCGGCTGGCGGGCATGCTGGGCCTGCTGGATGTGCTGGGCTTGCTGGCTCTGGGTAGGAGTGCCTTGAGTTTCATTCTGGGTATTCATGTGTCTGCTCCGGATATGTTTGTTCTGGGTGTGACGTGCGTCTCGAATGCATTGAAACATGCCAAATCAACGATCCGGATCGCCCATCGTGTCCACATTCATATCCCGGTACCCGATCCCCTCGAGCGCCTTGGCCCCGTCGTCCCACTTGATCGCGATCAGCTCGCGGTTGGCCGAGTCGAGCACATAGATCACGCTCGATACCCCGCCGAGGGTCTCGCCGGCGACCACGGCGTACTCGCCGCGGACGCGATCAGCCGAGCTCGTCGCCCGATCGTTCCCGCTCCGGAACCCCTGCGCCGAAACGCTGGTGGTCAGGCTCACCGCCGCGAGCCCCGCGAGCAGTGCCAAATTAAGCGCGATCAAGCCGCGCGATGGTCGCCTTGTTGACTTTGGTACTCTCATCTTTGCTGCGTGCATCTTCATCCTCCATAGAGACAACCGTCGCCGGATGACCAACTGATCATCTGATCATCGGCCGACGGCTGGTGGTCTATTCGTACATCCCCCGACGGAGTTCCATCGGCCGCATGTGCATGATCTATTCAATCCTCGATCAGTTAACGCCACACACGCATCGCGGTGTATCCGAGTTGCGCAAGGCTTAGTCCTGGTGCGTTCGCTTTGATTTGAGCGTCGCCGCGAACACGACGCCGGCAACCAACAACAGCCCAACAAAGTAGACCATCACCTTGGGCGCGATCGGATCTTCGCGGGTTGTCGGCGGGCTCAGCGCTTCCTGAGCCCAGACCGGCGAGGAAGCCGCCGAAACCAGCAGCAGCATCAATACACCCATGACCCAGCTGTGCGCAAGCCGCCCATTGGCCAGCATCCCACGCCCCAAAGCGTACAGCTTCTGGCTGGTTTTGGACGCGCGGCGAGGCTCTGGATTGGATCGGGTGGTGTCATTCATACCATTACGCTACACACCCTCGCCCCAAAAGGTCAAGCGATCCGAGCCCGACGGCGATCGAAACCGTCCGATTCTGCCCCCGAGCCATCCACACACGACCACTGTTCACCGGCTGATCACCCGCTGAACACCTCAAAGACGGGCTCGCGGTCCGAGCCCACATCCCAGGCATGCTCCTGACCCAACTCCAACCCCACCCCTCGCCCTGCCCCAGCGATTGGAGGGGCACAGAACGGCGTGCTCAGCGCTTCAAAGTCCGCCGACGACAGGTTCATCGTCCCCCATCGCGGGCTCCGCACCTTCATCGCCCCGACATAATCATCAAGCGTGATCGCCCGCAGCGTGTACCAACGCTCACAGTGCTCGAAGGTCTCGACGAACAAGCCATCCGGAGGCACATCGCCGCACCAGTACACAAACACAAACACCGGCTCAAACTCGGGCCCGAACAACGCCCGCCACTTGCTCAGTGCCTTGATGTCCTCCATGGTCACCCACGATTCCATCCGAGGCTTGGCCGGCGTGCCGTCCTTGAGCCGAATCGCGGGCAAACGACGCCCCTTGATCTCGATGAGCAGGTTCGTCCCCTGCCCGTAGATCACGAAGTCGAAGTTCTTGAGCTTCTCGCTGGTGCCCGCTTGGTCGCACAGCGCCAGCGTGGCTTTGGGCGGCAGGAGCGATTTCTTCGCCTCATTCACCGAGATGTACGGGATCCGCCCATCACGGAGGTACCGCTCGAACGCCTGCTCATAATGATGCCGCCGCTGTGCCATCATCCGACTATACACCAATCAAACGCGCTTTCGCAAGCGTTTATGCGGACTTTGTCAGGCCATTGCGGTCTGCAGGCTGGCTACTCGGTGTCTCTGTGCAACCGATCGAGCACCACCGCGATCCCCGGGGGCTGTTCCCCGGGCTGCAGGCCGCCGAGCTCACGCATCGCCTGCCCGAGCTCGACATTCCGGATCAGCCCGCGATGATTGGCCTGCAGGATCACCACATCCTCGACCCCGTCGAGCACGGCCGA
The DNA here is from genome assembly GCA_963976625.1 of uncultured bacterium. GTDB lineage: Bacteria > Planctomycetota > Phycisphaerae > Phycisphaerales > UBA1924 > UBA1924. Next base: position 73,019 of record CAXBLA010000013.1, read on the forward strand.
CGACATCGGGACGACCCCGTCGCCCAGCTCGCCCTTGAGTTTCTCGATCTCGTTCTGGATCACGCCCGCGTCCGCCCCCCCGACCAGATCGCTCAGCCAGGTATTGGTCAGGATCGAGTCGAGCCCTTCGCCGTTGGCCTTGGTCGCCCGCCCGACGATGCAGGTGCTGACGACACCATCGGGCATGGGTCGGCTGTTGAGCTCGACAAGAAAATCAGATCCCGGCAGTAGATCGCGACCGGCCTGCCCGGTGCCGTCATTCACAAAGCCCATGAGCCGCTTGGGATCCATATCCTCGGACTCAACCCACCGCTGCACCTGCTCGCGCATCTCGGACACCGCCTGCATCCGTGCCCAGGGCGAGCCCGCGTGGGGCGTTCCGATCGTCACATACCGCTCAAAGACGATTCCGTGATCCAAAAAATCACCTCGGGTCATCGCGTCGCGTGAGACCAACCCGCCCATCGAATGGCACACCAGATCCATCCGCGTCACACCCAGGGCCGACAAATCATCGAGCGAAGCGAGCAGCTCGTCGGCGCTCTTGGCGATCAGCTGATCGTTGGGGTACTCAAACCGGACCACCGTATGCCCGTCATCCACCAGCGCCGGGGTCAGCTGATCCCAAATCCCACCGGGCTCGTCGAGCCCGTGCACCAGCATCACCACCCGCCCGTTGGTTTTGTTTGCGATTGGCTCGTCGAGCCCATCAATCTCGACCCACGCGTTGATCTCCGGGTTGTACACCCGCACCCCGAGCCAGCCCCGCTCGACCGATCCAAAGCCGTCCTCACCAAAAACACCCATGAGCGCCTGCGTGAACAGGCCCATCGCCGAGCCCACCCCCTCGGCGTACGCCCGCTCAAGGCGCACTCGATTCGCCCGCGAGTTGCCGATTAAAATCGCCCCCAGCCCCACCGCGACAAGCACGACGCTGATCATGAGATTGCGTTTGGGGCTGCTGAGCGCCCGCTCGATGGAACTGATGCATTCTTTCAACATGGCCAACACCCGCTCTCGTCCAAACCCACTCTTAATGACACTTTATGGGCTTGGCGTGCGGAGTCTTTCAAGCAGCCCGTGCTCGGCCTCCTCGTACCGCCCGTACGCGCTCTCGACGACCTGTGAAATCCGGGCCAGATCCGCCGCACTCGCCGGCGAACCACCAGTAGTCGCCATCCGGGCGACCGCCGCATCAAGGGCTTCGGACGCGACCCGCAGATCCGACACCGCATCGGCATACGCCCGGGCAGCTTCATAGATCGGCTCGCGTTCGAGCTCGTCCTTGCTGGGCTTGCTGAGCAAGCGCCAAGGCTGCGAGCGGATTTCTTGGAGGAACAGCTCGCCGTGCGAGCTGATCCGCTCGACCGAGTCGAGCGTCGCGTCGATCTTCGGGCGGTTGTCATCGAGCGTCACGCTCACCTTGGTGGCCACATCCTGATACGAGCCGAGCGCGATCGAGCCCTTGGCGAGCAAGTCATTCAGGTTCTGGATCGAATCGAACCGCACGCGCTCGGTGGTCTCTTCGACATTCTCGAGAATCCGCGCGACGCGTGGTCGGCTCTCGGCGATCAGCCCGCGGGCATCGCCGATCATCGCGCTGGCTTCATCAATCCGATCGCTCACCTTGCCCGATGCGTCTTGGGCATTATCCAAGATTCCGCTGATCTTCGGCGACCAGCCGTCCTCGCCGTTGAGGTTCTCGGTAAACGCCCGCACATTGGCCATGGTCGACTTCCCGTCGTCCACGCCCTCGACAAAGCTCGGCTCGAGCGTCTCGGTCATCCGCCGGAAGCCCTTGGTCACCTCGTTGGCGTTCGTCGAGATCTCCTTGACCTCGTCGATCGTCGCCTGGATCTTCTCGGCGTCCTCGGTCGAGAACCCGAGCTGCGTTAAGATCGACGGCGCAAACCGCCCGCGCAAGATCTCGCCCTCTTCGAGCACGCCGTTGGCGTTGGTCCCTGCGATCTGTGAGCCATCCCCGATCGGGCCAGTCCCCGCCGAAGGTATATTGATCGACGACACCCCACCGAGCATCGGCAGCGAGAGATCCGCGAACGCGTCTTCGAAGAGCACCAGGTCGGAGACCAGAGAGACCGATACATCGTGAGCGATCACGATGGTCGTCCCTGATTGCTCGTCGATCTGGGTGTGTGCAGTGATCGAGTTCACCTTGCCGACATCAAAGCCCCCGAAGGTGACGCTGGCCCCGGGCTTGAGCCCGGTGACCCCCACGCTTGTCGGGAAGCGGACAACATAGGTCTTCTTCTCCCCGAACTTATCCGTGATGTCCGTGAGCAGGAACGAGATCGCCACCGCCAAGAGCACGCTGAGCACCAAAAACAGCCCCGCGACCACATTGTTCCGATTGACGACCTGCATGCTCATGTGCTGATTTCCATTCTGCCCGCCCGATCGGCCCATCTGTTCGGCGTTAACGATTTCGGGTTAGCCCCGGGTGGGCTCGACGCTGGGTGTTCTGGTGACGCGGTCCTGGGTCATCCCGAAGAGATCCTCGCCGTAGGACGATTCGTCCCGCCGAGCCGCCAACGGCCCATCGGCGTCTCCACGCAAAAACTGTCGGACTAAACGCTGATTTTCGTCCATATTCTGTGACTCGCTCAGCTCCATATCCCGCAGATTCTCGAACCACGCCCGCTCGTGCATATAGAGCATCTTGCCGCGATCGAGCATCGCCATGCGATCTGCGATCGTAAACGCGCTGTCCATCTCATGCGTCACGACCACGCTCGTCACCCCGAGCTGGTGCGACAAAGCGATAATCAGCTGATCGATCTGCGCGCTCGTCACCGGATCGAGCCCGGCGCTGGGCTCGTCATAGAACAAAATCTTGGGATCCAGGGCCAGCGCCCGGGCGAGCCCGGCTCGTTTCTTCATCCCGCCAGAGATCTGGGCCGGGAACTTGTCGGCGTCGGTCCGCAGCCCAACGAGCTCGAGCTTGATTTTGACCTGAATATCGATGATCTCGTCGTCGAGATCCGTGTGCTCACGCAGCGGGAGCGCCACATTCTCGGCGATCGTCATCGAGTTATACAACGCCCCGGACTGGAACAAGATCCCGAACTTCTTGCGGACCTCGTTGAGCCCTTCCTCGTCGAGCTCGCAGATATTCTCGCCGAAGAGCGTCACCGAGCCCTCATTGGGCTTGTGCGTCCCGATCAGCGTACGCAGCAGCGTGCTCTTGCCCGAGCCCGAGCCGCCCATAATGACCACCGTCTCGCCGGGGTACACATCGAGGTTGACCCCCGAGAGCACGGTCTGATCGCCGAAGCGTTTGACAATGCCCTTGCAGCTGATCACCGGCTCTCGAACTTCTTCACCCATCGTGTCCCTTATGAAGCGCCCAATACGCCGTGTGCGTCATGCCCGAGGATCATCAGCCCAAAGAGCTCTTATGGTTCAGGGTCTGGGTCTAGGTTTGGGTCTAGGTCTGGCTCGACCTGCCCGGGCTCATCGCCGGGTTCTGGCATATCAGCCGTCGGCAACTCTCCGTCGGGCACATCCGCCCCCTGGCTGGAACCCGAGCCGCTCCCGATCGGCAAGGTGTATTCGTTGCCCTGGCTGTCAATAAGAATAATCGCGAGGATTCCAGGCATACCCCCGTTGGCCGTCTGCGTGTCCATGACATACACCACGAGCGCCCAGCCCGAATCAAAGTGCATCGGCATCGGCACATAGCCCTCCTGACCGCTGTATGGCTCAAACAGCTCAATGACCGCGGCATACCCCGCCCACCAATCGCCCAAACCGTCGGGCTTAGAGACCAGATCCCCGAGCGTTGAGCGGTACGACTCGCGGAAGGCGATCATCTCGGCATCGGTCGTATTTGTGAGCGGCCCCGTGAGCTCAAGTCTCGCCGCATCAAAGTTGTCGGCCTGCACCTCAAGGAGCACCGTCTCTACCGTACCACCAAGCTGATTCATGAAGGTCTTGGCCATGCCACCGCCGCCCAGGATCAACCCGATCCAGAGCGCCAGCGAGATGATCCCGATCAGGATCCCCGCGATCCCGATGCCCGTGCCGCCCACACGCCCCTTGCTCCGCGAGATCCCAAAGAGCCCGAAGACCCCGAGCAAAATCGCCGGGATCGATGTAATCCCGAGGGTGCAGCACCCACCGATACCGAAGATCAGGCTGAAGATCGCCATGATGCTGGTGCGGTCGGGCTCTTGGTAGAGCTTGACATCGGACTGTTCTTCGTACGGGGATTGCATCTGTGTCATGTCCCCAGCCTAGCTTGTTTTGTACCCGCAAACCAGCCGCAAGCCCTGATTCTTGATTGTTTTAGATCGGCATCGAGCGCGAGAGCTGCGCGAAGACTTGCCCGATCACCCCCACCGCGTGATCGATCTCCTCGATTGTAGTGGATCGACACAAGCTCAGACGGATCGAGCCGTGAGCCGTCTGTTCATCGACCCCCATTGCCAAAAGCACCGGCGACGGATCCAGCGAGCCCGATGCGCACGCCGAACCCGCCGACACACACACCCCGCGCTCGGACAACGACAACAGCAACGCCTCGGCTTCGAGCTTCGGGAATCCGATGCTGCTGGCACTCCAGAGACGCAAAGACGGATCGGTCGTCGTATTGACCACGCTGCCCGGGCACGCTGCAAGGATCCCCGCTTCGAGCCGATCGCGGATTCTGCGCACCTGGGCCAGATTCGTCGGCTCGCGGACCCAGGCCGACGACTGCTCCGCCGCGATCCCCGCGCCCAGAATCGCCGGGACCGATTCCGTCCCCCCGCGCCGTCCCAGCTCCTGCGAGCCCGGCGTCGTCGGCAACAAACGAACACCCCGACGCACCCACAGCACGCCCACACCCTTGGGCCCATGAAACTTGTGCGGCGACGCGTTGAGCAGATCAATCTTGGGCGCGTCCTCTGCCCCCAGATTCGTCGGCATCTTGCCCACCCACTGCGTCGCGTCGCAATGGAACACCACATTGTGGCGATCACAAATCTCACCCACCCGGTGCACGGGCTGGACAACCCCCGTCTCGTTGTTGACCCATTGCATGCTCACCAGTGCGACCTGCGTCCCGCGATCGCTGGCGTGCTCCTGGATAATCGCTTCGAGCGCCGTCACATCGATCACCCCGGTGCGCTCGATCGGCAGCATCACGACCCGCGCCTGCCCGGTGCGCTCGAGCTGCTTGCACAAGTTCAAAACCGCGCTGTGCTCGATCGGCGAAGTGATGATCACATTCTTGTCCGGGTTCACTCTTTTGAGCGCCCCGAGCGTCCCGCGGATCGCCAGATCAATCGCCTCGGTGCCCGAGCCCGTGAAGGTCAGCTCGCGTGACTTGACCCCGAGCAACCCGGCCACCTGCCCGCGGGCGATCTCGACCTGGTGCTTGGTGTCCTGCCCCTTGCGGTGCACGCTCGATGGGTTGTGCCAGTAGGTGCTCAGCGCGCTGACCATGCCCGCGATGACTTCGTCGCTAGGCTGGGTCGTCGCGTGATGATCGAGGTACACATGCATGGTCGATGCCACGAGCGGCCCAGCCGCTCGCTTAGCCCTGCCCTTCTTCGTGCTCGAAGATCTCGTTCTTGTCGGAGCCGGGAACCTCGGGGGCGGGCTTCTTTTCGTTCGCGTGATCGCGCCCGACGAGGATCCGACCCAGCACATCCTTGACATGCACACCCGAGGCATCGAACCCGTGCCCGGGGACATTCATCGCGGTGAGCACGCCGTAGCCCATGCCGACATTGACCAAGACCCACGCGATGACCCCCGCCGAAAATCGGCTCGTCACCTTGTGCGCTTCCTGAGCGCGTTCGATCTCGCGGGTGATAAACGCGTGCAGGCGCGTCATGTGATCGCTCACAGCCTTATGGATCAACGGGTCCTCGACCTCCGAGATCGACTGGAGCAGCACCCGATAGCCGTTGCGCCCGATCTGCGAGACCATCGGGTTCTCATCGATGATCTTGGCCAGCCGCGTGCCCGGGTCATCGACGCCTTCGAGGTCATGCTCCCACTGCTCGAGGGTCTGGCGTCCGGTGCGCTCAATGAGCGCGACAAACAGATCGCGTTTGGACTTGAAATGGCGATAGATAATCGGCTCGGTGATCCCCGCCACCTTGGCGATCTGGGCCGTCGTCGCGCCGGCGTACCCACGCACCGAGAAAAGCTCGGCCGCCACATCAAGGAGTTGCTCTCGGCGTTTGGCTGCTGGTAGTCGGCTCATCTTATTCCCGCTCGCTTTCGTGTGTGGGTTGCTTCCCAAGCCCGTGCTCATGCCCGCATGCTCGCCCGTCGGATGGTATGGGGACTGGATCGTAGCCGCCCTTTGAAAACGGATTACATCGCAGGATGCGTTTGCTCGTCATGATCGTGCCCTTGATCGGCCCATAGGCCTTATACGCCTCGAGCCCATACCGAGAACAGGTCGGCACGAATCGGCACTGCCCGCCCATGAACGGCGAGAGCGTCGCCCGGTACGCATAGATCACCATCAAAAACGGCCAGTTCCCCATCCGGGCCCACAGCGCCAATCGCTTTGATTCAGGTGCATGTCTGTCCTCGCTCATCGGCCCGCTCGCTTCTCGTGCGTCCGGTGAGCAGCCTCCACCGCTTCGACCAGCATCCGCGTGTACGCCTCCAACGAGACCACATCATGCTTTCGGCTCGTCACCACGATGTCATACGCACCGCCCGCGCTCGGCTTCGGCAGCTCGCCCCGCTGGATACGAAAAGCCTCGCGCATCATCCGCTTGAACCGCCCCCGCACCACGGCATTGCCCACGCGCTTGCCCACCGAGAGCCCCAATCGATGCTCGGGGTTGCCTGTAGGCATCAGGAACACCGTGAGCACGCCCCGCGATTTGCGCACCTTGGCCTCGAACACCGCGGCGAACTCATCGCTGCCGGAGATCCGATGGCGCTTGCGAAAAACCAGCAATCGGCTTGGTGAATCGGATTGAGGGCCATCTGGCTGCGGATCCATCACCAAGTCTAGGTGAGCCGCCCAACAAGGCATGCGCCTTCGTGCCTCTGAGCAGTGTCTATAAAGCCAATCCACTCCAAAAAATGACCGAGCCGGGGGGGACATCCCGGCTCGGTCGAGGGTCATCGCCGGTCATCCACCTCGGCGACAACTTGGATCGGGGCGTTCTCTCTCCCCTTCACACACCCGATCCAAATACACACCCAGCGGAGCCGTCGGCCGAAGCCACACACACACTGGCTCGGCTGAGTGATGTTCTTGATATTGCCTCTTCAATGATCTGTTGATCTGATTGAGTTTCTCTTCTGATCGTTTTCCGAATCGAATCCAGGTGATCGACAAGCAAACGCTTCGTCAGAACCTACCCACCCGGCGTCGGGATACGAACATAAAAACCCAGCCTATCGGCTGCAATATCTCGGTGAATCCAACGGCTCCGGGGACGCAGAACCGTCGGCTACGAGCTCATGCCTATCGGTATCCGTCACGGAACACACACGCGAAGAGGCCCATAGTACTCGAACTTGTGATCGACTTGTCAAACCAGACCGCTGATACTCTTGAGAATCGAGCACCACAAAAGCAACCTGTCGTTGGCCAGAAACAGCCTTTTTCTATACGCACCCACAGAGCACGCGGTTTCAGGTGGTGTTGCAATGATCCCTGACATTCTTGAATTCAGCCGAGAACCACTCACAAATAACCCATTTATCCACCGGAGTGCCCGGCCCGCTCCTGAGCCGCACCGTCCGCCCTCCCTTTGGTAAAGGTAAACACCGATCCGTTCGAGTCGATCACGATCTGGTCACCCGGGGAGAACTCCCCGGAGATCAGCCGCTCTGCCAGCGGGTTCTCGATCCGCTTCTGGATCGTCCGAGCAAGCGGGCGAGCACCATACGCCGGGTCGTACCCCTCAGCGGTCAGCTGATCGAGGGCCCCTGGAGTCACTTCCAGCATGATCCCACGCGATCCCACCCGCTTGACCAGCGATTCAAGCATGATGCCCGCGATGCCGTTGAGCGTCTCCTTGCCCAGCTGATGGAAGACCACGGTCTCGTCGATCCGGTTGAGCAGCTCAGGGCGGAAGAACTGCTCGCGCATCCCCACATTGAGATTCGCGTTCATCTTACCCGTTTCTAAATCTGGCTTGAGGCCTTGCGCATCCAAGTCCGCACCAGGGCCTCTGCGGATCAGGTCGCGCACCGCGGCTTCGATTTCCCAATCCTCACTCCCGTGCTCGGCCATCTGCAGGATCTTGTGCGACCCGATATTGCTCGTCATCACCACGATCGTGTTCTTAAAGTCCACCGTCCGCCCCTGCCCGTCGGTCAAGCGGCCATCATCGAGCAGCTGCAACAACACATTGAACACATCCGGGTGCGCCTTCTCGATCTCGTCGAGCAGGATCACCGCATAAGGACGCCGGCGGACCGCCTCGGTCAGCGCTCCGCCCTCCTCGTACCCTACATATCCCGGAGGCGCCCCGATGAGTCGGCTCACCGCGTGCTTCTCCATGTACTCGCTCATGTCGATGCGCACCAACGCATCCTCGGTATCGAACAAGAACTCGGCGAGCGCCTTGCAGGTCTCGGTCTTACCCACACCCGTCGGCCCGAGGAACAAGAAGCTCCCGATCGGCTTGGTCGGATCGCCGAGCCCCGCCCGGCTGCGCCGGACCGCATCGGACACCGCTTCGAGCGCATTGGACTGCCCCACCACGCGCTCGCGCAGGTGAGTCTCCATCTCGATCAGCTTCTCGCGTTCGGTCTCGACCAGGCGCGACACCGGGATGCCTGTCCAGCGACCCACGATCCGAGCCACGGCTTCCGGATCGACCTCTTCCTTGATCAGCAGATCCCCCGAAGCCCCGCGCGCGTCGATATTCGTCTCAGCGCATTCGAGCTCCTTGCTCAGCTCCACCAGCTCCCCATACTGAATCCGCGCGGCCCGCTCAAGGTCACCAACCCGCTGGGCCTGCTCGAGCTCGACGCGCTTGTGCTCAAGCTCGCCCTTGATATCGCGCACACGATCCAGATCGTGCTTTTCTTCTTCCCATCGTACACTCAGCGCCCCGTTCTTCTCGCGCAGCTCCGCCAGCTCGGTCTCGACGCGTTCGATCTCCTTTATGTTGGTCTCGTTGCTCGCGTCAAGCTTGAGCGCTTCGCGCTCGATCTCGAGCTGCATGATCTTGCGCCGAAGCTCGTCGAGCTCCTGAGGCATCGAATCGATCTCCATCCGCAGCGAGCTTGCCGCCTCGTCGATCAGATCGATCGCCTTATCGGGCAAGAACCTTTCCGTGATGTACCGATCGCTCAATGAAGCCGCGGCCAGGATCGCGCTGTCCTGGATCCGCACGCCGTGGTGTGTCTCGTAGCGATCCTTGAGCCCACGCAGAATCGCCACGGTCTCCTCGACGCTTGGTGCGAGGACCATCACCTTCTGGAAGCGCCGCTCGAAGGCCGCGTCTTTTTCGATGTGCTTGCGGTACTCGTCGAGCGTCGTCGCGCCGATGCAGCGCAGCCCGCCTCGGGCCAATGCTGGCTTGAGCAGGTTGCCCGCGCTGACCGCGCCCTCAGCCGCCCCCGCGCCGATGATCGTGTGCAGCTCGTCGATGAACAAAATCACCTGTCCGTCCGCGCCCTCCACTTCGCGAAGCACCGCCTTGAGCCGTTCTTCAAACTCGCCCCGGTACTTGGCGCCCGCCAGCAACGAGCCGACATCGAGCGCCACGATCCGCTTGTCGTTCATCGAACTGGGGCAATCGCCGTTGACAATGCGCAGCGCGATCCCCTCGGCGATCGCCGTCTTGCCCACCCCCGGCTCGCCGATCAATACTGGGTTGTTCTTGGTCCGACGCGAGAGCACCTGCATACAACGCCGAATTTCTTCATCGCGCCCAATGACCGGGTCGAGCTTGCCCGCCCGAGCTTGATCGGTCAGGTCGATGCCGTACTTCTTGAGCGACTCGAACGACGCCTCGCCCTCCGGATCGGTGATGTTGGTCACGCCCGATGACTCGCGGATCTCTCTGATCGCCGCGCGCACGGCTTTGGTGTCGATGTTGTGCACCGCGAGCACTTCGTTGGTGTTGCTGGCGACCTGCGTGAGCGCCAAGAGCAGATGCTCGCTGGAGACAAACTGATCGCCCATCTCCGTCGCAGCGGTATCGGCCTTGGTCAGGATGTCCATGATCTCGCGCCCGCTCGAACCCGCCCCCGACGAGGTCTTGGGCAGACGCCCGATCTCGGATTTGACGATCTTGGTGAGCTGCGCGATGGGCACCCCGATCTTCTTGAGAATACCCACGGCCGGGCCATTCGCATCTTCAATCAACGCATCGAGCACATGCAGCGAACCGACCTCCGGGTTCGATTCCTTCATGGCCAACTGCTGCGCCTGGGCGAGTGCTTGCTGGGCGAGAGTGGTGAGTTTTTCCATCCGCATGTCGGGCCTCCTTTGGTGTACCTACACCCAAGAACATGCAATCGGCGCGCCATCACACCGTGCCACGCTCCCAAGGGCCCGAGCTGATTCTGTGTTTGTAAAGCGGGGTTTGTGCGCACTGTACTGCCAACCTGACAGCACCAATAGCCGATCTGGCAGCCGAGTTAGCGACGCTCTTGAATGCGGAGTGCGCATAGAAAAACGCGGCCTATCGCAGTCGGTTTCAGCGTCCGAATCCCTGATGATCAGGGGGGTGCCCAGGTCCGAATCCCGACCTTCCACTCGTTGGAGGCTTGGTCTTCGTCCGGCGATCCGAGGGCTCCCAGTCAGAGGCTCAAAGGGATCAGACATTTCTGACCGACCGCGATAGGCCGCGTTCAACACACCATACCACACGCACCCTCAAACAGATCCGTCAAATGTCGATCATCTCCCAATTTTCACACGCATGTGCACACCCTGTGGACAACTCCACCCCGCCGACCCCAGAGCATCCAGAATCCGATCAATTCAAATAGTTATCCGGAACAGCACGCAGGGCCACCCCGTATAGTCGTCCACGGCGCGAGCCCAGTAGAGATCGCTCCACCCCCACCGCTCGCAAGAGCAGCTGCTCAAGGGCACAGTTGAAGTCCAGAGCCCAGAGCCAGCGTCCAACAGGGCAGCCGGGCACTCGGAACCGGATTGCTCAAGAGAAGTCCGCCGATCGGCCGAGACAGCGTGAGAGTTTCTCGCTATGCTCATGCTCAGCCATCCATCACCAACCCAAGGGTTTGCTATGAAAATGACCAAGATCAACACACGCCGTACATTGACACTCGCCGCCCTGATCGCCATGCCCTTGGCACTCGTCGGCTGCTCAACATCGGCCAACGCCCCGCGCCACGCCGGAGACATCGATGCTGTCCGCGGCAACCCATCACCCGCGATGCACACGCTGGGCCAACGCAAGACCGACCGCTACAACATGTACGCACACACCAAGGACACCAACCTGCGTGCGATCTCCAAGGACATCGACCGCATGTTCTTCCTCGATCGCCCTTCGCGTCTCTACGACGGCATCAAGCCATAAGCGACTCGCTTCCGATCTCAACAACTCAAAAGACCCGAGCATGATGAACATGCTCGGGTCTTTTTTATGCTTGCCATAGAGACCGAGAGGCCTTTACTGATGTGCACTGTGTGCACACACAACTGTGTGTGTCAAATGCTCAATCAACCATATTTTTGTGGATTCACTTCGCAGTGTACTGCCCGCGAGAGATCTTCTTGAAGACCTTCTTCTCGCGGATCAGTGCCTGGTTCACGATGGTGCGGAAGTTGGCTGCTGTCGTCATGTAGCCGTTCTTCTGAACCTCTGCGGTGACTTCGGTGACGGACATCGTCTTGCCCTTGAGTGTGGCCGCCAGTGAATCCACGAGGTTCATCTCGTTGCGTGGTCGACGACGCACGCCGCCGCTGGCGCTCAGTGCGCCGACCGCTGCGAGCTCGGAGTCAACTTGACCCAGCTCCGCGAGCAAGCGATCCCGCTTGCGCTCAAGCCGACGGATCCCACGCTCGCGGCGTTGGAGTTCTGCCTGCAGCTCGGTGATCGAGAGCGTGTTGAGGGATGAAGATTTCTTTGTCGTAGACTTCTTACTTGTAGATTTCTTTGCCATGACCGATGCCATTCTTTCGTTCTGATGCGCCATTGGAGTTGCATGACCCGCTTACGAACCGGGGCCGATGAGCCTGATTATACAAAATCAGATACTGCATCATAGCTCACTCATATCATATTGCGAGGCCAAAGACTGCAATTTAATACACACTCATTGTGTCAATATTGGTTTACCGAACATTCACCAACCTTCAGCAGGTGCGTCTTTAAATCCCGCCGATGTCATCGATCTCTCCAAGCCCCAGCTTGCTCATCAATCCATCAAAATGATCGAGATCGTAGAACTGCAGGGTAATTGACCCCCTTTTACCCGTTTTATCGGTCTTGAGCTTCACGCGTGTGCTGAGCTGTTCTCCCAGCCGCTCTTCAAGGTCGCCGAGCACGAGCTGCATGCGTGAGGGCGCCACCTCAGGTTCCTGGGCAGATCCACCCCCCTCTAATGGGGGTGTTTGTTGCATATTATATAGCGTGTGCTCTGCAACAGCTTCCTCAAGCCTCCGTACCGACCAATGCTCATCATGCACTTGATGAGCCAACGCTAGGCGATGCTCAAGATCCTTACATGACAGCAACGCCTTGCCGTGCCCGGCGCTGAGCGTGTTGCTTGCGATCATCAACTGGATTTCTTCGTCCAACTCAAGCAGGCGGAGCATGTTGGCCACCGACGATCGGCTGATGCCCACCTTGGTCGACACCTGCTCCTGGGTCATGGAAAACCGATCGGTGAGCAGCACAAAGCCTTGGGCCCGCTCGATCGGGTTCAGGTCCGCCCGCTGGATGTTCTCGATCAGCGCGAGCTGTGCAGATTGAGCGTCATCGACATCAACCACGATCGCACGGATCTGTGGAATCCCGGCTTTCGTCGTCGCCCGCCATCGGCGTTCGCCCGCGATCAGTTCGTACATATCTTCGCCCGCAGATCGAACGACGATCGGCTGCATTAGCCCGTGCTCGGCAATAGATTGCGAAAGCTCTTCGAGCGCCACCTCGTCGAACACCCGCCGAGGCTGATGCGGGTTCGGGCCAATCTGGTCGGTTCTGAGTTCCAGGACCCGTTCGCCGCCCTCAGAAAGAGATTTACCCTCCGACAAGCGAGGTGCATTGGTCTCACCTGCTGTTTCAGAAACACCCAACACTTCGACAGAGCGTGGCTCGGTGTGGTCCACCAATGCGCTGAGCCCACGCCCAAGCTTGGATCGATTCTTCTTCTTTTTCATCGGCGTGCTCATCCGTAGGCTCCTTCTCAGTTAAATCGCTTTACACATCAACGATATCCTGCCATCATGGAGCCTGCAGGGGAATCAGGGCTCACAGCCCATTTTTTGTGCGTATCATCCACCAATGAGCACCGAAACACACACCGAGTTCATCGCCCGAGGGCTGCTTATCCACCAAGGACGCGTCCTGATGTGCAAAAACATCAAGCACGGCTACTGCTTCCTCCCCGGCGGGCACATCGAGTATGGCGAACGCGCCCACGAAGCCCTGAGCCGCGAGATCAAGGAAGAAACCGGGCTCGAGTCCTCCACAGGCCCCCTGCTGCTCACCAGCGAGCACCGGTTCCATGACGGCAAGCGAGAGCACCATGAGCTCAATGTCGTGTTCCACGTGGAACATATCGGCGAGTCGAAGAACGCACCCAGCAGCAGCGAGGGCTCAGGCCGCGCACCCGAGATCGTCCCGAGTATCGAGAACCACATCGAGTTCGTGTGGATCGATCTCGCCCAGCTCCCCGAGGCCGATGTCCGCCCGAACGAAATCAAGGCCTGGCTGATGAGTGGGGGCGCCACCAGCCCCGAGCACGGCCCTTGGATCTCAGGCTTCTCTGCGCCGACCGCCTCAAACTGAATATCCAAAGATCGACCATTGGGCTCAACCGCCCGACCATCCACGCCGATAACCCCAGCCTATGGCTGCCCCCCGCTCATCCTCGGCTCAGTGCTCTCCTCAGGCAACCACCAACACTGGGGCTCAAGTCAACGCGATCATGGAACAGGCCAACGCCCAGCTCCAGTCCATCCGCCATTTGGAACAAGGTGACTGCTCGATCGAAGCCGATGCACTGGATCGCGCCCACGCGGCGTCACTGTTCGCCCACGAGGTCAACAACCTGATGACCCAAATCCGCGGGCGGGCCCAGCTGGCGATGATCCACCCCGACAACCCCAAGCTTGTACAGGGTGCTCTCGAGACCGCCGACCGAGCTGGCTCACAGATCGCACAGCTGGCCGAGGCTTTTCTGGCCGACCAGGCCCCCGCTGCCAGTGGGGGGTCTCAAGCCGCTCTAGTGTCGCTCGGGACGATCCACGACCAAGTCCTCGGGTTCATCGACGATGCCGACCGTCAAGCCTTTGGCTTTGATCTGCATAGTCAGTCAGACAACCTCCCCGCCACCCGCTCGCCGGGCGCGGTGCACCAGATCTTGCTCAACCTGTATCTCAACGCCGTCCACGCGATCAAGGCCCACCGGTCGCCGACACTGTTCGTGACTGACGCCGCGAAGACAGGTTCAATCCAAGTACACATCGAAACACAGGCGGAATGTTCCACGGGGAACAATTTTGGATCTGGATCTGGATCTGTTTTTGGGTCTGGCTCCGAATCACAACCAAGCCCGATGATCCGTATCCGGGTCGAAGACACCGGCGTGGGCATGGACGAACACCAGCTCGCCCGCATCCTCCACCCGCAACGGCGGGGGAGCGATCCTGGACAAAGACTCCCCACAACCAAGCCCCACGGCCACGGGCTCGGGCTGCGCGTCTGCCACGAGCTGATCGCCCAGATCAACGGCCGGCTCAGCGCCCACTCGACACCGGGCGTGGGCACCACGATGATCGTCGATATCCCCTGCTCAGACGACGCGCAAAACAACAGCCGCGCAGCCGCCTGATCAGTATTAAACAGATCAAATCAAAAATCTGATTACGCGTCGGCGATCGACACAATATCGCCCGCGAGGAACTCGACATGCACATCGTCGCCCGGCTCCGGGTGCACCGCGGAGGTCGAGCCGAACGGGTTCATCTCCGCGATCTTGATCGGCGGGCAACCCTTCACCTCGACCAGATGCTGGGCTGTTTCACCGAGATAAGTCGTCTCTAAGAGCTTGCCCGGCAGCGTGTTGGATTCGCCCGGCTTGCGGAGACGGATGGCTTCGGGACGAACTGACAATACATTTTGTTCGTTTTTTGTTTGCGCTTCGCCCGATCGTGGAACCGGCCCATTGAAACGCCCCGCTTCAATCTCATAGCTCCCAAACTCGCCAGCATCACCCACATGCTTGGCTTTGACTAGGTTTGTTTCGCCCAAGAACTCGGCGACAAATCGTGTATCGGGGCCGCGGTAGAGTTCGCGGGGGGAGCCGATCTGCATGATCCGTCCATCCTTGAGCAGCGCGATCCGGTCGGCCATCGAGAGGGCCTCCTTCTGATCGTGCGTCACATAGACCGTCGTGATCCCCGAGCTCTTGCACACATTGCGGATCTGGAGCCTGAGATCGTTGCGGAGCTTGGCGTCAAGGTTCGACAAGGGCTCATCGAGCAAGAGCACATCGGGCTTGATGACCAACGCCCGCGCCAGGGCGACGCGCTGCTGCTGCCCGCCCGAGAGCTGGGTCGGCTTTCGGCTCGCGTAGTCTTCCATCTGCACCGCCGCCAGCGCTTCGAGCACACGCTGGTCCTTCTCGGGGTTGGGCACCTTGCGGACATTGAGCCCGAAGGCGACATTCTGGGCCACCGTCATGTGCGGCCACAGCGCATAGGACTGGAAGACCATCCCCGTGTTTCGCTTGTTTGGCGGCTCATGGGTCACTTCTTTGCCATCAAACGCCACAGTGCCCGAGGTCGGATCGATGAACCCGGCGATCATGCGGAGGAGTGTGGTTTTGCCGCAGCCCGAGGGCCCGAGCAAGAAGAAGAGCTCTCCGGGCTCGATGGTCATCGTGAGATGATCGCACGCCGTGGCGGCGTTGGAGCCGTTGCCGAAGATTTTCACTAAGTTGTCAATCGTGATCTGTGTACCCATAGCCAGACATCATAGCGATTTAATTGTGGTAGACTCATGGCCGCCAATGTCCAACGAGCACAACATGTCCAGCATGCCCAACAAGCACACCCCAACCAGCAAGCTGACCGGCAATCCATCCGGCCCATCGGCCCCCACCGACGCGCTCGATCGCCTGCGCGGGTTCCGCGTCTACCCCCAGCGGGCGCGCGGGCTCGGTGACGACATGCTGATGCAGATGAAGGCGATGAAAAAAATATCGCAATCTGAATCCTCAGCCAACGAAGCCTGGGAAACCGCGGCCCCCGATCAGCTGCGTGATTGCGCGACGCTCGGCGGGCTCAAAGCGGGCAGGCTCATCCTGCTTGTGCCCAGCGCGGCCCACCGCTTCCAGATCGATCGCTGGCTGGCCAGTGGGGGGCTGGGCACAATCCAATCCCTCGCCCGGGTGCCCATCTCTGGCGTGCAGGTGAAGATCGACGCCGGCGCTTCGGCTCCCGGTTCGTGAGTGATCCAGCCGCTGACCGAGTGGGCAACGGTGTCCAGCGGTGCTCGACGGATGAGGAAGACTCCCCTGTTTGAGTAAAATCCTTTCAGATTCATCGGAAAACCCTTTGACAAGCCGATTGTTTTCGGCGATGCTGGTGCATCGTCGGCGTCGTGGTAGAAGTCGATGATGACAAGTGATCACACACACCTGATCACCAGACCCACTCTGATCGGCTCCGCTGCTTGCAGCGCGTGCTTGAATCGAGTTTTCAAGCGGTCTGGGGCGTTCCTGCTCTGCACACTGGGGACTGCGTTCGATCGGTGAAGTGAATGTGTACTGTTGCCGCTTGCTCCTCCTGGGTATGGCAACAGTGCACAACAGGCGGTGTCTTCTCGTGGGGATACCGCCTTTTTTATGCGCACACCTTGGTGTATTTCCGGTAGTTTTAGTGCTGTGCCTGCTGGTGGACCTGCCAGTAGTGCTCGAAGGAAGCCGCGAAGGTGTAGTGCTGCATCGCTTCGATCCCGGCTCGCCCGATCTGTTCGCGTCGAGCATCGTCGAGCACCAGCTCAACGATCGTGTTGATCCATCGCTCGGTGGGTTCTTCGGAGTCATCGGCCGGGAGCACAAACCCGGTCTGCTGATCGACCACGATCTCCTTGGGCCCGCCCTGATCCGTGACGATCACCGGCAAGCCAGAGGCCTGCGATTCCATGACCACCTGCCCGAGCGTGTCGGTCATCGAGGGGAACACGAAGAAATCGCACGACGCGTAGAGCGTAGCGAGCTCGACGCCGTTGCGGAAGCCGAGGAAGTGGGCGCTCAGCCCGTCGAGTGCTTGGGTCATCTTGTCGCGGTAGGGGCCGTCGCCGATGATGACCAAGTCAATCTTCTTGCCCGCTTGCTGCACGCGCTTAACGACCTCTGGCCAGATCGACACCAAGAACGGCAGGTTTTTCTCGGTGCTCACACGCCCACAGAAGACCGCCTTGATTGAGTCGCGCTCGATCCCGTGCGCATCCCAGACCGATGGATCACGCAGCGTCGCATCGAACTTGGTGTTGTCGTAGCCCGCGGTCAGGCGGACGAGCTTTGATCGCTCGATGCCGATGGACTCGAGCCGATCGGCGTAGTCGGCGCTGCGCGAGAACACGAAGCGGAACTGCTTATAAAAGGAACCCATCACCCATCGGCACAACCACGACGCACCGCGGTTATCAAAGAGCTCGTCGATGTACGCGGGGAAGTCCGTGTGGTACACGCCCACGATCGGAACGCGCATCAGCTTGGCGGCGACTAAACCAGCCGTGCCCACCGGGCCCGGGGTCGAGATATGGATCACATCGGGTCGGAACTCGTCGGCGGCCCGGAGCATCTTGATCAGCGGGGGGATCGTGAAGTCCAGCGTGTCGTAGCCGGGCATCTTCATCGCGAAGATCGGATCGAAGTTCACGAGGTTGTCCACCGTCGGCAGCTCGATGCGCGTCGAAGTAAACACCTTGAGGTCGCGGCTGGTGTCGTGCGCGGACTGGGCGATGTTCTGGATGAATCGGCACACGCCGTTGATGTCGGCGATGGTGTCGGTGAACTTCAAGACGCGCAACGGTTTGTCCGGTGTGGATGGTGGGGGCATGGCGATGATGATACACCATCGGATCGTTCGCCCTGTCTGTCAGTGCGCACAAGAAAACCCCGCGCCGGGGGTATTGGCGCGGGGCTTGTGCAGGGGATACTCCGCGTCGGGGCGGCAAGCTCGGAAAGCCGCGACCGACACCAATGGGAATATCCTCACCCGCTGGGACTGCCTCAATTATCCAATATCCCTTCAAAGAAAACACACGCGTTGAGCAAAGTGCCCGACGCGTGTGATGGTTTGTGACGGTTAGCTGATCAGGATAAGATTCACGGGATCTTCATGCGGCCAATGCCTGTACTCACACGAATACATCGGCCAGCAGTCCCAAGACCGACTCGGCGTTCTGACGCTCGGCCAGGATCGTGTAGACCGATGCTTGTGTGAGGATCTGCGAACGCACCAGGTTCGAGCCTTCGGCCGCGTAATCCGTATCGCGGACCTGCGAGTTGGCGCGGGCGATGTTGATCTGTTCTTCTTGCAGCACCCGGCGCTCGGAGTCGGCGGCTCGCGCCTCGATCCCGGCTTGGGCCTGAGCCATGACCACAACATCGCGTGCGCCGTCGACCAAGCGCTGGGCGGCTTCTGGATCGGTTTCCATTACACGGGCCAGATCAGACAGCGAGACAGTCTCGGTGATCGGATCGCCGGTGACTTCGTCGGTGCCCACGACCATGTCGGTGGTGACGCTGCTGAGGATGTTCATCCCGGCGTCGGCGCTCGATCGCCCGATGCCGGTGAGCACGCCTTCGACTTGTGTCTGGATCGCGCCCAGCTCTGCACCGCTCATGGCACCCGTGTTGGCGCCCTGGACGACCAAGCTATCGAGCTCACCGACATTGCTCAGGGTGGCGCCCAAGCGCCCGTCCTGAATGTTCAGTGATGACGATCGGCGGTCGATCGAGGTGATCTCGGCCTGGATCGACGAGAGCTTGCCGAGCATGTGCTCGGAGGCGACTAAACCAGACGGGCTGTCGCTGGCGCGGTTGATCGCGTTGCCCGTGGCCAGACGCTCGAACGACTGGCCCATCGACCGGGTGTTGGCGTTGAACTGATTGAGCGATCGCGTGGACGAGCCC
Organism: uncultured bacterium; assembly: GCA_963976625.1. Lineage (GTDB taxonomy): Bacteria > Planctomycetota > Phycisphaerae > Phycisphaerales > UBA1924 > UBA1924. The sequence continues at coordinate 92,306 of CAXBLA010000013.1, forward strand.
ATGGACAGGATGGAGTTGATGCTGGACATAGAAGAAGGATCCAATGCGAAGAAATCGAATGCCAGCGATTGTGAGCGGGTGCGCTGGCGAATGTGCAGTGCGGGCGACCGATAACGCGGGGTTTAGATCCCGATTTGAGCCGGGGCGGCGAGTGCGGACTTGGCGGAGTTCGTCGCGCCGCCGATCAGGTTGAGCACCTGCTCGGCGTTCTGTCGGCTCACGCCCATGGTCATGATCGTGGCCTGCTCAAGGATCTGGGCCCGGACGAGCTTGGCGGTTTCTTCCGCGTAGTCGGTATCTTCGAGCCCCGAAAGGGAGTCGGTGAGGTTGATGAGCTCGGTGGTGTTGACCGATTGCTTGCTGTCGATGGTCTTGAGCTGGTTGCCGATCGCGGCCCGTGAACGCGCGATGCCGTCGACGCTGTCCTTGGCGATCTCTTGGGCGGCTTCCGGATCTTCGAAGGCCAGCGTAGCCAGCTCGTCGAGTTTGTCAGCGATCGAGCCCGAGGTGTACTCCTGGAGGATCAGCTGACCCTTGTACTCGGTCGTGTTGGCGATGTGGTCGATGCCCTTGAGCACCGATTCGATCTCGAGCTTGAGCGATTTTTGTTCTTCGTCGGAGGCGCCCGCGTTGTTGGCGGCTTGAACCACCAGACCGTTGAGTTCCGCGAGCATGTCGCTGACGACCGAGAGCCCGCCCTCTTTCGCACCAAGGTACGACTCTTGCTGCTTGAGCGATTTGAGCTCGGACTCGAGCGAGTAGATGCGGGCCTTGTGTTCTTGAATCGGGGCGATCGCGGACGGATCGTCCGAAGCACGATTGACCTTCTTGCCGGTCATCAGTCGCTCGGCGGACTGGGCGACCTGTTCCTGGTTGATCCCCAGGGTGCGGAGTCCGAAGTTAAGGTTGGCGAGGTAGCCGATGCGCATTGTTGAGATAATCGGACGAAATGTCTTCCAACTGATGCGGAAGGTGAATTCTCAGCGCTATTGAGCGGATCCGTCGAATAGCGGGTCTTCCCGGGGGTTATCATGGTTGATGACCCGCGATCAGCACGAGTTCGACCAAGACTGGGATCTTTCTGAGGGGCTCGACCCCGACGGGCCCTCGGCCAGCGATCTGGACCGGTTTGGCTCGGAAGTCAGCCCCTGCCCCAACTGTGGGGCTTCGATCTACGATCAGACCGAGATGTGCCACAAATGTGGGTGGTTTGTTGGCGATGTACCCAAAACCGTGTCTTTGTGGACCGTGGGGCTTGTTGTGGGGCTCGTGGTGCTGTTGCTCTGGTTCTTGTTCTGAACTGACTAGTGCACGCTCAAGCTGACACTTGGTTTGTTTTTGTTTGGGCTTCGCCTGTATGTTCTGCGGAACTGAACGCTTCGCGGGCATCCGATGAGGGATTGAGCCCGTATAGTGGTGGGGATGACGCGCAGCTGCAACAGTTGCGTGGGTGGTGTCGACGCACGCACCGAACCATGAACACGCTGCACAGACCCAGCACCAGCCAGAGGCGGAGATTTCTATGCCAACCCCAGTTCCCAGCACACCGCGCACGATGACCCGATTGAATACACGATTCCGGCGGGCGTTTACGCTTGTTGAGCTGATGGTGGTGATCGCGATCATCGCGGTGCTCATGGCCCTGCTGCTGCCCGCGCTCAACGGTGCGCGCAACGCCGGCAAGAAGGCCAGCACCACCTCGATGATCAACAACTTCACCAACGCCGCCTCATCGTTCGCCAACGATAATGGCTCGCAGATGCCCGGGTATTTCTCGGCCGCCCAGATGGGAGCCGAGGACAACCTCGACGCCGGGATGTCGGCGATGGAGAACATCATGCTCGATCTGGGCGGGACCGATGTGATCCAGGGTCGCGTGGGCGATCCCAACACCATCGCGGTCAACCACCGAGCCGGGATCATCGCGATCGCCCCGTTTGATAACACGGATGACAACGCCGTGATCGTCAACACCCGACTCATCGGCGGCTCGGGCGCCTACCTCACCCCCGACA